>JAWKPJ010000002.1:0-463826 GCA_041390745.1 Thermomicrobiales bacterium | reverse complement strand
GTACGCGCGTGTGGCGGCAGCCGGGTTGTTCGGCTCGGCTTCGCGCCAGCGGAGGGCTTGCTCCAGCAGTGGCGCGTGAACAGGCACTTCGGCTGCCAGCCAGGCGGCGGCCTCGGCCTTTGACGCGCCGTGGCCATGGCGCACGGTGTAGAGGGCGCGGCAGAGCGTCAGAACGGCGTACGACTGCTGGCGAGCGGAGCCCATTTGCGGCATCCAGTCGCTGAAAGCGGCGGCGTGCTCGCGCACGGCGGTGACGTACTCCGCGATGGTTGTGCCGGGAACAAAGGTCGCCGCCGGCGGACCGACAAGCACCTGCCCTCCGTGGCGGACCTGATGCCAGTTCATCAACCAGTCGATGCCGGCGGAGACGATGTGCAGCGGTTCTCCCGGGCTGATGACGCCGATCTCGCTGAACTGCGTGCGGAACGTCGCGAGGGCTTGCCGTGGCGCGTAGATCACTTCGACGCGGTCCTGCCACTCCGGGAAGCGCGCCGCCAGTCCCGCGTGCATCGGTTGCAGGCGGGCGATGACCTCCGGCGTGATCGGGCCATCAGTGACGGCAAGGAGGTCGATATCGCTGACGCCGGGCGTGTACGCGCTGGTTGTCGCGGAGCCGTAGAGGTAGAGGCCAGACAGCCGAGGCTGCGGCTCCAGTGCGGCCGCAATGCCTGTCGTCAGCGAGGGGAGGAGCGCATCGATTTCGGGGTGGCCAGTCGTCAGCATCGCCTCTTGCCCCAGACCTCAAGGGCCATCTACGCGCTGACGGCGGTCGATGAGCGCCTCGACGCCATCCAGGATGCGCTCCAGGCCGAATGACAGCGCGTGCTCCGGGTCGGTCACGGCCTGATGCGCCATGCCTGCCGCCTGCCCCACGCGGCTCGCCACCGGGAAGTGCTGCGCGCTCATGACAGTCTCCAGCAGGGGCGCCATAGCTACCCACCACTCCAGATCTGACTGCCCACTTTCCTGCTGCGCCGCATACTGCAGGAAGCGGGTGCGGGCCACACTGCCGACGTGGGAGAGCACGAGGGTCAGTGTGTCATCCATCTCAACGTCGGACAGGCCAATGCTGTCCAGTGGGCGCAGCTCAGCCTCGTAGTTGCGCGAGACGTGGGGGCCCATGACAGGCCGGGCCTGTCCCAGGTGGAGCAGCCACGGGTGCTGGGCGTAGAGCTCCCAGTTGCGGCGCGCTATGAAGCGGACAGCGCCACGCCACCCTCCCGGTTGCCGCGAAGGCTCGTCCACATCTGCGTACAACTCACCGGCCACGGTGTCGACCATGAGATCCGTGAGTTCACCCTTGCCCGGGACATGGGTGTAGAGCGACATCGCGCCCACGTGCAGGCGCTCGGCGACGCGCCGCATGGACACCGCGTCCAGCCCCTCGGCGTCCGCAATGGCGATGGCCGCCTCAATGATGGCCGCCAACGTTAGCCCGGAGCGTCCGGCGCGCGTGTGCGATCCCCAAAGAAGCGCCAGCGACCGCGCGGGATCGTGCCCGGCGGGAGGGGGAGCTTTCTTGCTCATACAGGCGACATCCCTCGACTATTTGCATAGCGTACACCGTACGGTATAATGTACTGCCATCGTCCGGTCGTGCAGGGCAGGCACGTGCACCGGGCATTGGGTTCGTGGAAAGGACGGCAATGGAGCATGTGCATGGCGCCATTCTGGCGCAAGGCGTGCGGAAGCGGTATGCCGGGGGCTCGCAAGAGGCCGGGTTGCGCGGGTTCGACCTGTCGGTTGCGCCAGGCACGGTGTGCGGCCTCCTGGGGCCGAACGGGGCGGGCAAGACCACGGCGGTGCGCATCCTGAGCACGCTCTTGCGTATGGATTCGGGTGAGGCGTGGGTGGCCGGGTACGATGTGCGTCGCCAGGGGCAGCAGGTGCGCGAGCGCATCGGACTGGTGGGGCAGTACGCGGCCGTTGACGAGATTCTCTCCGGGCGCGAGAACCTGGAGATGTTTGGCCGGCTCAATCACTTGCCGGTCCGGGTCGCGCGGGCCCGGGCGGAGGAGTTGCTGGCCCAGTTTGCATTGATTGACGCCGCCAACCAACCGGTGCGGACCTACTCTGGCGGCATGCGCCGCCGGCTGGACCTGGCAGCCAGCCTGATTGTTTCACCGCCGGTCCTCTTCGTTGATGAGCCGACCACCGGGCTGGACCCGGCGGCACGGCGCGAAGTCTGGGCTGCTATCCGCAGCCTGGCGCAGGCTGGCTCCACGGTGCTGCTGACCACGCAGTATCTGGAGGAGGCCGATGCTCTGGCCAGCCAGATCGTGCTGCTCAAGGCAGGCAAGGTCGTCGCCGAGGGTGCGCCCCGCGAGTTGAAGGCAATGTTGGGCGGAAGCTGGATTGACCTTACCTTGCCGGATGAACGCGCGCTGGCCGCCGCCCGCCAGGTGCTGGCGCATCTGCCGGAGGTGCAGGCCAACAGCGAGCGGCTGCACCTCAGCTTCCCGGCGGAGGGTGGCGCAAACTCGCTGCTGCGCGTGGCGAACCTTCTGGAGGCAGCGGCAGTTACGCCACTCGAAATCGGGCTACGCCAGCCCACGCTGGACGATGTCTTCCTGCACCTGACGGTCGAGGTTCCTGAGGAGGCAGCAGCGTGAGTACAACATCTCTGGCGAGCACCCAACTGACCCGGCCTGAAGCGGGGAAGGCGTCCATTCTGGCCGATGCCTGGGTAATCACCCAGCGTGATTTGCGCCACTGGCTGCGTGAGCCCTGGGGTGTGATCATCGGCTGGCTCTTCCCGGTGATGTCGGTCCTCCTGTTCGGCAGCCTTTTCGGTGGAGCGATCAGCGTCCCCGGCGCCGATTACTTCGCCTTTCTGATCCCCGGCATGTTTGCCCTGACCATGCTGTTCGGGCTGGAATCGACGATGATGGCGGTCGCAATCGATGCCGAGAAGGGAATCACGGACCGCTTCCGCTCGCTGCCGATGAACGCCGTGGCGGTGGTGCTGGGCCGGTGCAGCGCGGACTTGCTCAACTCTATTGTGGCGCTGCTGCTGATGGTGGTCACGGGGTTGGCGGTCGGCTGGCGGTGGCATAACGGGCTGCTGGCCGCGCTGGCGGCGGTTGGGCTGCTCCTGTTGCTGCGCTTTTCGCTCCTTTGGGTGGGCATCTTCATCGGGCTTCGGGCGCGCGGCCCACAGGCTGTGACTGCGGTGCAAATCCTGGTCTGGCCTGTCGGGTTCCTCTCCAGCGTGTTCGTCGATCCCGCGTCCATGCCGCGCGTGCTGGGCGCGATTGCCGCGTGGAACCCGCTTTCCATTACGGCCTCCGCCACGCGCGAGTTGTTTGGCAGTGCGGGGTATGGCGGCGAAAGCTGGATTGCCCGGCATGCCATCGAGATGGCCGTGGTGCTGCCCCTGGTAATCACCGTGCTCTTTGTGCCCTTGTCAGCGCTGGCGTACCGGAACCTGAGCCGGTAGTGTCCCGCGGCGCCGGGCGCTGTTCCTGATTTGACCGGCAGTGGGTTCCCGCCCTGACTGATCAGTCACGCTCGCTGGCTCAGGATAGATCTCACCAACGGGGGCGCCCCGACGCTGAGATCAGACAGAAAGCGAGCAAGCACCATGGACACGCAGCGTTTCGATAACCTGGCGACCGCCCTGGCGGGCACGCACAACCGGCGCGGGGCGCTGCAAGTGATCGGTGCAACGGCCCTCTCCATTGGTGGCATTGGCCTGCTGGGAGTGGCTGACGGTGATGCCCGCCGGCGGAAGAAGCGGAAGAACAAGAAGGGTAAAGGCAAGAAGAACGGCCGGTGTTTCAAGGCCGGTGATAGCTGTTCATTCGACGATCAGTGCTGCCCGAAGAGCACCAACCGCATCTGCGACGTGCCGCACAACGCCAGTAACAGTGACAAGGCGTGCTGCGGTGGCCAGGGCGCGGTCTGCGGCGGCGTGAACGATGATGGCGATGCCATTGGCCCGTTCTGCTGCGTTGGTTCAGCGGGCGTACGGTCCTTCGTCTGCAGCCAGAATGATTCCAACAACCCGTTTGTGCAGGGCACGTGCATCCCGGCGCCGGAGGACTAGGACCCGGCGCTGGCCTTCCAATCCACTTTCCTGCGGGAACGGCGGCTCGTGTGAGCCGCCGTTCTGCGCGGCAGGGTTTGGGGCCGGTCAGCGACGCCACGACTCGTAGACGAGTTGCGCGGCTGCGCCGTTGAGCAGGTTCCCTTCGTGGTCCATGCGGAAGGAAGGGTCACGGCTGCCGTCGGTCATCGTGGCGATCACGAAGCGGCAGGCGGGCGAGGTCACGATGGCGGCATCGACCCGGACACCGGTGTAGAAACCAGTCTTGTTGAAAATGTGCATGCTGGCGTCGTCGCCGACGTAGCGGGCATACGGGTTGTACGGCAGGTAGCGTGGAATCTGGTCCAGATACTGCTGACGTGAGAGGTGATCGCGCATGGCCGCGCACGCTTCCGGTGAGATGATGGCGTCCGTGGCGATCAGTTCCATCAGCCTGGCGAGTTCGCGCGGGGTGCTGACCGCATAGTTCCGGATGTCGTCGCCCAGCGTCATTTTCCAGACGAGGGTCGTGTGCTCCAGACCCCATGCGCGCAGGGACTCATTGATGGCGTCCTTGCCCAACAGGCGAACCAGCATCCCGGTGGCGACATTGTCACTGACGACGATCATCATGCGCGCAAGGTCATTGAGCGTTGGGGTGAGGCCGGGGGCAAACTCCTTCAGCACGCCGGAGCCGCCCCACCAGTCGTCCGGCGTGACCTCGCGCCGCTCCGCGAGCGAGACTGTGCCCGCGTCCACCTGGCGGTAGAACTCTGCCAGCACCGCCACCTTGATGACGCTGGCGGTTGGCATGACCGCATCCGCGTTGACGTTGATTTCAGCGCCGGTCTCCAGGTTCTTCGCGTACATCCCGAACTGGCCACTGAACTCTGCGGCGCGCACCGCAAGTCGCTGGCGCAGATAGGTTTCCTGGGTTTCGTCGGTCATCTGTCGCATGTCTCCGTGGGGTCGTCGTTGTTCAGGCGCTGGCGTCCAGGGCTGCCAGGACGGGTGCAAAGGCGGCGATGCCGGCCGGGGTCGGCGGGTCGATCCAGACAATGAGGTGGCTGACGCGCTCTGTCGCGAACGCGCGAATCTGGGCGGCGAGGTCCTCCGGGGCGCCGGTGAGTGGCCAGGGGTGCATCACGAACTGGCGCGGTTGCACCGCCTCGCGCTGCGCGTTCAGCAGGTCAACCTGGATGCCGATGATACGGTCCAATGTGGCGGGGTCGCGGCCAACATCGACGCAGGCGGCATCGACGCGGCCATTGAGCGCCGCCACCTGCGCCAGGGTGTTCTGGCGGTCAGCATTCCAGGCGTCGGCAAAGCGGGCGGCAATGCGGAGCATACGGTCGCCGCTGCCGCCGACCAGGACAGGCGGCCCGGCCGGGCGGGGCCCGCGCGGCCGTAGTTCGCACGCGCGAGCCTGGTAGAACCTGCCGTCAAAGTCGATTTCGCCCGTACGCAGCAGCGTCGAGATGATCTCTATGGCTTCCTCGAAGCGCCCGACGCGATGATCATAGGGGTAGCCGAAGGCATCGTACTCCGGCCGGTGCCAGCCAGCGCCGAGGCCGAGAATGAAGCGACCCCCACTGATCTCATCGATGGTGTCGGCCATCTTTGCGATCAGGGCCGGGTTGCGAAAACTGGTGCACGCCACCAGCGGCGCCAGTTCGATGCGCCGGGTGGCGGCGGCCAATCCGGCCAGCAGGGACCAGACATCCCATGCCCCTTGCCGCTTGACGTCGTCGAACTCGAAGAGCAGATGGTCAGGCAGCCAATAGGAATCGAACCCCACCTCTTCCGCGAGTTGCGCGGTGGCCAGGATGTCGGCCCAGCGTGGACCGGTTTCTCGCCAGGGCATATGAAACTGGGGCACGAAGACCCCGACCTTGAATGGCCTGTTGCCCATCTACTGGTTACCCCCCCTGCGAACTGTCACCGCGCAATCATGCGGCAGGATGGCGCGGTAGGGAAGTGGGGTTCGCTGGCGGAAAATCTCGTCGTCAGCCGCCAGGCCGCAGCGCAAAAAAGGACGAGAAACATCGCAACCTGCGTTCAGGGCCTCGCCATGCCTGAAACAATTTCGACCCACCAGCCTGTGTTCCTGGAAGGCCAAGACCCAGAACTGGCTGCGCGGCGCGCCGCGCATGAGACAGCCGGGGCCGGCAGTGGTGCTGCTTCGTGGCGACGCTGGCCTGGGCAAGAGCACCTTGCTGGAGGCGAGCACCGGCGAGGTGAGGCGCACGGGCATGACTGTGCTTCGCGGCGCGGCCTGCGGCGCCGACGGGATGCTGCCCTGTCAGCCGTTCCTGGAGGCGCCAGGCGGCAGTGCTTGCGGAACTGCTGCCAGAGTTGCTGGCGCGCCTGGGAGATGCGCCAGTTTCCGGCCCACGACCGGGCGTGCAGACTTGCCTCCGGTTGTTCGACGCCCTTGCTGCCTGACCGGGCGTGATCGCAGGCGCTGCTCCGCTCGGGCTGGTGCTGCCTGATCTGCGCGGGGCTGTCCTGGCTCTCTTTCAGGTTGCAGGGGTGGGCGAACGTGTGATTGCCCTGGCGATTGTTGCCAAAGCGGGGATGCAGGTATTGACCCAGTGCTAACTGCCCGGGAACGCACCTGTCTCGGCGGGCTGCCGGACGCCTGCTGCCAAGCCCCGCACTGGGGCTACGGCATCCGGAGCGAGGTGAACATCCCTTACAGCGAGCACGGGGCAACACTGCGGGGCTGGCGGGCCGCCGCCACCTCGCGCCGAGGCCCACCTCAGTACTTGAGGAGGACACGTCAGCGTGGATGGCGCTCTGGGCGAGGCGGTACGGACAAAATCCTTCGATGTCGTTCAGGCCGCGTGGCGTGTGCGGGCGGTCGAAAAAGGCCAGCATCTGGCGCCAGGCGTCGGCGCAGGCTTCGCGGTGTTCGGCGAACGAGCGGTCGAAGAAGGAGTGTGGCGCACCGGGATAGATGACCAGGCAGTGGGACACGCCGGCATCGACAAGCCCTGGCCGAACGCCTGAACCTTCCAGGGGGGGTGTCGCCGCCGGCAACCAGCAGCAGGAGCGGGGCGCGCATCTGGCGGATGTAGGCCCGGGCGCGCCCAGGTTGGCCGTGGAACCCGACGCCGGCCCCGGTCAGCCCGTCCTGCGTAGCTGACTGCCGCCACGAGGTGCTGCCGCCAAAGCAGAAGCCCACGGGTGAAGATGCGCGTGGCCGCAACTCGCCGGCGGGGACCGCAGGTACGCGATGGCGGCTGCGACATCAGTGTCCACGGTCTCCGGTGTCGTCTGCTCAACGTGCGGCCGGTAGGCGAAGGCTTCATCGCGCGCGCTATTGCCGGCGGTGCGGGCGAAGTAGTCGATAGCTACGGTGCTGAACCCGGCCTGGGCAAAGCCATCGGCGAGGTCCCTTGTAGAAGTGGTGCAAGCCGCGCACATCGGGCAGGATCACCACCCCGGTTTCGCCTGGCTGTTCGGGTCGCGCTGCGTAGGCCATGACTTCTGTGCCATCGGCCGAGATCAGGGTCAGCTCGCCGTGATCCCCGAGGGGGCCGGCGACAGGCGGTTCAGGTGGGTGGGCGTCATCTCCGTGGCACATCAGCGTATCCCCTGTGTCGGCAAAGGCAACGTCAAAAGGCAGTCTCGCACATGGCGAGCCAATTCCGGACCGACAGGGATCGCCCGAGATCCCGCGTGTCTCGGGTTGTCACCTGAGGGAGCCGGAACCTCGCGCCCGGGCGGTTGCAGGGCGCAGTGGCTCGAATAACCCGAGACGACACGGAACCGTGTGGCTTGCTACCGTGGGACAAAGCCTTCGGATTGCAGCCAGGCCCACAGGCGGTCGATCCAGGTGTCGGAGGGGAGACCCTGCGGCCAGAGGGCGAAGCCGTGGCCGCCTGCCGCGTAGATGTGGAGTTCGGCCCGCTGGCCGGCCTCCTGCCAGGCCGTGTAGATCGCCACACTGTGCATGGAACTGACCAACTCATCATCGCTCGCGTGCGCCAGAAAGATGGGCGGCGCGTCAGCGGGCACGGTTTTCTCCCGCGTGGAGGCGTAGATAGGCGCCGCAAAGCTGGGGCGGCTGGCGGCGTCTTCGTAGCGAGCGGCTGCCCCGGCCGTGACCGCGCCTCCGGCCGAGAACCCCATGATGCCGAGGCGGTCAGGATCAATTCCGAAACGCCCCGCCTGCTCACGGACGGTGCGGATAGCCTGCAGGCCATCCGAAACGGAAATGGGCCAGACCAGGTCCATGTTGGGCCGGTGCGGGAGCGGGTCCGCTGCGATGCGCAGGAAGACATCGTCGTCGTCAGGAGTCGGGAAGACGCGGTACCTGAGCACGAAGACCGCGACGCCGCGAGCGTTGAACCACTCTGCGACCTCGGTTCCTTCCTTGTCCACCATCAGGAAGTGAAAGGCGCCGCCGGGGCAGACCACGATCCCCGCGCCATTCGCCACGTCCGGGTTCGGCAGGAAAACCGTGAGGGTAGGCTGGCTGACGTTGCGCGCCAGGCGGGAGTTCTCCCAGCGTGGGCGTTCCAGTTCCGGGCCAGCGTTTTGCCAGAGTTCCGCGTTAGGGACCTCGCCGGGCCAGACCGGGATGACTTCGGGGGTGTTCGTGCTGTTCACGGGAAATGTGCTCCTGTTCCGTGTTCAGGGTGGGGCGGGCCGTCGTGACCCGCAGACCAGGACCTCTGGTTTGGTTCGTGCTCAATCCCCAGGGGCGTCTCGAGTTTGTCGAGCCGATCCCTGTGTTGGTCGAGATGGTCGTGCGCCCGGCAAGGCACATGCGCGAGGAAGGCTAACGCTGGTGGGGTGAGCGGATGGGCGCATGCCGCTCAGGACCGGCGCTGGCGCGGATCGAGCGCCTCGCGCAGGCCGTCGCCAAGCAGGTTGAAGCCGAGCACGGTGATGGCGATGGCGAGCCCGGGAAAGGTCATGATCCACCAGGCCTGCCGCATCAGGTCACGGCCCAGGGCCAACTCCAGGCCCCACTCCGGCTCAGGCGGTTGCGCGCCCAGGCCGAGGAAGGAGAGCGCGGCGGCGGAGAGAATGGCAGTCGAGAAGCCAAGCGTGGCCAGGACCAGGATGGGCGGCAGCGCGTTCGGCAGAATATGCCGGGCAACCAGCCGGGCGTGGCCGGCGCCGAGCGATTCCGCCGCTTCGAAATACTGCTTCTTTCCCTCCACCATCACTGTGCCGCGCACAACGCGCGCGTACCAGGGAATGGCGCTAATGCCGACGGCCACCACGGCGTTGCGCAGGCTGGGGCCAAGCAGGGCAACGACCGAAAGTGCGATGAGAATATCGGGGAAGCTGAACATGACATCGACCGCGCGCATGATGATATTGTCGATCTTGCCGCCGGCGTACCCCGAAATGAGCCCCAGGAGTGAGCCGACAGCGCCGGAGATGGCGACGGCCAGGCAGCCGATGAAGAGGGTGAGGCGGCTTCCGGCGATGACGCGGCTGAAGAGATCGCGGCCGAACTTGTCGGCGCCGAATGGATGCGCCAGCGACGGGGGTTCCAACGAGCCGCCAGCGCCCATCAGGGTTGGGTCGTACGGGCTGATCCGGGGCGCGAAGATGGCGCAAAGCACCAGCGCGATGATGATGGCAAGCCCAAGCATGGCTCCACGGTTGCGCCGCAAGGCGGACCAGGTGCGTCCCCACTCACTCCGGGCAGGCTTCGCTGTGGCCAGCGACGATGACTTTGGGTGTACGGCAGCAACCATTCAGGACTCGTAGCGGATGCGCGGGTCGACGAAGGCGTAGAGCACGTCGACGGCCAGTGAGACGCCAATGACGATGATGGCGAACATGAGCACGAAACCCTGGATCATGGGAAAGTCACGTTGCAGGATGGCCTGGACCGCCAGGCGGCCGACGCCGTTCCAGGCGAATACGTTCTCCACCACGACTGCGCCGCCCAGCATGTAGGCAACCTGCAGGCCGAGCATGGTGATGATCGGAATCAGACTGTTCTTGACTGCGTGGCGCACCAGGACGATGCGCTCGGCGAGGCCCTTGGCGCGGGCGGTGCGCATGTAGTCCTGCGAGAGGACGTCGAGCATGCTGGAGCGGGTGAGGCGCGCCAGCACCGCTGCACTAACCAGACCGAGCGTGACCGCAGGCAGGACCAGGCTGGTCAACCCGGTGCCGCCGACGGGGAACCAGCCGAGGCGCACCGAGAAGAAGAACATCAGGAGCAGGCCGAGCCAGAAACTGGGAATGGCGATGCCGGCAATCGCCAGAGCCATGCTCAGCGTGTCGAACCAACTTCCCCGGTAGTAGGCGGAGAAAAAGCCGAGTGAGCCGCCGACCACGATGGCGACGATCATGGCGGCCACGGTCAGCATGATGGTGTTCGGCAGGCGCAGCAGCAGCAGGTTCAGCACCGGCTGCTCGCCCCGGATCGTCTTGCCGAAGTCGCCGCGCAGTACGTTCCCCATGTAGGTGACGTATTGCTCGTAGATGGGACGATCGAGACCAAGTTCGCGCCGCTTGGCCTCGATCTGCTCTTCCGTGGTTGACTGTGACTGGGCGTACATGATGCGCACGGGGTCGCCGGGCACGAGGTGAATCAGCAAGCTGACGACCACCGTCACCACCCAGAGCGTGAGCAGCCCCGAGAGCACCCGCCGCGCAATATACGCTCCCACGTCGCAGCCTTGTCCTGGCCCTAGGACGTGATCGACACGTCGTAGAGCAGGGCGCGGTTGAACGGCGCGAACTGGAACCCCTGAACGGATGTTGGTGAGGCCAGGATCCAGTTCCAGCCGGGGGAGAAGAGCGGCACCATGGCTGCGTTCTCCAGGATGTACTGCTGAATCTCGTCGATCTTCACCAGGCGCGCATCGCGGTCGGTCAGGGTGCGCTGCTCTTCGAGCAGGGCGTCCAGTTCGGGGCTGCTGAAGCCATCGACCCAGCCGGGCGAGTGGAAGAGCGCGTACAGGATATCCGGGTCGAACCAGGCCCAGCCCATCATGTCGAAGAACCCGCCGCCTTCATCAGTGGTGTTCTCGGCCTTGACGCGGGCGTTGAGCGAGCCAATGTCCATTGTTTCCAGCTTGACATCGAACCCGACCTGGTTGAGCTGGTTCTGGATCAGCTGCGCGACATCCTCGCGGTTGCCGCCAGTCCAGGTGGCCAGCGTGACCGGGAGGGGCGCATCGCCGTAGCCCGCCTCGGCCAGCAGGGCCTTCGCCTTCTCCGGATCGGGTGAGAAGCCAGCGGTGCTGCAGACCGCGGAGTTGCCGCCCAGGATGCCAGGACCGACTGTGCACTGAGTGGTTTGGACCAGGTCGTTGAGGCCGATGCTGACGATCTGTGCGGGGTCGACGGCATAGCCGACGGCCTGCCGCACTTTTACGTTATCGAACGGGGCGCGGTGGACGGCGAACTCGAAGAAGACCAATTGCCCGGTGTTCTGGGCGATATTGACAATGAAGTTGCCATCGCCCTGCAGGCGCACCACTTCTTCCAGTGGCGGCTCGGCCATGTTCACTTCCCCGGTTTCCAGGGCAGCAATACGCGCCTGCTCCTCTGGCATGGTGCGGTAGATGACCTGGTCCAGGTAGGCGGGGCCTTCGTGGTTGTACATGGGGTGAAAACCCTTGTACTCATCGAAGCGCTCCAGAGTGATGTGGTCGCCCTTGACCCACTCCACGAACTTGAACGGCCCGCTGCCGACCGGGTTGTTGCTGAATTCTTCGCCAGAAGCCTCGGCGGCGGTGGGCGAGATAATGCCGGCGAAAGGATCGGTCAGGAAGCTGAGGAGCGGGGCGAACGGCGCGGAGAAGGTCATCTTCGCCGTCAGGTCGTCCACGACTTCGGTGCCAGTCAGGGGGCCGATGCTCGCCCTGGACGGGTTGCCGGTGGCATCGTCGATGAAGCGGTCAAAGGTGTACTTCACGGCTTCCGCATTGAGCGGCGTGCCGTCGTGGAAGGTGACGCCCTCCTGCAGGACGAAGGTGACTTCCAGGCCATCGTCCGAGATTTCCCAGCTTTTGGCCAGGTTCGGCACGATATTGCCGTCGGCGTCAAACGCGGTCAGGCTCTCGTAAAGCTGGCTGTGGACTTGCCAGGAGAGGGTGGTCGTGGTCTTGTGCGGATCGAGTGAATCGGCGTCGCCCTCGCGGGCGTAGGTGAGGACGCCGCCGGGCGCGGGGTCTTGCGCGAAGAGGGCCGCGCTGGCCTCCTGCCGGAAACCGGGCAAGCCGGCGAGGAGGGCTGCGCCGGCGCCGGCCCCGGTGAGGCGGAGCAGAGCGCGGCGATCGACGGGTGCATGCTGGAGACGTGCGGTCCGGGTTTCTTCATCGCAGTTGGTCACGATTGCCCCTTTCTTCCGTGAATATCTGGCCGCACCTGCATCATCAGGTTGAAGCAATGCGTACCCGGGTCATACCTGGCTTCCGGGCAGGACGCATTGTCAGGGAGCCCTGCCCGAAACGCTGAGGCGACGCTGGCACTGTGAGCGAGGCTCGACATTGAGCTGCGACAGAAACGATCAACCTGCAGCGTATCGCTGCTGGCCGTGTCGCGCAATAGGCGCCTGCAGCCCGTGGCGGTTGCGTCGTTGCGTGCAGTCAGCAGGCAACGACGCGCGGCTATCCGTGGGCCGCACGGCTGTCGGCTGGCGCTTGCTCACGGTCTTCCAGGCCGTAGTCACGCAGCACGCGCGCGATGCGCAGGTGATAGTCGCGGAAAACTGATTCGCGGCCGAGCAGTTGCGCGGCGCGGTGCGGCTCCAGGGAGCGCCAGGCAGCGACGGCCTCCTCATCCCGCCAGAACGAGAGCGAGAGCATCTTGCCGGGTTCATAGATGCTCTCGAAGCGCTCGACGGAGATGAAGCCATCGATCTCGCTCAGGAGTGGCCGCAGCTCGGCGGCGATGTCCAGGTAGTGCTCGCGCTCGCCCTCAGCGGGCCAGAACTCGAAGATAACGGCGATCATACGGCGCTCCGGGGAATGGCCCGCGCCACCAGCACGGGCGGAATGTCAGGCATGTTGCTCCAGGTGATTCGGTGTGGATCCTCGGCAGAGGTGACGAAACGCGGCTCCTCCAGGCCGTCTATCACCCAGCCAGCGGCGAAGAACTCGCCGAACAGTTCGTGCAGCGGGCGGTGGAAATACCAGTGTGGGGTTGGCTCGCCAGGCATGCCTGCCGCAAGGCCCGGCGGGATGGTGAGATACGCGCCCACCTTGACGAAGAAGGCGCTGACATCCGCAGCGGGGCGTTCGCCGATAAGGTCAACGCCGTTGCTGTTGAAGGGTGGGTGCTGGATCGAGAAGACGAAACGGCCACCGGGCGCCAGGAGGCGGCGGGAGGCGCGCAGCAACGGCCCGATTTCCGCCATGTCCATCATGGCCATGCTGCAGAGGATGGCGTTGTACGCGCCTTCACCCAGGGCCAGCAGGGCGGCCTCATCGGTCGCGTCGAGTTGCCGGTACGCAATGCGTTCATCCCAGGGGGTAGTGCGAGCGCGGGCGCGTTCCAGGAAGACGCGGCTGAAGTCGACGCCCAGCACGTTTGCGCCAACACGGGCCATCCACCGGGCATTGACGCCGTTGCCACAGGCGACGTCCAGGACGCGCTCGCCGGGTTGCACCTTGAGGAGGCGCTCCAGGGCCGGACCGATCAGCTCGCGCTGGAACTGGTTGCCGTCAGCCATGTGCTCGTCCCAGTAGGCAGCTTTGGCGTCCCAGCGGTCGCGCACGGCGGTGTTGCGTTCCTCCTGGGTTGCCGTGGGCAAGGCTGACTCAGGCATGTGGGCCTCCTGTGTACGCGCAAAAGGGTCGCGCAGTCTACTGCACTTGCCCACACGCGCCGCTACCATTGCGGCAGTGTCGCAGCAAATTGAGTATGCATCCATGTCTTCTGCTCCCCGAGAATCCGCATCACCTGCTGATCTCCCGCGCTGGGAAAGCTGGGTCGAGCGGGCGATCAGCGAAGCCTGGGAACGGGGTGACTTCGACAACCTCCCGGGCCAGGGGCGGCGACTCGTGATCGAGGAGAATCGCGAGGCTGGCGACTGGAGATGGGCTACCACCTCCTGAAGAACGCCGAGATGTCGCCGCCCTGGATGGAACTGAACCGGGAGGTGCAGGTGGAGACTGCCGCGCTGGCTGCGATCCGCGAGCGGTATTGCCGATCACGCTGGGCAGCGAAGGCGTTGCCGCCGTCCACACCCGCGCCAGCCCGGCGCCCTGGTGGGCCTTTTGGCGACCTGTACCGGCCGTCGCAGTCACGCCAGATCCGGCGCTGCTGCTGGAGGCGCAGGCGGCGGAGGAGCGGCAGGCCCGGCGCTTGTACCTGGCCCAAGCCGCCCGGTTGGATGAGGTGCTGGCTGCCTACAACGCCTGGTTGCCGGCTGATCTGCGCCGCCTGACGCGGCCACGGATGACGCCGGCACGGGCTGTTCGGGAGTGGGCCGTCCCGTGCGAGGGCAACGAGCGAACCGACGAGTCCTGACATGTGCGCCGGGCGAGGAGCCACGGTGTGTGGGACCGCGAACTGCGGCGGGGGCGAGGGATTCAGGGAAGCAGGGCCGGCTCGCCGCCGTACGCCTGCAGAACCGGAAACAGAAGCGTATCGCCGCGCAATGCGGATTTCCTCAGGTGCGCGACGTAACGCATTGGCTGTCGCAGGGCCGCCGCGCTACCCAGGACGAGGCAAACGGCCCTGATTCCGCGCTGCGGGTCCACACGCCTTCCTGATTTGCCACAAGCCCCGCATGGCCCACAGTGATGTGGCTTTCTATCGACAGGCCACCGTTGGTTGTCAGGTGTTCGTCGCTCGCTTCGGCCGTGCGGTTCAACCAGATTTCCACGGGATCGACGGAGAAGTCAGGAAGATTCAGGCGGACGGCCTCCAGTTCCTGTGCCTGGCGCACCTCCAGGGCCACAGTTCGCACCTGCTGCACGCGTATGGCCGGCGTAGTGTCCAGCGTGAACTGGTAGATGCCCTCCAGGAACCAGAATTCCGGGACCATATTGCCGCTCTTGTGCTTCCAGATTCCCTCTCTACGGACACTTTGGGTGCAGGTTTGCCGCTTCTTCGGAGTCCCCGTCGTCAACTGCGGATGGACCGTGCGCGTCTGCCATGCGTCATTCATGATCATGGCGTAATCAAGCCTGATCCGCGCCAGCGGAGGATCGCGTCGGCTTGCGTCAGGCTCCATGTCGTCGAGATCGATCTCGAAGTCGGCGGCGCCGGAAACCTCCCAACCATCATCCAACCGGAACAGCGAGGCGACGTCACTGCCCTTCCCGACAGCTGGCCGCCACGCTACGGTTCGCAGCAGGTCACGAGGCGCCTCCCGTCTCCTTCAGTTGGCTGACAACGGGCAGCTGCAGCGGCCACTGGCGTCGGTAACGTGAGGACGGAGAAGCTGCCCGCACCCAACGCCGATTCGGCTGACATCTGGCCACCATGCACAGTGACCATCGAACAGGCGATATACAGGCCAGGGCCGAGCCTGGCCGCGACCATGCGCCCTGGCCCGGCAGCCCTCAGCAGTCCGGCGCCTGCAGGCACGGACGAGCGATGGCCACCCGGCCTGTTGCGTCATTCGGGCTGGTGCTGGAGGGTAGTCCGGGCGGCCAGTGCCAGGGTAGATGGGATGGCGCCGGTCGCCGGATTCCTGCTACCGGTGCAGGCGCCGGGTGCGGGCGAGCAGCAGAGTGATCGGCCCGGAACGCAATAGTGGTTGGTTCTCGCCGCGCTGTGTTTCCAGCCTCGAGCGCCATCACGCGCCGCTGGTCGCCGGGATGCGGACGGGGCTCCGTCGCTGCAGCCGAGGCGGATGCAAAGGCTCCATCGGCCGCCTTCCCGGGAAACCTCACGCTACGGCAGTGCCGAACACTCGGTCGGAACGCGCTCCGCGATGGCTCCCGGGAGGGGGCGTGTGTTGGCCGGAGCACCCCCGGGTCACAAGTGGCCACGGGGTGTTCACGCCGGGGCCGCGGGAATTCGCGAATCTCAGCGATGGGCTGGCGCCAGCGTGTTTGGCTGCAGCCGCTGCTCCACTGGCAACCTGCTGTCCAGCGCCAGCGCACCCGGGCCGGTCGCGGCCAGGGTGATCCCCGCCGTGGCCAGGAGGAGAACCAGCTCGACCCCGCCGTTGGTGGCGAAGAAGCCATTCGGCAGGTGAACGAGGAAGAACGCAACGAGGACATCGATTGCGACGAGCACAGCGGCGATGCGCGTGAACGCCCCGAGGATCAACGCAATGCCGCCCAGAAGCTCCACGAAGGTGACGACAAGGGCCATGAGTCCCGGCGCAGGCACGCCCAGCCCGGTCATCATGCCGGTGACGCCACCGATGCCAAACTCGAAGAGCTTCTGCTGGCCGTGCATCAGGAAGATGGCGCCGGTGACGACGCGAAGCAACGCGATGCCCCATGGGGCAGCAAGATTGACGCCAGAGTGAGGCATGGGAATTCCCTCCGTACCGAAACGCAGTACACTGTCCCGGATTGTTCCACAACAAATATTGTTGTTGGAGACAATTTAGCGCCTGAATATGGGTTTCGTCAATCCTGTTTGTGGAGAGCAACATGGACGCTGTGTCTCGGGAACTACGAACGCGACGCCGCCCGCTGGTGGGGGCGCAGGTCCGCAAGTTGCGGACGGATCGCGGCCTGACGTTGGCGCAGGTGGGTGAGCGGACCAGCCTGAACGTGGGCTATCTCTCGCAGGTGGAAACCGACAAGGCGTCTCCTTCCCTGGAGACGTTGGCCGCAATTGCCGACTCCTTCGATGTGCCCATCGCGTGGCTGCTGATGGACGCTGCGCCGCCGCCGCGTGTGGTCCGGCGCGACGAGCGGCGGCTGGAGCCGCTGCCGATGGGCGGGCAGCTGGAAGAGGTCGATGGGGGCTACGCCCGCGGCTTGCGCATCGTCGAGGGCAGGATGCCGCCAGGGGCCGCCACCGGCCTGATGACTGACGCCGGAGAGGAGCACCACCTGGTGCTGGAGGGCTTCGTGCGGCTGCGCCAGGGAGATTTCGTGGCGGATCTGGGTCCGGGGGATTACCTGGTCTGGGACGGCGCCTTTCCGCATTCCGCTGAAAACATCGGGGATTGCCCGTGTCGCATCCTGATTTGCACGCCAGGGCCCAACAGCATTTCGAATAGTCTTTCGCCCCACGCCCGCACCGGGCAGGGAACGTTGCATCTGGCTGAAGCTGGCAAGGCGGGGTAGCCATGCTGCCCGCCTGCCGTTGCCGGTGAGGCCGTGTCGGGGCGTGTCATGATTCGCCACGCCGCCACCGGCTCCAGGGAGACAGCGAGTTCCAGCTGCGTGAACGGCATTGGCCCGGAGGAGAGAGTGAACCGTTGACAGGAGGGATGCGCCTGGTGAACGTGTTGATCGTGGACGACGAACCAGCCATCGTTGACCTGATGCGGGACTTTCTGAGGGCAGAGGGCTTTGAGATCCTCGCGGCGTATTCGTGACGTGTCTGACGTCCCGGTGCTGGTCCTCAGCGCCAGGGATGGTGACGAGGACACGTTGCGCGGTCTCAGACCTGGTGTGGACGCCTACATCACAAAGCCCGCCATGCCTGCCGAGGTCGTAGCCGGATCAACGCGGTCCTCCGTCGCCCGAGCAGTCCGGAATCTGCCCCGGCCGTGCTTGACTGCGGCCGGCTGGTGATCGATCAAGCCGCGCGAGAGGTCAGCGTGGAAGGCGTGGTCGTCTCTCTGGCGCTGCGCGAGTAAGCGTTGCTGCAACTCCTGGCGTCGCATCCACACCGCGTGTTTGACCGCAACGAACTTGTCGACCGTCTCCGGGGCGGGCACGGCGATCTGCACACGGTGGCTGTTCACGTCGGGCGTATCCAGGAAAAGATCGAGGACAACCCGGCGGATCCCCGGTTGATCATTACCGTGCGTGGCCCGGGATACCGGTTTGACGGGCCGCGGTAATGACGCCACTGCCAGTGCGCGTGTGGCGCTGGCTCTTGTTGGCCACGGTGGTGGCCGTTCCCGCAGGACTGATGCTAGCGCTGGCCCGCACGAACACGCCGCCTGCGCCTTGTCCGGCACGCATCGTTGACGCCCGGGATTCAACGCTCCGGTCTGAACTCGCCGCAGATGTCACGCAGTGGCGTGATGTTTCCTGGCACTCGGCATTGACATCGCGCATGGAACAACGTCGCGTGCAGCTCGATATGGAGAGCCAGAGCTTTTATCGGCTGGGTGGCCGACGCTGCCCTTGTGGGACCAGGCTATCCCCAGATCCTGCCACCAGTGGTAGCGGGTGAGCGATTTGAGGCGTGGCCGTTGACGGGCAAGGGGCTGGCAGCGGGGCAGCAGCGCCGCCTCCAGCGCATCGAGATAGGTCGACGCCGAGAGTGCTGCAAGGACGCGTGGTCAGGCGGCGGTCTGTCGGGCTGTGCACGAACCCGCTCGGTGCAGGGCGCACCGTTGTTGCAGGAGCAGGGAATCAGGCCTTCTTGACGCATCATCGGCCCGACGAGCTTGAAGCGGGACGGACCTGAAGGGAGAGGGGCCGGGTGCGGCTACGGGCAGTGGCAGTGGGGCTTCCTGCCTGGTGCTCATGCGCGGCGTTGTCGCGGGCAGCACCTCCGTCTGCGAACGTTTTCCCCGGCTTGTACAGCCGGATCAGGCGGCGCCACCGGGTGAATACGGCCATGGCCGCCGGGGCGCGATCCGGCCGAGCGCAAGAGTTCGCAGAGCACTCAAGGCGTCTGGGGTGGCGCGGGGTTTCGGTGGGCAGGCTCCCGCGTTGTGAGCGAGCGCGGCCTGTTGCTAGACTGGGTATCAGCACAGTTCGTAGCAGAGCACAGTGTACAGGTAGTATGGAGGGGCCATGTCACCAGATCGCGGAGCACCGACGCCGACGCGCGTCGAGATGCCGCCGCCATTCGGGCCGTGGCTTCGCGAACAGCGGGAGCGTGCGGGGTTGAGCCAGGCTGAAGTTGCAGCGCTGCTCGACGCTTCCGTACAGAGCGTCATCGGTTGGGAGAAGGAACGCCGGTATCCTCGCCGCGATGTTGAGGAAATCTATCGCCGGCGGATCGCCGCTGCGGCGGACGAAGCAGAGCGTTGTGCGCACACGTTGGCCGAGGCGCTGGACACAATTGCTGACGAGCGTATTCGGGCCGCGCTTGCGCGGCGCTTCAGCGTGGATCTCAGCCGGGACGACGACGCCTGGCACGATACGGACGACTTCATCCTGACGGAGACCGCGACCCGGTAGGCACGGCGGAACGCATAAACGCGCCGGGGCAAGACGTTTGCCCCGGCGCGTTTGTGCGTGTGCGGCTGCGAGACCGCCTATGACTCAGACGGCGTCGCCGCTTCAGCAGCAGCGGCTGCGGCTGCTTCGGCTGCGGCGGCTTCGGCAGCCGCCTTGGCCGCAGCTCGCTTGGCGCGCAGCGCCGCGTGGGCGTGGGCGCTGCCACGGCGGCGACTTTCAGCGCTGTCCGCCGGGATAGCGGTGCCCGTGCGCTTGGAGGCGCGGCGTCCGATGGTCGAACTCACGACATCGGCAAAGCATTTGACCCGGCTTTCTTCATCGTCCTCGAATCGCTCGGCGCAGACCTCGATGCCATCAATGAAGGCGCGGTGGTTATCTTGCCCGAATTGCGAACTCGGTGACGAAGCATCCGAAGGGTGGACTTCCAGTTCCTGATCCAACGGCAAAAGCCCTCCTTTCGTGGCGGCATGGCTGGATTTTCAGGCCCGCTATTGTACCCCATAGCTATACATATCGTCAACTTGACACATGTGATGGCGACTCGCTGCTTGACGACTGCCCCCTTGCAACGGGGTCTGCCGGGCGACGCACCGAACGTCAGGGTGGTGTCGAGCCGGGGATCTCCCGGGCGGCCGCTTCACGCCGCGATCGCTGCGGCGGACAGGAAGAACGTTTGGGCACATGGGCGGCACAGCTTGCTGACCAGACCGACAACGTGGTTGCCGGGTCATCGTGATTGTGGAACGCGTCTCCGGCGGCCAATTGACGGCGCCCTGCGCTGGGCCATCTGGAGCGCATGCGCGCCGCAGTGCACTGACGCTGTGCGCCTGAACAGGCGTCAATCATGACGAAAAGGTGATACTCGCCGTCGGAGTTGATCGCTAGAGTACCGGCAAGGAAGGGAGATGCCATGGCCGCCTTGCTCTGCCGCGTACTCGGTCACCGTCGCACCCGCGCGGTCTTCTCCAGCCGGCGCTACTACTGCGCCCGGTGCGGACTCGACCTGGAAATCTGAACCCTCACCGGTGCCTGGTGACCCCAACGCGCGGGCACATGTTCAGCAGCGGGCAGGTGCTGCATCGGGGAGCCGTACCGGTGCAGATGTGCTTGCCGAAGGGTACGAGCAGCGCGTTGATGGCGATCCAGTAGCGTGCAGGCAGCCGCTCCTCGAGGGCGAGCATGGTCTGCTCCGGTGACTTCGTGCTGACATATCCCCAGCGGTTCACGATGCGGTGGACGTGAGTATCCACGCTGATACCCGGCGCGTTGCAGGCGATGCCCAACGCCAGATTGGCGCACTTGGGTCCAACGCCGGAGAAGCCGCGCATGAGTTCGCCGTCGCAGGGCAACACTCCTCCCGGCATTGCGGCAACGCGCGCCGCGAGGGCGTGGATTTGCTGCGCTTTCCGCTCGTGAAAGGTGCAAGGCGCAATCAGGGTGTCGATCTGCGCCGGTTCCAGCGCGGCGATGGCGGTGGCGTCTGCCGCGACAGCGAATAGCCGCAAGCTGAGCGGCAGGCTCTCCTCGTCCCGGGTGCGGATGGAGATCATGCACGCCACCAGTTGCTGAAATGGCGATCGGTAGCCCAACTCGGCGAGGGCGAACATGGCGGCTTTCGGGTAGGGCTCGACCGCCACTGCCACGCGCTCCAGCGCAATATCGATCTGGAAGGGCTCGCTGGGCGGCGGGAGGTCGGTCATGGGCGTGTGCCTGTCAGGGTGAATTCAGCCTTTCCAAACCATGCATAACGCAAAACGTGCGCCAGCCCCCTTCACATTATGGCGCGTTTCAGGAACACTATTCACGACCAGTTTCACGTCTGACACGGTTGGGCTTGGTCATGACCAATGACATGCATGGTGACCGCATACGCGCTATTCGCCGCAAGCTGGGGTTGTCCCAGGTGCAACTTGCAGAGTTGCTTGACGTAAGCAACGTCACCGTCAACCGCTGGGAAAAGGATCGGGCCCAACCGCACGGCGGGACCATTGCGCGGCTCATTCACCTGGAGCGAGAGGCCGATGCGTCGCCTGGCCGGAAGGCAAAGAGTCAGGTGGGCAATCTCCCGCGCGGCTTGCCCGTGCTGGTGGGAAGGGAGCGGGACCGCAAGCGCCTCGAAGAGGCGTTAAGCGATGCCCCGCTCGTGACTATCGTCGGGACGGCGGGCGCCGGCAAGACCAGCCTGGCGCTGGACGTGGCAACACGGGGGCGACTTGACTGGGCGGACGGCGCCTGGTTTGTTGACCTGGCGGCCGTTTCCGAGCCGGACGCGGCGCCTGCAGCCGTCGCCTTCGCGCTCGGGTTGCGCGATGATGGGCAGGTTCCACTGCCGGTACGCCTGCGGGAGGCGATGCAGGAGCGTTCACTTCTGATCCTGCTCGACAATTGCGAGCATGTGCGTGCTGCTGCCGCCGCGCTGGCACAGGAGATGCTGACAGGCGGAAGTACGTCGCGAATCGTGGCAACCAGTCGCGTCGCGCTCGGCATTCCCGGCGAGCGTGTGCTGCCCTTGCGCCCACTGCCGCTGGCCGACGCTGCGCAGCTCTTTCTGCAACGCGCGAGAGAACATCAGCCGGACCTCCCGGCGCTGGATGCAGAATCAGCGCAGGCGATCGAGACCATTTGCCTGCGTCTGGACGGCCTGCCCCTGGCCCTCGAGCTTGCGGCAGCACGAGCGCGGATCCTTTCTATCATCCAGATCGCCAGCCGGCTCGATCAACGCTTCACCTTCTTGCAGATCGCCAGCGAAACCGTTGAGCGGCACCGCACCCTGCAGGCTGCCATTGCCTGGAGCTACGACTTACTGCGGCCTGAGGCGGCGCGGCTCTTCCGGGCAATGGGTGTTTTCACCGGCTGGTTTGATCTGGCGGCACTGGAGCGGGTTTCGGGATCGGCGGACGCCCTCGAACTGGTGGACGAACTGGTGCAACATTCACTGGTCATCGTGGAGCACACTGGCGCGCCAGTTCAGGCTCGCTACCGGCTGCTGGAGAGCCTGGCTGAGTTTGCTCGCCATCATCTGCGCGCCAATGATGAGTTTGCGGAGGCGGCCGGGCGCCATGCCAGCACGTTTCAGCAGCGCGCGCGCGACCTCAGCCAGAACCTGCGGGGAGCCCGGCAAGCCGCGCTTCTCACCTCACTGGACCGCGATCACGACAACATGCTGCTGGCGTTGGACTGGCTTCTGACCTCAGGAGATGTCACCGGCGCCTGCGCACTGGCCGCTGAACTGGGGCCATACTGGCAACTGCGTGGACGGTATGAGGCGGGTCGCAATCTCCTCAGCCGGGTCGTGGACCAGCCGGGGGCCGCTGCCGCGCCCGACTACCATCGCGCATTGCGCCAGCTCGGAACATTGCAGTACGTGACCGGCGATCTTCTGGCCGCGACGGAAACGCTGTCGGAGGCGGTCGCGGCGTCTCGCAAATCCGGGGATGATGAGAATCTGGCCCGTGCGCTCGACATGTTTGGCCTGGTCCAGGCCGGCCGCCGGGCCTTTGTGGAGGCACAGGCAGCCCACAGCGAGGCACGTGCGTTGGCCCTGGCAACGGGGGATCGGGCTCAGGCAGCGTTGAGCACGATGCATCTCGGCCAGCTCTCCAATGTTCGGGGCGGCAACAGCGCGGCTGAGCGAGCGTACCGTGAGGCATGGTCGCTTGTGCAAGGGAGCGGAGACCTCACGGCTGAGGCAGTCATCCTCTCCAATCTGGGAGAGGTCGCGGCCCGGCTGGGGCGGTACGAGCGTGCGCTTGGTTACTACCGCCGGAGCCGGGAGATTCTGCTGCCCCTGGGGTTCGCAGACCGCATCGCGGCCAGCGGCGTCAACATCGCCGAAGTCCTCCTGATCCTGGGGGACAGCGCCGCAGCAGCACCGATGAGCGAGGACTCCGTCGAGCAGTTTCGTCGGCTTGGCAACCGCGCCAACCTGGCCGCGGCCACGTACATCCTGGCGGCCGCGAGGGCGGCGGAGGGACGGCTGGTCGATGCGCTGTGTGCCGGCCGTGAATCCCTGGCCATTTATCACCAACTGAATGACTGGATCGATATCGCTGACACCATTGAACTGGTGGCGCGTATCCTGCTGGCAGGCGGCGCTGCCGAGACGGCAGCGCGGCTCCTCGCCGGGGTGGAACGCCTGCGTGAGCAAGACGCCATTGCCCGATACCCCCTGTTCGACATCGCTGCAGCCGAGGCGGATCTGGCGCGCAGCTTGTCCCCGGCGCAACGTGCCGCCAGCAAGGCAGAGGGGCGGGAGTTGGCCCGCCACGACCTTGTGGCCGAGGCGCTGCATGTTGGCGATGTGCGTGATGGTGAGCCGCTCTCTGTACTCGTGCGCCATCAGCCAGGGACGCAGCTGCGTAAGGATGAGGCCCTGACACCTCGTCAGGTGGAAATCCTGCGGCTGGTAGCCAGTGGTCTGAGCAACCGCGAGATTGGCGGCGAACTGGGCATCAGCGCGCGTACCGTAGACCGCCACCTGACGGCAATCTTTGCCGTGCTCGACGTTGACCGCCGCTCCGCAGCCGTAGCCCGCGCGACCGCGCTAGGTCTCCTGACCAGGCCAGGACTTTAGCGTTTCCCGGGAGAAACTTGTCGTTTTGCCCTGTTTCGCCCGGGTCGCTCTGAAAAGTGGCGGATTTCACGGATGCTGCAATTCGTGCGCACTGGCAAGCTACGAGCGAGGCGTTGATCGCTGGACTGCCAGGCAACCCGGCGAGGCGGCCTCCATCGCCAACGCCATGGCGGCGAGTGCGAGGCCCGCGAGCAATCGTGGGCCTCGCCAGGCCGCATGTTCCTAGCCCTTGGCGAACGCAGGCATGACCTCCGTGCCAAGGAGTTCGATGGTTTCCTCGTCGCCGTTCAGGATATTCAGCACGAAGTACTGGAAGCCGAGCGGCAGCAGGGCCTTGTAGTAGGCGATAGCATCCTCCGGCGTGCCGGCGACCACGGCGTCCCCGCACCAGGCCAGCGTTTCCTGCGGCATGGCGGCCAGCTTCTTCTCCAGGGCCTCCGGGGTGGGCGACAGGATCAGCGGCATGGTGAAGTGCGTGCGCAGAATGCTGTCGTAGGGGCGGCCATACTCGTTGCACCAGCCCTTGAGCACGTCGAACTTGCGGGTGATGTCGTGCTCGGTGACGGCCTGGCCAATGGCCGGGTGCGCCCCCATGTTGGAGGCGTCGGCGTAGCGGGCAACCTGGCGCAGGGTGGTCTTTTCGCCACCTCCCGCCAGCAGGAAGGGCACGTAGGGCTCCTGCACCGGCGGCAGGAAATGGCCCCAGGGGCCGGGAGAGGAGGCCGAGAAGCTCTTACCCTGGTAGGTGAATTTCCTGGCCGACCAGAGCCCGCGCAGGATGGCGAAGGTTTCCTCCAGTGCTTCCTGCCGCACCGCAGTTGGCGGATAATCGATTCCCATCAGGTTGAACTCTTCCTCCAGGCGGCCAATCCCGAGCCCGAGCACCAGGCGGCCACCCGAGGCGCGGTCCACATCGGCAGCCTGCCGCGCCAGCAGGTACGGCGAGCGGTAGTAGATGCAATCCACCATGGTGCCGAGCCGGATGTTCTTCGTGGAGACGGCGAGCGCGGAGAGCGCGGTCCAGCAATCGGCGTGTGCGGCAGGATGATCGTAGCTCCAGTAGGAGTCCACACCCAGCGCTTCCATGCGCTGCACGAGCTGGATGAAGCGCTGCCAGTCTGGCGGCTGAGGGAAGATGCTGACGCCGAACCCAACACGATCCTGCCAGGACGCCACCCAGGGGTGGACGCCAGAAGGAACGGGGGGCAGGGCTGATTCCGGCGATGCGCTCACGAGCGGTGATCTCCTTCGACTCTCGACTGATGCGGCTGGGTGGCAGTCTACCGCTCGTGCGGATTCCCCGAGCGCATGGGGCTGTTCGTGCCTGCTGGCGGATTGGCTCCGGGTGTTTTTGGGCGCGGGTAACGAGGCGCGTGCGGCAGAGGTGAGGGATCATCCTGATGGCGCGAGATACGGCGCGTGCCGGAAAAGCAGCCTGTATTGGGAGCACAAGAAAGCCGCGTGCTACAATTTCCGATCAGTCGGGGCGTGGCGCAGCCCGGTAGCGCACCGGTATGGGGTACCGGTGGTCGGAGGTTCGAATCCTCTCGCCCCGACCATACTCCCCATTCTTCGAGTTCAATAGCATGTTGCAGCCTTCTTGCTGGTTTGCATGTCTGCTGCGGCGGCGGCTGGCGCTGTCGTAATGGTTTAGTTGTTGAGGACCCCGCCGATGAGCGTGTCCAATGGAAATTCCCGAACCTGGCGTGTCCTGATTGCAGATGATGAGTCGCTGATCCGGCTCGACCTGCGCGAAATGCTCTCAGAACTTGGGTACGACGTGATTGGCGAAGCGGGTGATGGGCGGCTGGCGCTGGAACTGGCGCGCAAGCTCCAGCCGGATATCGTGATCATGGACATCAAGATGCCCGAGTTGGATGGCATCACGGTGGCGGAGGAACTGACGCGCGAGAAGATCGCGCCAGTCGTCTTGCTTACCGCCTACTCCGATCAGCCGCTGGTGGAGCGCGCCCGTGAGGCCGGGGTGGTTGGCTACGTGGTCAAGCCCTTTCGGCCCGCTGAACTGCTGCCGGTGATCGAGCTCTCCGTGGCCCGCTTCGATGAGTTCCGCGCGCTGGAGCGCGAGGTGGGGGACTTGCGCGAGGCGCTGGAGACGCGCAAGGTGGTGGAGCGCGCCAAGGGGGTGCTCATGGAGACCCTTGGCCTGCGCGAGGCCGATGCCTTCCACCGTATTCGCAAGACGAGCATGGATACCCGCAAGTCGATGCGCGAAGTGGCCGAGGCGGTCTTGCTGGCGCACGAGATGGAGCGCTCCGCCGTCGATTAGTCCGGGCATCTCGCATGCCCGCGTTTGCGTTGCCTGGTTGCCACCGCTTGCCCGTCGCCGGATTGATAATCCGGCGGCGGGCAATGTTTTTTGAGGTGCTTGATGGCGGTTGAGATCATCTACGAGACGCACCAGACATCCACGGACAATGAGGCCGGCATTGCCACCGGGTGGCTGCCGGGGGAACTTTCCGCGCTTGGCCGAACTCAGGCCGTGGAGTTGGGCGAACGCCGGCGGCACGATGGCATCGTGGCTGTCTTTACCTCTGACTTGCGCCGGGCCGTGGAAACCGCCGAAATCGCGTTCGGATCAACGGATATCCCGATCATCCGGGATGTTCGCCTGCGCGAGTGCAACTACGGCGATCTGAATGGGGCGCCAGTCGCACGCATCGCGGCGGAGCGAGCGAACCGTGTGACGACCCCATTTCCGGGCGGCCAGAGTTACGAGGACGTGGTGCACGCCACGGAATCATTCCTGCGCGACCTGGCGAACGAGTGGGAAGGTGCGCGCGTGGTGATCATCGCGCACTCGGCAAATCGCTGGGCACTGCAGGTGCTGCTGGAGGGTGCGAGGCTGGAGGACCTGGTGGTTGCCCCGTT
The DNA here is from genome assembly GCA_041390745.1 of Thermomicrobiales bacterium. Lineage (GTDB taxonomy): Bacteria > Chloroflexota > Chloroflexia > Thermomicrobiales > UBA6265 > JACCXM01. Next base: position 437,122 of record JAWKPJ010000002.1, on the reverse strand, counting down.
CGACTGGCAGCCGGGGTGGTTCTACACGTTCGAGCCGCGCAAGCCGTAAGGGACCGGTCCAGGACACGCACGTGGGGAGATGAACTCAGCGCTTCATGGCTTCTGCGTCGAACGACCTTGGGGAGTGTCGGGCGGATTATCGGGCCTCACCGACGAGATGCTTCGCCAGCGGGCTCAGTGGTGCGTCAGCGGGATGTGTCAGATCGATAAACCCGCTCCACCGCCCACGCTCGCGTGATCTCGGTCTTCCCAACCGCGACGTATCGAGACAGCTAAGGACGCTGACCGCCACCCTCAGGTGTCATCCTGAGCTTGTCGAAGGATCTCGTGCCTAACCACCGAGGTTCGAAGGTGCGGCGAGGATCGGGGCAGGCATCGGGACCACGGGGTGGGTCAGGCCGAGGCCTCTCCACTCCGGTCGAGACGACGCGTGGGGGTTGGCGGTGGAGCGGGAGCAGGCTGGGCCGAGATGCTTCGCCTGCGGGCTCAGGATGACCGGCGCAGGGGGGTGCGAACCCGATAATTGCTCGTGGCCACAGTACTCAGAATGACCGGCGGTGTGGAGTGTGCAGACTGACCAACTGTCCAGCGACGCACTCCTGGTCGAATGGTGAACTGAACGGAAGACCGACCTGTGCCAGTGCACGTTGGATGGGCACGTCGGGAATGTCACCACCGTTACCGGATCACGGGAATCTGGCGACTGCGCCTTGCATTGGGTACGTCCTGACCTGGGGTTTCTCCGGACCAACCAGTTCGGCAGTTGGTGTGGTGGCGCCAGCCGGGGCGGCTCCGGTCAGTATCCATCCATCGATCACGAAGGGAAGGCTGGCCGAGGTCAGGTGGTTGGGGCCATCCGAGAGTTGGAAATGCAGGTGCGGGGAATCGGAGTGGCCGGTGTTGCCCACCAGGCCGAGGATATCCCCGGTCACGACGCGGTCGCCCGGCTGCACGCGCACGCTGCCCGGTTGCAGGTGGGCGTAGGACGCGTACTCGCCGGAATCGAGGTGGACCACGACCTGGTTGCCCACGTAATCGGCAGATGATCGCATCGGGGGCACGGTAAAGGGGGTGTTCTCCGGTGCGCCTTCGCGCACGGCGGTGACGGCGCCGCTGGCGACCGCGAAGACCGCCTCGCCATACGCAAAGTGGTCCTCATTGCGCGCGCCGTCGCCGGCGTAGGTGACGCCTCCCTCCAGCTTGACCCAGTCGCTGGCGAACGCCTCGAAATCGAGGATGTGCGATCCGTCAATGGCCAGCCGGGCTGACCGGTGCGGGGATGGTCCGCAGCAGCCGTTGGTGTTGAGCCAGCCCGCGCCACGCAGCGGCGACGCGATGACGCGCGGCGGACCCGCTTCCACCAGGAGATCTGGCCAGGCGATCTGCGTGCTGGTGACCAGCGTGTTGGCAGGAGCGCTAGCAGGCAGAGCGTAGGTGATGCGGTGCCGAACGCGCTCGGGCAGGCGCCCAGGCGGCAGAACGACATCCAGCATGGTTACGAGTGCGCCAGCGGCGGGTACAACGGTCGTTGGCGCACCGCCGGAGGTGGGCTGGGTCATGGCGCGCAGTGCGTCGCCCTCCAGCGCCAGCAGGGGCTCGTTGCCTGGGGCCAACACCTCGATTCGGGTCAGTGTGACTGGAGCGGGGGAGACGTTCGTGAAGAGCAGGTCGTACTCCAGGTGGACCAGGCCGTCGCTGCCGACTACCCACAACGGGTCGTCAACGGCCTTGGCCAGGAGCGCGGTGGTTTCTGCAGCCGGGGCAACGGTTGTCTGTGGGACAGGTTCGGGCGTGGCCTGCCCCAAGGCTTCCGAGAGCGGGGCTGTGGCGGACAGGAGGCCAGCCAGCGCAAGCGTGCACAGCAACCGGGGGAGCGCCGCGCGTCGCGCGTGGCGCATCGGTTGGCTGGGTATCGGCGGATTCATTCCGCGAAGCTCGCTATCGTCGATGCAAGCGGCAGCGTGTGCGATTGAGGGCCGGAGAGACCTGTTGCCTCCATGCTAACGGCACCGCTCTCCGGCGTGATCGTGCCCTCCAGCGTCCAGGCGTCAATGACAAAGGGCAGGCTGGTGGCTGTCATGGGGTCTGGCCCGTCCGAGAGCTGAAAATGCAGGTGTGGGGACGCGGAGCTTCCGCTGTTGCCAGGCTTGCCCAGCACGTCGCCGGCCTGGACAGTGTCTCCGGCCCGCACGAGGGCGCTCCCCTGCTGCACGTGGGCGTAGATCGCGTAGACGCCCGAAGCAATTTCCAACACGATCTGGTTGCCGAAGAGATCGCCGGGCTCTTGCAGGGCGGGGGGCTGGTACGGGGCGTGGTCCGCGAGGTCGTCACGCACGGAGACGACCCGCCCGTCCGCGACGGCCAGCAGATCTTCCCCGAATCCGAAGTAATCGGCGTTGTGGGCGCCATCCCCGGCGTACAAGGCCCCGTCTTGTAGTTTCGCCCAGTCGACGGCGAACATCTGGATTGTCTTGATCTGCGAGCCGTCTACCACCAGCCGCAGGGTGCGGTGTGGCGACGCCGCGCAGCAGCCGTTGACATTCACCCAGCCACCGCCGCGCAATGGCGGGCTGATGACCTGGGGCGAACGGTCGACGAGAATCGCTTCCGGCCCCTCGACCACGCGGCTGCTCAGCAGGGCGGCATCCGGCGCATCAGGCTCCAGCGCGTACGTGACGCGATGCGTCAGACGCTGAGGCGCCTCCGCCGGGGGCAGCGGCAGGTCAATCAGGGTAACGATTGCGCCCGACAATGGCGCTGTTCGGGTGGGAGTGTCGCCAAAGACCGGGCGGGTGACTGCCTGCAGCTCATCTCCCGCCAGGCGCAAGAGTGGTGCGCCGCTCACGGAGAGGACGTCAATGCTCTCGATGGTCACCGGCGACATGAAGATGTTGGTCATGACGAGGTCATAGACGACATGGGTCTTGCCGTCGCTGGCAGCAACCCACATCGGATCCTGGGCGGTGAAGACAAGCAACGCCGTGGGCTGTGGCGAGGGCGATGGCGACGCGACCGGCGTGGACTGGGCGGCTGCCCAGCACGGTGGCGCGAGGGCCAGCGCGACGACAACAACCAGGAGCGAATACCAGCGAGGCAAGGCCAACCTCCAGCGGTCTGAGGTGGAGACGTCCGCAATATGGCGTCGCTCCCAGGATCCAGCGGGCGTGTCAGCCGGGAGCATAGTCGTGGCTAGCTTGCGGGAGGGTCGCCTGGGCCGTCAATGATCCCGGCCTGGACTGCCCGCGCAGCGGCGGCGGCCCGCGTGACAACATTGAGTTTGAGCAAGATGTTGCCGACGTGGGTGGTTGCCGTGTGGTGACTGATGTAAAGCCGGTCGGCAATCTCGCGGTCACTCCAACCGGCGGCAACGAGGGCCAGCACTTCCAGTTCACGTGGAGTGAGCCCGGAGCGGTCTGTGGCGGCGCGTGTTGTCGTGGCGCGTTCCGCAAGGTCAAGGGTGTTGACCTGCTCAACGGCTTCGGCAATTGTCCAGGCGCGGCCGCGAGCGTGGTGCTTCGCAAACGAAGCGCCGAGTGCCTGGCGAGTATCGCGTTCCGCTGCCGCATAGCGCGGCGCTTCAGGTTCGCGGAACCCGTAGCCCAGTGTTCCGCTCATGGTGGCCACCGCGCCCCAGAAGCAGGCCGCCGCGCGCCACTGTCCGGTGGTGGTCGCGAGGACAGCCACGTTGGCGAGGCAGCGGGCAATCCCTTCCAGGTCCTGGCTGGCGACATACAGGCCCAGCGCCTCTTGCAGGGCATCAAACGCGGCCTGGGGCTGCCCCATGTCTCCGGCGACAAGCCCGAAGTGGGCCTGGACTGCGCCGATGCCGAATGCGCTGTTGGCGGCATGCGCCATCTGGAGCGCTTCCAGACACAGGCTCGCCGCTTCGGCGAGGTCGCCTCGACCGTAGGCGACCACGGCCAGGTGATAGGAGACCATGGACTGGCTGGTGCTGGCAGGGAGAGCAGCGTGCAGGCCGCGGGCTTCTTCCAGGATGCGGGTGGCCTCGGCAAAGTCCCCTTCGTCCTCGGCCACGATGCCGAGTTCGAGCAGAGCAAGGCCGGCATCGACAGCATTGCCGAGGTCCCGTGCCAGCGTCAGCGCCCGCGTCAGGTAGGCGCGGGCGCGTTCGCTCTCGCCCAGGTAGTGCGCCAGTTGCCCCGCGCCGATGAGCGTCTGCACCAGCGACGGCGTTGGGTAGCCGGGGGCAATGGCGAGAGCGCGGTCGAGCCAGAGAAGCCCTTCGGTAACGTGGCCCCGGATGTACCAGAACTCCCAGAGCGCCGCCCCCATGCTCAGCGCGGATTCGTGGTCGCGCAGTTCAATTGCGCAGGTGAGAGCGGCACGCAGATTGTCGTGATCGGCCTCAAGGCGGTCGAGCCAGATGACCTGATCCGCGTCCATCACGCGCGGCCCGGCAGTTTCGGCCAGGGAGCGGCACCATGCCGCATGCGCCTGCCGGGCAGCAAGCAACTCTCCGCGCTCAGTCAACTCACCCAGCCCGAACTCCCGGATTGTTTCGTACATGCTCAGGCGGTCTTCACCGCCGGGCGCGTTGGTGGAGACCAGCAGGCTTTTCTCCACCAACGCCGCAACTGTGGCCAGCGTGCGCACCCTGGCGTGGGTGGAGGAGGGAGGCGCGGCGAGTGCGGCGCCAACGTCCTGGGCCGCGGCAACGCCGGTTCCTCCCACAAAGACGGCGAGGGTGCGGAAGAGGCGTTGCTCGTCCGGAGTGAGCAGGTCGTAGGACCAGGCGACTGCCTCGCGCATCGTGCGTTGTCGGTCAGGGGCGTGCCGGTAGGCACTGGTCAGCAGTGGCAGGCTGCGATCCAGTTGGGCGAGCAGCGCCGGGGGCGAGAGCGTACCGAGCCAGGCGGCTGCCATTTCGATTGCCAGCGGCAGGCCATCCAGGCGCTGGCAAATGGCGGCCACCGCCTCCAGGTTGGCGGCGGTGAGTTCCAGGTCTGGCCGCACCCGGCGGGCTCGCTCCAGGAAGAGGGCGATAGCCGGGAACGCCGGCATTGCGGCGATATCTGTCAGGCCACGGTGGGGCGGCAAAGTCAACGGCGCAATAGGCACGCGACGTTCCCCGGCAATGCGCAGCGGTTCGCGGCTGGTGACCAGCAGGTGAACATTCGGGCGCCGGGAGAGGATCTCGGCGATGTCTGCCGATGCCGCGCTGACCTGTTCAAAGTTGTCCAGCACGAGCAACAGATCCCGATGGGCCAGGGCAGCGACGATGGCCTCGATAAGCGGGCGTTCGCCGGAGTCGCGCAGGTTCAGCGCGTGCGCGATCGTTGGGAGGACACGGCCGGGATCCGTGAGTGGGGCGAGATGAATGAAGGCGACGCCCTGCGCGAAATGCCCGGCCAGTTCTCCGGCAACGGCGATGGCGACTCGTGTTTTTCCGACGCCGCCGGGCCCCAGCAGCGTAACCAGTTGCACACCCGGCTGCGTGAGTTGATGCGCGATGTCTGCGACCTCGCGGTCTCTCCCAAAGAAGGCGTCCAGCGGGCGGGGAATCGGGGCGCGCGCGGGCTCCTCGGGCGCGACGAACGCGAGCATTGGCGCTTCGGGTTCTGGTCTGCCGCAGGGGCTGGCGTGGTGCAGCGGTTGGCCGGCGTGGCGCGGCGCTGGTTTGCCGCTGCTCCTGATAGCGCTCCAGTGCGTCCAGCGAGATGCTGAAGGCGCTGCCACGGCGCACAGCTTCCAACGAGCCTTGCGCAATGGCCCGGCGGATGGTGCGCTCGTTGACGCCAAGCCGCGCCGCAGCTTCGATGGCGGTCAGACCGTCAGCGCCGGGTACGTCGTCATCGCCTGATTGCAGGAAGGCTGGCTCGTGCATGCGCCACTAGAGCGTGTTATGCACTTGGTAGGCTTGGGGATGGAAGATGAAGTTCGTCCCGCCGGCCCTACAAGAGTGATGTCAGCGATGAGGAATGGGCCTTGTCGCCCGTACCTGACCCTGATGCGAGGACGCCCCGCAGCGTCGCCACGATCTGCGGAGGCTCAACGCCACGCGCTGGATGGTGCGGTCTGGTTCGCCCTGGAGCTATCTGCCCACCAACTTCCCGCCGTGGGAAGCCGTTCAGCAGACCGGCGCTGGATCGCGCCGGGGTGTTCGAGGCCATGACCCACGATCTGCGCGAATTGCTGCGCTGGAGCGAAGGGAGGATGCTGACCCCAGTGCGGTGATTTTCGACAGCACCACGCGCCAATCCACGCCGGAAAGCGGCGCGCGGGCAGATATGACGGCTACAAACGGAAGAAGGGCAGTAGGCCACATCGCGGTGGATACGCTGGGAACCTGCTGGCTGCACGTCACCGGCGAACGCCAGACCGCGCGCAGGTGGCGGAGCTGTGCGCGGCGGCAGGAGGCCACGGGCGACGGTGGAGGTGGCCTACGTCGACCAGGGCTACACCGGGCCAGCGGCGCGGAGGCGGCTGCCCAGCACGGCATCGACCTCGTGGTGGTCAAACTCGATCAGGCCAAACGCGGGTTCGTGCTGCTGCCCGACGGTGGGTGGTGGAGCGCTCTTTGCCTGGGCGACGCGCTCCGGCGGCTGGCAAAGACTATGAACGGCTGCCTTCAGTGGTCGAAGGGCTGTATTTCGCCTTTGCAGGCTTGATGCTCCAACGACTCCTCTCTGCCGCTCAAAGTCCATAACAGGCTCTAGAGCGTGTTATGCACTTGGTAGGCTTGGGGGATGGAAGATGAAGTTCGTCCCCGCCGGCCCTACAAGAGTGATGTCAGCGATGAGGAATGGGCCTTTGTCGCCCCGTACCTGACCCTGATGCGACCCGACGCCCCGCAGCGTCGCCACGATCTGCGGGAGGTCTTCAACGCCACGCGCTGGATGGTGCGGTCTGGTTCGCCCTGGAGCTATCTGCCCACCAACTTCCCGCCGTGGGAAGCCGTCTACCAGCAGACCCGGCGCTGGATCGCGGCCGGGGTGTTCGAGGCCATGACCCACGATCTGCGCGAATTGCTGCGCTGGAGCGAAGGGAGGGATGCTGACCCCAGTGCGGTGATTTTCGACAGCACCACGCGCCAATCCACGCCGGAAAGCGGCGCGCGGGCAGGATATGACGGCTACAAACGGAAGAAGGGCAGTAAGGTCCACATCGCGGTGGATACGCTGGGGAACCTGCTGGCCTTGCACGTCACCCCGGCGAACGCCCAGGACCGCGCGCAGGTGGCGGAGCTGTGCGCGGCGGTGCAGGAGGCCACGGGCGAGACGGTGGAGGTGGCCTACGTCGACCAGGGCTACACCGGGCCAGCGGCGCGTGAGGCGGCCGCCCAGCACGGCATCGACCTCGTGGTGGTCAAACTCGATCAGGCCAAACGCGGGTTCGTGCTGCTGCCCCGACGGTGGGTGGTGGAGCGCTCCTTTGCCTGGGCGACGCGCTTCCGGCGGCTGGCAAAGGACTATGAACGGCTGCCTTCAGTGGTCGAAGGGCTGTATTTCCTTGCCTTTGCAGGCTTGATGCTCCAACGACTCCTCCTCTCTGCCGCTCAAAGTCCATAACAGGCTCTAAGCATGCAGGCAACCCGGAGAACAGACAAGGCGCATCGCGACACGCCTTGGGCCGAATGGCAACCCTGGGCATGTCGCGATGGTGCTTTCGGGAACGGCAGCGGGCGAGAGCTGGCGCGCTGCCTGAAAATTGCTACGTGAGAACCCGGCAGTGCTTCACGGTCCCGCCGATCAGGTTCGGAATGCAGCCACCTTCGCAGCAATCCTCAGCGGACTCGCAGACGGCGCCGAGTTCCAGGCAGCAATCGGCCTGGGTGTTGCCTGAGCGGACCCTGCAGGACAGTTCGCTGCAACAGCGCCGCTTGCCGCCGGGTTTGCAGATGTTGCCCAACTGGAGACAGCGCTTGTTCTTGCGCTTCTTCCTGCGCTTATGCTTCCGCTTCTTCTTCGCGTCCGCGCCTTCAGGTTGCAGGAAACTCCAGCCGAGACCGCCCGCAGCGAGCGCCAGCATTGCCTGGCGACGCGAACCAGCCGTGTTCAAATCGCGGACGATCCCGTCGAAATGTCGTGTGTCCATCCTCAACTCCGTCGATGTACTCAGGTGCTCGTCGTGCGATCAGCCATCGCCGGTGGCGCTTGCCACGAGCACGATGATGCCGGTTGGGGCCTGGCGATTCGTCCCCGCAACCGGGGATTCCCTGGCAGAGTCGAGAAGATGGCCGTGAATTGCGCGATATGGGGAGGGAGCGGGATCCAGGGGCGGTACATAGACGGACAAGGCGTGATGCCCCGGACACTGACGATGTCCGGTGTCCGGCCGATCACGAGGATTTCCGCATGTTACGCAGGCGGGTTGCGGCAAGACGGCGGGCGTTGCCGCAGGCTGGCTTGCGCCTGCGGCGGCGGTCTGGGCTCCGACGGACAAAGGCTACACAGACCCCCGGCAGATCGATCACCGCCTTTCAACGCTGCCGGATACTGCATCACCCGCGTCGCCGCGCCCCACGGCTGAGCAGGCAGTCGTGGACCCGAGGTTCAAGCCAGCCGGGCTCCCCGGTTCTTCGTCCTGACGCTGCGGCGCACATGACCCTGGTCATGCGGCCTGAATCTGGGCCGCGCTACGGAGGTGTGGGACCTGCGTCGACAAAGGAGTGAGTGTCCCTGGCTACCGGGGTGGCGGCGCTGGTGTCCCGCGTGAGGGTGACCACGACAACTTCGGGTTCGGTACGCAGCCACTGCACTTCCGGGGGCACCGTGACACTCGGCCGCAACTGGTGACGGCCTGCGCCGAGCCCGGCGGCCGAGACCGAGGTGGACATGTCGCTGCCGCTCAGGCTGGCCATGGTGTCCTCGGAGGCGAAAACGACGACGCCGACGGTCGCTGGTTCCACAGTGGCGGTGAAGCCCTCAGGAACGTTGGTGATGGTCACCGGGAGGTCGCTCAGGAGTTGCGTAACGCCGCGCCGGCGAACCTGGACGACGCCCACGACGGAGCCATCAGGCGGATTGACCACGCGCACGCCTTCCGGCAGCGCCTGCAGGGCAGTGCGTACGTTCACCGTGTCGGTGGCGCCCTCGACATCAATCGGCGTGGTGACGACGGAGAGGATATTGGCCAGCGCTTCGTCCGAGCCGTCAAGGAGTACGGTGGCCGGGTTCGCCACGCTGCCGACGATCTCGTATCCCTGGGCAGGGTTGCCGATGGTCTGCACCAGCACCGGCACGGAACGGCCGCGCTGATCGACTTCAACCGCCGTGGTGACGCGCGAAGGCAGGATGCTCACTTCCGGAATCGGCTGGCCGGCGGCGTCCAGGGCCACGGGTACGAAATCTTCGGTGAAATCGTCGGTGCGGTCCCCGATGTCGACCGGCAGGATGACGCGCGCCACATTGTCGACGAGGCGGCGCGGCCCGCTGACGGTCACCTCAGAGACGGAAGGCTCGATTTCGCCCACGCGTCGGGTGGGGTCCTCGATGGGTGCTGGTTGCACGTCGAGATGGATGGTGCGCGAGGCCGTTTCGTCCACCACAAGGGCAACGCGGGACGGCGTGATGTTCGTCACACGCGCGGCGGCGGGAAGATCGACTTCGACCTGGGCGTTGTATTGGCCTGGCTCGGTGATCTGGCTGACATCGAGCTCGGGGCGCAACCCCGCGCGGGAGACGCGATCCATGACGGAGCGCGGCCCCAGCACTTCAATGCTTACGGTTGGCAGTTCACCCGCTATCTGAAGCGGCTCCGGCAGGGTAGGGTCCGTGAGGGTGAGGTCCGCAAAGACCCGTGTTTCCGGAGGGTCGCGCTGTGTGGTGACCCAGGCCCAGAGCAGAAAGGCCAGAGCCAGAGAGGCGATGGCCCGGAAAACCACCTCGGTGCGGACCCCGCCTGTGCGTTCGGAAGCATTCTCGCTCATGGGCAATCAGGCCGTCCGTGAAGCTTCGGCATCGGCGCTCTTCTGGACGCGGACCCCACTGGCGCCGTTCGGCTCACTGCGCGAGCCTGGCCGCAGGAGATCTCCAACAGCGTGGAGCAGGCCACCGCGCTCCCCGGCGGGCGTTTCCAGATGGAGAAGCTCGCGCAGCAACGCCTCCAGTTTCTCGGCGTCCAGATTGCGCACGAGGCGACCATTCTCGGCGACAGAGATCTGCCCGGTCTCTTCCGAGACGACGACAGCCACGGCGTCCGATTGCTCGGTGATGCCGATGGCGGCGCGGTGACGCGTGCCCAGCTGCGAGGTGGCATCGGTGTTGTCTGTGAGGGGCAATACCACGCTGGCCGCCACGATCCGTCCGTCACGCACGACGGCTGCGCCGTCGTGCAGAGGGGAATTGGGGTAGAAGAGGTTGATGAGCAACTGCCGGGTCAACAGGCCGTCAATCGGCACGCCGCGCTCAATGAAGTTCTGGAGTCCCGTCTTGCGCTCCAGGATGATGAGCGCTCCATAACGGTGGCGGGCAAGCTGCGTGGCGGCCTTGACCAGTTCGTTGACGGTGCGCTCTGCCTGATCGCTGGGCCGAGGGCGAAGCTGCGGCAGCCAGGAGCTGGTCTGCCCAAGCTGCTCCAGCGCGCGCCGGATCTCCGGCTGGAAAATGACCGGCAGCGAAATAAGGAGCACAGGCCAGGTTTGCTGCAAGACCCAGTTGAGGGCCGTGAGCTGGAACGTGGTGCCGAAGATGAAGGCAAGGGCCAGCAGGAGCACAATGCCCCGGATAAGCTGCGTGGCGCGGGTACCCTGCGCGAACCACAGCAACCAATAGATGATGACCGCGACGACCAGGATGTCGAAGATGTTTCTGGGATTGCTGAGTTGGGATAACAGCCAACCTGGATCGGGCATCGGGCCACCGTTGGTCCGGGGTTTGTCGGAGCTCAAATGGACGCGCCTGAAAGTCTAGCACCGGCGGCCACGGCGCCGCCGGTGGCCCGGGAAGCCCGTGGTATCGTCCCGGCCCGGAGCCGTGAGGAACGCTCCGTCATCTGGGAGTTGCAACCTGTCGCACGACGAAGAACCGCAACCCGAGGCCCCTGGAGCGCCAGCTGCCGGGATCGCCAGTCCATTTGATCGAGACCATGTGCTGCTGACGCTTGGCCTGGTGCTGACGGTGGCGGCAGTCGCCTTCGAGACGCTGGCTATTGCTACGGTCCTGCCGGCGGTGGTGGCGGAATTGGGGGGACTGCACCTTTACGGCTGGGCCTTTTCCGCCTTCCTGCTCACGCAACTGGTGGCCATCGTGGTTGCCGGGCTGGTGGCGGACCAACGTGGACCTGGGCTGCCGTTTGCCATCGGGGTCATCCTGTTTGCGGCTGGACTGCTGGTTGGCGGCCTCGCGCCGAGCATGCTGGTGCTGATTGCCGGCCGGGCGCTGCAGGGCCTGGGTGGCGGGGCGATCAGCGCCATCGCGTACGTGGGGATCGGCCGGGGCTACCCGGAAGCAGCACGGCCCCGGATGCTGGCGCTCCTTTCGACGGCCTGGGTTGCTCCGGGGCTGGTTGGCCCGGCGCTTTCCGGCGTGATCGCCGAAGGTTTCGGGTGGCGCGCGGTGTTTCTGGCCCTGGCGCCCCTGCCTCTGCTGACCGGCACACTGGCGTTCCCGCAGTTGCGCGCCATGCCTGCGGGCACTCCCGCGCCGGATGCACAGCCGCGCACGGTCAGCTCGCTGGTGCTGGCTGGCGGCGCAGGGCTGTTCCTGGCCGGGCTCGGCAGCGGCCAGTTCCTGCCCGCGACGGCGATGATCCTGGTTGGCCTGGCGCTGCTCATACCCGCGCTGCGCCGCCTGCTGCCGCCGGGCACGCTGCGGGCCGCGCCCGGGCTGCCCGCCACCATCGCGACGATGGGCCTGCTCAACCTGGCTTTCTTTGGTGTCGATGTCTTCGTGCCGCTGACGCTGGTCGAAGTGCGGGGTTCCACCGTGGCCGTGGCGGGGATCGCCCTGACCGCAGCCACCCTGGCCTGGAGCGCCGGGTCGTGGATTCAGGCCCGCACAGCAGAGCGGGTGTCCCGGCGGAAAATGACGCGCCTGGGAATTGCCCTGCTTACCCTCTCCTTCCTGCTCATGGTGGCCGTGCTCTTCCCTGCCGTTCCGTTGCCGGTCGGCATCGCGGGCTGGGGCCTTGCCGGGCTGGGCATGGGGCTGGCCTACACCACGCTCTCCCTGGCCATGCTGGAATTGGCCGAGCCAGGGCAGGAGGGCGAGGGTTCGGCCTCACTCAACCTGGCGGCTGTCCTGGGCTCTGGCTTTGGCGCGGGTATTGGCGGCGCGTTCGTGGCGCTGTTGAGCCAGGAGGGTGAATCCCTGACCCAGGCGCTGCTGGTGCAGGACTGGGTGATGCTGGGCGTGGCGGTGCTGGCATTTGTCGCGGCGCGGGGGTTGCCGCGTGTAGTGGTGCGCGCTATCGACGCGTGCAGGTAGCCCGTCAGGCCCGCGCCGAGCAACCCGCCCGTGGCTCAAGCTCGTCGGGCGCCCAGGTTCAGGGTGTAGCCAAACAAGGTTGCTCCACAGGCTTGCGGCACGAGGAACGCACGCAGCGACACGACATTACCGAACAGTTGACATGTTCGACGAGGGCCAGACTTCGTGAGGACTCCGCAGGATCCAGCCGTTTTTCGCCGCTTCTCTCCGAATCAGTTCCGCAATCCGCTTCGCGATTTCCGTAAGCCATCTCGCTATTCCGGTGGGACCATGCTGGCGTTGGCGGGGCTGGCGATCTTCATGTCCGGGCCTGCCCAGACCTACGGCGTCTCGGCCTTTGTGGATCCCATGCTGACGGAACTCGGCGAATCGCGCTCCCTCTTCTCGACCACCTATTCCATCGGCACGCTCGTGAGCGCGCTCACCCTGCTGATCGTGGGCCGGCAGATTGACCGCTACGGCAGCCGCCTGGTGATGACGCTCGCCGCTGTTGTGTTTGCCGGGGCACTCTTCTTCATGAGTGGAGTGGGAGGCGTCCTCACGCTGGCCGTCGGGTTCTCCCTGCTGCGCGCGAGTGGTCAGGGCGTGCTGACGCTGGCGGCGCGCACGCTGGTGCCGTACTGGTTCGTGCGCAGGCGCGGCCGGGCGTTCAGCATCATCGGCCTGGCGGCCACGGCCAGTCTGGCAGTGATTCCGGTTGCCAACGAGTTCATGATCCGCCACGTTGGCTGGCGCGAGGCCTGGCGCGTCAACGGCATGGTGATTCTCCTGGTGCTGGCGCCGCTGCTCTGGGTCTTTGTGCGAGATCGGCCAGAGCAGGTGGGGCAGCACCCCGACGGCATCCCGCCCGATCCAGCCTTGCCGCAGCAGGCCAGCGAAGAGCATGGCCACACGCTGAAACAGGCCATGCGGACCCCGGCGTTCTGGGCGCTGATTGGCGCGGGGCTCGTGCCGTCGCTGGTGCTGACCGGGCTTTCCTTCAACCAGGTCGCGATCCTGACCGATCGTGGACTTCCCGCCACCCTGGCGGCTGCCACGTTCACCGTGGAGTCGTTGGTGGGTTTGCCTATCACGCTCATGGCCGGTTCCCTGGCGGATCGCTTTCCTCTCCGCTTCACCCTGGCAGCCGGGCAGGTGTTCCTGGCGTTGGCGATGGTGGTGCTGCTGGTGTCCGACAGCACGGCGCTGGCGTTGGTGTACGCCGCACTGCGCGGCGTCTCGGGCGGCTTCTGGAGCGTGGCGGCAGATGTGGCCTGGCCTTCCTATTTCGGGAAGCGCCACCTGGGAAACATTCGCGGGTTCGGCTACTCGATGGGGATTGCCGGCGCGGCCCTGGGGCCCATACCCTTCGGCCTGGCGTACGACCTGCTGGGTGGCTATGACCCGGCGATCCTCGGCCTGCTCGTTCTGCCGGTTGTTGCGGGGGTGGCGGTCCTGCTGGCCCGGACGCCTCGTCCGGCGCTCGTTGCCGATGCCGTTCTTTAGCACCGCGCCGTTGACTTCCCCTGAACTGTACGTATAGTGCATGTGAACCGGTAGTAGTGGGGACTGCCATCGGAGGTTCGGGTCTGAGGCGCCGGAATTCTGGCGTCGCGCGAGGGGGACCGGTCCATGGAACAAGTCATCATCGGTATTCTGCTGGCCCTGATCGGGCTAGGCGTCTGCTTCTTCGGTCTGCGGTACTGGTTCATTATGCTGCCGATTTTTGGGGCCGTGGCTGGCTTTTTTGTTGGTGCGCGGGTTATTCAGGAAGTGTTCGGGACGGGATTTCTCTCAACGGGCGTCTCCTGGGTCGTCGGCATCATCATTGGCCTGGTCTTCGCCCTGCTGTCGTGGTTTGTCTGGTACGCCGGGGCCATCATTATGGCGGGAGCGGTCGGGGCATCGCTCTTTTCGGGGATCCTGCACGCCATCTTCAGCAATCCGTGGGGCATCATGCTCTTCATCGTGGCGCTGATCGGTGCAGTTCTCTTCGCGGCTATCGCCCTCTTCCTGAACCTGCCGATCTACATCGTCATCGTGAACTCTGCCCTGGGCGGCGCGGCGTTGGCCGTGGCGGGCGTGCTGGTGCTGATTGGCAGCGTCACCATCACGGAACTCTCCACTGGCGCGGCGGTGGCCGTGGCGGACGAGGTGCGCTTCCAGGGGGCTGGCATCCTCTGGTACATCGTCTGGATCATCCTGGCCATCCTGGGCATGCTCTTCCAGGTGCAGTCCATCTCCTCGGTCACGTTGCCAGAGGAGAAGTGGGTCCCGGCACGCGCTGACTAACCGATTCTGGTCGGTCAGGCCGAAACAGGCGGTGGCGGGCAAGCCTGCCACCGCCTGTTTCGTGTCTCCTCGCGGAAACTCGCCGAGTCGGCGAAAATTGCGGCAGAAGCGAACCGTTTGCGACAAGGAGCGTGCTCCATGACCGAAACAACCCCGTTCACCATTCTTGTGCCGCTCGATGGCTCGCCAGAAGCCCTGGGGGCTCTGCCATACGCCGTGGCGCTCAGCGGCGCCGGCGCGACCATCGAACTACTGACGGTTATTCACGATGCCTCGGAGCAGGTTACGACCGAGAACCAGTTGCAGGCAGCCTCCCAGGGGATCGAAAACCCTGACATCACCGTGCGGACGCGAACGCTCACGGGCGATCCGGCGGCGGAAATTGTGGAGGCGGCCGCGAACGGCGGCGCCAGCATGATCGTCATGGTTTCGCATGGGCGTGGCGCGCTGGGGCGACTGATCCACGGCGCGGTGGCCGACAACGTGGCGCGCCAGGCGACCGTGCCGGTGATGGTGATTCGCAAGGAACTGGAAGCGCCGGGCCCGGTCGGCATTATGCGCCTGGTGCTGCCGGTCGATGGCTCACCACTGGCTGCTGAGAGCCTGCCCTTTGCCACGACGCTGGCACAGCGCCTGGGGGCGCCGATCCTGCTGGTGCGCTCCGTCAATATCGCGGAACTGATGCCGCCTGCGGTCGGGATGGGTGAGGCGATTCCATTTGAGATGTACGATCAGACTGAGCGTGAGATGCGCCAGGAGGCCGAGAAGTACCTGCAGGAGGTCGCGGCAAAATTGCGGGCTGATGGGCTCAGTGTCACCGCGCAGGTGCTCTTCGGGCCGCCCGCGCCGGCCATCTCCGAGGTAACCCACGTGGGCGACCTGGTGATCCTCGTCTCGCATGAGCGCAGCGGTATCGCCCGCTGGCTGATGGGAAGCGTGGCGGAACAACTGGTGCGTATCGACGAGGCGCCGGTGGTGCTGGTGCCCGGCAGTGGGGCCGCGCCCGACGACCAGGTAACGGACACGACGATCGAGGTCGCCGACGCCGAAACGACGGGCGAAGCCTGAGAAGGATGTTATGAGCGTAGGACGTTTCAGCCGCAGGACCGCGCTGGTCACTGGGGCGGCGCAGGGAATAGGCCGGGCGATCGCGACGCGCTTCGCGCAGGAGGGCGCGAACGCTCTCCTGGTGGACATCGACGGCGCGCTCGCTGAGCAAACGGCTGCGGAACTGCGGGCAGAGGGCGCGACGGTCGAGGCATTTGCCTGCGACATCGCCGACCGCGCCTCGGTAAAGGCCGCCGTGGCGCGCTGTCTGGAGCGCTTCGGCGGGCTCGATATCCTGGCCGCCAACGCGGGCATCGCTGACGGGGAACCGTTCCTCGAGATCAGCGACGCAAGCTGGCAGCGGATTATCGACGTCAACCTGACGGGGACGTTCTACTGTATCCAGGAAGCCGCGCGCGCCATGATCCCGGCCGGCGGCGGGGCGATTGTCTGCACTGCGTCCACGAATGCTTTCTGGGTTGAGAGCAACATGGCCCACTACAACGCCTCCAAGGGCGGCATCGTGGCGCTGATGAAGTCGGCGGCGTGGGACCTGGGCGGGTACGGCATCCGCGTCAATGCCGTGGCCCCGGGCATGATCCGCACCCGCGCCAACTTCATCACCGAAGACCCGGTGGCAGGGCCGGAGTATCTGAAGGGGGTGCCCCTGGGCCGCTTCGCGGAACCGTCCGAGATGGCGGCAGTGGTGGCCTTTCTGGCCTCGGATGACGCCTCGTACGTGAGCGGCGAACTGCTGGTGGCTGATGCCGGCACCACGATTGGCGTGCGGCTGCCCTTGCCCGAGGCGCCGCTGCCCGGATCACAGCGCGCGGAAGGCTAGACGCCCGTGAGCCCGCTGGGTGAGCAGGGGCTGGAGGTCGCCGGGGCCATCCTGATTCTCGCGGCGTACGGGCTGGCGCAGTTCCGGGGGCTGAACCGCCATGGCCTGCCGTTCCTGTTGCTGAACGTGGTTGGCTCGGTGATCCTGGGCGGCATTGCTGCCGTCCACGCGCAGTGGGGCTTCCTGCTGGTCTACGCGGTGTGGGCGGTGGTGGCCGTGATCGGCATCCTGCCGATCTGGCGGTCACGGAACTCCCCATGAGCCCGGATCTGGCGCTGCAGCTACTTGGGGCGGTGTTGATCGTGAGCGCCTTCGCGCTGAGCCAGACCGGGCGGCTGGATGCGCGGTCGTCCCTCTACATCATGCTCAACCTGGTGGGCGGCGCGATCCTGGCCGTGCTGGCGTACCAGCAGGCGCGCTGGGGCTTTGTGCTGCTGGAAAGCACCTGGACGCTGATCTCCCTGATCAGCCTGATCATGAAATCGCAGGGCAGGGAGATCAGCGCCAGTCACTGACTGCCCGGTGGAGGTCCTTGAGATGTCTGAACCCGAAGGTGGCGACGCGGCCTGTTGGGCGCACCTGTTCGACGAGTACGCCGGGGAGGGCGCCGGGCCGGCAAGCGGCGTGGTCGCGGTCGATGTTGACGCGCTCGCGGCGGTGGCCGGCGTGGCGGTGCCCTGGTCCACGCAAAGCGCGGACCTGAATGTGAATCTCCTGGTCTTTGCGGCTGGAGATGGAGTAGCACCGCATGTGAATGGCGAGGTCGATGTGCTCCTTGCCGGCGTGAGCGGTGAAGGGGAGATCGTGGTAGGAGGCGAGCGCTTCCCGCTGCGTCCTGGCCGGGTCGTGCTCGTGCCGAAGGGGCAGGAGCGGTCAACCGTGGCCCGCAGCGATCGCTTTGCCTACCTCAGTTGTCACCGCGCGCGGAAGGGCCTGATGCCGGCGCCGCGCCGCCCGAAAGAAGGCCGACATGACCATTGAGCGCAAGGTTTCGCCAGACCTGGCGCCACCGCCGGGGTATGCGCACGTCGCCGCGGCCCAGGGCTGCCGGCTGGTGCTGACGGCCGGCGGCGTGCCGCTCGATGCGCAGGGAAACCTGGTTGGCGAGGGGGATGTGGCGGCGCAGACACGACAGGTGATTGCCAACCTGATCGAGCAACTGCGGCTGGGCGGGGCTTCGCCCGAGGATGTTCTGAAAACAACCGTCTACGTGGCAGCCACGGAGAACCCCGACCTGGTTACGGCCTGGACCGAGGTGCAGGCCTCGCCCCTGGCTCCCGCCGCCAGCACGCTCCTGGGCGTGGCGTGCCTGGGCTACACCGGGCAACTGGTCGAGATTGAGGCCATTGCGGCAGTCAGATGATGATTTATTGCATCATATGCAAAAGTTTTGATCTTACTCGTTGAAAGGGGTTCGGCATGGGTGGCGTTGAACTGCGAGCCGCGCGGCTCTTCAACAAAGAGAGTGGACGGGCGTTCATCACCGCGTTTGATCACGGCAGCACGGTTGGGCCACGGGCGGGCTCCGAGGCCGCCGTGGAGGTTATCGGCCGCATCATCAGCGGCAACCCGGATGGCATCCTGATGGCGCCGGGCATCATGAAGCAGGCGGGGCATCTGTTTGGTTTCCGGGGCGCGCCCGCGCCGATTGTGCGGGCCGACTGGATCTTCAACCACGACTCGATGAAGTCACTGCCTGGTCCGCTACAGGACCGGGCGCAAGGGGAGCACTACCGCGTGATCTGCACCCCGGAGCAGGCGCTGAACATGGGCGCGGAGGCGCTGACCATGTTCCTGATCGTTGGCACGGAGGATGGCGCCGAGTTCGCGGACAACGTCCATGAGCTTTCGCACACCATTGAGCAGGCCAACGCCATCGGCCTGCCGGTGATCGTGGAGTCAGTACTGTGGGGCGCCCGCGTGATGGACGACCAGCGCAACGCCGAACTGCTGGCGCTGGCCGCGCGCATGGCCGCCGAACTCGGCGCGGACATGATCAAGACAACGTACACCGGCGACGTCGAATCGATGCGCCAGGTGGTTGACGGCTGCCCGGCGCCGGTGCTGGTGCTGGGCGGCGTGCGCGCCGACACGCCGGAGCCGGTGCTGAAGGCCACGCGGGACGCCCTGGCGGCTGGCGCTCGCGGTGCAGTCTACGGCCGCAATGTCTGGCAGGCGGACGACCCGGTGGAGATGTGCCGCCTGCTGCGGGGGGTCATCCACGGGGACGCCGCATAACGCCCGGGATGGCGGCGGGGTCCATTGAGCAGGGAGCCGCCGGGCAGGCGCAGGATGACCGCGTCTGCCCTCGCCTCCCGGCCTGTTCCCACTACCCACCCACAGGTGTCGTCCTGAGCGAAGTCGAAGGACCTCATCACCAGCCAACGCGGTTCGAAGTCGCCACTCCTCACGGGTGGTTTCTCGGGCGGAATCGAGAGATCTCGGCGTGGCCCACGGCCAGGTCCCGACGCCTGCCCCGGAGCGTCGCCGCGCGGGTTCGAGGGCGCGTGGTCGGGGAGCGAGATCCTTCGACTTCGCTCAGGACGACACCTTGAGTGGTTGCCATCGCGAACGTGGTGGTCGGGGAACGAGATCTTTCGACTTCGCGCAGGATGACACCCGTAGGAGGCGGTGAACAGTCGAAGGGTAGACCTCGTACTCCACTCCTGGTACAGGCCATTCAAGGATCCTGATTATCGCGGTTTGGGTGGCGGTTTCTTTCATCCGTTGCAACACCGTGCACGCCGTCTATTGACGCAGTCGCCCGCGTTTAGTAGAGATAGAGCAGCATTCTCACGCGAAAGCGTCAACTTGCAACGTGGATTGCGCGAGACATTACCTGGGAGGGCTGAGATGAAACTGAGGATCATTACGCCGATTACGACCACCGGATTTGCGTCGATCGAGCCCTTCCTGCCGCTGGTGCGGAGTGACACCGAGCTGAGCCACGTCCAGATCGAGCATGGCCCAGCCTCCATCGAGTCCGATTACGACGAGATGCTGGCTACGCCCGCAACCGTGGCGCGCATCATCGAGGCCGAGCAGGACGGCATGGACGCGGTGATTATCAACTGCATGGGTGATCCTGGGATGCAGGCCGGGCGCGAGGTCGTGCGTATGCCGGTGATCGGGCCGTGCGAGGCCACCATGCATCTGGCGGCGATGCTCGGGCACACCTTCAGCGTGATCACCGTGATGAAGTCCCTGCGGCGCTCGTTCGAGAATCATGCGAAGATCTATGGCCTGCAGGATAAGCTCGCGTCGGTGCGCGCGGTTGAGATTCCGGTGCTGGAACTGGAGGATGACCGCGACCGGTTGGTGATGCTGCTGGCGGACGAAGCTCAACTTGCCATCGAGCAGGATGGCGCGCACGTCATGCTCTTCGGCTGCACCGGCATGGTCGGCGCGGCCCAGGCAGTTGAGGAAGAGTTGGCGCGTCGTGGTTACCCCGATGTGCCGGTCCTCGACTCGATGGTGTGGGCGGTGAAGATGGCTGAGGCCATCGCCGATATGGGCGTGGTGCACAGCAAGCTGTCGTGGCCTTTTCCGCCGGAGAAGCCGATCCAGGGTTTCGAGTTCCTGCCGCGCCAGGTGGTGGCGGCTGCGGCCGCTGACTAGCCGTACCAGAGGACCACGGGGAGCCGGGGAAGAGCGATGGCGAGTACAGCGGCACAACCACAATCCGTCGTCGTGCCGCAGGGTGGGAAGCGCGCGCACGACTTGCGGGCGAACCGCACAGTTCTGCTGATCATCCCGGCGGCGTTCATCTTCATCGTGTTTTTCGTGGCTCCGGTAGCGGTGATGCTGGCCATGGCCTTCAACCCTTCGGAAGTCGGGTTGGTGGGCTTCAGCCTGAACGACCTGACGCTGGAGACCTTCGTCCGCTTCTTCCAGAAGCAGCTCTACTGGGGCTCCCTGGTGCGCTCGGTCTGGCTGGCGGTGCTGGCGGCGGCGATTGCGCTGGTGCTGGGCTACCCGTTGGCGTACCTGGTGGCCAAGGAGCAGCGGCCGGGCCGGGCGAATCTCTACATGATCCTGATTCTGGCTTCCATGCAACTGGACCTGATCATCCGTATGTACGGGTTCATGATCCTGCTGGGCGATCAGGGGTTGATCAACGACTCGCTGCTGCGCGCGGGTGTCATCGGCGCGCCGTTGCCCCTCATGTACAACACCTTCGGGGTTGTGGTGGGCATGGTGCAGCTGGCGTTGCCCTTCATGATCCTCTCGCTGATCGGCGTGATCCAGGGGATCAACCCCTCGCTGGAGGAAGCGGCGCGCAGCCTGGGCGCGAGTCAGTGGAAGACGTTCTTCAGCATCACGTTCCCCATGTCGATGCCGGGCGTGCTGGCAGGTTCGCTGCTGGTTTTCGCCATTGCCATCGGCTCCTACGCGGTGCCCGTGCTGATGGGCGGCTGGCGGGTGATCGTGATGCCGATGCATATCTACCAGCAGGTGAATGAGGTCGGGAACTGGCGCTTCGGCGCGGCGATTGCCTGCATCCTGTTTGCAGTGAGCCTGGCTGTGGTCTTCGTCTATCACCGCTACACCGAGAAGTACATGGGAGGTCTGGCGTGAGCGATGCCGGCGCGGTCGTAGCCGAGCTCATTCCACCGGAACCTGGCGGCAAGAAGCGGCGCGAGGACGCCATTGATGCGCCCGAGGTGCCGCTGCTCTTTCGCATCATCGCTACGATCACGTTCATTTACCTGCTGCTGCCGGTGGTGATTGTGGTGTTGTCCGGCCTCAACTCCGGGAACTACCTGACCTTCCCGCCAGAGGGATTGTCGCTGCGCTGGGTGCAGTCGTTCCTGACCTCGGATGTCTTCCTGCCGGCGTACCTGTTCAGCCTGCGCCTGGGGTTCTCGGTGATGGTTGTGTCAACGCTTTTCGGCACGATGGCGGCGATTTTCCTGACCCGGGTGCGCTTCCCGGGACGGAGCTTCGTGCGGGCGTTCTTCATGGCTCCGCTGCTGCTGCCGGGGCTGGTGCTGGGGTTGGCGTTGTACGTCTACTACCTGAATGTGCCCTTCTTCGGGTTGTCGCGCACCTTCGGCGGGATGTTGATTGGGCATCTGCTGGTGACGATGCCGTTCGTGATCGGCACGGTGTCGGCAGCGCTCTACGGGTTCGACCGTTCGCTGGAGGAGGCCGCGCGCAGCCTCGGCGCGAACCCGCTCAAGGCGTTCATGTCTGTCACGCTGCCGAACATCAAGTCAGGGATCACGGCTGGCGCCCTGTTCGCGTTCATCGTGTCCTTCGGGCAGTTCGATCTCTCGCTGATGCTGAGCACCCCGAACAACACGCCGCTGCCCTTCGCCATGTACAACTCACTGCGGTACCAGTTCGAGCCGACCGCTGCCGCCGCTGGTGTCTTTGCCATTGCGCTGGTGGTGATCTCGATGGTGCTGACTGCGCGCATCACGAACCTGTCCAGTTTTGGGGGAATCAAGTTCTCGTAGAGTGGCCTGAGAGGGAGGCAGGGCATTCCCGCAGTAACGCCTGGGTTCCGCAGCCGATCACAAGAGGAGATGATCTGATGAGTGTTGCTTCGGACGCCGCGTTTGTCGAGAAACTGCGCACGATCCAGATATCACGGCGTGGCCTGGTGGCTGCCGCGGCGGCGACCGCGCTGGCCGCGCGCCAGGGGCTGGATGCGTTGGCGCAGGATAGCCCGCAGGTAATCTACACCGGCGAGGTGTTCGACGCCGGGGGCGCCACGCTGCGGGTGGCAAGCTGGGGTGGATTCTGGGAGGACGCCGAGCGCAAGCTGGTGCTCAATCAGCTTGAGACAGATTTCAACTGCAAGGTGGAGTACGACTCCGCGTGGCCGTGGTTCCCCAAGTTTATCGCGGGCGGTGTCGATGCGCCGCCGTTTGACGTGACAAACTGGAACCTACCGGAAATGTTCAAGACCGCAGCGGCGGGCGCAGCGCAGGGCGGGTTCTTTGTGCCAATTGAAGAGGTGAAGGCCAACGTCCCGAACAGCGCCGATCTCTGGGAGTTCGCGTACCAGTACGGTCATGGCATTACGTATCTCTTCAGCCAGCTTGGGTACGGCTACCGGACCGAGGCTGGTGATGCTCCTGCCGACTTCAAGGCGTTCTGGGAGGAACGCTATGCCGACAAGCGGGGCACCTACATCACGTCGAACACGCTACAGATGCTTTTCTTCATGCTGGCGAACGTCGTGTACGGCTCCGGCGAAGAAGATCTCGCCGCCGGGTACGAGGCGATGAAGAACGCCATGCCGATGAAGATCAGCGACTTCACCGGCAACATGCAAACGTTGCTGGAGCGCGGCGAAGTCGATATCTGCGTCCAGCACGACGGCGAGGTCTACTCGCAGATGGACAAGGGAGTGCCGGTCAACTGGCTGTACTGGGAAGAGCGCAAGCCGATCCTGACCCAGACCAAGACGGTCAGCCGCGGTTCTGGCGAGGTGCAGAAGAAGCTGGCCTACGCCTACATCAACCGCTGCTGCAGCCCGGAGTTCCAGGTCGAGGCAGGCACGGAGTTCTGGCTGCGTCCAACCAACAAGACTGCAGAGCTGCCGGAAGGCATGGCCAAGCTCGGCCTCAAGAACGATGAGGCGGCCATGGAGGGGCTCTGGAACCCGGATTGGGACTTCTACCTCGCGAACGAGACCGAGATTGTCGAAACGGTGAACGAGATCTTCGGTCAGGCATAGGCATCGCAACAGCGGGGTGATGCGCAACTGCGTATCACCCCGCGTGCTGCGTGCGGGAGATCGCTGTGGCGACCGTTGAACTAGTCGATGTGCGCAAGACGTACGCTGAAGTCGAGGCCGTCAAGCGCCTGAATCTGCGGATCGAGGAGGGCGAGTTCTTCTCCCTGCTCGGGCCCTCGGGGTGCGGCAAGACCACGACCTTGCGCATGATCGCGGGGTTTGTGAACCCGACGGAAGGCATGATCCGCATTGGCGGACAGGACTTTACCAATCTGCCGCCAGAAAAGCGCGCCATCGGAATTGTGTTCCAGAACTACGCGATCTTTCCGCACATGGATGTTTTCAATAACATCGCCTACGGCTTGAAGGTGCGCAAGGTTCCCAGCGCGGAGATCGCGACACGCGTCACAAGCGTGCTCGGCACGGTCGGCCTGAGCGGGTACGAGAAGCGCTTTCAGCGCGAACTCAGTGGTGGTGAGCAACAGCGCGTGGCGCTGGCGCGGGTGCTGGTGATTGAGCCGCGTATTCTGCTGCTGGATGAACCGCTCAGCGCGCTGGACAAAAAGCTGCGCGAGGAAATGAAGTACTGGATCAAGGGGCTCCAGCAGCGGCTGGGAATCACCACGGTCTACGTGACCCACGATCAGAACGAAGCTCTGACCATGTCTGACCGGATCGCGGTGATGAACAAGGGCATCGTTGAGCAGGTCGGGACGCCCAGCGAAATCTATGAGCACCCCTCGTCTCGCTTTGTTACCGACTTCATCGGGGAATCGAACATCTTTGACGGCGAGGTGACCGGCGTCGGCGATGTCATCGAACTCTCGGTCATGAACCAGCGCCTGACCGCGCCGCGCGAGCGCGATGTGCAGGTCGGGCAGCGGGTGCATGTCGTGGTGCGGCCGGAGAACGTGCGACTGGTGAGTATGGACCCGGCAAGCGCCGAAAATCGGCTGACCGGAGTGCTACGCGGCCAGTCCTACCAGGGCGCGCTGATCCGTTACGAGATCGAGGTCGGCGGCCAGCCGGTGTTCTCGGAGATTCAGAACCGGCCGGGGTTGCCCGTGCTGGAACAGGATGGCGCTGTGCAGATCGGCTGGCCGGTGGCCAGCACAGCCATCATTACTGGCTAGGCCGCGCACCGTGCCGCACGGGCGACTCGTGGCGGCAATGTCTGCTTTCAGGGATCCAGGGTTGAGAAGGGGCTGCATGCATGAGTTTGCGAATCGGGATTGACGTCGGCGGAACCAACACGGACGCCGTGTTGATGGATGGCTCAACGGTTCTCAGCAAGATCAAGACGCCGACGACCGTTGACGTGACGAGCGGCATCACGAGAGGACTGAAGCACGTCCTGGAGACGTCTGGCACCCCGACGGACCAGATTGCCGGCGTGATGGTGGGCACCACGCATTTCACAAACGCCGTGGTGGAGCGGCGGCGCCTGCAGCCGACTGCGATCGTCCGCCTGGGCCTGCCGGCGACGGAAGCGCTGCCGCCGTTTGTGGACTGGCCGGATGACCTGGCTGATGTCCTGGGCCGGCATGCGTACCTCTGCCACGGCGGCTACGAGTTCGATGGCCGGACTATCTCACCCCTCGATCTCGATGAACTGCAGCGGGTGGCCGACGACATCAACGCCAAGGGCTTGACGGCGATTGCCATTTCCTGCGTGTTCTCCCCCGTCAATACGGATATGGAGCAGCAGGCAGCCGAGTTCTTCACGAATGCCGTGCCCGGCGCGTCAGTCACGATTTCCAGCGAAATTGGGCGCATCGGGCTGCTGGAGCGCGAGAACGCCGCCATTCTCAACGCCTGCCTGCGGCAACTGGCTCGCCAGACGGTGGAGGCGTTCCGCCAATCGATCTCCCAAATGGGCATCTCGGCGCCCCTCTATATCACGCAGAACGACGGCACCCTGATGAGCGCCGACTTTGCCGAGCAATACCCGGTGCTGACCTTTGCCTCCGGCCCGACCAACTCCATGCGGGGCGCCGCATTTCTCTCCGGCCTGAAGGAGGCCATGGTGGTCGATATCGGCGGTACGACCAGCGACGTGGGCGCGCTGACCCACGGCTTCCCGCGTGAGGCCTCCGTGGCGGTCGACATCGGCGGCGTGCGCACGAACTTCCGCATGCCGGATGTCTACTCCTTTGGCCTCGGCGGCGGCTCGCTGGTGCAGGCGGATCCGCTCAAGATCGGTCCGCAGAGCGTCGGCTACCGCATCACAGAGGAGGCGCGCGTTTTCGGCGGCGACACCCTGACGACGACTGATATCGCGGTGGCTTCCGGTTCTGCTGACATTGGCGATCCCGCGCTGGTGGCGGACCTCGACCCGGCGCTGGTCGCCGCAGCGATGGCGCGCATCAAGGAGATGACCGAGTCCGCTGTGGACCGCATGAAGACAAGCGCAGAGCCGATCCCGGTGATCGTGGTCGGTGGCGGCAGCATCCTCGTTTCGTTCGATGTTGCGGGCGCATCGGAACTCGTCAAGCCGCCGCACTTCGAGGCTGCCAACGCGGTTGGCGCAGCCATCGGCCAGATCTCTGGCGAGGTGGACCGTGTCTACTCCCTGGAGAACCGGTCGCGCACCGAGGCGATCGACGAGGCGAAGGCTGAGGCTACCGAGAAAGCGGTGGCTGCTGGCGCTGACCCTGCGACGGTGCAGATTGTCGATGTGGAGGATGTGCCGCTGACCTACCTGCCGGGGAATGCCACGCGGATTCGCGTCAAGGCTGTGGGTGATCTGACGCTGTAGGAGCCACACCGTCGAGATGGACGGCATCGAACTGAGAGGAAGCCATGGCTGAGGCCCAGGATGGTGGAACGGCTGAAGCGACGGCCGGCGTCCTGAACGAGGAACAGGCGTTTCGCCTGATTGCGTACCTGACCAGCTCGGCGGAAATCTCGCTGCATGAGCCGACCTACTACGGATCGCTGCGACTGATCGACGCAGCCAGCCGCCTGATCGGCTTCATGCTGGAGCACGACTTGCCGACGGCTGAGCCGTATCTGCGCGAGCTGAAGGCCGAGTTGGACACCAGGAAGGTCTGGTCGATGTGGGATCGCGAGGCGTACTACGACTTTGTGCGTGAGACGCCGGCGGGCGTTGCGGCTGAAATGATGCGCCGTGAAAGGGAGGCGCAGTCATGACTGAGCCTACTGTCTCCGACATCATTTTCGATGTCATCAAGCGACGGCGTGTCTCGCGCTCGTACCTGCCGGAACCGGTCGATGACGCCCTGTTGGCGCAGATGGTGGCGGCAGCGCGCTGGGCCTCGAACGCCAGTAACCGCCACATCCACAAGTTCCTGATCACCCGTGATCCGCGCAAAATCGCCCGGGTGCGCTCGTTTGCCCCCGGGCTGCTGGCCGAGCCGCCGGCGCTGATTGTGATTCTCACGGACAACGCGGCGCGGGAGCGGGAGCGCTTGCAGGAGGGCGACACCGCCGATTTCATCGATGTTGGCACGGCGGCGCAGAACATGATGGTCATGGCTCAGGCCCTGGGGCTGGGCACCTGCCCGGTAACGTCGTTCAGCAAGACCGGAGTGGCGACGGTGCTGGAACTACCCGACACGCTGGTTCCCGAACTGATGTTGATGGTGGGCCATCCACAACCGGTCGACCGGGGGCTGCGCGCCAATGCCCCGAAACCGCTACAGGTGCGAGACCTGACCTACTGGGAATCTCCCGG
Source organism: Thermomicrobiales bacterium (assembly GCA_041390745.1). GTDB lineage: Bacteria > Chloroflexota > Chloroflexia > Thermomicrobiales > UBA6265 > JACCXM01. The sequence goes on along the minus strand of JAWKPJ010000002.1, from coordinate 410,189 downwards.
TGTGCATGACCCGGCCTGAGCCGCGTTCCAGGCCCGTTACCTTGTCATGATGCCCGAAAGGACCACGCGTGCGACTGCTGGAACGTCAGGAGATTGAGGATATTGCCCGGGGCTCGGCAGTCCTGGGCACTGGCGGCGGGGGTGATCCCTACCTGGGCAAGCTGGCGGCGATCCAGGCGATGGAGCGTTTCGGCCCGCTGCAACTGGCAGAAATCACGGAACTGCCGGATGACATGCTGGTCGCGTTTCCCTTCGCCATCGGCTCGCCAGTGCCGTTCCTGGAGCGGATCACCATGACCAAAGAGTTGGTGACCGCCTACCACGCCATGTGCCGCTACATGGGCAAGACAATTGGCGCGGTGATGTCGGCGGAAATCGGCGGCATGAACTCGGTACTGCCCTTCGCGGTTGGGAGGGAGCTGGGCCTGCCCGTGATCGACGGCGACTGCATGGGCCGGGCCTACCCGGAAATCCAGCTTGTCACGCTGACGCTCTACGGGCACTCGGCCTCGCCGCTGGCTGTGGCAGACGAGCACGGCAACGTGACCGTGGTGGACACGGTCGATAACACCTGGGCCGAGAAGATTGCGCGGCCGGTGGCGGTAGAGATGGGCGCCATCTCCGGTGGGTTCGGGTATCCGGTGACGGTCCGGGACCTCAAGGAGGCCGCTATCCTGGGGACCGTCTCCTTCGCTGAGGAAATCGGCAGGGCGATCCGGGTCGCGCAGCAGTCGCACGCCGACCCGGTGGACGCGGTGCTGGAGACGACCGGCGGCTTCCGCCTCTTTGTGGGCCGGATCATCGACGTGGCCCGCAAGACCCAGAAGGGCTGGGCGCTGGGTGAGACACGCATCAGCGGCGTGGATGCCTTCGACGGTCGCGAGATGGTGGTCCGTTTCCAGAATGAGCACCTGGTGGCCATCGAGAACGACGAGATCGTGGCATCCGTCCCGGACCTGATCGCCATCCTCGATACGGAGCGCGGCGAGCCGATCACGACCGAGAACCTGCGCTACGGCTTCCGCGTGACGGTGATCGGGATTCCCAGCGATGCCAAATGGCGCACTCCGGAAGGCATCGCGCTGGGTGGACCACGGCATTTCGGCTACGACATCGACTTCACGCCGGTCGAGCAGCGGTTCGGAGGCAGCCGGTAGCCATGGGGCAACGACTCACCATTGCGGATTTGCCAGATCTGGCGCGCGGCGCAGCGTTTCTGGGCACGGGCGGCGGCGGGAACCCGTACGTCGGCCGGTTGCTCGTGGAATCCGCGATGCGGGAGACAGGACGCGACCTGGATCTGCTGGACCTGGCGGACGTGCCAGACGACGCGCTGATCATCCCGACGGCGATGATGGGTGCGCCGACCTGCATCGTGGAGAAGTTGCCCCGTGGCGACGAGGCTGCCGCTTCCCTGCGGCGCCTGGAAGCGCACCTGGGGAAGACGGCCTACGCCACGATGCCAATTGAAGCGGGCGGGGTGAACTCCATGATCCCGCTGATGGTGGCGCTGCGCCTGGGGATTCCGGTCGTTGATGGCGACGGCATGGGACGTGCGTTCCCACTCCTGCAGCACGAGACCTTCCACGTTTACGGCGTGTCGGGAACCCCGATGGTCGTCACGAACGACCACCACGACCAGACCTTGATCGAGACGCACGACAACGCGATGATGGAGTGGCTGGCGCGTGGCGTCACCATCCGTATGGGCGGCGTAGCGTACATCGCGGAGTACGTGATGGACGGCGCGACGGCGAAGCGCGTCTCGATTGCAGGCACCATTGGCCTGGGCCTGAAGATCGGTCGTGCCATCCGGGAAGCGCGGGAGCAGCACCTCGATCCTTTCAGCCACCTGATCGAGACGCTCGCCGGCACCGACTACAGCCCGGCGCGCCTGATCTTCTCGGGCAAGATCGTGGAGGTGTTCCGGCGCACCACGGAAGGGTTCGCGCGGGGCACGGTGCGCATCCGGGAACTGGATGAGGCGGCGGCGGGAGAGCCGGCGCACATGGAGATCGAGTTCCAGAACGAAAACCTCATCGCCCAGGTGGGCGGCGAGGTGCTCTCCGTCGTGCCGGACCTGATCTGCATCCTCGACGCCGAAACGGCGGAGCCGATCACGACCGAGGAGTTGCGCTACGGGCAGCGCGTGCGGGTGATGGCTGTCACCGTCCCGCCGATCATGCGCACGCCCGAGGCGCTGGCGGTCTGGGGCCCGCGCACTTTCGGCTTCGATGTGGACTACACGCCGATGCCTGGGGCGAGGGTAGGGTAGGCGCTACGGCTTTCTGGGAGGAGCGCGTTGCTACGTCCGGTTCCGAGATCCTGACCCAGCAAGCAATCACGCATCGTTCCCGATGCTGCTCAGGGCACGATGGACAGCGCAGCGCCGGCTGAGCCCGTTGCGATGCGCTGTCTGCGTGAAGCATGTGAACGACGGGAGATCCTTCCGTCGTCGAGATTCCATGTGAGCGTCGTTGCGCCGCGAACCGTCGTCGCAGGTGAGCACGACCTTCCGGCTGCGCCCGGGATGACACGCGGAGTTGGGCGCTGGCTGGTAAGCCAGCGACTGCGGAACTGCTGACGTTACCCCACCAGCGCCAGTTCACCTGTCTCCAACGTGCCCAGGTCCTCGTGAATCGGGTGGGTGAGATGCAGCGGAATCACCAGGGGGGCGCCGGTGCGTGGGTCCGGGGTGATTTCGGCTTCGACGCCGAAGACGGTGCGCAGCATGTCGGGGGTGACTACGTCGCGCGGCGTGCCCTTGGCCGCGACCTGGCCATCGTGCAGGACGACGAGGTAGTCGGCGTAGCGAGCCGCAAGATTCAGGTCGTGGAGCACCATCACCACGGTGCGGCCCAGTTCGTGGTTAAGGCGGCGCACGATATCGAGCAGCGCAATCTGCGCGGCTGGGTCGAGGAAGGTCGTGGGTTCATCCAGGATGAGCACGGGCGTGTCCTGGGCGAGGGCCATCCCGAACCAGCAGCGCCGCTGCTGGCCGCCGGACAGCGTTTCCAGCGGCCGGTTACGCAGGCCGCAGAGATCGCACTGCTGCATGGCGGCCTCAACGGCATTCTCGTCCTCCTGCCGCCACTGGCGCAGGAGCGACTGGTGCGGCAGGCGACCCGAGGAGACCAGGTCTTCGACCAGAAAGCCAGCCGGGGTATTGACGCCCTGGAGCAGGAGGGAGAGTCGCCTGGCCAGATCCTTGTGGCTGCCGGAACGGACGTTTTCGCCATTGAGATGCACGGCGCCGGAGCTGGGCTGCAACAGCCGGCAGCAGGTGCGCAGAAACGTGGATTTGCCGGAGGCGTTGGGGCCAATGATCGCCGTCACTGCACCGGCCGGCAGATCCAGCGAGAGGTCGCGCACAACAAATGCACCGCCGTACCCGGCGCTGACCTGGCGAGCCGAGAACGCGCCGAAGGCCGCAAACTCCGAGGCGCGCTGCGGGGATTCCCCACTGCGCGGCACATAGAAGGGGTGATCCACGCCAGCCGGGTAGGAGATATCGCAGGGAACGCCGTAGAGTTGCGTGAGCGTCTCCTCGGTGATGACCTCGGAGGGCTTGCCTTCGGCCACAATCTGGCCGTTGTCCATAGCTACGATGTAGTCACTGACGCGGGCAGCTTCATTGACGTCGTGGAGCACCATGACAATGGTGCGCCCTTCCTCCCGGTTGAGGAGCCTGACCAGATCCATGACCTCGATCTGGTGAGCCAGATCGAGGTAGGTTGTTGGCTCGTCCAGCAGCATGAGCGGTGTTTCCTGGGCCAGCACCATGGCGATCCAGGCACGTTGGCGTTGGCCACCGGACAGGTGATCGACCGGACGCTTGCGGAGCGCCTGCATACCGGCGAGGGTGAGCGCCTTGTCGACGGCCAGTTGATCCTGACGAGTGGGCGGCTGGAAGAATGACTGGTGTGGGTAGCGGCCCCGGTGCACCAGTTCTTCGACCAGGATGCCCGCAGGCGGCGCTGGCTGCTGCCCGAGCAGCCCCATGCGGCGTGCGACCTCGACGGTCGACCAGTGGTGGATCTGCTGCCCATCAAGTACGACGTGGCCAGCCCGGGCCGGCCGCAGCCGGGCCAGCCCACGCAACAACGTCGACTTTCCGCAGCCATTCGGCCCGATGATGGTTGTGATCTTCCCGTCCGGTATCGCCAGCGTCAGATCCTTGACGATGGGGTTCTCACCGTAGTCGATGGAAACGCGGTCTGCGGCAAGGCGGGTACCCATTGAGCTAAACCCTCGTCTGGTTCCGGTAGAGCAGGAAAAGGAAATACGGTGCGCCGACAGCAGCCGTAATGGCGCCGACCGGCAAGCTGACCGGGAGCGCGTGCTGCGCGATCATGTCTGCGCTCAACAGGAAGATGGCGCCGAGCGCGGCGGTGAAGAGCATGACGCCACTGGAGACCGGGCCCGTCAACATGCGGGCAACGTGCGGGACCATAAGCGCCACAAAGGCGATGGGACCGGCCACGGAGACGGCAACCGCCGCCAGCCCGCAGCCAACCACGATCAGGCCAAGCCGCACCTGCTCCAGCGGCACGCCCAGGCCACGCGTGACATCGTCGCCGAGTTGCATGGCGCGAAGCAGCCGGGCCAGGATGGCGGCGCTTGGGATGAGCACCGCGACGGTCACCAGCAAGACTGTGACATCCCGCCAGTTGCTGCCGGTGAGGGATCCCATCAGCCAGAACTCCGCCGGCCGTACGATTTCGACCGGGAACTTCACCGTCAGGAAGGTGATCCCCGCGCTGATCGCTGCGCCAACCCCGATGCCGACCAGGATCATCCGGTCGGTGTCGACACCGCCCTTCCAGGTCAGGAGATAGATCACAGCGGCTGTTGTCACGGCGCCAATAAACGCAGCGATCGGCAGCAGGGCGGCTGGTTGCCCCGTCACGATCCAGAAGACTGCGATCAGGCTGGCCCCAGTGTCAATGCCGATAATGTCGGGCGAAACGAGCGGGTTGCGGACCACACCCTGAAAAAGGGCCCCCGCCACCGCCAGCGCGGCGCCAATGAGGATGGCGCATACGATACGCGGCAGCCTGAGTGTGCGCACAACGAAGACTTGATCCTCCGTGCCAATGCCGCGCACGGCGGCCAGCGCTTCGCTGAAAGGCATGCGGTAGCTGCCGAGTGACACCGCCCACAGCGCGAGGAACAGGATCAGGACCACACCACCGAGCGTGAGCAGCATGACGCGAGGGTCAACCCGCAACGCCACGGCTCCGGCGCGGATGGTGACGCGCTGCGGTGGGCGGGCCGAACGGCCCTCCGGGGAAGAGGCGGACACGCTCACGCTGGCCGGCCTCCCTTCTGGCGGGCCAGGAAGACCATGACCGGTGCGCCCACAAGCGCCGTGACAATGCCAACTTCCAGTTCAGCCGGCCGGGTCACGACGCGGCCGACGATATCGGCGCCGACCAGGAAGATTGCCCCGTAGATAAAGGACGTCGGCAGAATCCAGCGGTAATCGGCGCCAACGAACGTGCGCACCATGTGCGGCACGGCCAGGCCGACGAAGCCAATGGGACCGGCGATCGCCACCGCCGCGCCGGTGATAACAACCACCAGGACGGAGCAGATGAGGCGGGTGTGCCCGGTGCGCATACCGAGGGCCTGGGCGGTCTCTTCTCCCAGGCTGAGGACGTTGAGTTGATGCCCCAGGAAGACACAGCCGATCGCCGCTCCCAGCAGGAAAGGCAGCATGAGGAAAAAGGTGTTCATGTCTCGGTTGATGACGGAGCCTGCCAGCCAGAAGCGCACGATGTCGAACGTCTCTTCATCGAGCAGCAGGAGCGCGCTGGTCCAGGCAGAGAGTGCGGCGGAGACAACGACGCCAGCCAGCGCCAGCTTGACCGGCGTGGGGCCGTCACGCCCGGCGGAGCCGATCAGGAAGACGAGGGACGAGGCGGCCAGCGCACCGAGAAACGCAAACCAGACGTACTGCGTGGCCTGGGTGAGCTGGAAGTAGTAGATGGCGGTGACCAGCGCGAAGCTGGCGCCACTGCTGACCCCCAGGATGAACGGATCGGCCAGTGGATTGCGGGTGACGCCCTGCATGACCGCGCCGGCCACAGCCAGCGATGCGCCTATGGCAAGCCCAACGGCAGTCCGCGGCGCCCGGAGTGAGCGGACGACGGTCTGCTCGTAGGAGTCGGGATCGAAGGCGAAGATGGCGCCCCAGGCATCCTGGTTGGACACGGGGAGGGAGCCGATGCGCAGGCTGAGGATGGTAATGACCAGAACGCCAACCAGCCCCAGCAGGAGACCCGTTGCGCGGGTAATGCGCAGCTTGCGTTGGGGCCCCGAGGGTGCTGCTTCCACGCCCAGATCGTACGTGCCGGCGGTCATCTGCTGATGTCGTGCGGCCCGGGAGCCGGCCGTAGCTCTCCGAGACCTCCGGCATGGTCACTGGCTTGTTTGAACATCAATCCTTCTCGCCCCGGCGAAACATGGCGAGGCGCGCCCACTGGTGGGAGCCCCATTGCGTTCACGCATATTGCGTAATTCTGATTGCTTCCGTCAGAATTGCAAGGGTGAAGACCGGTTTTTCGACCTGCCTGAGGCAAGAGGCGCCAGAGTCGCGCCTGATTTTGGGGATGATCGTGGTTGAGCCACGGTGTTGTCGCGAGGTGTAACAACGCATGGAGAGTGTCGCTGCTGGCCCTGTTCGCACCGTTCGGTTCCCGCTCACGCCGCGCCTGCTGCAAGTGCGCCGGGTAGCGCGCCGAACGCCACGGCTGGTGCGCGTCACCCTGGGTGGCGAGGCGCTGAAGGGGTTCGAGACCCTCTCTCCGCAGGATCACATCAAGCTGATTGTCCCGAGCGGCGAAGAGCCGCTCCTGATGCCGGTGGTGACGGCGCAGGGACTGCAATTCCCGAAGGGCTTTGACCGCTCGGCAATGCGCGACTACACCCCGCGCCGCTTCGATGCGGAAGCCGGCGAGCTTGACCTGGATGTCGTGCTGCACGGTCGCGGCCGGGTGTCATCCTGGGCCGAGCAGGTGCAGCCAGGTGGGGAAGCGGGTGTGCTGGGGCCGCGTGGCTCGCACATCGTCGAGCCCGTTTTTGCCTGGTATCTCCTGGCCGGTGACGAAACTGCGCTCCCGACGATTGCCCGGTGGCTGGAAGAGCTTCCGGCAGGGAGGCAGGCTATAGCCGTGATCGAAGTCGAAGACGCCGCGGAAGAGCAAGCGATCCCGACTGCGGCCAGCAGCGAGGTGCGCTGGCTGCACCGAGCCACCTCGCCTGGTCGCAGCGATCTCCTGGAGCGAGCCATCCGGGATGTAACGCTGCCGGAGGGCGAAGGATTTGTGTGGGTTGGCGGAGAGGCGACAGCGCTGACGCCAATCCGGCGCTATCTGCTTCGCGACCTGGGGCTGCCCCGTGACCGGGTTGCAGTAGCCGGGCACTGGAAGCGAGGCGTCCCGGACTGGGATCACCACGAAGAGATTCCCGAATAGGCGGAAGCGCCAGCGTGAAGGAGCTCACGGTTGGAAACGGGTACAGACCTCGGTGTTGATGTCACCGCGCTGATGGAGCATGTGGATGCCTTCGCGGCGGACTGGATGGCCGCCGAGCACATGGTTGCGGTCCAGTTGGCGGTCACCGACCGGGATGGGCTGCTGGCAAGGCGCGCCTACGGGTATGCGGACCTCGCGGCGAGGGAGCCGCTCACTGACGACCACCTTTTCGAGTTCGGCTCCATCGGCAAGTCGTTCACGGCCATTCTCTGCCTGCAACTGGCGGACGAGGGCGTGCTCGACCTGCATGTCCCGGTCACGACCTACTTGCCCTGGTTCTTCGTGCCATCCCGGCATGAACCAATCACGATCCATCATCTGCTGACGCACACCGCCGGCATCATCGGCGGGTCCGACTTTTCCCCGGACCCCCGATATGAGGTGTGGGCCCTACGTGAGAGCGAAGCGTCGGCGCCCGGGGTCAAGTCGCGGTACTCCAACGCCGGGTACAAGCTGCTTCGGCTCGATGCTGGAGCATGTCACCGGCAAGCCGTACGCCCAACTCGTGACCGGAGCGGATCTGCTCCGCTCGGTATGACGGGAGCCGAGGGCTACCGCTGTCACGAACCAGATGCGGCGGCGATTGGCGGGGCACGTTCCCATGTTCGGCGACCGCCCGTGGCGGCCTGAACACGGACACGCCCCGGCAACGTGGTTCGAAACAAACACGGCCGATGGCTGTCTTTCGGCGAGCGCCAGCGATCTGTCGACCTACTTGCGCATGTTGCTGAACCGGGGCGCGTATCCGGGTGGCCGCATCCTCTCCGAAGAGTCCTTCGCGCTCCTGGTGAAACCGCACACGGACTTCGACCAGGAGACACCCTATGCCTACGGGTTGGTCGTCGACGAGACCGAAGGGCATCGCCGGGTTGCGCACGCGGGTGGCATGGTCGGCTACATCTCGGAGATGGTTGGCGATCCCGGCACAGGGATCGGCGTGGTGGCGTTCACCAATGCCATGCAGAACGTGAGCGCAATCGCCGGTTTCGTGCTGGACACGTTCAATGCGGCCCAACGTGGCGCTGACTTGCCGGAACCGCTGAAGGTTCCGCAAGTGGACTTCGCCGCGTACGCCGGGACGTACACCAGCGACGGTGGCGACGTCACGATTTCGGCGGCGCCGGATGGCCTGATCCTCCAGCACAACCATGAGTCTATTCCGCTCTCGCCATACGAGCGAAGACGTGGGAAGGACGTTTTTCTCGCGGATCACCCGGACTTTGCGCTGCACGTCATTCAGTTCCGGCGCAACGACGATGATGAGGTTGTTGAGTTCGTGCATGGCCCGACGTGGTATCGCGGCGAGCGATACACCGGCCCGGCCACCTTCGACGTGCCGGATGCGTGGCGCGCCTACGAAGGGCACTACACCTCCCACAATCCCTGGTCCAGTGGTGAGCGCTATTTCGTGAGCAAGGGCTCACTCTGGGCTTCGCACAGTGGTAGGGCGCCTCATGAGCTTGTGCCTGATGGCAACCGCTTTCGACCGGCCGATGACGTTGAGGGGCCGGAGTGGGTCAGCTTCGACACAATCGTCGACGGCGTCGCACTGCGGGCAGTGAAACCGGGCGGGGAAACGCTGTATCGCTTCTTCACGCCGTAGACTGCGGCCGGGGGCATCGGAAATTGGCGATGACAAGACTCGACCTGGTACTGGGCATCCAGGCGGCCCGGGTTTCGCCGGGTGCGAACATCCAGATCCTGGCGGACACCCGGAAAGGGTGCGGCGCTCTGGAGGACTGCGCTGGCGTGGCGACCTGGGGCAATGTGCCAGCGGTCCAGGCCAGGCAGCATGATGGCTGGCCAGCGGAGGCGGTCGGCGCCCCTGCCAGGTTCGCGCCAGAGCGGCGACGCCCGGCGGGCTCGATCCGCAACGTCTGGAGCAACATGGCGTGAGCACCGCTGCACCTCCCCGCCGCCTTTGCTCCGTGATCGCGAAGGCGCAGGGCGACAAGCCGCTGGGAACCGCGTGGGCGGTACGCCGCATGTTGGCGATGGAACTGGAGCTGCCCTGGCCGGAGGATTTCTTCGCGGCGCGCGCATTCCCCGTCGGGATGGGGGAAAAGTTGGCAGCGCTGTGGGCCGAACATCCCGAGACTGGCATCCTGGCCTTTGCCCCGGATCGGGTGAACACCGTGCCCGGCATGACGCGCATCATCGACTTTCGCTACCCCGAGCCGCCGCACGCCGCTGCCGGGCGCCGGGAATACCTGGTTCCGGCAGGGCAGGTAGGGGATTTCTTCCCCAGGCTCTTCGTGGACGACCCGTCGGCTATGGAGATTCGTGGGGTGCAACCCGTTGCTTTCGCGGGGCGGGATCTCTTCGTCTGCACGCACGGCACGGTGGATGCCTGCTGCGCAAAATTCGGCTTCCCACTGTATCGCGAGTTGCACCGTATAGCGGCAGAGGCGAATGCCGGGGTGCGGGTCTGGCGCTCCACGCACTTTGGCGGGCACCGCTTTGCCGCGACACTGATCGATTTCCCCGAGGGACGCTTCTGGGGCTTCATGACGCCGGAACGGGGGCGAATGCTGATCGCGCGCGAGGGAGATGTGGCCGATCTGCGCGGTTCCTACCGGGGCTGGGCGGGACACGCTTCCGTTGCGGTACAGCACCTGGAGGGAGAAATCCTGATGCGCGAGGGCTGGGCGTGGACGAGCTGGCCGCACCAGGCCGAGATCCTCGATGGACCAGACCAGAGCGTGGTCTCACTCCGTGTCACGGCGTTCCCGCCCGATTCCCCGGCGGTTGTCTACGCAGGGGTCGTGGCGGAAGCCGGGCTGCTCCCGGTGCTGCACTCCACCGACGGCGAGCTGGAGGATGAGATGCAGTACGAGGTGCGGGAACTGCGGCGACTGCCGGGATAACCCGCGTCAGGCGGCGGGGCGGAAGCGATAGCCAGTGCCGCGCTCGGTCAGAATGTAGCGAGGCTGTTCCGGGTCATCCTCCAGCTTCCGGCGGAGGCGGCGGATGTAGACGCGAAGGTAGTCGATCTCATCGACGTACTCGCGGCCCCAGACCTTGGCGAGCAGCGTTTCGTGGCGGAGTACGCGCCCGGCGTTGCGCACGAGGTGGTAGAGCAGCTTGTACTCCGTAGCCGTCAGCGGTACGACCTCGCCCCGGAGCCGCGCCTCGCGCGCGGCAAAGTCGATCATGAGATCGCCGCTCTGAAACGATGGCGCGCGGCTGGTGGGCTGTGGCATGTCGAGCCGCCGGAGCAGCGCCTTGACGCGCGCCATGAGTTCCAGGTGATCGAACGGCTTGGTGACGTAGTCATCCGCGCCCAGTTCCAGGCCCTTGACCTTGTCGAGGGTGTCATCTCGCGCGGTCAGCATGATCACGGGTACGTCCGAAAAGGCCCGGATTTCGCGCAAGACATCGAACCCGCTCATGCCGGGCATGGAGATGTCGAGCAGGACGACATCGGGGTGCTCCTGTTCCAGGAGATCAAGCGCAACCTCGCCGTTGGCGGCCCCAAGGACCTCGGTCTCGCGCCACTGCAACGAGAAACTGATCGTCACCGCTTCGATGACTTCAGCGGCGTCATCGACGACCAGGACTTTCATCCAGAACCTCCCGTATCAGAGCCCTGGGCAAGGTGAACGAGACGGTTGTGCCAGCCCCGGCCGTGCTATCTACCCAGATGCGGCCGCCATGCGCCTCAACAATGCCCTTCGCAATAGGTAACCCGAGCCCCGCGCCGATGTTGTGTTCGGACGAACTGGTGCGATCCGTGAAGAACTGGTCGAAGAGATGAGGGATAGCGTCGGGCGCGATGCCAGGCCCGGCGTCCTGCACGGCCAGCGTGACCTCGCAATCGTCTTCACACACGGTCACCCGGATAACCGTTCCCGCCGGCGCGAATTTGTTGGCGTTGCGGAGCAGGTTCAGCAGAACCTGTTCCAGGCGCCGCAAGTCACCCGGAACCACCGGGGGAGTTGGCGGGTAGACCACCACCTCGACATGATGCTCGCTGGCGTCCAGCAGCGGGCGCATCAGCGACACGGCGCCCTCTACCAGGTCCAATGTGTCAATGTTCCGGACGCTGAGTTCAAGGCGATCCTGGCGGAGCCGGGCCAGATCGAGGAGATCGCTGATGAGGCTGTTCATGCGGTCGGTGCTCTGCTTGATGTTCCGGAGCAGGCGGAGGCGCATCTCCTCCTCCGGCTCGCTGTCCAGCAGTAAACCGATGGACGTGCGAATCAACGTCAGCGGCGTCCGCAACTCATGCGAGATCGTAGAGAGCAGATCAGTGCGCAGTCGCTCGACCTGATCGCGCTCGTCCTGAATTGACCCGACCGCAGCCACCTGCCCAACCAGATCGAGGAGCACGCGCTGTCCCTCCTCAGTGAGCGCAGGCCCTGGCTCCGGCTCGCCGGAGACGGTGTGCAGCAGGCCGCGTTCCTGCAGGTAAGCCAGGGCGCGCTCGACCTCAGCACGCGTGGACCCGACGTCCATTTCGCTCAGCCGGGAGACCACCTCCGCAACCGGAACGCCGAGGCTTGTGGCGTAGAGCGTAAGCAGTTCGATTGGCGAGAGCGGCGCCTCGTGGCCAGGCTGGCCAACGAGAGGAGATGTCGGTCCGTCGCCCATGGACGCTCCAGGGTTAGCCGGCGTTCCGGTGTCTGCCGGCGCATGTCGCCAACCTTACCGCGTTGGTACGGCATTGTGTGCTGGCAGTTGCCTGGGGAGTCTCGGTCACCCCGCCAGGGTGAGCCAGCCAGGCCTCTCGTCCCGCGTCGCATCCAGCACGGGGGCGGGTGAGATGGCGCGGTGTGGGCAGCGTTCGCTCCCTGAGCGGTGTTCATGCAATGTTCATGCAGATTCCCATGGTTATTGAGTTCAGACCGCTAGTGTGGATCGTGTACCGGCTGCTGGCCGGCTATCTGGGTTCAGGTTTTTTGCGGCACTCGGCCGCGAACGGGGATACCGATGGTTTCCGAGGCGCCCGTCCTGCTGACCGAGGACGGCCTGTTGCAACTGCAAGGCGAACTGGACATGTTCCGGGAGCGGTACGCCGACCTGGCGCGAGCCAAGGCGGAATCGCCAGAGGACGTGGACGACGGCACGTTGACCGACATGACGCTCATGCAACGGCGCATGGCGGAGATCGAAGACCTGCTGACGCGGGCAATGCCGCTGGACATTTCCTCGCGCGAGCCGGGCGTCGTGGGCATTGGCTCCGGCGTCACGGTGCGCTGGGAGGATGACGGCGAGGAAACGTACACCATCGTCGATCCCGCCGAGGTCGATCTCGATGCCGGCCGCATCTCGAATGAGTCGCCGGTCGGCGAAGCTCTGGTGGGAGCGCGCGCAGGCGACCGGGTTGCCGTTCAGACTTTCACCGGTCCCATGTGGCTGTCAGTCGTTACGGTTCACTAGGGTATTGTCGTGCCCCAGGAGTTCATCGTGTTTCGTACCCAGCCTGACTTGCCGCGTTGCGCCAACTGCGGGGTGGAGATCCCGTGGCGGCCTGCGGTCCACCGGGGAAAGCCCTATTGCTGCGGCGGCTGTGCGCAAGGCGGACCCTGCTACTGCTCATACGACCTGACGGAGCGAGACATGCCTGGGTCATACAGCGTGGGAACGCTGGCCGTGCGGGTGATCACCCATGACTACGCACGTGAGGCTCGGTGAACCACCCGGAGTCACTGTGGACACGACCATCCTGATTCGCGCCGAGGCCCCGGAGCGAGGGCAGGGACCACTCAATCACAGGCAACGAACGAGAATACGAGGCAACGATGACAGCTACCACAGAAATGCAACCGCTCATCCCGCTTGCCGTCAGCGCGCCGGCAGTGGCCGATGGTCTCGCCGACGCGCGGGCACTGCTCGAGGAAGCGGCGGAGGCGCTTGACCTCGAAACCGGGCTGCGCCGCCTGCTCGCCGCACCCGAGCGGGCGCTGGCAGTCACGATTCCTGTCGTCATGGACGATGGCCAGGTCGAAGTCTTCACCGGGTACCGGGTGCAGCACTCAAGCGCGCGGGGGCCGTACAAGGGGGGCGTGCGCTTCCATCCCGGCGTGACCCTGGAGGAAACGACGGTCCTGGCGATGCTCATGACCTGGAAATGCGCCATCCTGGGTCTCCCTTTCGGCGGCGCCAAGGGCGGCGTGCAGGTGAATCCCCGGCTGCTCTCCCGCAACGAATTGCAGCAGTTGACCCGGCGCTACACACAGGCAATTCGGCCCCTCATCGGTGCGAGGCAGGATATCCCTGCGCCTGACATCAACACTGATGAGCAGACTATGGCCTGGATGATGGACACCCTGGATGTGCTTGGCGACGAGGTTCCCACAGCATCCGTCACCGGCAAGCCGGTCGGGCTGGGCGGTTCGCTCGGTCGCGACCGCGCCACCGGAGATGGCATTGCCATCACGGCTTTGGCGCTCTTGCGCGAGCATGGGCGAATAGCCAAGGATGCGCGCGTCGCGGTGCAGGGTTTTGGCAAGGTTGGCGCCGCAGCCGCGCGCGCGCTGGCTGCCGCAGGGTGCCGGGTAGTCGCAGTCAGCGACATCTCGACCGGGTTCTATCACCCGGAAGGGCTTGACGTGGCGGCGCTGGAATCCCACGTTCGCCAGGATAACGGCCGGCTACTGGCCAGTTACAGCGCGCCGGGTGTGGCGCGGATTGACAATGACACGCTGCTCGCGCTGGATGTCGATCTGCTGATTCCGGCGGCGCTGGAAGCACAGATCACCGCCGGGAATGCCGGGCGCGTGCGGGCCTGGGCCATCGTGGAGGGGGCCAACGCCCCGGTGACCGCGGCGGCTGACCGCATCCTCGCCGAACGCGGCGTCATCGTTGTTCCAGATGTGCTGGCGAACGCCGGAGGCGTCGTGGTTTCGCACCTGGAGTGGGTGCAGAACCTGCAAGGGTACTACTGGGACGCCAGCACGATTGGCTCACTCCTGCGGCAGCGCATGGAGCGAGCCTTCGGCGATGTCTCGGAAACTGCGGCGGCGTGCGGCATTCCGCTGCGGCAGGCGGCGTACCGGCTGGCGGTTTCGCGGGTCGCTGAAGCCACGCGGGTACGCGGCTGGGTGGGGTCCTCGTGACGCCATTGGCCCTCGCTGCCGGGCTGCGCGCTGCCTGTGCCGGGCCAGCCCGATGATTCCGCCCATTACTGCCCTGTTGGGGATGTTGAACCAGGACCTGGGGATCGACCTGGGGTGCGCCAACACGCTGGTGTACGTGCGGGGGAAGGGGATTGTGATCTCCGAGCCGAGCGTGGTGGCGATTGACACGCGCACGCGGCGCGCCTTCGGGGTGGGCGTCGAGGCGAAAGCGATGGTGGGCAAGACCCCGGAGTCGATCGTGGCCGTCCGGCCCCTCAAGGACGGGGTGATCGCCGACTTCGACACCGTGGAGATGATGCTCCACTACTTCATCCGCAAGGTCCACCTGCAGCGGCTGATGGCCCCCACCCGCGCGTGGTCATCGGCATCCCTCCGGCGTGACCGAGGTCGAGAAGCGCGCCGCGAAGGACGCCGCCCTCCTCCTCGGCCGGAGCCCGCGAGGCTCACCATCGAGGGAGCCGATGGCCGCCGCCATTACAGCTTGCTGATCAACGAACCGGTGGGCAGCATGATCGTGGACATCGGGGGCGCACCACGGAGGTGGCGGTGATCTCCTCGGCGGCATCGTGGTCAACCACTGCCGATCCGGTGGCCGGCGATGAGATCGACGACGCCATCATCCAGTACGCGCGGCGCGACCACAACCTGGTCATCGGCGAGCGCACGGCTGAGAACGCCAAGATCGCGGCCGGCTCGGCCTACCCGCTGGAGGAGGAGTTGCGGGTCACCCTGCGCGGGCGGGATCTGCTGACCGGGCTGCCGAAGTCGGTCGAGGTCTCCTCGGTGGAGCTGCGCGACGCCATCTCGCAGCCGGTGGGCACGATCGGAGGTGGTCAAGACCGCGATCGGCGAGACGCCGCCGGAACTGGTGGCGGACATCATGGAGCAGGGGATCACCCTGGCCGGGGGGCGGGCGCTGCTGCTCGGGCTGACCGGCGGCTGCAAACGGAACTGGAAGATGCCGGTCTACCGCGCCGACGATCCGCTGACCTGTGGCCCGCGGCACCGGCCGCGTCGCCGAGGCCCTCCACCTCTACGAGCGGGCGATTGCTGCCGGGTCGGAGCGCCGAAGGGCGTCCTGAGCGCGCGCGCCCGGCCGGTTGCGTTGGGAGAAGGGGACGACGCGATCGTTTGCCTGCGGGCTCAGGATGACAGGGTACGGCGGCTGACTCTTCCCACCCGGGTGGTTAGGGCGAGGTCCTGCGACAAGCTCAGGACGACGCGCGTGGGGATGCCGCCGCGAACCACGTGTGCAGGAACGTGGGCGCAGGGTGCAACAAACCCGGACGGCCAGGAGCCGCCCGGGTTTCCGCTTGTGTACGCCGCTACATCTGCTCCGGCGCGGCGATGCCCAGGATGGCCAGGGCGTTGGCCAGAGTGCGCCGGGTGGCGGCGGTGAGGGCCAGGCGCGCCGTGCGGGTGGGCTCCGGGGAGACCAGCACCGGGCAGGCGTGATAGAAGTCGTTGAAACGCTTGGCCAACTCGTAGGCGTAGGACGCGATCAGGAGCGGCCGGTACTCCTCCGCCGCGCGCTGGATCTCTTCCGGCAGAGAAGCAATGGTCTGGAGCAGGCTGAGTTCTTCCGCTTGCAGCTTCCCGAAGTCCAGGCCGTCCAGCCGCTGCAACAGGGACGAGTCCGTCTCGCCCGCGTGCTCCAGGATGCGGCTGGCCCGCGCGTGTGCGTACTGGATGTACGGCGCGGCGTGACCATCGAACGAGAGCGCTTCCTCCAGGTCGAAGACCACGACCTTGTTGGTGTCGCGGTTGAGCATCGCGTACTTCAGCGAGCCGAGCGCGACATCCCAGGCCACTTCCGCCTTGCGCTCGGCCGGCATCTCGGGGTTTTTCTCGTTGATGATCTCACGCGCCCGGGTCGGGACCGCATCGCGGACATCGGTGTAGAGCGGCGCGTTTCCCTTGCGGGAGGAAATCACGCCTTCCGGTAGCCGCACCATTTCGTAGTCAAGGTGATAGGCGAGCCGTGCCTGCTCGAATCCCCATAACTCCAGGATCTTGAAGATCTGCTGGAAGTAGAGCGCCTGCCGCACATCCACCACCCAGATCGCCCGGTCCACGCCGAACTCCTCGAACTTGCGCCTGGTCAGCGCCAGGTCCTTGGTGGAGTAGAGGCTGGAGCCATCGGAGCGCAGAATCGGCATGGTGCGGTAGGTTGGCTCGGTGAGGCCGAGCTTTTCGTCGATCTTGACGACAGGCAGGCCTTCGGAGATTTCGGCCAGGCCGAGCTCCAGCAACTCCCGCACGATGACCTTGCCCGCTTCCTCGACATCGCTTTCGTAGAGCCAGACATCGAAGGTGGCCCCTAGCTCCGCGAAGATACGGCGGAAGGCCTCCATGCTCCACTCGCGCGTCTCCCGCCAGAGTTCGACGAACTCCGGCTCCTGCGCCTCCCAGCGGGCAAAGGTCTGCCGCACTTCGTCCCGCCAGGTCTTCGAGGGCCCCCACCAGTCGTCCATGTGGATGGCCAGTTCCTCCCAGCGCGCCAGGCGCTCCTCCGGGGTCATGGTCGGCTCGGGGACGCCATCGGCGGGGACAAACGGCTTCGGGTTGGCAACTTCAGCGCGCAGTTGATCCCCGACAATCGGCCAGAAACGGGGGATTACTTCATCCTCCCGTAGTTGGTCGTCCTTGATTGGCTGCGCGTGGCTGAGCCGGCCCAGGAGGTAGGCGACATCTTCGCCTTCCGCACCCTTGCGCCAGAGAAACTTGAGCATGCGGTCGATGGCCGCGATGAACTGCTGATCCTCGGTCGAGAGCAGTTGCAGAAACTCCAGCACATCCTTGCGGTAGTTCACCCGGGCGTCTGACTCGCTGTAGATCTCGCCCAGCCAGCGGCCCCGCGCGGAGCGGTCGGCGGGTTCTTCCCCGTTGTGGAAGTTCTCGTAGCACCAGAGGCACTTGATGACGTGCATGCCGATGTCGCCGATGTAGTTGGCGTCCTGCACCTCGTACCCGGCGGCGCGCAGCACGTTGCTGACCGCCACGCCCAGCACGCTGTTCCGCAGGTGCCCGACGTGGAACTCCTTGTGGGTGTTCGGCTGGGAGTGCTCGACCATTACCTTTTCGGCGATGGGTGCACCCTGGCCGTAGGCAGTTCCGCGGGTCAGCACTTCCTCAATGAGTGCGGCGGCAACCGCATTACTATCGAAGGCGATATTGACGTAGCCGTTTACCGCTTCCACTGAGCCGAAAATGGGGTTGCCGCTGGCGGCGATGTGGCCAGCGATCTCCTGCGCCAGGACTGGCACGCGCTCGCGGACGGCGCCAGAGGCCAGCGCCTTGGCTTCCTTCCTGGAAAGCCCTTCCAGTTGGCCACTGGCCTCCAGTTCGCGGGTGACTGCCTCATTGGCGAGGCCGTACGCAGCGGAGGTCGCCAGCCCCCAGGTTCCTTCAAAGGGGATGGGGCGGACATCGACATTGCGCGGGGCAAAGCCGAGCGCGATCAGAGCCTCCGCAATCGCCTCCGTCGCCTGCTGCTCGCCACGCGCCACGATCCCGACCCGGTCACGGCCGCGTGCGCCGTGGCTGGTGGGTGCGGAAATCGTGGCCGCCGGGCTGGCGGCCGCAGTCTGAGAGGCGTCGTTCATCAGTGTCCTCTGGCTGGTGTGAGCCAATGTCGCGACAGGCTTGCGTGCTGGCGCGATCTGGCGTGAATCAGGAGGATTCACGCATACGCAGGATGAATGATAGAAAGCCGTGTGAGAAACCGGCCAATCATGACCTGGCCGCCGGACACGCAAAGCACGAGAGCCGGTCCTGAGACCGGCTCTCGTGGCAGTAAACGTGTTCAGGCTGGCGGAGGTTCCCGCCTGGCGCTACCCCTCGGCGGCGACTGGCTCGAAGCCAGCGCAACCGCTGTTGGCCGTCACCACCAGGTGCAACGGGGCGAGTTGCGGGTGCCCGCACTCCTCGATCAACGTCTCCGGGGCTTCGTGCTTCAAACGGATCTGGATCAGCTTGGCCTCGCCGGGGTTGTTGCCGCCGTAGTGGGCGCACATGCCGCACTGGCCATCGTTGATCTGAACCATTGTTGTGCTCCTTTCACGGTTCATGTCGGCCTGCAGGTAAGCCCGCTGACCTTTGCAATAGTATCATTGTGAGGATGATGCGTCAATAGAGATTAATCTGATTATCCTAATCAGGATTGCGCCTAATTTCTGAGTTGGAGAGTCGGAATTGGCGACTCCCACGCCCGGCAACTCCCGGAACACAGGACCGCGCGCGGCCGGAAATCCGGCCGCGCGCGGTGGACAAACGGATGTGATGGTGCGTTCCCGTGTTAGTGGACCGGCGCAGCGCTCGCTTCGTATCTCGAGCGACGCCGGGAGGCACGGCGCTTGCGGCGCTGGCAGGTACGGGCCAACGCTTCTGCAAACCGCTGCTATGAGGCTGGGGTGGCCGCTGCCGCCGGTGTGCCCGCGACCGGATCGGCGAGGTCCAGGTCTTCGTCAATCAGCCACCGGCCATCAACATTCTTGTAGACAAGGAACATGCGGTCGCCGCCGATGGACCAGATGGCGCCGATTCGGCCATCCTCCAGAACGCGGGCCTTGCGCGGCCCGGCCACGGCCGGCAGTCGGGCGGCATTGGCAGCCCCGGGGATAGGGGTGCCGGCCATTTGCGCTTCAAGCAGGGCGCGCACCTCCTCCGGCGTGTCCTGGTCCGGATTGGCGACATCAGGCCCACCCTGGCTGGCCAGTTCGTCAGTGACCAGGCTCAGGCCGCGTGCGTACTGACCAGCGATGTTCATACAGTACAGAAACTGCCGTGTGGTTTCCTCGATCGCGGCGAGATCGTCGTCCCCGGGCTTTGAGCCGTCTGGCAGCGTTGTTTCATCGGTCACCATCATCGCCGTCGCCGGCGTCGCGACGGCTGCGCCAGACTCATCGAACCAGAGTGCGACCAACGCATCGAGATCGCGCGGCTCGGCATCGCAGGACGTCGGCTTGTTGCTGGCGGCCGGAGTTGCATCCTGGGCCAGTGTAACGAGCGGAGTCGTCAGGGCAAGCGAAAGCGCCAGACCACATGTTGCCAGGAGTGCGCGCCGATATCGCATGGAATAGCGTCCTTTCCGGTAGCCCGGATCACACTGATCGGGTCTGCAAGCGGGCGCGCAAAGACTACGCCAGAGCACGCGATTTCGTCCGTGGCCCTGGTGTCTCCGCTACGCGCATATGTTGAGGACTACGGTTCGCGGCGGCGCAGCACCATGCCGCCGGAGGGCTTCATGCCGAACTGCTCGTAAAACGGGACGAGATCAGTGTCGCACATCAGTTCAATAGTCTGGATGTGGCTGAGCCGGTCCAGCATCTGGGTCAGCAGGGCTTTGCCAACGCCCTGTCCCTGGTACTCCGGCAGCACTTCCAGCAGCGTAATGAATGCGCCCTGCACGTTGTCGGTGAGCGCGGCGATGAAGCCGACGACGCGGCCGGTGTCTGCATCAATGGCCACCTGCGCAAGGTCACTCCCGGCGAGCATGCGCAGATGGGTTTCAGGGGGGAAGGGGTGCTGCCAGCCGACAAAAAACCCCTGGATCTGCTCAGGGGCAAGATCAGTGATGTCACTCCGGTATTCGATCACGCGCATCCTCCACGGCCAGACTTCGGGTCTGATCGGGAGGAATAGCAGACGTGCGCAAGGTTGGTCGAGCGCTTTCACGCTCGACCCGCCCAGGTTACGCCCGGCTGATGGTGACGACCGGGATAATGCGGCTCGTATTGTTCTGGTAGTCGCGAAACCCCGGCATGAGCGCCGCGTGCGCATCGAACAGGCGGGTGCGCTCTGGCTCGGCGGCAATCTCGGCGTGAGCCGGAAAGGTCTCGCTGCCGATCTCGACCGTGATGTCCGGGTTGGCGGCGATGTTGTGATACCAGTCCGGGTTGGTCGGGGCGCCCCCCTTGCTGGCGATAACCACGTAGCGGTCACCATCCCTGGAGTACACGAGCGGCGCCACGCGGGGCTGGCCGCTCTTCGCGCCCTTCGTGGTGAGCAGAAGCATCGGGGCTCCCTGGAACATGCCTCCCACCTTGCCGTCGTTGGCGCGGAACTCGTCGATCACCTGCTGATTGAAGTCGTTCACATCGCTCATGTGTGCTGATCTCCTCCTGCCTGGTTTGCCTTTTTCGCCTGAGCAGCCTCTCTGCTCTGGCAGCCGTGATGCGCTGTCTGCCTGCCGGGTTGTGGGATACGCCTGCATGGCCAGCCGGCCAGACGCTGACCGGGGCGCTTGCGCAGCGTGGGCCTGGCCGCTGCAAGCTGCTCGCGCCATGGCCGGCGGAGCGCGGCGACATGGGTGATCCTGGCCTCCAGCAGGATGGTTCCTGCCTCCGTGCGCCTTGCCTTCGCCCCGCGCTGGTCAGCCCGGCAAGCAACGCACGTGACCAGCCCGCGCCTCGTCATGCGCTCGGCGGCCCCAGCCAGCCCGGCTGTCCCCTGGGCGCATCCGGGCTGGGCCACTGCCCGCATCAGTTCAAACATCCTGGGCGGGACGCGGTGGGCAGTTCGTAACCGGGTGTCGAGCCCCGCGACTGACCTTGTCGTGAGTCTGGCGCAGACCGGCCAGGAGGCTTCGTCGTTGCGAGCGGCCCGCTCGCTGCGGTGGATTCGGCTGACACGTCGCGCATTCCTCACGGAACTTCAGCATCGTGTGAGCGCACAACTGTCTGGATGGGAGGTCATCATTCAGGAGGCGCCGGGCAGGTAGTGTTCCGCCCGGCGCCCAGCGTCCGCGCCCAGTGATCGCCCGGGAGTTACTCCTACGGTGTGGCGTCCACGAGTTCGATGATGCGGCCGAAGCGCTCCAGGTTCCGGGGCGTACAGGCGTCCAGCCCGGCCACAAAGTGAGTAATGCCCAGATCGCGGAAGCGGACGATGGTTGCGGCGATTTCCTCGTCGCTCCCGGAGATGGGATTGGGGCGGCGCCCGGTGTTCCCCGGCATGAAGATGTTGCCGCCGGCGGTGCGGATCAGCGTCTGCGGGTCGCGGCCCACCTCGGCGCAGGCGGCATCGACAGCGGCCATCTGGTCGACGATAGCGTCAGGAGTTCCGTGCCAGACAGTGTTCCACGCGTCGGCGTAGCGGGCGATGGTGCGCAACATCCGTGGACCGTTGCTGCCGACAAGGATGGGTGCGCCCTGTGGCCGGGGACCGCGCGGGCGGTTCACGGCGTCATTGGCCTGGAAGTAGTCGCCCTGGTAGTCCACGCGCCCTTCGCGCAGGAGAGGGGCAATAATCTCGACCGCTTCCTCGAAGCGGGCGACGCGATGGTCGTAGGGATAGCCAAAGGCGTCGTACTCCGGCCTGTGCCAACCGGCGCCCAGACCGAGGATGGCGCGCCCGCCGCTGATGTCATCGATGGTCTCTACCATTTTGGCGACCAGGGCCGGGTTGCGGAACCCGGTACAGGCAACCAGGGAACCGATGTTGATTTTTTCGGTAGCGCTGGCCAGGCCCGCCATTAGCGTGAAGCACTCCCAGACGCCACGCTCGTCGAGGTGCCTGGCATGGAGAACTGGGCGTTGGCTTCCGGGCGAGAGAACCGAAGTGATCGACAATCCAGACGGCCTCAAACCCGACATCGTTGGCGACGCGCGTCATCTCCAGCACGTCGGCGAAATGGGGTACGGCATCGCCAAAGGCCGACTCTTCCGCCATGGGCAGGATCGCTCCGAAACTCATGCGGCGTGGGCTGGCAGGCCAACGGTTCCAGGTTGGTTCGGTCATCTCCATCCTCCCGGGGCAACTCACGAAAGAAGCTCCAGGTTCTGGAGCCTCGTCTTCAGGGTGCGTACTGGAAGGGATCGTACCCCGGATCGCCGGGTTACTCGAAGGAGCGGTCCGCCCCGCGCGAGGTGGGAGGCTGAATCAACCAGGCTCCACCCAGGAGCGCTAACACCAACCCGACGATAGCCCCAATGAGCTGCTTCCAGCCCAACCCAACTCCCCCGCCCGTGAGATGCAACTGGTCGGCAAAGATGGAGCCGACGGTGAGGAGCACTCCGACGATCAACATGATGGCGGACAGGATGCGGATAGTGGGCGACGATGCGGCTTGCGGTCTCACGGGTTCACCTGTGGGGCGCCTGAGGCCTCTGGGCCTCAACCTCTTCTCGGGCGATTTCATCAATCCGGGACCGACCCGAAAGCGTGACTATACCATGGAAATCCGCGCTTCTCGGGTGGTTGCGGCGTGGACGCAGCCGGGCGCAATTTCATCGCCGCATCATTCTGCCAGGCGGCGGCATGTTGCGAACGCTTGTGCTAAAATGAGCGATGGTTCCCTCACATGAAAGGAGCGCCGCGCCATGTGCGGGCGATACGTGATTGAAGGTAATGTCGGCCTCTCGGAGCGGTTCAATCTCCGCAATGTCCCGTCGAATCTGTTTGCAGACCTGACCACCTACAACGCCGCTCCGACGCAGTTGCTGCCGGTAATTGTCGAGGATGCGGGTGGCGAGAGGTCCCTGGATCTGATGCAGTGGGGGTTGACGCCGCGCTGGAAGCCGCAGCCCGGCAAGCGCAGTGTGGCGCCGATCAACGCGCGGGCCGAGACGCTGTTCGAAAAGCCGATGTTCCGTAACCTGACCAGAGCCCAGCGCTGTATTGTGCCAATCAGCGGCTTTTACGAGTGGCAGCGCGTGGGGGACCACAAGCAGCCGTATTACATCACCGCCGAGGACGGCGAAGCGTGGGGACTGGCCGGGCTCTACGACCTGACCCACGAGGACGAGGATGCCGCAGGGTCGTTCACCATCATCACCACGCAGGCGAACGCCCGCATGTCCGCGCTGCACGAGCGGATGCCGGTGATTTTGCCGCGCGATGCGGAGGCTGACTGGCTCTCGCTCGATGTGCGCGACCCGGGTGAGGTCGCGCAGTTCCTGCATGCGTACCCGGATGACGAGATGCTCGTGTACCCGGTCAGCACCGCCGTCAACAACACGCGCAACAACGGCCCGCAATTGATCGAGGAACAGGAGTAGCCGCGCCGGGCCCCGGTTGCTTCCTGGCGCCGGAAGGCGCCGCCTGGCTCCCGTGCTAACGGCGTCAAGACGTGACAATAAGTGCATTTCTCGTGTATCATTTGGGCATATTGATTCGCCTTCATAACCTGTTTTGCTGCAATCAGAATCCCTGATCTACCTGAAAGTGAGTAAGCTCCATGGCTCTGCGCACGCTGCCCGCCCGCGAGCGGCAGCGCCTCGATGCATTGATTGACCGTCCACTCCGCACGTTTCGCACCGGGATTGCCCGCCTGACCGACAGCGACCTGGAGCACCTGCGGGCACGGTTGAATACGCGCCTGGTCGGCGCGCACTTCGCCCGTGGCGCCCACGGCCTGGCGCGGCATCAGGCTGGCCAGGAGTTGCCGCTGCTGGAGCGCCGGTTGGCCCTGGTGTCGGCTGAGCAGGCCCGGCTGCGGCGGCAGCAGCTTCGCCTGGTGGGGCCGGGCGCCCCAGGTGAGCACACCCCGGAGCCTGCGCCACTGCTGGAGGAGATCGACGAGCGGCAGGCTGCCTAGCGGGCAGCCTGCCGTGCTGCGCGCAGTTTCCTGGCAGCGCCACCGAACGCGTGGACATCGGTTTGCCGGCGAAGTTCGGCGACCATGCTGGCGTAGTTCACCTTGTCCTGCGCGCTCTTCATGATGAGGCCTGACCCCAGGCGCACCAGCAGGTGATTGAGCCCGATCCAGCGGAACCCGTACAGGTCCTGGATATCTGCGGGTAGCAGATCGACGGCGGCGCGCGTCATCACCAGTTGCACGGCGCCGGCCGGGGTGAACGGGAGTTTGGGCGGCACGATCATTTCACGCATGAAGCGCGTTGCGGTGACGTAGCCGAGGTGAGGGCGCATCCCTTGCATGTAGGCTTCCAGGTCGGCCTCGCTGCCGGGCGCTGCCTCGGGGGCGAGGCCAACCAGCCGCGCCGATTCGCGCTGCTCGTACACGAACCGGTCCCGCTCTGCCGGCGTGAGCATTGGCCCAAAGCGCTGGCACGCCGCCAAAACCGCCCAGACCAGGGTGCAGTGCACCCACATCAGAAGGTCTGGCTCGTTCGGGGTATAGGTTTCGCCGGTAATGGGGTCGATGGCCTGGCGGTGGCTGTGAATCCGGCGCAGCACCTCGCCCGCCCGCTCGGCGGTCGCCTTGTCCCCGAAGGTGATCGTAATGCCGTATTGCCCGGTGGCTGCGGCTCGCCCTGCCGGGTCCTGGCGGACGTTGGATGCCTGGTCAATCATGCGCACGACGCGCGGATGGATCATCTGGAGCAACACGGCCGTGGCGACCCCGATGGAACTGGAGGGGCTGGCATAGACTCGCCAGGTCACGCTCTCCGGGCCGAAGAACCCATCGTCCTGGGGGTGCTGAGCGTCGTCCGTCAGCGGAACCGGGCGGGCGGTGACCACGGCGTTGCTCCTGTGTCTTCGGATGTCGGTCGTGCTGCCTGTAGTATCGACGACCGCACCAGCGATGGGCGCGGCTACGTCAGCCCCAATGGTCACGCACTTCGGAGATCGACGTGCATCAGGGGCAGCGTGCGCCCGGGAACGAGGGCCGACGCGATCTCGCCAATACGCCGTGCGCCGCGTGACAGATAGAACCCTTCCGCGTGAGGATCGCTCTGCAGGACCAGATCCAGCGCGCCGAGTTCGCGCGCGGCGGCCAGGCTGCGCTCCCAGAGCAGCTTGCCTGCCCCGGTCCCAATCGCTGTGGGGTCAACGAACAGAGCGTCGAGTTCGGCCGTGCTCTCGTCCTTCAGGACAATCTGACTGAAACCCAGAACACCTGCCGTGCCGACACAAACGAGCGTCACGGATTCGGCAATCTCCTGCGGTGTCCAGGTGAGGTCGGCGCGGCATGCTTCCAGGAAGCCAGCGTCATAACCCCAATACGCTTTCGAACGTAGCGCGAGCGCGCTGAGGAGGGCCGCCTCGTCTGGCCGGGCCTCCCGGATGGAAAGTGCTGTCATGGGTGTGCCATCACCTGCCTCTTGTGCTGATCACAAGTCAGTTTTGCACGGGACCGCTGGCGATTGCACATTCTCCCTGCGAGCGGGTCAGGCCCTCAGGTGCAGCGAGTACCCGACGGCCAGCAACGGCTCGCGGGCGGCGCCCAATCCGAAAAGCTGTGAGACCTCCTGGTCGTATTCCGGGCAGCGGCGGAACCCCAGACTCTCGTACAGCGGCACGGCGGATTGCATGAAATTCGCGGTGTGCAGGCAGACCGCGTCCTTCTCCAGGGCTCGCACGCGCAAGAGTGCCGCTTCCGCGAGGCGCCGTCCAAGTCCGTGCCCACGTGCGCCTGGCGCAACTGCTAGCGCGCGCAGCCCGGCCCAGTGGGCTGGCCACTCCCACCCTTCGTGCGAGGCATCGGGATAGACCGTGATCGTTCCGGCGATTTGGCCGTCAAGTTCTGCGACCAGCAGTTCGGAAACGGCGAGGCGGCTGTGGATGTCGAGCACATTGGCGAGGTAGGCGGCAAACACGGCAGCCGGAAGCACGTCGGCAAATTCGGCGTTGGCTGCGCGCAGCACCTCCAGTACGGCGTTGAGTTCGGCTGGATCTGCTGGACGCACGATTGCCATCGGAGTGGAGAGCGGTGGCATGACGATGACTCCGGGTAATCTACTCTCGACAGGAGGGTATATATACTCCTGTTGGGAGGAAAGTGCCAGCGTGATGCCTGAGAACCGCGCCTTGACCACCACCAGTTTTGCCATTCTCGGCATGCTTGCCATTCAACCGTGGTCGACCTACGCACTGACCCGGCAGATGGGCCGGAGCCTGCGTCATGTCTGGCCGCGAGCCGAGAGCAACGTCTACGCCGAGCCAAAGCGCCTGGTGGCAGCTGGCCTGGCTACCGCCACTGTTGAACAAACCGGCAAGCGCGAGCGCACGGTTTACGCCATCACGCCGGAAGGTCACGCGGCGCTGCGGCACTGGCTGGAGCAGGGCAGCAGTGCGCCCCGGTTTGAATCCGAAGCCCTCCTGAAGGTGCTCTTTGCAACAGAGGGTACGCGCGAAGACTTGCGCCGCAACCTGCAGGCGGTGGGTGATGAAGCGCGTGAAACGCTGGCCCTCTGCGACGTGCTGGCGGCGGATTACCTGCACGGGACATCGCCCTTCCAGGAGCGGGCGCACCTGAATGTGCTGATCTTTCGGTGGATCCGGGATCACGCGGCGATGCAGGCCGAATGGGCGGCCTGGGCACTGGCGCAAGTCGCCACCTGGCCCGACGCAGGAGCCCCTGATCCACAGGCGACCCTGGACCTGTTCCGGTCGACGCTGGCGGGACGCGTTCCGGCTTGAGCCACAGCGTGGGGCTACTGGCAGACCCACTCCCGGCGGCGGCCTACCGACCACATCCAGGCGGCCGCGTTGGCGCTGGCGCGAGGGTCAAAAATGTCGTACTCAGCGTAGGGCGTGCTCAGCCAGGTGCCCGGCTTGAACTGGAAAAGCCCGTACGAGCCCCCGTAGGGATTGACGGCAGAGGGAATCATATTGGACTCGCAGCGGGCCACCCGCAACATGTCTTCGCGCGGTTGGCCATACTCGTCGGCCGCCGCATAGATGATCTCCTTCAGTTCGCTGCGGCTCCAGGAGCCGTCATGGCGGTCGTTGCCGCGGGTGCTGGTGGGAATCATGATCAGGTAGCGACCCAGCACCCACCCTGTCTGCCCTTCCCAGATGACCTCCACCCAGCCATCCTGCTGCTCGCCGGTGGGCGCCACTGCCTGAGTGCGCGGCAGCGTATCCAGCACCGGCGCGTCGTCACCGGGCGCAGCGCGCAGGTTGAGATCAGCAGCAGCCACAATACGGAGTGCAGCGTCCGATTTCCGCTGCTCCTTGCGCCGCTGGCGCCGCGCATCCTTGCCCGGCCGCGACTTTTTCCTGGTGGGACTGGCCGCGCGCTGCTCAAGGGCGACGCCATTGGGTTCGTCGCCAGCTTCAGGATCAGCGAGCGCCTCATGGGAGGTGTCGCTCTCGCCCTGCAGGATCACGGACGCGACATCGCCACTGCGCAGATAGCCCTGGAGCGCGCCGTGCCGGGTGCGGTACCAGCCATGCTCAGGCACTCCCTGCAGGTACACGGTTGCGCCGGCGGGGAGTCGCAATAGGGGTTCGCTGCGCAGGCTCGGCTCTGCGCGCAACCGGGTCTCGATGATGGTTTGCGCGGGTTGAGGGAGATCGCGGGCGCCAGCGGGCAGCAAGGCCAGGGCGACATCGCCGCCGAACACCATCCCCAGTAGCAGCGTCAGGAGGCCGCGCGTGCAGCCGCCTGGCTTGCTCGATGCCATGTTCCATCCATGCCACAGTACGGGGCGGGTTGCTGCCTCTCCGGGCAAGGAGGATACCACTCGACTGACAACAGGAAGCGGCTGGGCGAGCAAACACGCCGCCCAACCGCGGTCCGGGCGTCTGCTACTGGCAGACCCAGCTGCTCTTCTGACCTTCCGACCACATCCAGGCCGCCGCGTTGGCGTTGGCCCAGGCGTCGGTGATCTCATACTGACCGTAGGGGGTGCTGGCGAAGGTGGATGGAACGAACTGGAAGAGGCCATAGTAGGCCCCGCCGCCACCGACGGCGTAGGGGTCGAGGCCAGATTCACAGCGCGCCACGCGCACCATGTCTTCGGGGGACTGGCCGTAATTCATGGCCGCCTCGTGGATGATCTCGAGGATCTGCTGCTCACTGTACCCGGAGCCGCCTGGCCCGTACGTTCCGCCGGTTACCGGCTCCGCGTTGGTCGACGGCGCAGCGTTTACGGGTGAGCCGTTGTCGGAGAAGACCGGGTCCGCGCTGACGGTTTCCACACCGCCGTTGCCCATTTCGCGGGTTTTCCCGTTGCCGCCTTTGCCGCCGCCATGCCCCCCGCCGTTGCCGCCACCGCCATTGCCGCCGGTAACTTCGACGAGGCCGGTGGCGGTCCAGCCATCGACGCCGTTGTAGGAAACGGGGTAGTACCCATCGACGGGATCGCCGTCCACGCTCAGGGCGGAGCCTGCGGGAGCGACGGTGAGGATGCCGTATTGGCCGCCAGGGCCATCGAGAATCAGGGTGTCGCCTAATGCCACGCCGTCATCGGCGAGGGCGACGCCGGCAGGGAGGAGGAACGCGGCGCCAAAGGCCGAAGCCAGCAACGACAACGCCAGAAAACCGGCAGCCAGGGACCGGCCGCCACGGGCACACGGGGTAGACATGATGTTTGCTTCCCTCATCGCGCACTCCCCGGCCCGGCGATGCGCCAAACGTAGCCAACGTATGACCGCCTGCAGCCGACCAGTACACGGTGTAGTCCGCCTGGAACGCCCATCCGCGTCCAGTCGTTGTGACGATGCCTGAAACATCGCCGCCCGCACCGCCGGGCGCATCCCGCGCGCCCTGGGCGCGACATCCGGTCACGGCTCCTCGCGATGAGCTCTGGCGCGGACGCGCGTAGCGGGTTGTCCAGGTTCCCGTCCTGGACTTGCCTGAATGAACGTGCGGATTGCGTGATCGGATTCATTGCGCGTTCCAGTCAGTCACGGTTCCCAGGCAGAAGGTGACGTACGCTACTCCAATGGGGTGTCTTGTAATTGTTGATCCAGTAATGCACAATACGCGCACAACCAAAGATCGTCACCACTCATCCAGAGGGGCAGAGGGATCGGCCCGATGAAGCCCCAGCAACCTTCCCGGTTATCCGGGCTGGTGCTAACTCCGACAGCTTGCGGCTGGAAGATGAGGGTCACGCGCTGCGTTCGGCTCAAACGCCCCCGCGCTGATGCAACCCCATCCGGCTCTGGATGGGGCTTGTTGTTGAGGAGTACGAGGGCGCGTGTGGCAGAAGTCGTAGCTATCCAGGGGGTAGGGCGGTCGTTCGCCTCCCGGCAGGGTCCACAGCCGATCCTGCGCAACATAGATCTCGTGACCGGGCGAGGCGAGTTTGTGGCCGTTCTGGGCGCGAGCGGGTGCGGCAAGAGCACCCTGCTGCGCCTGGTGGCTGGTCTCGACACGCCAACAACCGGCGCCATCCGCATCGGCAGCGAGGAGGTCACGGACTGCGATCCGCGCTGCGCCGTCGTCTTCCAGGAACCGCGGTTGCTGCCCTGGAAGAGCGTTGAACAGAATGTGGCGCTGGGCGCTCGCGGCGTGCGGGATGCGGAAAGCCCGGCCAGCATGCTGGCGCGGGTGGGCCTGGCAGGCGCCATGCACGCCTGGCCGCATCAGCTTTCCGGCGGCATGGCCCAGCGCGTGGCGCTGGCCCGGGCGTTCGTACGCAAGCCGGCGGTGCTGCTCCTGGATGAGCCCTTTGCGGCGCTGGATGCGTTTACGCGCCTGCAGATGGGCGACCTGCTGCGGGAGACCTGCAAGGACCGCTCCCGCACCGTGCTTCTGGTCACGCACGACGTGGACGAGGCGCTGCGCCTCGCCGACCGGGTGGTGCTGCTGGGCGGGCGGCCAGCGGGGATCATCGCCGAGTTCACGGTGACCGGCGCTGATCCAGCGCTGCTGCGCTCAAGCATTCTCGGACATTTCGGTTTGCACGCCGCCGCCTGACGCTGGCCTGCGTGTCGTGAGTCTTGAAGGGACGACCTCGATGACGATTACTCGCCGTGATGCCCTGCGTGGGCTTGCCGCTCTGAGCGCCGTTGGCTTCGCTGGAAACCTGCGCAGGCAGCCGGCCGCCGCGCAGGAGAACCCCGCCGCCGTTCGCCTGGACTATGCCTACTACAGCCCGAGCAGCCTCGTCTTGAAGACGTTCGGCTGGCTGGAAGAGGCGCTGCAGGAACAGGGAATTGGTGTTGAGTGGGTGCTCAGCGCTGGCAGCAACAAGGCGAACGAGTACCTGCGCTCCGAGGCAATCGATTTCGGCTCGACGGCCGGTTCGGCCGCACTCCTGGCGCGTGCCAACGGTTCGCCGATCAGGACGGTCTATCTGTACTCGAAGCCGGAGTGGTCGGCGATGGTCGTGGGGAAGGATTCGCCGCTGACCGAAGTGAGCGAGCTGAAGGGCAAGAAGGTCGCGGCCACCAAGGGCACTGATCCCTATTTCTTCCTCCTGCGGTCGCTGGACGCGGCGGGCCTGACAGGGACCGATGTCGAGGTTGTCAACCTGCAGCATGCTGATGGCCGGGTGGCGCTGGAGCGGGGCGACGTGGATGCCTGGTCCGGGCTTGATCCGCATATGGCGGCCAGCGAACTCGAAGCTGGTTCAAAGCTGATCTACCGCAATATCGATTTCAACACCTACGGTTTTCTGAATGCCCGCGAGGACTTCATCACCCGGTACCCGGAACTCGCCGCAACCGTTATCGAGCAGTACGAGCGTGCGCGGCAGTGGATCCTGGAGAATCCGGACGAGGCTGCGCAGATTCTGGCGGATGAGTCGAAGATGACGCTGGAGGTCGCGCGGAAAGTCCTGACCGAGCGAACGGTCCTCGACCTGGACCCCGTCCCGGGCCAGACGCAGATTGACGTGCTAACCGCTGTGATCCCGATCATGGTCAACGAGAACCAGGTCAAGCCGGGCACTGACCTGCCGGCTGTGCTGGCGGAGCTGCTGGCGCCGGAGATTGCCGCGAGTGTCGTGACTACGACGGCGACAGCAACACCTGCCGCCTGACCGCGCCAACCCGTGGGAGGACCTGGACCGGGGGCTCCCGCTCTCGTGCATTGCACGCCCGGAGAACATGCAGATGGCAGCCATGGATCCCGCACTCGAGCAGCGTCGCAGCCGGACTGCGGAGCGCGCGGGCGCGCCACGCCTTTTCGATGCGCCCCTGCCGCGCCTGAGGATGTTGCGAGGCCTGGTGGCGCCGCTGCTTATTCTGGCAATCTGGCAGGTTGCCGTGAACCGCGAGTTCTACTCCCGGAGCCAGCTCCCGGCGCCGCTCGACGTGCTCTCGGCGGGCCAGGAACTCCAGAACATCGGTATCCTGATTCCGAACGTAATGGCCAGCCTGCAGCGCGTTGCCATCGGCTGGGGGGTCGGCGCACTCGTCGCCATTGCCCTCGGGCTGTTGGTCGGATTCTCGCGCACGGTCGAGGATTACCTTGCTCCGACCATCCAGGCTTTGCGTGCTGTGCCATCGCTGGCCTGGGTGCCCCTCTTCGTGCTCTGGCTGGGCATCGGCGAGACGCCAAAGTTGCTGCTGATCGCCGTTGGAGCGTTTTTCCCGGTGTACACGAACGTCGTGGCCGGCGTGCGGCAAATCGACCGCAAGCTGGTGGAGGTGGGGCGCGCCTATGGCCTGCGCGGCTGGGGCCTGACGCAGGAGATCCTTTTCCCGGCCGCGCTCCCCGCGCTCTTTACTGGCCTGCGGCTGGGCCTGGCGCAGGCGTGGCTCTTCCTGGTGGCGGCGGAACTGATTGCCGCCTCACGCGGCCTGGGTTTTCTGCTGATCGACGCGCAGAACACCGGGCGCGCCGACATCATCCTGCTCAGCCTGGGCCTGCTCGCCGTTATCGGCAAGGCTACAGACTGGTTGCTCCAGCGCGGCGAGCGTCGCTACCTGCGCTGGGCGGATACGTTTGCCGGAGCCAGGTAGACGCGCTGGCAAACGTCTCAACCGGAAAACGCGAACGCCAGGCGGAGGGATGATCCCGCCTGGCGTTCGTGTCTTGTGACTCTGGCAGTGCGGCGGGCGGGGGATGATTCGCGCCCGCCGCACAGAACCTAGCTGACGAAGGCCAGGTTGTAGCTCCCGCCGGAAGAATCCGAGATCGCGGTGCCGCCGTTGGACGTGATGTCGAGGGCGGTGGAGTTCGCCATGTCGCCACCATACACGCCAACGCTGCCGCCATACGTGTCACCCACGCCGATGGCGCTACCGGCGTTGCCGCCGCTGTTGATATCGCCGACCGAGACCGCGCCACCATTGGCGGACGAGGTCGCGACCCCACCGTTGCCCGACGACGCGACGTCCGGGCTGCTGGTGTCATCGCCGCCGAAGAAATCCTTGATCAGACCCATCCTGAAACCCCTCCTCAGTTTACCCCTGCCCACCCCGCGGTGGCCGGTTGGTCAGCGCCGTCTGCGGTGAGACCAGGCGCAACGACGACCTCGGGGAAGCCATGTCTACGCCTGACCGCGCACGCGCGCTGCGTCGAGTGCCGGGCGCAGCGCCCGGTCTGAGGGTAAGAACGCACGAGCATAGCCATCGGTGCCAACGAATCGGCGCCCCATTCGTCCGGGAAATCGAGGCACTCAGACAAACGGGCTACAGAACCGGCTCACGCGCGCGGGTGGGCCGGCGGCCGCAGCTTCCAGACGGCGATCAACGTGCTCGACTCCAGGATCTCGACAAACCCGATGCCCACGGCCAGCCAGAGCAGCCACGGCGCCTGCGCCAGGACGGCGCCGCCGACGCCAACAAG
Organism: Thermomicrobiales bacterium; assembly: GCA_041390745.1. Taxonomy (GTDB): domain Bacteria; phylum Chloroflexota; class Chloroflexia; order Thermomicrobiales; family UBA6265; genus JACCXM01. Next base: position 377,193 of record JAWKPJ010000002.1, on the reverse strand, counting down.
CACCAGCCCCACCATGAAGCGGCGGAACGCTTCCATGCGGTGCAACATGCGAACCTTGCGCCGCGCAAGCGCCCGCGCCGGATCAGGGCCGCCAGTGAGGCTGCCCCAGACGACCGCCAGGCCCCAGGCCATCAGGAGGACGGCCAGCACACGGCCCAGAGCACTATCGACAGACAGCAGCGGGTTCATGACCTACCTCCTTGCGCTTCGTCCAACCGGCTCAATGCGGCCGCTGTTTCCTGGTCGGCGGGGAAGAATGATTCGATCGCGAGCTCCGAGAGGGTGACATCCACGGCGGACCCAAAGACCATGGTGGTGCTGATGAAGCGGAGCCGGCCGAGTGGAGTGTCCAGGATGAGCGGCACGGCAAGCTGCTGTCCGGCGTTGGTGTTGCCCACCGTGGCCGAGCGTGCCGCTCGTCGCGGCGTAGTCCCCGCGCCCCGCAACTCCTCCAGGAGAGCCGCGAGCTGCACGTCGGCCGTGAGGTCTGCCTCGTGGCGCAACCTGGCCAGCAAGAACGCGCGCCACTCGGGGAGATTCACGATGCGCGGAGCCAGGCCGTGCGGCAGCAGGCTGAGCCGAAGCACATTCACAGGCGGCTCCAGGAGTGTGGCGTCTACGCCAGCCAGGAGCGGCATCAGCGCTCGGTTGGCGGCCTGCAGGTTCCAGTAGCGGTCGATGGCGAGGGCCGGATAGGGCGCGTGACCATCCAGCACGCGCTGCATCATCTCCCGGGCGCTGCGCAGCGACTCGCCGGTCAGCGGCCGCTGCGGGTACTGCGGGGCAAAGCCGGCCGCCAGCAGCAGTGCGTTCTGTTCGCGCAGTGGCACGCGCAGGCAGCCGGCCAGGCGCAACACCATCTCGCGGCTGGGCCGGGCGCGGCCGGTCTCCAGGAAGCTCAGGTGGCGGGTGGAAATCTCGGCGTCCAGCGCCAGGGTCATCTGGCTCAGCCGCCTGCGCTCGCGCCAGGCGCGGAGCAGGCCGCCAATCGGTGTCTCGGATGTCATGGCGGTGGTGGTTTCCATGTCCTCACTCTACCGGTCAACGCCGGCCTGGGCCATGACCTGCGAGGTAATCGTCAGCCGGCACGGCGTGGGGCACTCTGGAGCCACGGCCAGCGGTTGGCGCTGGCCGGATGACGGGAGCATGCTCTGTGACGAAAACGGTGATCGACGCGACGCGGGTAATTGATGACTACCTCGCGATCTGGAATGAGACCGACCGCACGATACGGCAGGCGCTCATCGCCCGCACCTGGACGGAGGACGCGACCTACACGGACCCGTTGGCTGACACTGCCGGGCACGACGGCATCGATGGCCTGGTGGCTGCGGCGCAGGCGCAGTTCCCCGGCTTCCTCTTCCGGCGGATCGGGGCGGTAGACGCGCACCACGCCTTCCTCCGCTTCTGCTGGGAAGCGGGCCCGACTGGCGGGGAGGCAGTGGTGGCCGGCAGCGACGTGGCAGTGATCGGTGACGATGGCCGCCTGCGCCGGGTCGTGGGATTCCTGGACCTTGTACCCGGGATGGCCTGACAGGTCGTGCGCAGCCTCATGCGGCAATGCGTTGGGGCTGCGCCGGTCTTGTCTCCGCAGACGAACGCGGAGTGCACGCAACTGGAGAACGGCTCCTGGCAGAACTGGGCGAACCCGCTTCGGTCGGTGGGGCCCGCACGATATGATGCCCCTCTGTTGAACCAACGCTGCGCGAAAGGACCATTCCCGTTGAGGATCGTAACCGGTGGAATAGCCCAGGAAACGAACACCTTCCAGTGGCAGCCGACAACGCTGGATGATTTTCAGCGTTCCGGCTTCGGCTCGCTCTTGCGCGGTCAGGAAATCCTGGACCTGGGCGGAACGGGCACGGTCTACGGCGGCGTGGTCCCGGCGGCGGCAGAGCAAGGGGTAGAGCTTATCCCCACCACCTACGCCTCAGTTATGCCCGGGGGGCGCGTAACCCGCGCCGCCTTCGAGGCGCTGCGCACGGAGATTCTGGACGGTATCTCGGCTGCAATGCCGGTTGATGGCGTGCTGCTGATCCTGCACGGGGCCATGGTCCTCTCCGATTGGGATGACGCCGAGGGGCTGCTCTTGCGGGACGTGCGGGAACTGATTGGACCGGATGTCCCGATCGTGGCGCCGCTGGACCTGCACACCAACCTTTCGGACGAGATGATTACCCACGCCAATGCCCTGGTCGGCTATCGTGAGTATCCCCACACCGACATGGCCGAGGCGGGCGAGCGGGCCCTGAAGCTGTTGGCCGCCACGATCCGGGGCGAGGTCAAGCCGGCGATGGCGTTTACCCGCCTGCCGTTGATCGTGCCCAATCAATCGATGGTCACGACGTGGCAATCCCCCCTGAAGATCGCCATCGACCAAACGCGCGTGCTGGAGGAGCAGCCGGCCGTCCTGGCGGCCAGCATCTTCGGGGGGTTCCCCTTCGCCGACATTCCCTTCGCCGGGGTCTCGGTGGTCGTGGTGACGGACAACGACCCGGCGTTGGCGCAGCGCTATGCTGACGACCTGGCGGAGATCTGCTGGCAGCAGCGGGAGGCGTTCACCATCCACCCGGTCCCGGTCGCCGAGGCCATTGCCGAGGCGATGGCGGGGCCCGAGGGGAGTGTCTACGTACTGGCCGATATTGCGGACTCCGGGGCCAGCGGAACGGCCGGGGATGGCACGGCCATTCTGCGGGGCCTGATCGAGGCCGGGGCGCGCTCTGCCGCCGTCGCCCAGATCATGGATGCTTCCGCCGTCGCGTCGTGCGTGAGGGCCGGGGTTGGCAGTGTCGTCACCCTGCAAGTGGGTGGCCAGCATGATGACCTGCATGGCCCGCCCGTTGACGTCACCGGGGTCGTTCGCCTCATCCATGAGGGAACCTTCCCGCTGGCCGGGCCGATGGGCGCGGGCACCCTTGCTGGGCGCGGGCGCACGGTCGTGCTGGAGATCGGGGGGAGCGGCGGCATCGAACTGCAACTGACGGAGTTGCGCGGCCACCCCAGTGATCTCAACCACTTCCGCGCCTTCGGTATCGAGCCGACGCAGCGTCGTGTGCTGGTGCTGAAGAGCGCCGCGCATTTCCGTGCTGCTTTCGAGCCGATTGCTGCCAAGGTGATCGAGGTAGACGCGCCGGGCATCAGCACCCCAAAACTGGCCACGTTGCCCTACGAACGCCTGCGCCGCCCCATCTACCCGCTCGATACCGAGACGACCTGGGAGCGGGCAACGCCGGTCGATTGACGCCGCGCCGTGGCCAGCCATCGCAGGCTGAAGGCGCGGAGCCAGTTCGCGAGTGGCCTGAACCTCAGCGAGACCTGACGCCTGGAGTTTGTCGAGAAACCTCGTTCAGCCGTGTGGCCAGACGAGGTCTCTCGACTTCTCGCGAGACGCGGACCGTGTGCCCTGGCCGGCCGCTTCCCTTGCGGCCAGCGTTAGCGCGGCACGATGGGCAGCGTCACCCGTGACGGGTGCTCAGCGTCGTGGAAGATGGTTTGCACGGCGGGGCGCATTTCCGCGTCCTGGCCCAACTCGTGGCCGGTGTTCAGGTTGCGGTCGAAGCGCGGGAAATTGCTGCTGCTCACCTCCAGCCCGATGCGGTGCCCGGCCTTGAACAGGTTGCTCGTCGGCCAGAGGTTGATGGTGTACTCGGTTGGTTCGCCCGGCGTGATCGGGCGCGCCTGGTCGGTCCCGTCCTTGTAGCGGGCGCGGATGATGCCGTCGGTCAGGTTGCGGCTGTAGCCATCCGGGTAGATATCGACCAGCTTGCCGGTAAAGTCGGTGTCCGGCGCATCGGTGGCGGCCCAGAGGGTCAGTGAGATGGGGCCGGTCACCTCGACGTCGGTTTCGAGCGGCGGGGTCACGTACATCAGCACGTCGCTGCGGGCTTCGACCGGCCGCTGGTCAAACGCGCCCGGCGGCAGGTTGCTTGGGTAGCAACAGAGCTGGCCGCCGATGGTCGGCGCCGGCTGGTTCGGATCGTAGAGGAAGATATCGGCACGCTCGTCGCCGGGCGCGACGGTAGTCAGCGTGCCGTCGCCGGAGATCGTGTTCGCCTTGCCGCCGCTGCTCAGGTAATAGTCGGTGTTGACCGCGCGGGCCAGGGGCCACTCGTGTTCGTCGCGCCAGACATTCTCACCCATGACGAAGAGGCGAATCGGCGCTTCGTCGCTGTACCCCTCGTCAATCCCCTTCAGCCAGTAGTCGAAGAAGCGCAGGTGCTCGCCATCGACATCCATGCTCAGGGGCACCGCGCCCTGCCCGGCCCGGTTGCCGAAATCCACCGCGCCCGACTGCTGCAATGGTGGGGTGGTGTGTGTCCACGGGCCCAGCAGCAGCCGCTGGCCGGTGCGGGCTTCCTCGGTGGCGCCTTTCTCGCGGACGCCGTTGTAGTTGCGGATTGAGCCATCCAGGAAAATGTCGTACCAGCCGGCAATGCTCAGGGCCGGGACACGGACGTTGTCATGCCGCTCCTCGATGCTGCAGGAGGTCCAGAACTCGTCCCGCGAGGGGTGAGAGAGCCACTCGGCAAAGTAGGGAGAAAGCTCGTTGTCGACGGGAAAATCCTTGAGTGGCAGGGTTCTGGCAACCTCGTGCCCAAAATCGACGGTGTCCAGCATTGCCTCGCGTCGTTCCGCGAAGTCAGGCACGTCTTCGCGCCAACTCTTGCGGATCAGGTCCGCCGTGGTCAGGTAGGGGAGTACCCAGTTGAGCATGAAGCCCCACTGAAAGGCGCCGCCCTGGTAGGTCCAGCCCTCGTAGTAGTCCGAAGCGGTGAAGGCGGGCACGATGGCTTTCAGGCTGGGCGGCGCCCCAACGGCCGCCAACCACTGGGTTGCGCCGACGTACGAGGTGCCGAACATGCCGACCTTACCGGTCGACCACGGCTGGGCGGCAGCCCACTCAACCGCGTCATAGCCGTCGTTGATTTCCTGATGGAAGGGGCGGAACGACCCATCGGAGCGAAAACGGCCGCGCACATCCTGGTTGACCACCGCGTAGCCGCGGCGCACGGCGCGGAACACGTCCGTCTGCTGCAGGGAGAGTGCAGCGGTCTCCTTGTTGTATGGCGTGCGCTGCATGATGACGGGGAAGGGCCCGCCCTCGGCTGGCCGGTACACATCCGTGCGCAGGATCGTGCCGTCGCGCATGGCGACAGGGATATCTTTCTCGACAACGATGCTCAGTGAATCGGGCATGGTCGCCTCCTCTGGCTGTTCGGTTCCGCGTGCCTGTTGGCTCCGGGATTTCCGGCAGGGTCGCATTGATTTCCGCAGCGCGCAACAGGGGACGCATGGGATGATGCATGCGGCAGACGTTGCACGTCCGTCCCCGGCATCCCTTTCCCGGCACGCAGCAGCGGACCCTGATGGAGGTTGGAAATGGCAACGTGGACGTGGGTTCTCCTGGCGGGGCCGGCGACGATTACTGAGGGACCCGCCTGGGATGGCCGGCGGCTGCTCTTCACGAGCATCGAGGACAGCGAGGTGCGCGCCTACGATCCGGAGACCGGGGAGATCAGCGTAATCTACCGCGAAACCGGCGGTACGAACGGGCTGACCTTTGGTCCAGACGGCTGGCTCTATGGCTGCGCGGGAACGGCGCGGCAGGTGGTGCGCTGGGACGCTGCCGGGAACAGGGAGGTGCTCGCCGACCGCTTCGCCGGGAACCGGCTGAATAGCCCCAATGACCTTGTGGTCGACACTCAGGGGCGTGTCTGGTTTACCGATCCCCGCTACGGGGAGGATCACGCCGACCGCGAACTGGATCACGATTCGGTCTACCGATTGACGCCGCCCGTCGATGGCGAGCGTGTGTGGGGTATCCAACGCATGACGTTTGACACCACCCGACCCAACGGCATCCTGCTCTCGGGGGACGAGCGAACGCTGTACGTAGCGCAAAGCAACCACACCCCAACTGAACCGCGCCAGTTGCGCGCCTACCCGGTGCAGGCTGACGGGGCGCTCGGGGCGCCCACCGTGCTGCACGACTTCGGACCCTGGCGCGGCATCGATGGCATGCGCTGGAATAGTGAGGGCCAGATCGTGGCAACTTGCGGCTCCGCAAAGGGTGGGCCTGGCCCACGCATCGCCATCTTTGCGACAGACGGCACAGTGCTTGAGGAACACCGGGTACCGGCTGGCGACCCCACGAACTGCGCCTTTGCTGGTTGCGATTGGCAGACCCTGTTCGTCACCACGCTCGATGGCCGCCTGTACCAGGTGTCACTGGGGTAACGGCGGAGGATCCACGGCTATTATTGCCTGGGTGTCGATGCCACACTGCCCCCGACGCATGTCCTGGAGACACCTTACCGAGATGCTTCGATGACTCTCGATCGGCTCAAGTGGCTGGCCGTGCTGGCTCCGTTCCTCGTCCTGATTGGGGTCGAGCTCGTGCGCCAGACGACGGCCCCGACCCTGTTCACGGGGTGGACCGGGTTCCTGGTGCTGGCCGCCGGGCTGCTGCTGGCGTCCATGCTTTTTGCCGAGGTGATCTTCGGCGGCGTCAATCGGTTGCAGGCCAGCCTGGCGCAGCGGAACCAGGAGTTGCTGGTCCTCCATGATGCCTCCCTGGCGATCGTTGGCGAGCACAATCTGGAAACTGTGCTGCAACTGGTGGTGGATCGGGCGCGTGACCTTGTCGGAGCACGCTACGGCGCGCTCTCTCTGGTGCGGGACGAAGGGGGAATCGAGGCGTTCCTGACGGCGGGCATCACCGACGAAGAGCGCGCCATCCTGGGAGCGCCCCCAGAGGGGCACGGCATTCTTGGAGTGGTCTTGCAGGATGGCGCCACGCTCCGCCTGGCAGACCTGACGCGTGATCCGCGCTCGGTCGGGTTTCCCCCGCATCACCCGCCGATGCACTCATTGTTGGCGGTGCCGGTCATTTCCCAGGGGAACGTGCTCGGCAACCTGTACCTGACGGAGAAGCTCGGGGCGCGATCCTTCGATGAGCACGACGAGGAGTCGCTGAAGCGCTTCGCGACCCTGGCCGCGCTGGCGATCGAGAACGCGCGGCTGCACCGTCAGGTCCAGGCCCTGGCGGTGACCGAGGAGCGGGAGCGCATTGCACGGGAAATGCATGACAGCCTGGCGCAGGTGTTGGGCTACGTGAACACCAAGGCGCAGGCAACCGAGGTGCTCATTGCCTCGGGGCAGAACGAGCGGGCCATGGCCCAATTGGCGCAGATGGCCGACGCTGCCCGCGCAGCCTACGCCGATGTGCGCGAGGGGATCCTGGGCCTGCGCGTATCGCCGGCCGGTCAGCGCAGCTTCATCGAGACACTGACCGGCTACCTCGAACAGTGGCAAGGGCAAAGTGGAGTGGCGGTGGCGCTCGTCCTTACCCCGGCCAATACCGCCATTCGGCTCACGCCCAACGCTGAGGTCCAGCTCTTGCGCATCATCCAGGAGGCACTGACCAACGTGCGCAAACACGCCGGGGCAACCGCTGCCGAGGTGAGGCTTCAGGTGGAGGACGGCTGGCTGGAGGCCAGCATCGTAGACAATGGCGCTGGTTTCACGCCTGATTCCCATGCCCCGCGTGCCGCGCCAAGATTCGGGCTTTCGACCATGCACGAGCGGGCGGAATCCATCGGCGGGGCGCTGGACATTGTCTCCACCCCTGGCGAAGGGACCCAGGTTATCGCGCGCGTTCCGTTGGATGCGCTGCCCCCAGGGAAGGAAATCCTCCATGCGCGTACTTATCGCTGACGACCATGCGCTCTTCCGGGATGGCTTGCGCAGCCTGCTGGAGGCGCGCGGCATCGAGGTGGTGGCGGAGGCGCGGAATGGCCAGGAGGCGGTTGAACTGGCGCGCCTGCACCGCCCGGATATCGTGCTGATGGATCTGTCCATGCCGGAGTTGAACGGCCTGGGCGCCACTCGCCTGATTACCGCCGAACTCCCCCACATCGCGGTCGTGGTGCTGACTGCCTCCGAAGAAGACACCGACCTCTTTGAGGCGGTGAAATCGGGCGCGCAGGGGTTTCTGCCCAAAGACATCGAGGCGGCGCGCCTCTTCGAAATGTTGGAGGGCGCCGCGCGCGGCGAGCCTGCCCTGACGCCCGCCCTGGCGCGCAAGGTCCTTTCGGCGCTCGCCCACCCGGAGCCGGAGCCCCGGGTGCGCCAGCCAGACGCTCTCACCGACCGTGAACGCGAAGTGCTGGAACTGCTGGTGCGCGGCGTGACCTCCAACCGGGAGCTGGCCGAGCATCTCTTCGTCAGTGAGAATACGATCAAGTATCACCTGAGGAACATTCTGGACAAGCTGCATCTGCAGAACCGGGCCCAGGTGATTGCCTACGCGATGCGGCACGGACTCGTGAATCTCCCCGATGCTCCGGCCGGCTGACCTACCCGGCAGGGTAGGTGATCTTCCTACCCTTGCCCTGCACCGGATACCACCCCCGCCAACGGGGGAAAACGGCAGTCGCCGCAATACACTGATCGATGGAACATGAGTAGCCACGAACAACGGGGTAGGAGTGATGACCAACAAGAATTCGCTTATCTCACGCCGCAGCGCGGCGGGCCTCCTGGGGCTGATGGGCGTCAGCGCGGTGGGCGCCGCCGTGGCGACCGGCGCCGGGCCAAACGGCCAGACGGCCAGGGCCGCCGGGGTCTCGAACCCCATGCCGGGCCACGACATGATGCTGCAGCCGGTGCAGTACATCCAGGCGGAAGAAGTCGATGTCGAAGCCATGGACGCCATGCACGAGGCCGGCGTCAAGGCGTTCCCGGCCCAGACGCGCGGCCTGGGCGGGCAGCCGCTGGACTTCGAGATGGACGGCGACGTCAAGGTATTCACACTCACGACCGATGTCGTTGAGTGGGAGTTCATGCCGGGCAAGACGGTTGAGGCCTGGACCTACAATGGGGTCACGCCGGGGCCGGAGATCCGTGTTACGGAAGGGGACAAGGTTCGTGTGCATGTCACGAACAACCTGCCGGAGAGCACGGCGATCCACTGGCACGGGCTGATGATCCCCAACAGCCAGGACGGGGTGCCATACCTGACCCAACCGCCGATCAAGCCGGGTGAAACCTACACCTACGAGTTCCAGATCCGCGAAGGCAACGCGGGCTCGCACATGTACCACTCGCACCACAACGCGGCGGCACAGGTCACCAAGGGGCTCCTCGGGCCGTTCATTGTCGAGCCAAAGGATCCCGCATCCCGGCCGGCCTTCGACCGTGAGTACACGATCGTGCTGAACGATGGCCCGATTGGCGGCTTTAGTCTGAACGGCAAGGGGTTCCCCGCCACCCAGCCTGTGGTGGCAAAGAAAGGGGAGAAGGTGCTCATTCGCTACATGAATGAGGGCCTGATGATCCACCCGATGCACCTGCACGGGATGCCGCAACTCGTCATTGCGCAGGATGGCTGGCTGTTGCCGCAGCCGTACCTGTGCGACACACTCAACATCGCGCCGGGGCAGCGCTTCGAGGTGCTGGTGGATGCCACCGAGCCAGGCTTGTGGGCTTTCCACTGCCACATCCTCAATCACGCCGAGAGCGAGCACGGGATGTTTGGCATGGTGACGGTCTTCATCGTCGAAGATGATGAAGACGCCGAGGCGACGCCAGAGGCCTGACCTCTCGCTAACGGGCTGTTCACGCGGGTGAACAGCCTGACTTCCCTTGCTTCCGGATAACCGCGAAGCGCGCGAGTTCTCTCATGCTACAGCGATGTGGCTCCGCAGGGCGTGGTCTTGTGGAGCCATGGCGCTCGGGCTCCTGTGCGCCTGCCGCCGGCGGGAATGGGTAGCTATGCACGACACGGGCCAGGCTGGTGGCGCCGGAGGCATTGGGCGATGCACCGGTTTCACCGCTGGCGCCGTGGCCGGCCTGGCTACCCATTCCCGACGGCGGCAGGCGCAACGTCCCCTCAACCACGCGGTTGCTCGGTCTCCCCGTTTCCATTCCCGCGCGAATCACGCGGCCAGGATTCGGAGTAGAAGTGCACGAGAATCTGCTGGCGACGGCACTACCCAAGCTTGTGAAGAGCGCAGAATGTCCAGGACGACTCGTGCAAATGATCCCGACATTCCAGAACCATTCATTGAGTACCTGAGAAACAAGGCTCGCCGGCGAGATCTCGTTACCTACGGGGAGGTTGCGCCCCTCCTCGGAGTAGACACAGGCAACGAATACTTTGGTGCTCACGTTGGCCGCGTGCTCGATGTCCTGAACCGGCGGGAGTTTGACCAATCACGCCCGTTGATTTCTGCGATCGTTGTTTCTGCGGATACAGGTCAACCTGGCTCAGGCTATTACGGCTGTGCTCGTGAGCTCAGGCGATATCGCGGGGATGACTTTGAGGAATGGGCGATAGAAGTAGGACGTGTTCATGACTACTGGTCTCGCCACTGACGTAAACTGCGCTCAAGTGACACCATCCAGGATTACATAGCCGTCGATTTCTGGTCTCCCCCAGCGATTACTTGTTGAACGCCCCATGCAGCGGAACCTGCTGTGATTGCGAAATACGAACATATGTCCTATGCCGCAGTGCAGTCGGTCGCGCCCCGTTACCGTTGCATCCCGTTCACTTGAGGGAGGTGCAGGTGCATGACTGACACCCACGCCATCGAAGCCATTGATCTCTCGCGCACGTTTGGAGATCACGTAGCCGTCAACCAGGTCAACCTGGTTGTGAAGCGCGGCGAAATTTACGGGTTTCTTGGGCCAAACGGCGCCGGGAAGTCCACCACAACCCGCATCCTGTGCACCCTGACAGCCCCGACCAGCGGTCGCGCTCTGGTGGCGGGCTATGACGTCGCGCGGGAATCCGGCCAGGTGCGGCTGCGCATCGGCGCGGCGCTGCAATCGGCAGCGCTCGATCTCCAGCAAACGGGTGCAGAGCTGCTGCGCCAGCAGGGCCGGTACTACGGCCTCTCGAACCGGGAGATTGACGCGCGGATGGTTGAACTCCGCGCGCTCGTCGATATTGGCGATGCCCTCAACGAGCGCATCAAGACCTATTCCGGCGGCATGAAGCGCCGGGTTGACCTGGCGGCAGCCCTCATCCACAACCCGGAGGTGCTCTTCCTGGACGAGCCCACCACGGGGCTTGATCCCGCCTCGCGCGCCAAGGTCTGGGAGGAGGTGCGACGCCTGAACCGGGACCTGGGCACGACGATCTTCCTCACCACCCAGTACCTGGAGGAGGCGGACGCCCTGGCAGATCGCCTTGGAATCATCGATCAGGGGCAGATCATCGCTGAGGGCACGCCCACCGAACTGAAGCGCGCCATCGGCGCGGACATCGTGGCGGTGCGCGTCGACGACCCGCTGCGTGCAGCCGAGGTGATTCAGCCGCTGCCAGGGATCGATGCCGTTGAGGTGCGCGGCGACGAGGTGCTGGCCTCCAGCACTGATGGCCCCGGCCGCGTCTCCCCGATCGCCGTGGCGCTGGCCGAGCAGGGCGTGCGGGTCCGCTCCCTGACCCTGCGCGAGCCGACGCTGGACGATGTCTTCCTCACCCTCACTGGCCAACATCTGGCAGGAGAAGCCGCTTGAGCGCCATCAAGCCATTGCTCCCGAACGTCGTAGCCGAGAGGGACCGCGCCTCGAGCATCATGATCCAGGCGCGCCCGGCCGGTTTTCTTGCTGATCTGTGGGCGGTCGCGTTCCGCTCGCTGCGAGCACTGCCGCGCGAGCCGGAGGTCTTGATCCCGGCTCTGGTGATCCCGGTCTTCTTTTTCGCGGTAAACATCGGGACGCTGCAGGACTTCGCGCAGCGCGGTATTCCGGGCATGGACTACCGGGCGTTCCAGTTGCCGACCGCGATCGTCTTCGCCGTCACTGGCGTCTCGCGGGCGCACGCGCTCGTTACCGATATCCAGTCGGGGTACTTTGATCGCCTGCTGATGTCGCCTGTGCGGCGGCTGCCCCTGTTGCTTGGGATGATGGCAGCGGACCTGGTCCAGATCATCGCGCTTTCCATCCCGGTCATCGTGCTCGGGATGGCGCTGGGGGTGCGTTTTGAGACGGGCCCACTCGGCCTGCTGGTCTTCCTGATCATGACTGGCTGTTGGGGCCTCGCCTTCACCGGATTTCCCTATGCTATCGCCCTGAAAACGGCCAACATGGGCGCGGTCGGCGCCAGCTTCATCCTCTTCTTCCCGTTCGCGTTTCTCACGACCAGCGCGCTTCCTCTGGAGGCGCTGACCCCCTGGATGGCGACGATTGCCCGGTTCAACCCGATGACCTACCTGCTGGCCGGGTTGCGCTCGCTGCTCTATGGCGGCTGGCAGCCCACGGCGCTGCTCTACGGCGTGCTGGCGATCCTGCTGGTGGCTGTCGTCAGCGTTGGCTTGTCTCTGGCTGCACTGCGGGGGAGGGTGTCTCGCGGCTAGCGGGAACTTCCGGGCTCGACTGGTCATGTCGTTCGCGATGGGCGAACGACGGGTTTTCGTATCGCCACCAGGGACCGCTCAGGGGCTGGCAGTCACGAGCCGCTCCCGTACTGCCTGGGCCGCCGCCAGGCGGCGGTTCGGCGATTCCATCTTGAGCAGAATGTTGGAGACGTGGCGCTCGATGGTGCGTGGGCTGAGGAACAGGCGGTCGGCGATCTCGCGGTCGGAGAGATGCTCGGCCAGCAGCGCGAGCACTTCCAGTTCGCGCCGGGTCAGGTCGTGGGCGGGCGGACCGGCAGCGGCCTGAGCCGGATTGTCGATGGCCTCCAGCGCGTTGACCACCGCCTGCTCCAGCGTCAGGCTCTGCCCCTCACTCCAGGCAGTGCTGAAATCAGTCACGCTGAGCCTCTTCGCGAGCGCGGTGCGGGTCAGGTCAATAGCCGCTCGCTCCGGAGTAGGGACCACGAGCGACGTCGACAGGCGATGGGCAGCGGCGGCGCTCAGGAACCGGGCAGCCGGTACGGAGAGATGACGTCGTGCGAGAACGGCGGCCAGTGTTTCCAAAGCTTCGATTGCAGCTTTGGCCCGCATATGCGCTTGCAGTAGATCAAGGCTTCGGCGCAAGAGATCCATGGCCTCCTGATCATTCCCGGCGTCGTACGCGAGCCTCGCCAGTTGCAGACAGGCGAGCAGCAGGCCATCGTTGCTTTGCAGTGCGTTGAATTGCGCCAGTGCCTCGCTGGCTGCGGTCAAGGCTTCGGGGTAGTTGTTCGCCCAGCGATGCAGCGTGGCGAAGGAGACGAGCGTGTAGGCGAGGCCATAAGGCTCGCCAACCTGGCGACGGAGCGTCATCGCGCGGTCATGATGGAGGCGAGAGCCGGGAAAATCCCCAGCCTCAGCCAACATCGCGCCCAGTCCGTGTTCCGCAATGGCGACGCCAACCATGTCCCCTGATGCCGTCCAGACAGCCAGCACCCGCTCGTGATGTTCTCGCGATGTCGTGTATCTGCCCTGATAGCGGGCAACGGCGCCGAGTCCAAGTTCAGTTGTGGCGATATCGTCGGGATCACCGGCTCCTGCCCAGATGTCAAGCGCCCCGCGGTAATAATGATCCGCTGCGCGCAGATCAAACTGGGTCAGGGCAAGGTTTCCAAGGTTTGTCAGGGCACGCCAGCGCAATCGTTTCGGAGCGTCAGCAGCCATGACCACGGCTTCCTCCAGCCAGCGCCTCCCTTCTGTGACATGGTCGCCGGTGGACCAGTAGCTCCACAGTTCCAGGCTCAGCCGAAGCGCGGTCACGCCATCCGCATCGTCCAGAGCGTTGCGGATGGCCGCACGCAGGTTTTCCTGTTCCGCGCGAAGGCGAACGGCCCAGGCTCCGTGATCCGGTCCTTCCATTGCAGCGTTGGCTGCCTCGGCCAGGTCCAGAACATAGGCAAGGTGCTGCTTCCGGATCGCCGCCAGGTCGCCGTGGTTCGCGAGTTGCTCCTGGGCAAACTCGCGGATAGTCGCCAACATTCCGAAGCGTGGCGCAGCCGGCTCCTGCTCCATGCGCACCAGCAGGTTGCTGTCGATGAGCGAGGCAATCCCCGCCAGGGTGTCCGACGCGTTCACGTGACCGGCAACGCGTTGTGCGGCGTCGAGGGTGAAGCCGCCGCTAAAGACGGCCAGGCAACGCAACAGGGCTTGCTCGTCGGGTGAAAGCAGGCTGTAGCTCCAGGAGATGGCGTCGCGCAGCGTGCGCAACCGCAAGGGAACGTCGCGCGGGCCATCAATCAGAAAATCGAGCGGATGATCCAGCCGTGCCACCAATTCGGAGAGCGGCAGATGTCGCAGGCGAGCCGCAGCCAACTCGATGGCCAGCGGGAGACCATCGAGACGGGTGCACGCCACAGCGACACTCGTTGCATTCTCCTGCGTCAACTGAAACGTTCCCGTGGCAGAAGACGCCCGTTCTGTAAAGAGCCGCACGGCTGGAATGTTTGCCAGTTCTTTCAGATGTGGCGTGCGGGACAGGCTGGGTGTCGCCAGTGGCGCTACTTGCAGTTGATGCTCCCCCGAGATGCGTAGCAGCGAGCGGCTGGTGACCAGTAGCTGGAGCCCCGGAGCTGAACGCAGGAGCGCTGAGATCGCAGGCGCCGCACCCTCAACCTGCTCGAAGTTGTCGAGTACGACCAGCAGGTCGCGTTCGCCGAGCTCGGACCCTATCGCCTCTGGAGTGTCAGAGTTGCTGAGCCGGAGTGCGCCAGCGATGGCGGGGAGAACCAGCGCCTGATCCTGAATGCTGGCGATGGAGAGGAAATGGGCGCCATCACGGTATTCGTTGGCAACCAGGCGCAGGATTTCGACGGCGAGTCGGGTTTTCCCGACGCCTCCTGTCCCGGTCACGGTCAACAATCGGACATCGTGGCGGCGAAGCAGCGCACGGGCGTACTGAATCTCTGCATCGCGGCCGATAAGGCTTGTTGCCGGAGTGGGGATTGTCACCTACGCCTCCGGGACAACGCTGACTGAAGCCCGTGCCGGGGCTAGCGGCGGGCATTGCGGCACACGCCGCGGCAATCAGTAATGCTGGATACGATGGGGTTGAACTCGGCGCCGGTGTAGATCCAGCGGTCCTCAAGCACCGTCATGATGACGGTCGCCTGGGTCTGGCCCGCATTGCGATAGCTATAGTGCACGGCACGATCAGCAGAGACCCAGTCGCCGGCCTCCAGGTGCATGAAGGCCGTAACCGGTTCCCGATTGCCAGAGCCGTGCTGAAGGTCCAGATCCGGCACGGGCCTGCCAGGGATCAACTGAAAGTCGAACTCGATCTCGCCAGAGTCCACCAACCAGATGGCAGCGCCGTCATGCAGGAAATGACCGGTGTAGGGCAGGCACGCTCCAGGCTCCAGAATGACTTTCACCACATACAGGTCAGTGCCAGGCGCGCTCGCGGGGCTCACGAGGACATCGTAGAGCGGGAGTTCTGAGATTCCCCTGAGCCCTGCGTCAATTTCCTCAGGCGTGCAAAACTCATGCGGCATGCTGGTTGGGCCTGGCGTCGGCGTCGCAGATTCAGCGTGCGATAGTGCGGGCGCGAGGCTCAGGCTGAAAAGCACTGCAACGAGGGCTGGCGTGAAGCGACGAGCGAGGCGGCGCATGAGTAGACACTCCTGTGAGTTTCGGCGCGGCTACGGGAGCGACTGACGTGATCATACACGAGCCAAATGGACCTGCCGGATGAGCCTATTGACGGCAGAGGGTGCGGTAGGGCTGGCGCTCCGAAAGGGTCATCGCCGCTTCGACGAGGGCAAGGTGCGTGAACGCCTGCGGAAAATTGCCGAGCAGACGCCTGTGACCTGGGGTCGTATTCCTCGCTGCAAAGTCCGAGGTCATTGCGCAGCGCGAGGAGCCTCTCGAAGAGCGCGCAGGCTTCATCATAGCGGTCCTGCAGGGCCAGCACTTCCACCAGCCAGTAGGAACAGGCCAGGAAAACCCCTTCGCCGGCCGGGAGGCCATCTACCTGGGAGTCTGAGTGGTAGCGCAGCAGAAAACCATCGACACTCAGGTGCTGCTGCATGGCGGCGACAGTTGAGACGAAGCGCGGGTCTTTGGCGTCCAGGAAGCCCATAATCGGCATCTGCAGCACGCTGGCGTCCAGGTCGTCCGAATCGTAGGTTTGCGTGTAAGCCTGCAGCCTCGGGTTCCAGGCGCGATCCAGCACCTCGGCGTGGATTTCGTCGCGAATGGCTCGCCAGCGCGCAACCGGCCCCTCCAGGCCGAACTCCTCGCACATGCGCACACCGCGATCAAAGGCGACCCAGGCCATGACCTTGGAATGGGTAAAGTGACGCGGCTCTCCACGCACCTCCCAAATCCCGGCGTCCTTCTGTTTCCAGCCGTCTTCCAGCCAGGTCAGCAGGTGTCGCAACAGGGCCCAGTTGTAGTCGCTGCCGTTCACCCCGTAGACGCGGGCGTGGTAGGCCGCGTCGAGGACCTCACCATACACGTCCAGCTGCAGTTGATGAGAAGCGGCGTTGCCCACCCGGACCGGCCGTGAGTCGAGGAACCCCGAGAGCCAGGGGAGTTCCCGCTCTTCCAGCCGCCGTTCGCCGGCAATGCCGTACATGATCTGAACATCGTTCGGGCTGCCGGCAACTGCCCGCAGCAGCCACTCCTCCCAGGCGGCAGCCTCGGTGCGGTAGCCGGCCTGGAGCATCGCCATCAGCGTCAGGCTTGCGTCGCGCAGCCAGCAGTAGCGGTAGTCCCAGTTGCGGACGCCGCCAATAACTTCCGGCAAGGAGGTGGTGGGCGCAGCCACGATGCCGCCGGTTGGCGCATAGGTCAGGGATTTCAGGACGAGGAGCGACTGTTCGACTGCGGCGTCGAGAGGCGGTCCCGGTTGCCGGGATTCCAGCCAATCCGCCCAGTAGACAATCGTGTCCTGCAGGGCGGCCTCGGGATCAACCACCTGGGGAACGGGCAGGTGGGAGGGGAACCACGTGAGCACAAAGGGTACGCGCTCGCCCGGCCCGACCGTCAGCTCTGAAAGCGTGGTGAAGTCTTTCCCAATCGTCGGCGCGGGGGTGCGCAACACGAGCGCATCGGGTCCGGCCAGGAAGTGCCGCGCATCATCGACATGGCGGACCCAGGGCATGATGTGGCCGTAATCAAAACGCACGATCAGTTCGGACCGGAGGGTGACCTGGCCGCTGACCCCTTCGACAATGCGCACGATATCGGGCGCTTCGCCGCGCGGCGGCATGAAGTCGATCACCCGTGCTTGCCCGGCGGCCGTGGTGTACGTGGTCTCCAGGATGAGGGTGCCTGGAAGATAGCGGCGATCGGTGCGCACGACGCCGTCCTGCGGGGCCAGGAGCCACCGGCCATTCGGGGGCGCGCCGAGCAGGGAAGCAAAGCACGCGCCCGAATCAAAGCGTGGAAAGCACGCCCAGTCCACGGAGCCCTCGCGGCTGACGAGAGCGGCTGTCTGCAAGTCACCCAACAGCGCGTAGTCTGCAATGCATGGTGATGCGTTCACCTGCACAAGGGTAACGGGTCCGGAGCGCGCGTGCAGGAAAGGCAGTTACGCCGCCAGCGCCAGCGCTACGACCTCCGCCGGGCTGAGAGCAGTCCCCCGCTGCTCCAGGGCCACGGCCATTCCCGGATCAAGCAGGGAACGGAGCCGGGCGAGTTCCCAGCCCAGAGGCATGGCATCCACCGGGGGGAGCGGCAGCCCGACCCGGCTACGCCAGGCGGCGGCGGCAGCAGCGATGGTGAGGGCTTGCGCCTGTTTGCGCCGGGCAAGCAACCGGACAATCCGTTCCAGGCAGAGAATGGCGGACCAGATTTCGCCCAGGTCCCAGAGACGCCGCAAGGCCTCCTGGAGGGTTGCCAACGCCGTGTCGGTTTCACCCTGGTCGAGTTGAACCTCACCCAAACCCCAGAGCGAAACGGCGATGCCGGATGGGTTGCCGATTGCCTCTGCCCGTTGGAGCGCCTCTTCCAGGGATTCGCGGGCGGCCGCCAGCTCGCCCCGATAGCGCAGGGTGCGCCCCAACGCCCACAGCGTGCCGCCCAGCCAGTGGGGTTGTGGGAGTGTGCGCGCAAGCTGCAGGCACTCGACGAGCACCTGGCGGGCGAGCTGATCGCCGGCGTACATGAGCGCCAGGCCGTACAAGAAGAGGCCATCGGCGAGCTGGTCTCGCGAA
The DNA here is from genome assembly GCA_041390745.1 of Thermomicrobiales bacterium. Taxonomy (GTDB): domain Bacteria; phylum Chloroflexota; class Chloroflexia; order Thermomicrobiales; family UBA6265; genus JACCXM01. Next base: position 359,132 of record JAWKPJ010000002.1, on the reverse strand, counting down.
CCGAGTTCGCGCCAGACCGCGAGCGCCTGTTCGTGAATCGTCACCGCCTGGGCAATGTCGCCCCGGGCTCGCACCAACAGCCCGAGGCCATCCATGGCAGCGGCCCAGGCGCAGGGCGCGGTGCGCGCCGAAGGCCGGGTCACCAGGGCGTCCAGGCGCGCCCGGCCTTCGGCGTACAGGCCGCGGTACCACCAGTACCACGCCAAACCTGCCGCCATCGCGAGGGCCGGGGCCGCGTCCTCATCGAGTTCCAGCCAGTCCAGTGCCAGGCGCAGGTTGGCGTATTCCAGGTCAAGGCGAATCAACCACTCGCGCTGGAGAGGCCCGATCAGCTCTGCGGCGGATTGCGTAACCAGTTGCTGGTGCCACCGCGCGTGAGCGGCGCGCGCGGCGCTGGTTTCCCCGCTGGCTGCCAGGCGCTCCCGGCCAAACTCGCGGACGGTCTCCAGCATGGAGTAGCGAGTGTGGCCGGCCGTACCTTCCGTATCCTCCCGGCGGATCAGGTTCTGCGAGAGCAGGGCGTCCAGGAGGTGCAGCGTGGCGTCTCCCCCATCTGTCTCCACAGGGGCGAACGCCGCGAGCACGGCTCCCGCCGCATCGAACGAGAACCCCCCGGCGAAAACCGACAGCCGCCGGAAGGCGGCGCGTTCGGCGTCGTCCAGCAGATCGTGGGACCAGGCAATCGCAGCGCGCAGGGTGCGGTGCCGCGCCGGAGCATCAACTGGCCCGTCGGTCAGGAGCGCAAACCGGCTGGTGAGCCGGAACAACAGCGCGGGCAAGGGAAGGATGCGCGTGCGCGCCGCAGCCAACTCCAGCGCCAGCGGCAGGCCATCGAGCCGGCGGCAGATCGCCGCGACGGCGCCGCCATTCTCCTCTGTCAGCCGGAAGCCGGGATCGACGGCCTGTGCCCGCTCGACAAAAAGGCGAATGCTCGGGTACTCGAGGAGTTCGTGCAAGGCGTATGCCCCGTCATCGTCTGGCGGCACGGCGAGCGGGAAGATGGGCAACTCGTGCTCGCCCTGAATGCGTAACGGGGAGCGGCTGGTGACCAGCAGGCGCAGGTCTGGACATCGCGAGAGCAGTCTGGATACCTCAGGCGCGGCCACCTGCACGTGCTCGAAGTTGTCCAGCACCAGCAGGAGACTTTGGTCGTTGGCGAGATCAACGACCTGAGCCAGGGCTTCCCGGTTGCCCTGCTCGCGCAGGCCCAATGCCTGCGCCATTGCCGCCGGCAACAGCGAGGGGTCGGTGATCGTCGTCAGGTCAACAAAGCAGACGGATTCAGCCAGCGCACTGGCTGCTTCCGCCACCGCCAGGGCTACGCGTGTCTTGCCGACGCCGCCAGGGCCGGTGAGCGTCAGGAGGCGTGCTTCAGGGCGCTGCAGGAGTTCCAGCGCACGACGTTGTTCCTGGGAGCGGCCAATCAATCGCGTGGCGGCCGCCGGAAGCGGCAACGACCGCTGTTGCCTGGTCTGGGCTGTCGCCGTGATTTGGCGGGCATCCGCTTCTCGCGCGAGATACAGGAGGTGCGTGCGGTCCTCCACGCTCAGGGTCAGGGCCTCGCCCAGGGCGCGTAGCGTGCGTGGCTGCGCGCGGCGGCGAACGCCGCGCTCCAGCGCGCTGATGGCATCCACGCTGAGTCCGGAGCGATCCGCCAGTTCTTCCTGGGAGAGGCCGGCCTGCAAGCGGTAGGCGCGGAGCGCGGTGGCCAGGGAAGGCACGTTTGGGTGGTGCGCCGAGGGGCGGGCAGCAGATGTCACAGGTGGTCGCTTCGCTGGAAACATGGGACCGGGCCGCGCACGAGTAACTCCTGTTCCCGAAAGTGTACCTATCCAGATCGCGGGGCAACATGCCGCGACAGGCGTCGCCTGCCCGTCCAGGCGAAGGCATCATCGAGGCCTGGCAATTGCCGCCCGGAGGTAGCCGCTACGTCCGGCATCCGGAACGGGCAACACCACGAGATACCCTCGTTCGTATCAGCAGTGGCGGCCAATTCGTCTCTTGACTTTCGCGGGCAGCCATCTAGCATACCGGTCTGGCACACCAGTTCAGGCCGGTTCCTCGTGCCCTGCACCGGGCGCACATGGACTGGAAGGAGAATTCCCGCATGCCGCTGAAACGTCCCCTGTTCGCTTTGCTCCTGCTGGCCGCCGTCCTGGCGCCGATCAGCGGCGCAGGAGCCCAGGCCCTGGCGGTGGACCGGCCAGCGGAGTTGCGGCTCGGCACGTGCGCCGACATGGGAGACCTGGTGCACACGCTTTCCCACCTCATGCTGACGAGCGGAGACCAGCTCGGGCAGGAGAATGCCACGCCGGTGGAGCAGTCGTTCACCATCGTGCCCTTTACCGTTGGGCAGTTGGTTGAGGCGAACCACGTAGTCACGGTGCAGGCGTCACCCGAATCCGCTGAGATCGTGGCTTGCGGCGAGATCGGCGGGGTCATGAATCCGGATGGCACGTTGGCCGCAGGTATGCGCAGCATGAACGGCTCCGGCCTGTCCGGGGTGGCGTACTTCACCCCGAACCCGGGCTACCAGAGTTCGCTGGTGACGATCCTGCTGGTCGCAGAGAGCCCCCCGGCGGAACCTGCGGCGGGGGGTGCGACCGAGATATCCTGATCACCATCCTGGCCCAGCATGTGCACAGGCTACTTTGGCGCGGAACGACGTTCGGCCGACCGGTCAGACTGCGGTCGCCATGCGTGCCGGTAACTGCGCCAGGTGCATTCCGGTGCTCCGGCCCCGAGACGGGTTGGCGACTCGGGGTTTCCGCGTGTGGGGAAGGACTCCGCCAGCATGTGGAGTGGCAAAACCGTCTCGGTCATCCTCATGACGTACAACGAACGAGACTCAATCCGAGCCACCATCGATGGGTTCCTCGGCACCGGACTGGTGGATGAGGTGTTGGTGGTGAACAACAACGCCGCCCCTGGCACCAGCGAAGCGGTTGCGCTGACCGGCGCCCGCGAGGTGCTGGAACCGCAGCAGGGGTACGGCTGGGCGTCCCGGCGCGGCCTGCGCGAGGCAAAGGGCGATCTGCTGGTGTTGGCCGAGCCGGACGGCACCTTTCTCCCGTCCGACATCGTGAAGCTGCTTGCCTACAGTGATGGTTGTGATGCTGTCTTCGGAACGCGCACCACCCGCGCCCTGATCTGGAGCGGCGCCAACATGGGCGCTTTCCTGAAGTGGGGCAACTGGGGGGTGGCCAAGCTGGTCGAGGTGCTATTCAATACGAGTCATCTCAGCGATGTCGGCTGCACCTACAAGCTGCTTTCGCGCGAGTTGGCGGACGAGCTGTCGCCGAAGTTTCGGGTGGGTGATTCCCACTTTGGCCCCGAACTGATGCTCCGGGTCATTACCTCTGGTGCACGTTACGTCGAAGTCCCGGTGAACTACCTGCCTCGGGTCGGAGAGTCCGCTGTGACTGGCGACCCGGGCAAGGCGTTCCGGCTGGGCTTGCAGATGATCCTGTTCATTCTGCGGTTTCGCCTGACCACGCTGGGCAAGAGCCGCCGCACCCCGTCGCGGTCGTTGTCCCCGTTGCCGCGACCGCAGGTTGAAGGGGTGTAACGCAAGATGACCGCCGTGGCGCCCATTGAAGGCAAGCCGACGGATTTCGACGCCATTGCCGAGATCTACGATGGCGTGTTCCCGAGGCATGTGCAGGAACACTACCTGCAGCGGCGCACGCGTTACATCCGGCGGCACGCGCCGGCCGCCACGGCGATTGACATCGGCGCGGGCACCGGGATCCTGGCCGAACGCCTGGCCGATACGGGGATGGAAATCGTAGCGCTCGATCCCTTCCCTGCCATGCTGGAGCAGCTACGCCGTCGTCGCCCCGGCGTAGCAACCGTGGTGGCGCACGGTGAAGCGATTCCATTTCCTGACAACAGCTTCGACCTGGCCTACAGCGTGGCGGTGATCCATCACATCGCCGATCCCGTCAAGGTGCGCCAGACATTGACGGAAATGGTGCGCGTGACCCGGCCGGGCGGTCGCATTGTGGTCTGGGATCACAATCCGCGGAACCCGTACTGGCCCTACCTCATGAAGCGTGTGCCACAGGATGTCGGGACCGAGCGGCTTGCCTCCATGGACGAGTTGTTGGTTGGCCTCAGGGCCGCGGGCGCCGTCATCGAGCGAACGGAGCGCCTGGGGATGATGCCGGAGTTCATGCCCCAGGCGTTCATGCCCCTCGCCGCGCTGCTGGAACGCGGCATTGAGGCGACCCCGGGGCTACGCAGCTACTGCGCGCACAACGTCGTCGTGGCCACAAAAGGGTGAGCAGCGCCGGAGCCACGCAGGAGCGCGGCCCCGGCCTGCGGCCGCCTGCTGACAGCCATCGCCTGCTGGCGCCCGCGCTGGCGGATCTCCTGGCAATCACAGCGCTCCTGGTGGTGACGGCCGCCGTCGCTGCGAATCGCTTCGTGTTCGATTCGTGGCTGACGCGGATGGATCTGCTCACCTTCTTTCTCCCCTGGTACACCTTCCTGGGAGACCGCCTGCGCGAGTTCGCCGTTCCGGCCTGGAATCCGCACCTGTTCAGCGGCGCGCCCTTCGCCGGCGACCCGGAATCAGGCTGGATGTACGCGCCCGCGATGGCCGCCTTCACCTTGTTCAGCGAGGCAACAGCGGCCTTCAAGGGGATGGTGGCGCTGCACCTGTTGATTGCCGGGCTGACCACCTACGCCGTTTCCCGCGTGCTGGGTATGGGCGCCTTCGCCAGCCTGACCGCCGCGACGCTCTACATCACGGGCCCTTTTCTGCACTGGACGACTCACTGCTGCCTGATCTTTTCGCAGTTCGCAACCTGGATTCCCCTTTCATTGTTGGGGGTGGAGCTGGCACTGCGGGCTACCCGCTGGCGGGAGCGGGCGCTGCCCTGGTTCCTGACCGGTCTTGCCATCAGCCAGATGGCGGCGGGCTGGATTGGGGAGGGGTGGCTGTACGCATTCCTGTTGCCAGCCGCCTACACCGGCTACCGCGCACTGCTGTCGCCGCCGCGCCCTGGCGTCCCGTTGGAGAAGCGATTCTGGAGCGGGGCAGCCACCGTAATGGCCAGCCTGGGGCTGGGCGCGGCGTTGGGCGCAGCCGGGATGCTGCCGCGCTACGTGGTCAACGCTGAGACGAACCTGGCAGGCGGGGATTACTCGCAGCTTGAGGGTGGTGGGGTGCTCAACCCACCCTGGACACTGGACTATCTGCTCGCGCAAACCCTGGGTGTCGGAAGCGGCTACCACTACCGCGCCGCTGCACTCGGCGGGGTCGTTCTTGTGCTGGCCATGCTGGCCCTGCCCCTGGTGAAAGAGCGCTTCGCCGCGCCGTTCTTCGCCCTCCTCACGCTCAGCGCGATGGTGCTCACCCTCGATACTACACCGCTGCACCACCTGTTCTACCTGATACCGCGCTTCCAGGAGTTCCACGAACACGACGCCTGGCGCACCATGTCGCTGGCGGCGTTTGGTCCGGCCATGCTCGCCGCCGCCGCCATTGAAGGACTGCCTGCGTGGCGCGGCAGGCAGCGCATCTTGCCAGTGGTCGTTGCGCCGTTTGTCCTGCTTGTGATGGTGGACATCATCCTGCGGCGACAGGGCTCCTCGCTTGGCTGGCCGCCGTTGCTCGCGGCGGCCATCGCCACGTTGCTGCTGGTGACCTATGTTGCCGCCCCAGCCCCGGAGGTGCGGCAAATCGTGCCGCTGTTGCTGCTGGCGTCGGCGCTTATTTTCCCGACCGGCCTGGAGTTGACAGCGACCTGGTTGGGGTGGCCGCAGGACCGGGCGATTGCCCGTCAACTCTCGCACGATGCCTCCGCTGAAGCAGGCCTGGCCGAAGAGGTCCGGCGCAACGACCCTGGCGGCGCCGGGGAGTTCCTGCAGGCGCAACAGGCGGCCACCGGGCCCTTTCGCTATGTCGGGTATGGTGGTGTTGGCTTTCCTGGTGACGAGTTGCGGGCAAGCAACTACATGCAGCGCCGCCTGGACCCGGCGGTGCAGGCGTTGCTGGTCAACGGTCGACCGGTCTTCCTGGGTCTGGACGAGATTCAGGGCTACAACCCCCTGCAACTCCAGCGCTACGTCGAGTTCGTGACGGCGATGAACGGCGAGGGGCAGGATTACCACACCGCGTTCCTGCTGCCATCTGGAACAAGTTCGCCACTCCTCGACTTGCTCGATGTCCGGTATGTGGTTGTCGATGCGTCCCTGCCGCAGGATCGCGAGGATATCGCGGCCTTGCGGCAGGGTCGACGAGCGGTCTTCCGCAACGACGCGGTGGTGGTCTACGAAAGCGAAGATGGTCCGGGGCGGGCGTGGATCGTACACGACGCGCAGTCGGTTGGCCCGGATGAAGCGCTCCCGCTCCTGGCCAGCGGTGTGGTTGATGCCCGCGACACTGCGTTGCTCGAAGGACCGGCGCCGCCGGTCGCCGCACCGGTCCCCGGTATGGCGGACGTGGCGCGAATGACACGCGTCGATCCAGATGGGCTGACTCTCTCCACCACATCTTCGGCTGACGGAGTGTTGATCGTCAGCGAGGTCTATGCAAACGGTTGGCGCGCCTGGGTGGATGGCGTGGAGACGCCAGTGCTGCCCGCCTTTCACGCGTTGCAAGCTATCGCGCTGCCGGCTGGTGACCACGAGGTTACGCTCCGCTATGACCCCCTCTCGCTGCGGCTCGGGCTATGGGTCAGTGGTCTCGCATTCCTGGCGTTCCTGGGCGCCGCGCTCTGGCGGCTGTGGGCGCATCTGCAGGGGGACCAGGTGTAGCGAGGCGTGCCGCATCGGCGTCGTCTCGAGTCCGTTACAGCGTAGTGCAAGAGACCTGACCTGCCAGGCGACAAACCCGTGTCTCGAGCGCAGTCGAGAGACCTCGTTCACGCGAGCGCCAGTGAACGAGGTCTCTCGACTCCGCTCGAGACACGAGGGGATTCCCGGCGGCCCAACTTCCTTGCACACCGCTGAAGCTCGGGCGTCGTGGGCGCCCGAGCTTCAGTGGTCCGCAGCACATCTGGCCCCGTGCTCACCACTGCCGAACTTGCTTCGTCACGAGCCGGTCAACTCCTCTGCGACGCGCGGTAGGAGGGGTCTCCGGAGCGTACGAGGCGACACGAAGTCGGTAGTGCCGCTTGTCAGATTGTCGTGCGAACGCGCAAGTAGCGCTCGTAGGCATCGTCCCAGGCAGCGGTGTGCGCTGGCTCGTAGGTGGTGGGCGGGAACGAGGCGCGGACGAGGTCTCGACCCTCCTGCAGGTTGCCGATGCGTCGCGCGGCGAGGAGTTGCCCCAGCACGTTGCCGATGGCCGTAGCTTCAGTCGGTCCGGCCCAGACTGGGCGGCCAATGGCGTCGGCGGTGAACTGTTGGAGCAGCGTGTTCTGGACACCGCCCCCGACGACATGCAGACCGGAAAAACGGTGGCCGCTGAGCGCGGCGGTGCGCTCCAGCACGAAGCGGTAGGTGAAGGCCAGGCTCTCCAGAATGACCCGCATGATCTCGGCCTGTGTCTCCGGCACATTCTGGCCAGAGTCGCGGCAGAAGTTCACGATTGCGGCCGGCATGGTGGCAGGATTCAGGAAGTGCGGGTCATTCGGGTCGATGAAGGCAATGAAGGGCCGGGCTGCCTGGACCTGCCCGGCCATGGCGTCGTAGCCTGGCCAGTTGCCCTCGCGTTCCCATGCGCGGCGGCACCCTTCGACCAGCCAGAGTCCGGTGATGTTCTTCAGCAGGCGGTACGTGTTGTTCAGGCCGCCTTCGTTCGTGAAGTTCCACTCCAGGGCACGCGGCTCCACCACCGGGTGGTCGAGTTCTGTGCCAAGAAGCGACCAGGTCCCGCTGCTGAGGTAGGCAAACGGGCCCTCTGCCGGGGTGGCCACGACAGCTGAGGCCGTGTCGTGGCTGCCGACAGCCATCACGGGCAGCGCCGCAGTTCCGGCTTCGGCGCGGACATCGGCGCGCAGCCGGCCGGCAACCACAGCGGGCCGAACGATGGGGGTCAGAATATGGTCCGGCAGGTCGAGGCGTTGCAGCAGTGCGCGATCCCAGTCGCCAGTGTGGATATTGAGGAACTGGGTGGTGGTGGCGTTGGTGTATTCGCTGCTCATGTCGCCGGTGAGCAGATAGCGGAGCAAATCCGGGATGAGCAGCAGCGTCTCAGCCCGCTCCAGCGCCGTCGAGCCGTTCCGTTTCAGCGCGTAGAGCTGGTACAGCGAGTTTGGGGCAATGAACTGGATTCCGGTCTGCGCGAAGATCTCGGCTGGCGGAACCTTGCGCAGCACATCGTCCATCGCCCCGAGCATACCTTCATCGCGGTAATGATAGGGATTGCCGGCAAGCTCGCCGTTGCGGTCCAGCAGGCCGAAGTCGCAGCCCCAGGAATCGAGCGCGAGGCTGGAGAGTTCTCCGATCTCACTGCCCAGAGCACGGGCCGCGCGGAGTCCCTGCATGACTTCATGCAGCAGGCGAAGGATGTCCCAGTGCAGGCGCCCAGCGGCGCGCACCGGGTCGTTGCGGAAGCGGTAAACCTCGCGCACGCTGAGCCGTTCGCCATCGAAGCTGCCGGCGAAAACCTTGCCCCCGCTGGCTCCGAGATCAACTGCCAACGCGGTCATTTCGCCGCCCCTCGCGACGCTCCGTTCGGCCCACGCACGCCCAACACCATCCTTCCCGTGTTTACACCGGTCAATGCCAACGCAGGATTATGCCCTTACCTGCCCGCTGATGGCGATAGTTCAGGACGTCCAGTGGATCGATGCATGTTGGCGCCAGGCCATTGGGCACGCGGCTGGTCTGGCGTACCTCGCCAGATTCTGGGCGCCTCAGATGCGGCGGGGTTCCCGATGGTCGGCCTGGATCCCGCCGACAGAGATCGCCAGGCCGTCTTTGGGCATGGCGGCGGCGCTGGTGATGAACAGAATCACGCCGTCGTGGGGCGACGTGAGTTCAGTGAGGGTGTCGCCGTACAGGTTGCCAATGCGTCCCAGCGACTGACCGGCCTTCACCTTGTCGCCTGTCGCCACCAAGGGGTACCACATGCCCTCTTCGGGGGAGCGAATCCAGGTGAACTGGTCCACGCGCGTGATGGTGTTGACCGTCGCATCACCGGGCAGAACGCCAAGGTGACGCAACGCGTTGCGCACGCCATCGACCATCATCCGGGTCTCTGGCTCGGTGAGCAGGCCGGAACTTCCGGCCTCGGCGATCAGGCTGGGAATGCCGGCAGCAGCGGCAGCGTCGCACGTCGTCCCGGCCAGCCCGCCGGGTTGTGGGCGGGAGGCGACGGCGTAGGGCAGGCCGAACGCCTCGCAGAGCGCCCACGATTGGGCATCGACCTCGTCGTTGCCGCTGAGGCTGAAAACCGAGAAGGGATAGAGCGCCTCGACCATGTCGCCGCCATGGAGGTCAAGCAGCGCATCGGACGGCGCGATGATGGCGCGGAAGATGGCGTCGTCCATCACCTCGGAAAAGGTGCCCTCCGGGTCGCCCGGGAAGAAGCGGTTGGGGTTCTTGCCGTCGATGGGAGAGACGAAAGGCGTGCGCGGCAGGAACGCCGGGACATCGATGATGGGCAGGGAAACGACGACGCCACGCATGGCGGAGGGATCGAGGGAGCGGGTCACCCGGATGTTGCCTTCAATCGCCGGGTACTCCGCCGGGTGAACCCCGGAAATGAGTGCGACACGGGGCCCATCCTCGACGCCGCGCACGACGGTGTAGGGCCAGGCGTAGCCGGCCAGCAGGGGGTGGCTAAAGCGCAACGTGCCGCGCCGCACCGTCCCGGGAGCCGGGATTTCGATGCCATCCAGAGCGTCGGCGTCGTCTCGGGGGAACGTGGGCTCAGTCAACCTGGGCTCCTTTCAGCTACTGCATGCGTGGATCGAGGGCGTCGCGCAGTCCATCGCCAAACAGGTTGAAGGCGAGGACGGTGATCAGGATGGCCAGGCCGGGGAAGAACCCGAGCCAGGGCGCATCACGCAGGTACTCGCGGCCCGAACTCAGCATCACGCCCCAGTCGGCGTTTGGCGGCTGGGTACCCAGGCCGATGAAGCTGAGGCCGGCGGCGTAGATGATGGCTTGCCCGATGGAAAGGGTGGCCAGCACGATGATCGGCGCCCAGGCGTTGGCCAGCACATGCCGCACGATGATCTGTGGGTTGGGTTGCCCCATGGCGCGCGCCGCCTCGACATATTCCTTCTCCTTGATGGAGAGCACCGACCCTCGCACGATCCGCGCGAAGGCCGGGATGTAGACGATGGCGACCGCGATGACGACGTTGTTGATGCCAGGGCCGAGTACGGCCATGATGCCGATGGCCAGCAGCAACCAGGGGAAGGCGAGCAGAATATCGATGACACGCATAATGACCTGGTCCAGGCCCTTCCCATAGTACCCGGCGGCCAGGCCCAGCGTGACGCCGATGATCATGGCGACGATGACGGGGATGGTGCCCACGTACAGGGCGACCCGAGCCCCGACGAGAACGCGGCTCAGGACATCCCGGCCAAACTCGTCTGTACCCAGCCAGTGTTCGGCGCTGGGCGGCTTCAGCTTGATGCGAAAGGACTGATCGTTCGGATCGTACGGCGTAATCTGCGGCGCCACGATCGCGATGATGAGCAGCAGCAGGATGATGACCAACCCGGCCACGGCCGCGTGGTCGCGGCGCAGCCGGTGGGCGGCATCGCGCCAGAGCCCGGCTGAGGTGCGGGGAGCACTCGCCAGTTGCGGCGCGGGCGGTGGATTCTGCGGTGGGGGGGCGCCGAGGCCAGCCGCTGGCCGCATCGCCTGCGTGTCAAGAGCCATGAGGATTCATCCGGGGTCGCCTACGCATAGTGCACGCGCGGATCGATGGCGGCGTAGGCAACATCCACCAGCAGATTGATGAACACAAAGATGATCGCAACGACCAGAACGGTGCCCTGAATGGCAGGGTAGTCTCGCGCGCCGATTGCTGCCACCACGTAGCGCCCCAGCCCTGGGCGGCCAAAGACCGTTTCGGTGAGAAACGCGCCAGAAAGGAGGCCGCCGAACTGGAGACCAATTGCCGTCACAATCGGGATCAGGGCGTTCTTGAGCGCATGGCGCACCACGATGCGCTGTTCCCTGAGGCCCTTCGCCCGCGCGGTCCGCAGGTAGTCCTGCCCCAGCACCTCCAGCATGGAGGAGCGTGTCATGCGCGCAATGATGGCCATGGGGATGGTGGCCAGCACGAACGCTGGCAGGAGGAGATGATGCAGGCTGGACCAGAAGGCCGGTCCGTTCAGGGTCAGGATGCTGTCCAGCACATAGGCATCCGTAATGCGGTCCAACTTGATGCCGGTGCCAATGATGCCGCCGATGGGAAAGAGCCCAAGTCGAAAGCTGAGGAGATAGATGAGGACGATGCCGCTCCAGAAGACGGGGGTGCTGATGCCGATCAACGCAATGAGCATGGCGCCGTAGTCGAGCGGTTGAGCGCGGTGAGTGGCGGCGATGACCCCGGCCGGGATACCGATCAGCAGCGCGATGCAGAGCGCAGCAACGCTGAGTTCCATGGTTGCGCCAAAAAACTGTCGCAACTCGGTGGCAACCGGTTGATGCGTGCGCAGGGAAGCGCCAAAATCAAGCGTGAATGCGGATTTCAGGAAGTACGCGTACTGCACGGGCAGCGGGCGGTTCAGCCCGAACTCCTCGCGGACCCGCTCGACCTGTTCCACACTCGCTTTTTCACCCGCCAGCGCCAGCGCCGGGTCGCCGGGGATAAGCTGCAGCAGGATGAAGACAGCCGTCATGATCCCGAGCAGAACCGGGAGTGCCAGCAGGATGCGCCGGACAATGAAACGCGTCATAGAGCCTGGGAGGAAGCATCAGGGCAGGGGAGCGCTCCCCTGCCCTGAACCTCGTTACGCCTTGCCGACGGCCGAGAAATAGTAGATGTAGGTTGGCTGAAGCTGGAAGTCCGTAATGTTGGCGCGTGTTACGACCTGGTGTTTCTGGTACCCCAGGAAGACCCACGGCGCCTCATCGACAATGAGTTGTTCGGCCTGGTGATAGATCTCTGTTCGCTCGGCCTGGTCGGAAACAACCTGTGCCCTGGCCAGCAGGTCGTTGACTTCCTTGTTGTCGAAGAATGATGTGTTGGCAGCGCCAGCGCTGGCGCCAGCCAGCAGCGAGAAGAGGAAGTTGTCCGGGTCGCCATTGTCGCCCTGCCAGCCAGAAAGTGAGCACTGGAACATGTTTGCGCGCCGGTCTGCGCGGTATTGCGTCCACTCGGCGGTCTGGATCTCGGCCTGAACGCCGACCTCGCCCCAGTACTCCTGGATAGCGGTCGCCAACCGGTCGCCGACCGGGTTGTAGCCGCGCGGAATGGTGTAGGCCATGAACGTGAAGGTGAGCGGGTTGCTCTCGTCGTAGCCCGCAGCGGCCAGCAGTTCTTTCGCCTTGTCCGGGTCGTAGGGATACGACTTCAGGTCCGGGTTGTAGGCCCAGTCTACTGGCGGCAGCACGCCGCCTGCCGGCACCATGTTGCCGTTGTAGAGACCCTCGGAAAGTTCTTCCTTGTTCACCGCGTAGTTGAGGGCCTGGCGCACTTCCTTTGTCGTGAACGGCTCCTTGGTGACGTTCAACTCGACGCAGTTCGTGTTCAGGCCAGCGTCTTCCACCACCAGCAGGTCCGGGTTTGTGCGCGCCTTCTCCACGTCTTCCGGTGTCAGCGCCCACGCAATGTCCAACTCGCCGGTTTCCACCTGCTGCAGGCGGCCGGAGCCCTCGGGCACCACCTTGATGATCAACTGCTGCACCTTCGGTGCGCCGCCCCAGTAGTCCGGGTTGGCTTCGAGCGTCATCTGACTGTCGCGCGTCCAGTCGCTGGCCTGCGCCAGCTTGAAAGCGCCGGTGCCGGAGGGGTTGACTGCAACGAAATCCAGACCCTGCGCAATGGCCGTCGGGCTGGGGATGCCGGCGATGGGGATCGCCAGGTTGGCGAGCAGCGGCGAGTACGGCGCGGGCAGGGTCATCTTGACCGTGAAGTCATCGACCTTCTCGGTGCGGTCGATCCAGTTCGCGATGAAGTCCGCCATGTAGACCATACGGGTGGCGTCGTACTGGGAGCCCTCGGCGCCCTCCTTGATGGAGTTGAACCAGGTCACCACCGCGTCGGCGTTGAAGTCGGCTCCATCGTGGAACTTCACGCCCTGGCGCAGCGTGAACGTGTATTCCAGGCCGTCGTCCGAGATTTCCCAGGATTCGGCCAACCCGGGCCGGAGGGTCGTTGCGCCAAGCTCATAGAGAACGAGGCAGTCGTAGACGTTCGCGCAGGCGATGTAGCCCTCTTGCGTGTCCGTGGTGCGCGGGTCAAGCTCGTCAACATCGGTGCCAACACCGAAGATAATGGCGCTCGTGTCCTGGCGGGCAAACGCACTCTGCGGGGACGCAGCAGCGCCCAGACCACCGAGCGCCGCCACACTGGCGGCTGCGCCGGTGAGCTTCAGCAAATCGCGCCGGTCGAGGCGAGAGCGGGTCAGGTCAGCGTGGGGCACGGCAGATACCTCCCTCGAGGAGATCACCAGCGCGGCCTTGTAGGCCAGGCTGGCGAACGGCAAGTTTTTGCATCCCTCCTAGAGTGCGCTGCTTCTTGCCCGAAGTCAAGCACCAGTGCGAACCACGCCGGGTCCACTCTTACGGCTGGCTGCCGTCGTCAATCCACTGGCGCAGGGTGGCGAGCTGCTCCGGGCTCCATTCACGGTCGCAGGGCATGGAACCATCGGCGATGCGCTCGTAGATCAGTTCCGCGTTTTCCCGGACATCGTCGTACTTCCAGAGATCGAAGACAAAGTCCATGGCGTCGCGGTCCTCCTCGCGGAACATGGGTTTGATGTCTGTCTCAAAGCTCATGCAGGTCCTCCAGGCGGTGGGCGTCACTCGGAATCTGGCGGCGCAGTGTAGCCATGGCGGCTCAGAAGGCGGCGCTCTCCGGCGCTCCGGCGGGAACTGGCAACCGCGCAAAGTACTCCTGGTGCTCGCGGGCGACACGGCATGCGTGTTCCACATCCCCGCTGGCAATGGCGTCCACAATGGGCTGATGGCTGGCCGCCACGGCCAGCAGGTCGAGACCTGGCGCCATCATCGTGATGGTGGTGCGCGTCTCAATGTGCAACCCCTGCCACACGCTCAGGAGCAGCAGGTTGTCGCTCGCCTCAATGATGATGCGGTGGAAGTGGTAGCTGTGCGTGATGAGCGCGTCGATGTCGCCGCCAAGCGCCGCCTGTCGCATGGCATCCACCTCTCCCTGGAGCAGGGAGACATCGCTGCGCAGGCGCGGCGTGGCCAGGCGGGTGGCCAGTTCCTCCAGGCCCCCGCGCACGGCGTAGATTTCATGCAGACCCCGCTTCCAGATATCCCCAACCACCGCGCCACGATGCGGCTGGCTGGTGATGAAGCCGATGGCCTCCAACTCTCGCAGCGCCTCTCGCACCGGGGCCTGGCTGGTGCCGAGATCGCGGGCAATCTTCATCTCGACGAGGCGCTCACCGGGAGCGTAGACACCGCGCAGAATGTCACGGAGCAGGGCGTCTCGGACCTGTTCGCGGAGGGAAACACGCTTGAGTGGCATACAGTGCTCCATGAAGGGAGGCGCCTTGGCTGGAGGAAACGCCCCTGTGGAAGCTTCAGGGTAGCCGGGACCAGGGACAGAAGGTGCACGAACGGTCGTGACTGGCGCTCCGACTCGCTCCCGGCTTCCGTTCTCGCGACGGCTCGTCGTCCGTCCCTGCCTCGATTACTCACTCGCGAACTAATTGACAGGACCTCCCTGCGAGTGATTATCTTCGATTATCGATAATAGCGCCTCGCGCCTGACCAGGGGAGGTCTGTCTGCAATGTTGCAGCGCGTATCTGTACCGAGCACTGTCGGAGAAGCCCTTTCCTTCCTGCGGCCAGGTGTAGCGTTCCTGGCCGGGGGCACCTTGCTCATGCCGGTCGTGAATACCGACGTTTCCCCCTGGGAGGCCCTGGTCAGCGCCAGGCGCCTCGGCCTCGATGGTCTCGATGTCGAGCGAAATGTCGCGCATATCGGCGCGACGACGACGCTGACCGCGCTTGGCCGCGACGAGCGAGTGTCGTTTCTGCAGCCGGTCGTCGAATCGATTGCCTCTCCGCTGATTCGCAACCTGGCCACGGTGGGCGGCAACCTGTTTGCGTGGCAGCCGTACGGTGATCTGGCGGTGGCGCTGCTTGCGCTGGATGCAGAGGTCGATGTCGCCGGGCCTGATGGTGAGCGTCGCGCGCCGGTTGGGCAGGTGCTCTCGGCCGGCGTGGGACCGGGCGAAATCGTGACCCGGGTCTCGTTTGCCATTCCGGAACCGGGAACCTTCTTCTACACGAAGGCGATGCGGCGCAAGCTGAACTCGGCTGCCATCGTCACAGTGGCAGCGGTGATCGAACAAGATGCAGGCACGGTTGTAGGGGCGCGCATTGCGCTCGGCGGCGCAGGCCCGCGCGCCATCCGCTCGCCGCATGTCGAAGAGGCGCTGGTTGGCAGGCCACTCGATGCCGCGAGCGTCACGGCGGCCAGCGAACTGGCCCTGATGGACGCCGCGCCCTTCACCGACGCCTACGCCAGCGCCTGGTACCGGGCGCGCGTGCTGCCGGTCCACATCCGCCGCGCCATTCTCGGGGAGTAGTCCCGAGGTACGTCATCGCCTGCAGTCAAGGAGGCTCCATGCCCTCGACCATTGTGACCCTGACGGTGAACGGCCAGGAGGCAGAGTTCCTGGCGAAGCCGGGAACGACGTTGCTCTTGGCCCTGCGCGACAATCTTGGACTGCTGGCCGCCAGGCGCGGCTGCGCCCAGGGAAGCTGCGGCTCCTGCGCGGTGATTGTCGATGGTCAGGAAATGCCTGCCTGTCTGATTCCGGTCGAAACGATTGCTGGCGCGGAGGTGCGCACCCTCGAAGGACTGGCAGACGGCAACGTCCTGAGCCCGTTGCAAAGCGCCTTCGTCGAAGGCTTCGCGACCCAGTGCGGCTTCTGCACCTCCGGGATGCTGATGGCGGCCACGGTTCTCCTGGAGGAGAACCCGGCTCCCACACGGAACGACGTGGTGCGCGCAATATCTGGCCATGTCTGCCGTTGCACGGGCTACGAAGCGATCATCGACGCTGTGTTGTCCGCAGCGGACGTGCAGCGCGGGGCAGAGTTCCCCGGCAGCGCGGTTGCGGATTAGGGGAGAGGCACGATGCCCGCACATTTCGCTGAAATCGACACCGGGTTCTTCTCCACCGAGCGGGAAGCTGATTTCCACGTCATCGGCACCGCGGCGCCACGCTCCGATGCGCGTGGGCATGTCACCGGGCAGACACGCTACTTCGAGGATGTCTCGTATCCGGGGATGCTGCATCTCAAGATGCACCGCTCGGATCGTCACCACGCGCTCATCACGGATGTCGATACCACGGAGGCCGAAGCAACGCCCGGCGTGAAGCGGATCCTGACCTACCGGGACGTGCCGAATAACTGGTACACGATTCTGCGGCTCATCGGGGTGGAACCGGACGACGAGCCAGTGCTGGCCGAAGACCGCGTGCTGTACGCCGGCGAGCCCATTGTTGCGGTGGTCGCCGAAACAGAGGCTGCCGCGCTGCTCGGGGCGAGCCGGGTGAGGGTCGCCTACGAGGATTTGCCGGCGGTGCTGGATGTCGATGAGGCGCTGCAGCCGGGAGCACCGGTGGTCAACCCGAAGCATGGCGACAAGAACTACTTTACCTACGAGGGGCACAACTGCCGGCGTATCCGCTTTGGTGACATCGAGAAGGGGTTCGCGCAGGCGGATCGCATCTACGAGCACACGTACCAGTCGTCGCCAATCGAGCACGCGCCGCTGGAGCCCACCGGCTGCATCGTCAAGCCGGAGGGCAATGGCCGCCTGCTGATTCATTCGGACACGCAGGCGTGCTACTTCACGCTTGACAATACGGCGCTGACCCTGGGCGTGCCTTTCAACCGGCTGCGCGTCGTTGGCGGCACGGTGGGCGGCGGCTTTGGCGGCAAGGTCGATGTCATGGTCGAACCGATTGCCTGCATTGCCGCCCAACTCACGAACCGGCCGGTGAAGTTCGTCTACAGCCGGGAAGAGGAGATGCAGGTCTCGTCGCCTCGCGCCGCCGAGCGCATCACGATCAAGGACGGCGTCATGCATGACGGCCGCCTTGTGGCGCGGCAGGTGACGCTGCGCGTCGATGCCGGCGCCTATTCACGACACTCGCCCTACGGTACGACCAAGGCAGCGGCGCACATGCCGGGGCCTTACACCATCCCGAATGTCTGGGTGGACGCCTACTGCGTCTACACCAACCGCACTCCCTCCAGCGCCATGCGCGGCTTTGGCGTCACGATTGCCGACTTCGCGCTGGAGAGCCAGATGGACCGCATCGCGCGGGACCTCGGCATGGACCCGCTGGTGTTGCGGCTGAAGAACGCCTATCGCGACGGCGACATGAAGGCGCACCGCAAGATCGTCGAGGGCGCGGCGCTGATCGAAGTCATGCAGCGCGCGGCGGAGTTGGTCGGTCATGAACTCCCGGCGGAGAGCCGGGCGCTCTCATCCGTGGGAGGCGCGCACTGATGGCAAAACTGCGTGGCCGTGGCTTCGCGGCCGTGAACTACCCAACAGGCATGAACCTTGGCGGCGATCCCTCGCAGGCGCTGATTCATGCGACGACGACGGGCTCGTTCGTGATTACCCTGTCGTCAGTTGATCTGGGCCAGGGCCTGAAGACCGTGGTGGCGCAGTGCGCGGCAGAAACGCTCGGCCTGCCGCTGGAGATGATCCTGGTCGATACGGCGGATACCGACACCGGCCCGCACTGCATGGGCACCTTCGCCAGCCGGGGTACGCACCGCGTCGGGAACGCGGTGATCATGGCGGCCCGCGAGGCGCGCGAGGTGATGCTGCAGGCGGCAGCGGAGGAGATGGAGGTGGACCCGGCCGACCTGGAGACAGACGGCACGGGGTTCATCCGGCTCAAGGGCGCGCCGGAGAAGAAAATCCACATCGTCGATCTGGCGCTGGCGGCGCACTTCAAGCAGGGCAAGACGATCTCCGGGCGGGGCATCTTCCTCAAGCAGAAGAGCGAGCCGGTGCCGGAGACGGGCGAGATGGACCCCGATTCCTGCCAGGCGCATGCTTGCACGGTGGCCGAGGTGGAGGTGGACGACGAGACGGGCGTGGTCGAGGTGCTGGCCATGTACAACGTCTACGAGATGGGGCGGGCGCTCAACCCGGCGATGGCGCAGCAGCAGATCGTGGGGGGAGCCTGGATGGGCATCTCCCACGCGCTGTTCGAGACGACCGAGCCGTATTACCCTGACCGCGCCGATGGCCCGACCGATTTCGCCGGGTACCTGATGCCTGGCCCGGCCGACCTGGCGGCGATGGAGAGCGTGATTCTGGAGCGCCCCGCCGCGAATGGCCCCTTCGGCGGCAAGGGGATTGGCGAGATGACCGCCAATTCCCCTATTCCCGCCATTGCCAATGCCATCTACGATGCGTGCGGCGTGCGGGTAGAGAGCCTGCCAATGACGCCAGAAAAGATTTTGCGCGGACTGGATGCGCTACGGGCGGGTGGATGAACTCACGTGACACAAGGTGGAGGCCGCGGGTATGAGCGGCTTCCGTGATCCCGAGGCTGTGCAACACGCGCTGCACGGTGTGACCTACTTCGCGGACGATGGCCTGGCGACGGCGATCTTCCTGGCGGGCGAGCTGGGCAAGCCGCTTTTGCTGGAAGGGGAGCCGGGGGTTGGCAAGACGGCGGTGGCGCACGCGCTGGCGAGCATTACCGGGCGCGAGTTGGTTCGCCTGCAATGCTACGAAGGGCTCGACGCCGCGCAAAGCCTCTACGAGTGGAACTACGCGCGCCAACTGCTGCACCTGCGCGCGCACGAGCACGGCGCGGATGTGGACGACATCTACCGCCCGGAGTTTCTGCTGGAGCGCCCGCTGCTGCGCGCGTTGCGCAGCGAACCCGGCGCGGTGCTGCTGATCGACGAGGTGGACCGCGCCGACGCCGAGTTCGAGGCCTACCTGCTGGAGTTCCTGAGCGACTTCCAGATCAGCATCCCGGAGATGGGGACCGTTCGCGCGGTGGTCAGGCCGCTGGTGATCCTGACCTCCAACCGGACGCGGGAACTGCACGACGCCTTGAAACGGCGCTGCCTGTACCACTGGATCGACTTCCCGGAGCAGGCGCGCGAGCGCCGCATCGTCGAGGCGCTGGCCCCCGGCCTGACGGCCGAGGCGGCGGCGATCCTGGTGGCGGCCGTGGCCCAAACACGGGAGATGGCCCTGCTGAAGAAGCCGGGCATCGCAGAGTCCGTCGATTGGGCGCGCGGCGCGCACGCTTTGCAGCGGCGCGGTGTCGCCTGGCCCGTCGCCCTGCGCCGTTCCCTGGGCTTGCTGCTGAAAGACCAGGAAGACCTGGCGCGGGTGGAGCGGGAGGCAGAGGGGCTGCTGGTGGGGGCAGGTGCGGGCGGGTGAATGGGTATCGCCCAACACCACCTGTGGATCTGAGTGATGCGTCAGCGGGGAAGCACCGGCGGCATCGCCCTGCCCCGCCTGTCATCCTGAGCCCGCAGGTGAAGGATCTCGCTCCTGATGCCCAACCTCAGCCTGTCACGCAGGCACACCTGCCCTCGCGTGTCATCCTGAGCTTGTCGAAGGATCTCGTTCTCGGCCGTGGAGGTTCGAGGCTGCCGCGTCTGTCTCCGCGTGGCGTGCACAACCGGAGGCGTCATGAAACGGGAAGCTGGGACGCGGACGAGATCCTTCGCCCACGGGCGCAGGATGCCAGGCGAGGGTGGTCGGTTCCATGCGATGCGCTGTGGATGCGAGGCGAGATCCTTCGACAAGCTCAGGATGACACATGAGTCAGGGCATCACGGCGGGACGGACTGCGAGCGCGGCAATTGATGGTTGGCCGGTGAACGACGCTGAGCCCACAGGCGCGTCACAGGCGCTGTTGACCGGCTTTGTAGATGCCGTCAGCGCGGAGATTGCGCCAGTGTTGCCAACGCGGCGCGTCGACTTTCTGCGCGCGATGAAGATCGCACCGCTGCGAGAGTTGCCTGATCTCTACTGGCTGGCCCGGCTGACGCTCGTCACTGACGTGGCGCAGATTCCTGACTTCGATGCGCTGTTCAAGGCGTGGTTTGGCGCCAGCGTATGGGAAAACGAAGCGGTCTCAGACGAGGACGAGCCGGAGAGCGAGACCGAGCAGCCGCACAAAGGCGACTCGTCTTCCGCCAGCCCGGAGGAGGTGAGCGAGGGCACAGGAGAGGCGGCCAGCGTTGATGAACTATTGAACCGCCGCCTGGTGGCCAGCGCGAGCGCCGACGAGCGAGAAATCTGGCTGCGGACGATGCGCGCGGCGCAGCGGGTGCTGCCGAGAGGTCGGGGTAGGCGACGGGTGCGAACCACGCACGCCGGGGAGATTGCCGTCCGCGATGTGCTGGCGGAGGCGCAGCGCATGGGCGGCGAGATCGTGCGCCTTCGCTACCGGAAACGGCCACCACGCCAGCGGCGGGTGCTGCTCCTGCTCGATGTCTCCGGGTCGTTGAAGTCACACAGCCCGGATTTTCTGCGCTTTGCCCATGCTCTGATGCACGGCGGCGAGCGCGTGGAGGCGTTTACCTTCGGCACCCGCCTGACGCGCGTCACGCCCAACTTGCGCCACCCGGACGTTGATGCAGCCGTGGCCAGCCTGAGCGACGTTATTGCTGACTTCGACGGCGGCACCCGCATCGGGGAGGCGTTCGCTGCGTTTCTCGACAACAGCCGCTACCTCTCGCTGGCGCGAGGCGCGCTGGTGATGGTGCTGTCGGACGGGCTGGAGTTGGGGCACCCGGGGCAGATGGTGGCGACCACCGAGCGCCTGGCGCGGCTGGCGCATCGGCTGATCTGGTTGACCCCGCTGGCTGGCGACCGTAACTACCGGCCGGCCACGCGCGGCATGGTGGGCATCCTTGGGTCACTTGACCGGTTGGGCAACGCTGACTCGGCGCGCTTCCTGCTGCGAGAGTTGGAGCGGCTGCCCGAACTGGAAGGCCAACCCCGGCGGCAGGCAGGCGCCGCCTGGACGACGCAACGGAGGAGCGCATGAGCGAGCAGGGGTACGTGGATGCGCATCATCACATCTGGCGGCAGGCTGACCTGGGCTGGCTGAAGGGGCCAATGGTCCCGCGCATCTTCGGGCCGTACGAGCCGATCCGGCGCGACTACCCGATCAGCGAGTACCGCGCCGATGTCGAGCCAGTGGGGATCACGAAATCGGTCTACGTGCAGACGAACTGGCCGCTGGACCGCGTGGTCGATGAGGTGCGCTGGGTGCAGTCGGTGGCCGACGAGACCGGGTGGCCGCACGCCATCGTGGGCTCAGCGGACCTGATGGATGATGGCTGTGCGGCGGTCTTCGCGGAGCAGGCCCGGATTTCACCGCTGATGCGAGGCACGCGGCTGCAACTGCACTGGCACGAGAACCCGCAGTACCGCTACGCGCCCGTGTCGGACCAGATGAACGACGCTGCCTTCCGCCGCAACCTGGCCCGGATTGCGGACTACGGCTGGCTCTTCGAGTTGCAGGTGTTCGCCGGGCAGATGGCGGACGCGGCTCGCCTCGCCGCCGATTTTCCCGAGATACCCTTTGTGCTGATTCACGCCGGGATGCTGACCGGAGATGACCCGGCCACGGTCGCAGAGTGGCGCGAGGGGATGCAGCGCCTGGCCGCGCAACCAAACGTCAACGTCAAGCTCTCCGGGCTGGGCACTTTCAGCCACCGCGTCGACTCCGCGTTCATCGCGCTGGTGGTTCGCGAAACAGTCGGGATTTTCGGGGCCGACCGCTGCGTCTTCGGCAGCAATTTCCCGGTCGAGAAGCTGTGGACCGATCTGCCAACGCTGTGGGCCGCACACCAGCAGGCGCTGGAGCCGTTCAGCCCAGAGGAGCGAGACGCGGTGTTGCGTGGGACAGCGGCGCGGTTGTATCAGCTGTAGAACCTGTTGCCCTTCGATCGCCGGTGTGCCTGTGTGGGCGATGGCAACTTTGGGCCGTGCTGGTTCGCGGATCAGTTCCTTCGGCAAGCTCAGGATGCCACGCGTGAGGGGCGCCATCTCCAGGCGTCGCGTCCTTGATATGAGGGGGTTTTCAGGGGCCGTCGTCAGTCGGCCCTTTGTCTTCGCTGGAAACTGGCCCCGTGAGGTTACGCCTACCAACGCCGCAATCGCCCTGTCGCGAGCAACGTTGAGGCGCAGCGGGCAGCGGGCAACGACCCCCCGTGCTTGCTGCCCGCTGCCTGCTCCTGCGGCTACCCCGCCTGCGTGATGCTGGCCACGCCGGAGGTGTTCGGCGTGACGGCGGCATCGCCGCTGTAGACGATTTTCGCGACGCCGCTGGCGGTGGCCGTGAGGGTGGCGTTGGCGTGGACGACGGCCTGGGCGGTGTCGCTGGCGGTGACGGTGGCGTCGGTGCTGGCCAGGTTGCCTGCGTCGTAAACGCTGGTCCCTTGCAGCGTGACCTCCTGGCGCTCGACCGTGCCGGCCAGGGAGATCTTGCTGTTCCCGGCCAGGCTCGCCTGGACCGCGGTGGCGGTCAGGCTGGCGATGGTGATGCTGGATGTGCCGCGCGCCTCGAGGATGAGCTCATCGGCCGTGATCGCGTCGGCGCTGGCCGCGCCGGAGCCGCTCACGCTGAGGTTGCCGAGGGTCTTGACGCCGACGTAGTAGACGATGGGCTGATCGGTGCGGAAGTCGCGGGCAGGCTCGATAACGAGCATCCCGGCCCGAACCTCCGAGGTGATGCGCTTCAGCACCTTTTCCTCGGCGTCGATAGTCAGGTACTCCTGCTCGCCCTGCACGATCTGCATCTGGCCCACGCCCTGCAACTGGATGGCCGCGAAGTTGCTGACGTCGCGGACCTCGCCCGGCGTGGCGGCGGCGGGTGGGGGTATCGGGGTTTCGGCGGGGACTGGCGTGGGGGGCGCGGTCAACCGGGAAAAGACGAACTGCGACGCGGCGTCGTCGAATTGCCAGCTTTCCACCACCAGGCCGTTCTCAAAGCGAGCCATGGCGATGCCGCCAATGATCAGGCGCGGCGCGACGCCTTCGGGCAGCGTCACGAGGCTCGTGTCGACGTCGCCGCGCAGTTCCACGCGCACGGCAGCGGTGTCTCCCGAGGCCACCACGTCGTCGACCAGCAGCTTCGCGTTCGGCATGACGGCGCGCAGCCTGGTCAGCGCGTCGCTGAGTCCGGCCAGGTCGCCTGCAAACGCCTGGCCCGTCGTAAAGGAGTGAACTGGCGTGTGGTTGACGTAATTGGGCGCGAAGCTCAGGTTCAGGACCGACATGTCGCCGGTGCTCAGCGCCTGGTTGATCGCGTTGATGGCGCGGCGGGCAGCGGCTTCCGTCGCGGCCGAGGCAACCGCGCTCTGCGCGCTTCCCCGCTGGGCAAGCGTATGAAGCAGGAGTCCGGCGCCCAGGCTGCCCGCGCCAAGCCGGCGCAGGGCCGCGCGGCGCGGCAGCGGCGCGGGCGAGGCAAAGTCTGACAGAATGGGGTCTGAGGTCATAGTCGGCGCAGTCCTTCACGTAGCAGCGCCAGTGGCGCTACGTCCGCACGGCGTGGCAGCCGCGCTGCTCGGCAATTGAGCGTACTCTGAAACGCACAATGATCCGGCAAGCGGTCAGTGCGCGGGTCCTCGCCGTTCGTGCGCATTCCGGAGATACTTGATAGACAACTGGCGATCAGGCGGCCTGTTGAGCCAGGGTACGAGACCAACACGCGAGGGGCATCGAGTGGCGTTGCAGGTTCAATCACATTCCTCTCACTGGGGCGCGTTCGACGCCATCACCGACGCCGGCAAGCTCATCGAGATTCGGCCCTTCGCCGGAGACCCGGACCCCTCACCGTTGCTTGGCAATATCCGGACCGGGGCTCAGGGCGCCGCCCGCATCACGCAGCCGATGGTGCGGCGTGGCTGGCTGGAGGATGGCCCGGGCCCGGATGCGCGGCGCGGCAGCGACCCCTGGACGCCGGTGTCATGGGATGAAGTGACTGACTTGCTGGCAACTGAGTACCGCCGGGTCTACGGCGAGTTCGGGCCACAGGCGGTCTACGGCGGCTCCTACGGGTGGGCCAGCGCCGGGCGCTTTCACCACGCCCAGAGCCAACTGCACCGCTTCCTGAATTGCCTGGGCGGCTACGTGCGATCTGTCAACACCTACAGCAATGCGGCCGGCGACGTGATCCTGCCACGCGTCGCTGCACCAATGCTGAGCATGATCCATCGCGGCACCGAGTGGCCGGTGATCGCCGAACACACGGAACTGATCGTGGCCTTCGGTGGCATTCCGCTCAAGAACACGTTTGTCAGCCCTGGCGGCGCGACCGTCCACACGGTTGGTGGCCATTTGCAGCAGCTTGCCGGACGCGGCGCGCAGTTCGAACTGTTCAGCCCGCTGCGCGATGACCTGCCGGCCTGCACGAACGCCACCTGGCATCCGATTGCGCCGGGTACCGATGTCGCCGCCATGCTGGCCCTGGCCTACGTGCTGATTGACGAAGGGCTGGTGAACCACGCCTTCCTGGATCAGGCGACCGTCGGCTACGAAAAGCTGGAGCGCTATATCCTGGGCCTGGATGACGGGCAGCCAAAGGACCCGGCGTGGGCTGCGGCTATCTGCCAGATTCCGGCCGGGACGCTGGTGGACCTGGCGCGACGCATGGCTCGCAAGCGCACGTTCATCAACACCAGTTGGTCGTTGCAGCGGGCGGAGTTTGGGGAGCAGACGCCGTGGATGGGCATTGCCCTGGCGGCGATGCTGGGCCAGATCGGCGTGCCCGGCGGCGGCTATGGTTTTGGCTATGGCTCGATGCAGAGCGTCGGCATGGCGCCTTTGAAACATCGCTTGCCAGTTTTTCCCCAGGGCAAGAACCCGGTGGGCGCGTTCATCCCGGTGGCGCGTGTCTCGGACATGTTGCTGCACCCGGGCGAAACCTTTCCCTACAACGGCGAGGACTACGTTTACCCTGAGATCAGGCTGGTCGCGTGGGCGGGCGGCAACCCGTTCCATCATCAGCAGGATATTGGCCGACTGCGCCGTGCGTTTCAGCAGCCGGACACCATCGTGGTGCACGATCCGTTCTGGACAGCCACCGCGCGTCATGCGGATGTGGTGCTGCCATCGACAGTCAGCCTGGAGCGCAACGATATCGGCGCGGCCGGGAACGACCCGTATCTGATCGCCATGCGGCGAGCGGTGCGGCCATTCGGATGCAGCCGCCATGATTTCGATGCCCTGGGCGATATCGCCAGCGAACTTGGAGCCGGCGAGGCTTTCACCGAGAACCGTTGCGCCGAGGAGTGGGTGCCGTATCTCTACAACCACTGGCGCGATGGCCTGCCGGACGGCCACACCCGATTCCCGGAGTTCGATGAGTTCTGGGAGACCGGCTACCTGCAGCTGCCGGATACCGACGAGGGCCTCGTGCTTTTCGAGGGGATCGAGGACGGCCACTCAAGCAACCCCTTGACGACCCCCAGCGGCCGGATCGAGCTTTTCTCGGAAACCATCGCCGGCTTCAACTACGCCGATTGCCTGGGGCATCCTGCCTGGTACGAGCCGAAGGAGTGGCTGGGGAGCCCGGCGCAGGCGCAGTACCCCTTGCAGCTCGTGGCGAACAATCCGCGGACGCGGTTGCACAGCCAACTCGACGCCGGGGAAACAAGCCAGCGGTCCAAAATCCAGGGGCGGGAACCGATGCGCATGCACCCGCAGGACGCGGCCCCTCGCGGTATTGCGGACGGGGATGTCGTGCGGCTGTTCAACGGACGGGGTAGCTGCCTGGCCGGGGTAATCGTTAGCCAGGATGTGCGGCCAGGCGTCGTCCAGTTGTCGACGGGCGCCTGGTACGACCCACTTGATCCCGCCGACCCGCAGAGCCTCTGCGTGCACGGCAACCCGAATGTGTTGACGTTCGACCGGGGGACTTCCAGCCTGGCGCAGGGGTGCAGTGGGCAACATGCGCTGGTGGAGGTGGAGCGCTGGGCGGGTGACCTGCCGCCGATCCGCGCGTACGACACGCCGCCGACGGTGGCCAGACAAGACGTGAGGGCGAGGAACCAGGCCCCGCCCTCGACATCGCATTTACGTGCCGACCCATTGCCAAGGGGTTCGGTCACACCCTCTTCATAGAGGGGTCACTTTCGTTGCTTGTGGTATTGATTCTCAGCTGAACGGGTGGCCTCCTTTCGCGTTTCGCGAATGGTGGACTGGGTACCCACTCGCATTTTACGACTCGGCAACATTGTTGTAAAGAGTGCAGGCTACACCTCACCTGGAGGATGCGTCGGGCGGCCAGCGAGGTGGGCGATGTCACGATGCTGTGTCCCATGAGTGGGGTCGCTGCAGCCACCAGGCTGGCCACGGCAGGAACCCGGCGCACTGATTCAACCGTTTGGGGGCCGGATGCGCTGTGCCAGTGCAGTGCACCCCGGCGACAGCGCCGAACACGGTGGTCTGGCGGCGCTTCCGACTGGCTGGCGAGGATCCAGGATCGCCCCGTTCCGCGACCGACGCCGCGCAGGCGAGCCTGGCAGGGGTCGGTCCAGGGCTTGATCAACCGGCCACGCACCGGCTCTTGGTTCCCCCAGGCCAGAAATGCGCATGGCCGGAGCTGGTGATTCTTCACCTCGGCAACAGGGAAACTTCGTATCTCTTTTCGGTCGTTCGCGGCGATCAGGCGCCGGCTGAGCCAGGCATCGACCGGGTGGAGCATCGCCGACGACCCCTGCCCTCGGCCAGGATCCGGCAGCCCGCGCCTGAGGAGATTCATTGCTCAATGACCGCCGCTTGCGGCACGACGACGGCGGCGACCACGGGCTGGGGCTATTACTTCTGGAGACTGGAGCAGGTTCTCCGAGCCTTCTCGGTCCTGCGTTGATGTGTACCCGGCTAACGATTGCTGGCGACGACAGACCGGGGAACAGCACCCCTGCCGGGAGAATCAGATCTACTTCAACATCGAGATCGCGGTGCTCATCAGGAGGACGGCCAGAAATGCCTGGAGGGGGCGGCGGGGCACGCGAGGCGCCATGCGGCTGCCAATGAGGACGCCGGGGACAGAGCCCAACAGGAGCTTGCCAGCCAGCAGCATATCGACATCCTGCATAAAGAGCAGGTGCGCCAGGGCTGCCGTCCCTACGAGCAGGAACGCGTGAGCCACGTCAGTGCCCACCAGTTTATCGGGCGCCAGGGCAATCGTCATGACCAGCAGCGCGATGATGAGGCTGCCGCTGCCGATGGAGGTCATGCCGACCAGGAAGCCACCCAGCGCCCCAATGGCAATCAGGCGGCCGGTTGGGAAGTGGTCGTAGTTCAGGTGGAGGTTGTTGGTCTCCCCTGTGAAGCTCATCCAGAGCTTGCGGGCCATCAGTGCGGCGGCAATCACCAGCATGACGCCGATGAAGCGCTCGAGTGCCGCGTTGACATCGATGTGCAGCACATTGTGCAGGTAGTAGAGCACCACCACCGCCACGATTGTGGCCGGAACGCTGCCCGTGGCCAGGGCGCGCACAACCCGTGTGTCAACCGTGCCCTGTCGCCAGTGCTGCCAGGCGCCCACCATCTTGGTTGCAGAGGAGTACGCGAGGTCGGTGCCAACCGCCACGGTGGCGGGCATGCCCAGGCCAACAACCAGCAGCGGCGTCATGAGGACGCCGCCACCCATGCCGGTGAGTCCTACCAGCATTCCCACAATGAGGCCGTACAGCGGCAGCAAGAGGTCTGTTGTCATCCCATTCCCGGCCAGATGCGAGCGTGATGGCTGACCACTCCCCAGCAAGCGATCAATGTCCACCATCCCGATGGCCTTTGAAGAATGCCACGCAGAACCTGATCTGTCCAGTCCCGCAGTCGAGTGTACGTACGTATCGGGACTCCTGGCGGCCGTCGCCGGGAGCATCTGCTGCCGATGGACTTGCACAATCGCACCCGCGCTGGCATGTACCCCGCGCATTTGCCGATTGCTCGTCCAGCGGCGATCATGAGCGGAAGATTGCCCCTGGAATACCAGTGCAGCATGATGGGAGCGCGGTCCATGCCGACGATGCGTGATCTCCCCACAGACGCGGCGCCGTCTGGTCCTCTGTTACGGGACTACGACCCTGGGCCGTTCTATGACGAAATGTTCGCGGCGCGGGGTGGCGTACTCACGCCACGGTCCCACTACCGGGACCTGGCGCATCACCTCGCGCAACTGACACCGGCAGACCTGGCGCGGGCCAGCGAACTCGCCAACCGCTCCTTTCTGCACCAGGGCATCACGTTCACGGTCTATTCCGATGCCGAGCGGGGCACCGAGCGCATTTTCCCGTTCGACCTCATCCCACGGCTGATCCCGGCGCACGAGTGGACGATCATCGAGCGGGGCCTGCAACAGCGCATCCGCGCGCTCAACCTGTTCATTCACGACATCTACCACGCGCAGCAGATTCTGCACGACCGGGTGGTGCCGCGCCGCCTCATCGTGCGGGCCCGCCACTTCCGGCGCGAGGTCGTTGGCGTTGATGTCCCGCACGACCGGTATATCCACATCGTGGGGAGTGACCTGGTCCGGGACGGCGAGGGGCGCTACCTGGTGCTGGAGGACAACCTGCGGTCTCCAAGCGGCGTCTCCTACGTGCTGGCAAACCGCCGCGCGATGACGCATGTTTTTCCAGACTGGTTCGATGAGGTCAGCGTGCGGCCAGTCGATCACTACGCCGGCCAGCTCCTTGAGAACCTGCGCGCGCTCTCGCCGCGCCCGACACCCGTGAATGGGCCGGGTCCGACGGTGGTGCTGCTAACGCCCGGTGTCTACAACTCGGCCTATTTCGAGCACGCCTTTCTGGCCCAGCAGATGGGTATCGAACTGGTGGAGGGGCGCGATCTCTTCGTCCTCGACAATCGCGTCTACCTGCGCACCACGCTTGGCCGCCAGCCGGTTGATGTCATTTACCGCCGCGTTGATGATGAGTTCCTGGACCCGCTCTCCTTCCGGCCGGACAGCATCCTGGGCGTGGCCGGGCTGCTCGGGGCAGTGCGGGCCGGGAATGTCGCGCTGGCAAACGCGATTGGTACGGGCGTGGCGGATGACAAGGTGGTCTACCACTACGTGCCGGCCATCATCCGCTACTACCTGAACGAGGAGCCGATTCTCGGCAATGTGCCGACGTACTTGCCGGATGACCCGGAACAGCGTGAATACGTGCTGGCGAACCTGGACCGCCTGGTGGTGAAGGCCGCCAATGAGAGCGGCGGCTACGGGATGCTGATAGGTCCCAGCGCCTCAGAAGAGGAGATCGCGGAGTTCCGCCGCCGCATCCTCAACGACCCACGTGACTACATCGCGCAACCGGTCGTGCCGCTTTCACGCCACCCATCCTTCGTCGGAGACGGGAGCAGCGGCCGGGCCCAACTCGAGGGACGTCATGTGGACTTGCGTCCCTACATCCTGACCGGCAATGACGGTATCCACGTCCTGCCGGGCGGGCTGACCCGCGTGGCGCTGCGCAAGGGCTCACTGGTGGTCAACTCCAGCCAGGGAGGCGGCAGCAAGGACACCTGGGTGCTGGAATGAGCGGACGACGCGGGCAACCGCAGGAGCGGGCAGCATGCTGAGCCGGATTGCGGAATCGCTCTACTGGATCGGGCGCTACGTGGAGCGGGCGGAAGATACCGCCCGCATTACGGATGTGAACTACCACCACACACTGGGGATGGGCGCCTCCCCCGAGGCAGAGGCGCGGCGCACCCGGCACTGGGAGGCGCTGATCGCCATCGTCGGCAACGAGCAGCGCTTCCGGAGCAGTTACGGCGAGGCGAATGAGGTAACGGCGCCGACCTATCTCACCTTCGATGCCAACAACCCGAATTCGATCATCTCTTGCGTGGCGCGCTCGCGTGAGCAGGCGCGGGCGATGCGACATCAGATTGCCAGCGAAATGTGGGAGGCGCTGAATCGCTTCTACCTCGATCTCCAGCGTTGGGCCGGGTCCGGGCAGGAGCCAGTGACCGTCGAGAACGCGCACCTCTTCTACCGTTCAGTGATTGAGTTCAGCCACCTCTTCCAGGGGGTGACAGACAGCACCATGCCGCGTGAGGAGGGATGGCACTTCCTGCAGGCAGGCAAGTTTCTGGAGCGGGCGGAAAAGACAGCCCGCGCCCTGGATGTGAAGTACCACCTGCTGATGGCCGATGCTTCGCCGTACGCGCCGGTTGCGGGGTCCGGCTTCGAGGCCATCGCCGCGCGACTCACGGACGACGTGCCAGGCGAGTGGCACGAGTGGCAGGCGGTGCTGCGCTCGCTCTCAGCCTACGAGGCGTATCACAAGCTCTACCGCGCAGCCGTGCAACCTCGCGACGTCGTGGAAATGCTCACCCTCTCACCGGTGTTCCCGCGCTCGATCCTGTTCGCCATCGCAGAGGTGGACGCCGCACTGGCGCGCATCTCGGCGTATCGCACCTACGATCTCGAGCACCGGACCATCTCCAGCGTCGCCCTGCCTGGGCCAAACCCATCGGGTGGCAGCGAGGCAGAGCGGGCGGCCGGCATTCTCCGCAGCCGATTGGCCTACGGGCGGGTAGAGGAGATTTTCGCGGCCGGGCTGCACCAGTACCTGCTCGATCTGCAGCGCTCCTGTTACCGGCTGGGCGAGCACATCCAGGCCGAGTACTTCGCGCCGCGGGTTTTGCGGCCGGAAGACGTGGTGGCCTGAGGAGGCAACATGCGCTATCGCATTACGCACCGCACGGAGTACACCTATGCGCCCCCCGCGTACGAGAGTTTCAACGAGGTCCGCTTGCGGCCAGTTTCGGACGGCATGCAGACGTGTGTCGGGTTCAACCTGACTATCGACCCACCGGCAACGGTGATCGCCTTTGAGGACTACTACGGCAACTCCGTGCATGACTTCGGGATCCCGTACATGCACGACCGCCTGCGCATTGAGGCCACGAGCGACGTAATCACCTTCGCCGGGATCGGGGAGCACCTGACCGGCCCGCGTGAGGGAGAGATGGACCGCTCGCCGAACCTCGCGGGGCTGGCGCAGGACGACTATTTCGCCGACGAGAATGCCGAGTTTCTGCATCCCAGCGCCTATGTCGCGCTGGGTCGCCCGACCGAGGAGATTGCTCAGGCGCTGCTGGCCGCCACCCCGGATGTGTCAGCCTACGCGTACCTGCTCCTGGCCGCCGCCTATGTCCACGATCACTTCGAGTATCGCGTCGGCGCGACGAACGTGCGCTCGACGGTCGAGGATTTACTCCAGGGCGGCAGCGGTGTCTGCCAGGATTTCTCGCACCTGTTGATTTCGCTCTGCCGCCACGCGGGCCTGCCGGCACGCTACGTGAGTGGCTACCTGGGCAATGTCTCGGCCAGCGCCGCGTCCCACGCGTGGGCCGAGGCGTTTGTGCCGCCGTACGGCTGGGTTGGCATTGACCCGACGGCGGGAACGCCATCCACCGGGCGGCACGTCAAGGTGGCGGTGGGCCGGGACTACGCCGATGTCTCGGTGGTGCGGGGCACCTACCGGGGTGGCGCGGCCTCCAGCCTGGAGGTGTCGGTGGAATGCGAGGTCGTCGGGGATTTCCAGAGCCTCGGTATCGGAGCGCCAGTGCGCTCCCGCGTGGGCCCGATCCAGTTCCAGACGCTCGGCGCCATGCGCCAGTTGCAGCGCCTGGAGGCGATGACACAGGCGCTGGGTTCCATGGAGCCGGCGCTGGCGCCGATGGGCAGCATGGAGATGGGTGATCCCTTCGCCCCAGGCTCAGATGACCGCTCTCCGCGCCAGCAACCGCAGCAACAGCAGCAGGTGACGGATTGACGGCGTACACGCCCCAAGGAGTCCCGCAGGCGCCGATCAGCGCCGGCAGCGACGCGCTTTGTACGTCGCCACGGATCACCCCGGCGGTGCTGAGGCAGCCACAGCCTGCGCCGGCAAACTGGGTGATCCTGGGTACAGCGGCGGCGTGATCCGGGGATACCGAACCAGACCTGTCTGCGATCTGCTCGGGAAGCACTGCGTGCGCCTGACCCTTCCGGCCCGGGTCGTGGCGCGTGCGTACGACGTAGTGGCAGCGAGCAGCGGGCCGGATCTGGGCGATGCAGCGAACCTGGCCATGAAGACGGTCTCTGGCCTCGGTCAGTACCCGCGGACAGTGGTCTGGAGCGATGATGGAGGCTCCGCCGCTTTGCCGCACGAAACGAACCAAATCGCGCGGCATGCGCCGCAGCAGTCCAAAGGGCTGCGTGTTGGTGGGGAATGTGACCACGTAGGACGAGCAGGTTGACGACACGCTCCATCGGCGCGCGCCAGCACGTGGCGCCAGCCCAGGTGATCGATCATCGCGATGTGTGTTGGGAGGAGGTCCGCCGGACGGCGTATTGTGTGCATCAGCAGTTCCGCTACGAGTACCAGGACCCGATCATTGATCTGCGCCACCGGCTGGTTATCATCCCGCCGGAACGACATGGCCCGCAGCGTCTGATAACGCACGACCTGGATATCTCTGCTCCCGGCGCCGAAGTGCGGCGAGAGATCGACCAGTTTGGCAACCTGGTCATCTTTCTCTCGGTTGACCATGTCGCGCGCGCGATCACCTTTACCGCCCGGATCGAGACGGAACGGGAGGCCACCGCCAGACCAATCCTGGTGACGCGCCGACTCTATGAAAGTGATCTCCTGCGCGATTTCTCACGGCTGACCGAACCGGACGACGCCCTGCGTGCGGCCGCCGCCGAGATCGGGCCGTCATCTTCGGGGCGCGAACTGGCGGTCCGCATCTGCACGCGAGTCTACGAGCACATGGTCTACCGTGAGGGCGCGACAGATGTCCGCACCACGGCGGCGGAAGCCTTCCAGCGGCGGGAGGGGGTGTGTCAGGATTTCGCCCACGTCATGCTGGCGCTCTGTCGCCTGCGCGGGTTGCCAGCACGCTACGTCTCCGGCCACCTGCTGGGCGAGGGGGGAACCCACGCCTGGGTAGAGGTGCTGCTGCCTGACCCGGAGCAACGCAATCGTTTCATTGCGCTGCCGCTGGATCCAACCCACGACGGTGTTCCTGGCGCCTCCTACCTCACCGTCGCCACTGGCCGCGATTACAGCGACGTCGCACCGACCTGCGGGGCGTACCGCGGTACGCCCCGCAGCCAACTCACCACCAGCAAGCACGCCGGGATAACGGCGGTGGAGTACGTCGACCGGGAGTAGCCCACGCTGCCGCGTGCGTCTCAAATGGCAGACGCACCTGGTAGCGGCGCCGGGGCGGCCTGGTTCGCACGAGGCACGACAGGCTGAGGGCGAAGGCCCGGATGAGATCCTTCCTGCGTCAGGATGACACGCGAGGGTGGATGGCGCCTCGTGCCGGGTGGATGGGAGACGAGAGGCTGCGACAAGCTCAGGATGACACATGAGGGTGGGCGGTGGATGGGGACGAGGCTGAACCCGGAGCGCGGGAGGGAACTGCAGGCTCATGGCCGGGCTCGCCTCTCGTCCGGCGCGGGGTTATCGCCCTCGGTCTCCGCGTGGTCCCGGTAGCGCTCGGGCAGCATGGCTCGTGCCTGGGTGGGCAGGGACGGCTGTTGCGCGCGAGCCTCGCGCAGTGATGCCCCGGGTGACGATGTGGGCTGCATGGTCTTGGATGTCAGGATGCGCTGCGAGTGGTAGATGCCGTGGTCGCCCGAGATGGTGTACGCGATGCAGACGGCGATCCCGAAGAGGATGACGGCGCTACCGCCAAAGCCGAAGATTTCGAGACCCATGATGATGCAGGCCAGCGGGGTGTTGGCCGCTGCCGCAAAGACGGCTACGAACCCCAGGGCCGCCAGCGTGTCCGCCGGCAGTCCCAGCGGGCCGGCGAGCGTGGCGCCGAGGGTTGCGCCGATCACGAACAGGGGCGTGACCTCGCCGCCCTTGAAGCCGACCCCAAGCGTGACGGTGGTCAGGATCAGCTTGAAAAGGAACGCGAATGCGGGAATCTCGCCGCCGTGGAACGCCTCCGACAGGAGCGGCAGGCTGAGGCCGTTGTACATGCGTGTCCCGAGCGCCAGGGTTATGGCGATCACCAGGCAGCCGCCGAGAAACGCGCGCAGCATGGGATTGGGGACGAGTCTCCGGGCCGTTTGCTCGACGCGCGCCGTGCTTTCGGCGAAGAGCAGGCTCGTCAACCCGAAGGCCACACCGGCCACCGCCACGACCAGAAATGTGCGCAACGTCAGATCCGGGAAGCCGGAGGCGACCGGATAGATGCCGTGGTGAACGTGCAACACGTCACGCACCATCAGGTCAGCCAATGCCGCCGAGATGAGGCAGGGGATCAGCGCCTCGTACCGGAGGCCACCGATGGCCAGCACTTCCATGCCGAAGACCGCGCCAGCCAGCGGCGTGCCGAAGACACCGGAGAACCCCCCACTGATCCCGCAGATCAGCATGATGCGGAGATGGGCCGCTGACACGTCCAGGATGCGGGCGAGCCACCCGGCAATCGCCCCGCCCATCTGGACGGCGGAGCCCTCTCGACCAGCTGAGCCGCCAAAGAGGTGCGTGAGAATGGTGGCGACCAGGACCAGTGGCATCATGCGCAGCGGCACCCGATTGACCTCATCTGCGGCATGTATCTGGTCGAGCAGGAGGTTGTTGCCGCCCGCTGCAGCCTTGCCGAATCCGGCGTAGGCCCAGGCGATGACGATTCCCGCCACGGGCAGCAGGTAGAGCAGCCACGGATTTCCGGTTTGCGCGGCAGTGGCAAGTTCGAGGAGGATCAGGAAGATGGCGCTGGCAAGGCCGCTGGCCGCGCCAATGGCCACGGCCAACACCGAGCAGGTAAGGAACAACCGGCGGTTTGCACGAAGCACCACAACTACTCCTGGCAAGCCGGAGCAGCTCTTGCGGGCAGACTCCGGCACGGACATGCAGGAGTCATCAACGCCCTCGGGCGTGGTTACGGCGAACCCCATCGCCTGATCGTATTGTGCGCGTGATGCTACGGAGCCGCAGACACCTCCGTCAATGGCGCATCTCCGTACCTGGCGACTGCATCCAGATTGAGCCGTATGCCGAGTCCCGGCGCATCAGGAATGGCCAGCATGCCGTCGGCATCGAGCCGCCACGGCTCCGCCACGATCTCATCCACGTACGGCGAGCCATCGATGTATTCGACGAGGTCGGTGGCGGGAAAGGCAGAGGCCAGGTGGAGATCGGCGGCAAGACCGACGGCGGTGTTCCAGCCGTGCGGGATGAAGCGCACCCCATGCTCCTGCGCCATCCAGCCGATGCGCCGCTCCTCCGAGATGCCGCCGACCTTGGTGACGTCCGGTTGCACGATATCGAATGCGCCAGCAGTCAGGAAGGGGGTGAACGCCTGGCGGCGAGTCAGCACCTCGCCGCCAGAGATCGGCAGCGATGCCTGGCGGCGCAGAACTACGTAGTCCTCCAGCGCGTCCGGGGCCAGCGCCTCCTCGAACCATGCGACGTCGTACTCGGCCAGCATGTCGGCGGTGCGTAGCGCCCACTTGAGGCCGTTCGTCCAGTAGGCATCACTGCCGCCGGCATCAACCATCAGCCTGGCGTCTGGCCCCACGGCATCGCGGGCTGCCCGCACGATCTGTTCGTCCAGGGCGTGGCTCACCCGTCCGAAGGGCCCCCAGCCGATCTTGAAGGCACGCAGGCCGCGCGCGGCGATTTCCCGCAGATGGTCGGCCAGCGGCTCTGGTTGGTCCATGAGCAGCGAGGCGTAGGGGAGCACACGCTCCCGGTAACGCCCGCCCAGCAACCGCCCGACGGGTTGCCCGGTGGCCTGCCCCAGGATGTCCCAGAGCGCAATGTCGATGCCGCTGATGGCGTGGGTGAGACTGCCGCCACGGCCCAGCCAGAAGGTGTGCTGGTGCAGCTTTTCGCTGACGCGCTCTGGCTCCAGGGCGTTTTCGCCCCGGTAAAGCGGCTCCAGAATGGCCAGCGCGGCCCGTACCAGACCGGCGTTCGTGAAGACGCTGCCGAGCCCGGTAAGGCCCTCATCCGTGCGTACGATGATGAGCGTGTGCACGCTATCTTCTGGCCGCAATTCATTGCTCCAGCCACCCTCCGGAGTGGCTCCCGTCAAGCCGATTGCCTGGATGTCGTGTATGCGCACGCGTTTGCCCCTGACTGGAACGATTCAGGCCCGCATCGTCGCATACCCGGTGACCCGCGTGTGAGACTGCCGCGTGATCTTCAGCGGAGGACGACATGACCGGGGGCCAATGGCAGCGGATGCGTCTTTGCCCAATGGCAACCTTCCTGCGCCGCAATCTGGATCACCTGGCGGCCCGCAGCAAGGGCCGCGTGACGTTCTGCTCCAGCGCCAGAATCCCGATCTGCTGATTCCACCGCGCACCGATGCCGGCACGATGCCGAACCTGCGCTTCTCATTCGCTGATGCGCACGTGCGGCTACAGCCGGGCGGGTGGACGAACGAGGTGACGCAGCTTGAACTGCCGGTCGCCACCGAGATCTCCGGCGTGCAGATGCACCTGAACGGCGGTGTGACGATGACCGGCGTGCGCGAAATGCACTGGCACAAGGAGGGCGAATGGGCCTACATGCTGGCCGGGACGGCGCGCATCACGGCGATGGATCCCGCAGGCGGCAGTTTCGCGGACGATGGTCAAACCGGGGATCTCTGGTTCTTCCCGGCCGGGTGGCCACACTCCATCCAGGCACACCCGGATGGCTGCGAGTTTCTGCTGGCCTTCGACGACGGCGCCTTCTCGGAGAACGGGACGCTGTTGCTCAGTGATTTCCTGCGCCACATACCACACGAGGTCGTGGCAAAGAACTTCGGGCAACCAGAGGAGGTATTCGCAGACCTGCCAAAGGCAGATCTCTACATCTTCCTGGCTCCTCCGCCCGCGCCATTGGCGCAGACCCGCGCCCAGATCGCCAATCCTTCGGCGCCCGCGCCACACCTGAGCTATCGCATCAGTGAAAGCGAGAGGCGAACCTGCCCGGAGGCAGGGCAGTGACCATCGACAGCGGCCAGTTTCCAGCCACCACCATCTCGTCTGCCATCGTGGAGGTGAAGCCCGGCGCGATGAGTGAACTGCACTGGCGCCCCAATGCGGACGAGTGGCAGTACTACCTCGAAGGCTCGGCCCGGATGACGGTCTTCGACTCCAGTAGCCTGGCCCGGACCTTCGACTACCAGGCCGGGGATGTCGGCTATGTGCCGAAAGTGCTGGGCCACTATGTGGAAAACACCGGCGATGGTCCTTTGCGTTTCCTGGCCCTGTTCCGCAGCCGGCAGTACCAGGATGTCTCGCTGACCCAATGGCTGGCGCTTACGCCGCCGGGCCTGGTCAAGGCGCACCTGAACCTTGGCAATGACATGATCGCCAGCTTCAGCAGGACCAAACAGACGGTGGTTGGGGGCGGAGAAATGTCGCTCCAGCAGGCTCCTGTGCCTTGCGGAGAACATTGCCTGTCTTGTGCAATACGCATGTCGTCAATGCTGCGGTGAGCGCCTTCATGCATCGCGACCAGTCCGCACAGGGCCGTTCTTTGGTGCGATCCTCGTCGCCAGGTAGCGTCGCCGTCGCGCCAGACTTCACGGCCTGCGTGGCCGATACCGGGAAACACGGCATGCTGGTGGAGGAGCAGGAATCTGCGTAGAAGTCGAGCAGCCGGTGGCTACTGCAGGCTGCCGAACGCGCTGATAAGCGAGAAAGGCAACGCGAGAGCGGCTTCATCCGGCTGGCGAGCCGCCACGCGCAATTGCCCGGCCGCTGCCATGGCCTCTGGCAGTTCCCAGGGGGCGCCGCCAGGGGGCGCGAGGGGATTGCCGGTAGGGTCGAGGCCTGCTCGCACCTGCTCACTCCACCGCGCGACTGCGGGGCCGATCGCGTCCCGCCCCAGCCCGTGCCGGCGGCGGTGCGCTTCGGCAGTTGCCGCCAGTGCCAGGGCAATACCGCTTCGTGCAGTGAGTGTGCCATCGCCAAAACGGCCGGCAACGTCGGCCAGGCCGAGCAGCGCACCGAGCAGCGCCGTCTGGTTTTCCTCCGCAAACGCCAGGTGGAGGGCTTCCCGGTAGGCCTCCAGGGCGTGCCGAGCCTCGCCGAGGTCGAACCAGACGGCGCCAAGGGCGATCAGCGCGGATGCCACCAGCCCGGCGAATGGCTCGGCGCGGCGCAGTTCGAGCGCGCGCAGCAGGGCATCGCGGGCTGCGGGCAAGCAGCCCACACGGTGCTGTTCAACCCCCAGCCGCACCCAGGCGAGCCCGGTCCACTCCGCGCGGCCGAGGGGTTCCAGGATATCCACCGCTCGCTGGGCGAGCGTCACACCTCCGGGTTGCGGCCCGGCCGTTCGCCTGCTGCGCGGCTGAGCATGGCGTAGCCCACGCCTTCGCCCAGGGAGTCGTTGCCAGCCTGAGCAATGGCGAGGAGCTCTTCGGCCAGCGCAAGCGCGCCGGCATGGTCGCCGACTTCGAGGGCGAACGTGATCGCCCAGAAGCGGAGAAACCAGCGGTCGGTGATGGATGACTGGCCGTCGAGGCGCAGGGCAGCGCTCATGCGCTGGCGTGCCTCTGCCAGGTGTCCGCGCAGCTTCCAGAACTGCGCGACGTTCCCGGCCGTGCGCACCAGCAGATCACCCTCGCCCGTTGCCAGCGCCCAGTCCATTGCGGCGCGAAAGTTGTCAAGGTCGAGACGCTGCTGCTCCAGGCGCGTTTCGGTTTCCGCACCGATGGTCAGCGGGTCGAGCACTGCCGCGAGTTCAGTGAAGTACTGAGCGTGGCGCAACCGCACGGACGGCTCTTCGCCAGCTGCGTGTAGTTGAGCCTGGGCGAAGAGGCGGAGTGGCTCCAGCATACGGAAACGCGGGCCCACGTGAGCGGGCGCATCGTCATCCGGTATCAGCAGATGCTTGCGAGTCAGGTTGCGGACGATTGCCAGGACTGCGGGGTTCGCACAAGCGTGTGGGTCCCGTTTGTCAAGACGCGGGGCAGCACCGGGTGCGCCAGGCGCGAACACCGCCGCCGCAGCGGCCAGGCCAAAACCGCCGGCGAAGACAGCGAAGGAGCGGAAAGCGCGCTGTTCGGCCTCGTCCAGCGCATCGTAGCTCCAGGCGATGCTGGCATCCATGGTTCGCAGGCGCGCCGGGTTGTCGCGCGGTCCTCCTGCCAGCAGGGGCAATCCCGCGTGGGTGAGCGTGGCGCTCATCGCCTGTAGCGAGCAGAACGGTATCTGGGCTGCGGCCAGTTCGATGGCGAGCGGCAACCCGTCGAGGCGGCGGCAGAGGTCGGCCACAACCGCCAGGTTGACTTGCCCTGCGTCGCTGTTCGTATCGAGCGCGAGACCGGCGCGCTGGGCACGCGCGCGCCGCACGAAGAGCTGCAAGGCCGGGTTCTCCACTCCGGTTGATGGCGCTGACGCTCGCCAAGCCTTGGCGTCAGGCAGCGGGAACGACTGGATCGGGATCACCTGCTCGGCAGCAAGTTGAAGTGCTTCCCGGCTCGTGACGAGGAGGCAACCACCGGCCATCATCCTGAGCACGTCGCCCAACTCAGGCGCGGCGGCGAGCAGGTGCTCCAGATTGTCCAGAATGACGAGGCGGTTGCCTGCGGAAAGCTGGGCGGCGATTCGGGCGTGGACCATACGAGCATCGCCGGATGCTGGCGCATTGACTGCGGCTGCCAGGGTTGGGATGACCAACGTGGCGTCGTGCAACCCCTCCAGCCGGAGCAGGGGGACGCCGCCCGGGTGATTCGTGCCGAAGCGCCGCGCCACTTCCATCGCCAGCCGGGTCTTCCCCACGCCGCCTGGCCCGGTCAGCGTCACCAGCCGCGACCCTGGGCGGAGAATGGCCGCCTCGATCAGGGCTAGCTCCTGCACGCGGCCGATCAGCGGGTCCAGGTCAACGGCCTGAACTGCGGACGATGGGAGCGTGGTCGGCTGTGGCCTGCGGCGCGCAAGGGCGAGGAACTGGGCGCGTGCCTCCGGGGTGAGACCAAGCGCATCGCCGAGCATCCGGGCCGTTTCTCGCTGCGGACTGCGGTTGATGCCACGCTCAAGGTCGCTGATGGCCCGGGCGCTGATTCCTGACCGCACGGCAAGGTCACGCTGCGTCAGTTCGGCCGCCAGGCGCAGCCGGCGGAGGTCGTGCGCGAAGGTTGACGCTGGTGCTGGGCGCTCGCTGTCGGCGGACATGGCCCCGGACACTTTCACTGCGGCCACGGCAACGGAGAAATCTCGGGAACCAGTGCAACATCCTGTGGCTGTTCCTGTGGATTCTGCATGGCGGCATGGCGCCACGACAACCAGAATTGACGCAAATGCCACCTGGATGTCCGCCGCTTACACGGAGACGCGATCATGGATGCGCTGCGTTTTGACACCCTCACGCGCACTCTTGCCAGCGGGAAGTCGCGGCGCGATGCTCTGCGCGTGCTGGCGGGAGCCGGTGTTTCCCGCGCAGTCGCGTCGCCGGTCCGGGCCGGCGACGGTCACTGCGCAGAGTTTGAGAACTCCTGTGACGCACATACGAAGTGCTGCAAGCCGTACGTGTGTATCAATACGATCTGCCTGGACTGTATCAAGGCGGGTGATACGTTCTGCCAGTCAAGCAGCCAGTGCTGCGACAAGGCGACCTGCGAGCATGGCAAGTGCATCAAGGATGAGAACGCGGAGTGCGAGGGACAAGGATGCAAGAAGAAGCGCAAGAAAAGAAAGAAAGAGGAAGAAGCACTGACGCGATGCTACCGGGCGTGTCTTCAGTCGCTGGCGTGATGAGCCAGGCAACCGCCGCCGGACGTTGGCCAGGTGGCCAGCGCCTACGGACCCGGATAGCGAGTCAGCCACTCGAAGCGCTGGTTCCGGCTCAAGAGCGACAGTGCGACACGCGCTGAGAGGCCGACGAGCAGGAGCAGGATGACGCCCGAAAGGGCCAGATCCACCGCCGTTACCAGTGGAAAGTTCTGTGGGGCCAGTACGGCCCGCACACCCCAGATTGCGATGATCAAGCCGCCGACACCCAGGATGAGGGTGGAGAGGGGCTGGGTCAACACGGTCAGGGCGCTTGACGAGGCCACCAGCAGGATCAGCATCGCACTCAGCGCCATCAGGTAATCCGGGCGGCGGAAGGTCAGGTGCAGCGTCCGTCCAACGGTGAAGGGGCCAGTCTGCGCGCTGACCTCACCGGCGCTGACCATCTCTGGCGGCAACATGACCATTTGCGGCATCTGGTTCTGGATCGTGGACTGAAAGGCCGCCGCTGGCGAAGATGGTGGTGGCGTGGCAGCGCCATTTTCGGTGCTTCCCGACGTAGACGTCGGTGATGCGGGAGCCGCCAACCCAAGCCAGATTTCATACCGGTCAAACGGATAGCGTACGGGTGAGCCGCGAACTGGCAACGTCACGGTCTCGCTGAACATCGTCTCGTTCGCGCCGAGAAGCACCGTGGCGAAGGGTGTGAGGCCGCGTCGCCGGGCTGCGTCGCGATCCAGCGAGAGAAGCGAGAGGCGCAGGAGGCCGCATTCACCGGGGCAACTGCGGTTCCCTGAAACAGCCAGGGTCAGGGCGCTGCTGGCGGGGTCGATGCTGATCACCGAAAGGTTGAGATACTGGTTGCCGCCTGGGTCAACATCTTCGAGAGTGAGCGGTTGCCCAGTGTCGAGATCGTAGAGAATCTCGCTGCGATCAGACGTGAGTGCGTGGTACATGCTGGTTGCGACAAGTGGCAGCATGGCGATTCCGGCAACAGCCAGGGCGATGCTTGCTGCCAGGGCGATGCGATACCAGACACCGCTTCCCTGGACGAGAATGGGGAAATCGCCCTTTGCCGCGCTCATGTCGCCTCTGACCGTTGCGGAAATCGTTCGCCTGGTTGGCCGGGCTGAACGCCACGCTACCATTGCCTGGGGCGCGGAAAGCCCGCGCCAGCGTTCACGTTCCAGGAGTTTGCAGGAATGAAACCACGGTCGGCGTTGGCGCAGGCGCTGCCGCGCTCCGGCATCCGTGAGGTGATGGATCTGGCGCGGCAGATGGACGATGTGATCGTCCTGGTGGTCGGGGAGCCGAGCTTCAATACGCCGCCCCACATCATCGACGCGGCTGCCAGGGCCGCACACGGCGGGACGACCAAGTACACGCCAAATGCTGGCCTGCCGGGGCTCCGTTCCGCCGTCGCGGAGCGCTACACCCACAAGTTCGGGCGCGACGTGACCCCGGCTGAAGTGCTGGTGACTGCCGGCGCGGTGAACGCCCTGGCCGCGATTGTTGCGGCCATCGCCGAGGAGGGGGACGAGATCCTGATCCCCGATCCCGGCTGGCCGAACTACATGGCCATGATCGAGTTGGCGCGGGTGGCGCCGGTGCGCTACCGCCTGGAGCCAGAGCAGGGCTACCGGCCAGACCTGGCGGCAGTGGAGGCGCAGATTACGCCGCGCACGAAGGCAATCATCATCAACAACCCCTCCAACCCCACCGGGGGCGTGTTCGATGAGGCAACGGTCAAGGGGCTGGTGGAACTGGCGCGCCGGCACGATCTGTGGCTGATCTCGGACGAAGTCTATGAGGACCTTATTTTTGCCGGGGAGCATGTGCCGGCCGCGCGCTTCGACAAGGAGCGCGTCATCACCATCTCCGGCGTCTCCAAGAGCTACGCCATGACCGGCTGGCGAATCGGCTGGGCAATTACCAATCCGGAGCTGGTCGCGCTGTGCGGCAAGATCCAGGAGGCGCTTGTTTCCTGCCCGCCCGCGCCCTCGCAGGCTGCCGCCGAGGCGGCGGTGCGCGGGCCGCAGGCCATGGTGGAGGAGATGCGCGTGGCCTACCAGCGGCGGCGCGATCTGGTGCGCGATATCTTCCAGCCGCTGGGGATGCTGCCAGCCGTGCCGGAAGGCGCGTTCTACGCGCTTGTCGATCTGCGCGCCGCCGGTATCCCGAGCCGCGACCTCTCCCGCATGTTGCTGGAGGAGGAGCACGTGGCAGCCGCGCCTGGCTCCACCTTCGGCGAGGTCGCCGAAGGGATGCTGCGCGTTTCGCTGGCGACCGCGGACGATGACCTCCGCGAAGGCTGCGAGCGCATCGTGCGCTTCGCGCGACGGCATGGGGCGCTGGCGCCGGAACCCGTGGCGGCAGGCGCAACGGCCTGAGACCTGAGACGATACTGACGATCGATAGACGCTGGCGTGGGTACGCCGGCAGGTTCCTTCTCGCAGGGGAGTGCAGAGCGCATGTATTTGCTGACGTTCCGCGATGGCGACGCCCTGAAGTTGGGTGTCCGCACGGACAAGGGCGTGGTGGATGTCGCAGTGGCGCAGGCCGCGCTCGGGGCCGGTGATGCTGCGGCGCCGGAGAGCATGGATGCGCTGCTGGCGGGCGGCACGGGCGCCAGGGCCGCGCTCCAGGCGCTGGTGGAGCGGGCTGACGCCGCAAGCGGTGGCGACTGGCTGCTGGACGAGGCGAACCTGACCCTGGGGCCAGCCGTGCCGAACCCGGGCAAGATCATTTGCGTCGGCCTCAACTACCGCAAGCACGCCGAGGAATCGGGAATGGCGATTCCGACCTCGCCGGTGCTCTTCTCCAAGTTCAACAACTCGCTGGCGGCGGCCAACGAAGACGTACCATTGCGTGCTTCCGCGAAGGAGTACGACTACGAGGTGGAGCTTGG
Organism: Thermomicrobiales bacterium; assembly: GCA_041390745.1. Classification (GTDB taxonomy): domain Bacteria; phylum Chloroflexota; class Chloroflexia; order Thermomicrobiales; family UBA6265; genus JACCXM01. The sequence continues at coordinate 315,437 of JAWKPJ010000002.1, read as the reverse complement.
CGTGATCATTGGCCAGACAGCCAGTGATGTTTCCGAAGAGGAGGCGCTTGGCGTGGTCTTTGGCTACGCGACCGCCAACGATCTTTCGGCGCGGGATCTGCAGATGCGGACCGGGCAGTGGCTGCTCGGCAAGACGTTGGACAAGTTCCTGCCCATCGGCCCCTACCTGGTGACGGCGGACGAGGTGCCCGATCCGCAGGCGCTGCAGATCCGCACCTGGCATAACGGCACGCTCCGCCAGGATTCCAACACGGCGGACATGATCTTCAACGTGGCCGAGTTGATCGCGTACATCACCAGGCACTTCACGCTGGAGGCGGGTGATGTGATTGTCACCGGCACGCCGGCCGGTGTGATCATGGGCCTCCCGGAGAAAAACTGGATGGTGGCTGGCGACGTCGTTGAGGTCGAAGTCGAGGGCCTCGGCAAGCTGCGCAACACGCTGGTAAGCGCGTAGGCCTGGCGCTGACCTGACGCCAGTGTGGCGAGTACGTCGTGAATGAGACGGGCAGCGCCAGTCGGCGCTGCCCGTTCTGGCGCCAGGCGTGCCCGGCTACAGCGGTGTCCAAAGAAGTTGGGCCGCCGGGAATCCCCTCGTGTCTCGAGCGGAGTCGAGAGACCTCGTCGCGAGCGCCAGTGAACGAGGTCTCTCGACTCCGCTCGAGACACGGGCTTGTTGCCTGGCAGGTCAGGTCTTTTGCAATACGCTGTACGCGGCGGGCGTAGCTCCTGGCGTGCCCGTGTCTCCGCCCGCATTCTTGACATACCTCTCGAACCAGGCTGTGACATCGCCCCAGGCAGCCAGGGACTGCTCTGCGTTGTAGCGAGGGCCGGTATCGTTGTTGAAGGCGTGCTGCGTGCCCGGAGTAGGCCTTGATCTCGAAGGTGACCCCGGCTGCCTCCAACGCCGCGATCAGCTCGTCTATACCGTTATTGGCGAAGTCATCGGGATGTCCGAGTAGATGCCGATTACGGCGGCCGTGATGTTCGGGACGGCATCGAGCGGCGGCGGCGGGCCGTAGTACGGCGCCGCGCCCTTTAGTTCTGGCATCTGCGTGGCGCAGCGCCAGGTGATGCCGCCGCCGAAGCAGAAGCCGGTCATCGCCAGGCGGCTGGCATCTGCCTCCGCAACCCCATGGTAGTAGGCCGCGGCGGCCTTGAAATCGTCCACATGCCGCTGGGCATCCGCCTGCTGGGTGAGCAGGGCCGGGATCTCCGCCGGGTCCGCGATGTTGGCCGAGCCACCCTCGCGGCTGAGGAGATCCACGGCCGCAGCGAGATACCCCTCCACTGCCCAGCGCCGGGCCACATCCCGGATGTGCGGCGTCAGGCCCCGGTTCTCATGGCAGATAAGGACGACTGGCAACGGACCGTCGTGTTCAGCGGGCAGCGCCTGGTAGGCGGTGATCTCTACGCTGTCGCCGCCAGGAAAGGTGATGTCTCCACCAGTTACGCGGGGGTCGTCTTCGGCCACGCTGATCGGGCTCTGCGGCCCGGCCGGCGTGAGGGAGGGTGGCGGCGTGGCGTCCTGCGCGCTGGCCGGCCTGACACCGAGTTTCGTCAGGATGGTCGCCGTTGTGGCCACGCCGCCGGTAATGTGCAGGACGCGGCGCATCATGTCCCGGCGGGACATGATGCCGTCAACGTAATCGTCCACGAACTCATGCACGAGGTAGTTCTCGAACTGGGTCAATTCACGCACGGCGCACGTCCTCACGTTGCCCGGCCACGGCAACCGGGGCGCCGTGGCCAATCATGTAGCTACGGCCCCTTCTCGAAAAGCTACGTTCGTGGGGGGCGGTGCAGACGTACCGTGGCGGCCTTCATGCAGTAGCGTAAGCAACGAATCTCGATCATCCTCCGCGAGCGCGAGATGCTGTGCCGACCAGAAGGCCCCGGCCCGCGCGCTGGTGATTCCCTCCCGTTCTGTCAGCGCCGGTCGCCAGGCGCGGCGGCTGGCGATCCCGGCGTCGCGCGCGGCGGTCAGCAAAGCGATCACGCGCTCGGTATCTTCCGGCGAGGCGTCGCGTGGCAGTAGCAGGAGGTGATTGACCACAAACTGGTTGTGAAGGATGTACCAGGCCCGCACCAGATCCTCGTTGAAACCGCCTTCCGGCTCGCGCAGCGCCTCGGCGCCCTCCACAATCACCACCTCGGCCCGGGCGATGGCGGGGTCGTTGTCGTTACGCACCCACGCGGTCGCTTCGATGCCGTAAAAGCCGCGCAGGAGCGCACGCGCCAGCCATTCGGCCAGCAGGCCGGTGTCCAGGAGCCGCACTGGCGTCGCCTCGATCTCGTCGGGGCGCACCGGGACTCGCATGGCGACTGCGCCGGTATCCTGCGCGATGACCGCGATTTCGGGTGCAACGACGTGGGTTTCCTGAAGGAAAAGCACCCCCGGGGAAGCGATGAGCGCAGCATCGCCTGCCCCGACTGCTGCAGGCTCCAGCCGGGGAACGAGCGTGACTTCCAGACTGCTCGGCGAGGTGAGGTCGCCAGACATGATCGGGTGCGTGTAGGTGGTGGTGGCAAAGGTTTCGTCAATGAGTAGACGCACGGTGACTCCTGGCGCCGGTGGCTGGCAGTTACGCGTTGGCGGCTTCCATTTGTGCGCGCAGGTCGTCAAAGGGAAAGCGCGGGTAGGAGCCGAACACCTTGAACATCTGGCAGTGCGTGGCGGCACGCTCCAACGTTGCAGCCACGACGGGATCTTCGCGGTGTCCCAGCATGTCGAGCAGGAAGATGTAGTCCCAGAGCCAACTCCTGGTTGGGCGGCTTTCGATCTTGGTGAGTTGAATGCCCGCCTCCGCGAACTCGGTCAGCGCGTGATGCAGAGAGCCGGGCACGTTGACGTTGAGGCGAAAGGCAATGGAGGTCTTGTCGTCGCCCGTCGGCGGCGAGTCTTCGGCGGCGAGGACTACGAAGCGGGTCACATTGCCGCGTTGATCCTGGATATCGCGGGCCAGGATGGCGCCACCGTACAGTTCTGCAGCCCGTAGTGGCCCAATTCCGGCTCGCGTTCCTTCCGTGCTTTCCGCGGCTGCCTGGACCGCGCCGGAAGTGGAAAGCGTCGCCTCCCGGGCGGCGTTCGGCAGGTGGCGTTCCAGGAAGTGGCGGCACTGCCCCAGCGCCTGCGGATGCGACGAGACGACCGTGATGTCCTCAAGGGTCAGGCCTTCACGGGCCACCAGGAAGTGGCGCACGGGCAGCATCAACTCCCCGGCAATGCGCAGCGGCGTCTCATGAATGAGCAAGTCGAGGTTCGGCGTCACCGACCCCTCGATTGAGTTCTCAATGGGCAGCACGGCCTCCGTGGCGAGCCCGGTTTCCACAGCGGCGACGGCAGCGGGAAACGACACCCGTGGCAAGGTATCGGCTTCAGCGGCGCGCATCAGCGCCGCCTCTTCGCTGAAGGAACCGCGTGGTCCCAGGAACGCCGTAGTCATGTTTGGGCCAGTCCTTGTCGCCTGAAACGGCAGCGCCGAGTTTCGCGATGCGACCCATATACTACCGCCATGTCACCACGCACTCCGCGCCCGCCCAAGGTCCGCCCACCAGACCCCGACGCCCTTGATGCCGTCTGGCGTCTCTTCCTGGCTGTGCCGCTTTCGGCAGAGGTCCAGGGGGTGCTGGCCAGCCAGATTGCCAGTCTCTCGGCGCTCGACTGGCCGGTGCGCTGGGTGCAGCCCGAGACGGCGCACCTGACGATCCGCTTCCTGGGCGAATCGGACCGCGAACATGCGGAACTGCTGCGTATGGCGTTGCCGCCGGTGGTAAGCGCGGAGCCAGGCTTCGACCTGCGTACGGCCGCGCTGGGCGTGTTCCCAAACTTCCGGCATCCGCGTGTGCTTTGGCTGGGGTTGCACGGCCCGGCCTACCGGTTGGAGCGGCTGGCAGCCAAGGTTGATGCCGCCGTTGCGGACCTTGGTTTCGGTCTGCGGGACGAGGTCTACTACCCGCACATCACCCTCGGGCGGGTGCGCAACCAGTCGAGCGAGACCGTGCGCCTGCGCGATCTGCCGGGTGTCATCAAGGCGCGTTTCGTGAACGCGGCAACTGGCGCAGCAATTGCGCCTCCGTCCATCCCGGTGCCAGTGCGTGAGGTGCAACTCGTGCGCAGTCACCTTGGCAAGGGCGGCGCCCGCTACGAGGTCGTGGCCTCATTCCCGCTCGGGTAGCACTCGGCCACCCGGGCGTCCGTCTTCGCGGCCATGATGAAGTCGTTGCGGTGCAGGCCACGAATCTTGTGCGTCCACCACGATACTGTCACCTTGCCCCACTCCGTCAGAAGCGCGGGGTGATGCCCTTCGGCCTCGGCGAGATCGGCGATGGCGTTGGTGAGCGCCACGGCGTCGCGAAAAGTCTTGACCCGGTATGCGCGAACCAGGCGCGGCACGCCGTCGTGCTCCTGCAGGTCCCAATCCGGGATTTCCGGCAGTAGCACGGCCATCTCCTCGTCCGTGACACGCGGCGCGTCACGGCGGCAGGCGACGCAGGCCTGGCTGGTCAGGGGCAGGGTGTCAGCGATGTCGGTCATGGAGCGATCCTCCTCGCGGGCGCCGGGACGGCCGGTTGTAATCCCAGACCCGCTTCTTGCGCTCGACCGGGCCGAGCAAGCTGCGCTCGACGGCGTTCATGGAACGAATCATCATCTCGACGGCGGAGCGGAGCGGGAGTGGTGGCCGCTCATCGCTCCCGGTGAGGAACGTCTGCTCCAGGAGCCGCCCGGTGGTTGCGACCACATCCAGCGCCGCAACCGCCGGAAAGAGGCGGCGCTCCTCCGGCGTCAGGTTTCGGATATCGGTGTAGTAGCCGACGGTCGTTTCGACCGCATCGTCAGTCCAGCCGCGCAACCGGAGCGTCGCCTGCGCCAGGTCGAGCAGCGGTGAGCCTACGGCCGCCCGTTCCCAGCCGAGCAGACCACTGACGCTGCCGTTCTGCACCAGCACATGCGCCGGCCACATTCCCAGGTGCAGCACCGTGGTGGATAGCTTGCCCTGCTCCGCGGCTTGCTCGATCAGCGGTGTCGCTGCGGTCAGCAAGCGCTCACCGGTGGCCAGCCAGCGCTGGATGGCCGGTTCGAAGCGGGCGCGAGAGCGCAGCGCGTTTACCTGGCGGCGTTGGGCGGCCTCCACCGCGCCGGGCAGCAACCCAAGGGCGGCTGACGGCGCACCCTTGGTCGTGGCCAATCCTTCGCTGGCGGCATGGAGCTTGCCCAGGCTGGCAATGACCTCGGTAAAGGCGTCGTGCGGGATGGCATGCGGGACATCGATGCGGCTCTCCCGCGTAGGCCAGGCAATGTCTGCGCCGTTCTCCGGCGCACCGGGTAGCCACTGTTGCGCGTCGTAGAGGCGGCCATCGATGCGCACGGCGTCGGCAGGTGTGTCGTGGGCGGTCAGGAGCAGTCGCGGGGCCAGGTCGGGCAGGATACGGCGCGCAATCCCCAGCACCTCGTGGCTGAAGGTGACATCGCTGTCAGGAGTTTCCGGTGGCCAGCGACGCACGCGCCAGTCGCCCTCGGGCGTGGTGACCCGCACGATGTCCGCGTGGCCGGGGATGGCCGCAAAGCCGGCGGCCCCGGGCAGAAAGGCCTGGACCGCCTGCTGCATTGCTGTTTGGCTGGATAGAGCTGCGTCTGTCATGGCGGCGAGTATATCCGCCGTGGTCAGACGATCTCCGCCAGCGCGTCACCTACGCTGACCGATACACCGGGGGTCGCCAGCAGTTTCTCCAGTGTGCCATCACGGTGAGCCACGACGTCGTTCTCCATTTTCATGGCTTCCACGATGCAGATCGGTTGGCCGCGCCTGACGGTATCACCCTCTGCCACCAGGACTCGCACCAGGGCGCCGTGGAGCGGGCTCCGCAGCGTGGGGCCAGCGGCGTCCGCACCGTCCCGCGGAGACTTCGGCGCGGCCGGCCGGCTGCGCGGAGTGGAGCCGGATGCCGTAGCGGCGCTGCGCGCTGACAGGCCATGTACCCGCACGGTGAAACGACGCCCGTTGACCTCGGTGACGACCGTCTCCGGCGCAGCGGGTTCGACCCCCGGCGCAGCGGCGATGTCGGCGGGGGGTGGGATTACGTCTGGCCAACGTTCCAGGAACGATGTGGCCGGTGGCCCGGCGCTCCAGGCCGGATGGCGCAGCACATTCAGCGCGAACTCGCGGGTGGTTGGCACGCCGTCGATGCGCAGCTCCTCCAGCGCGCCGATCAGCCGGGCCGTGGCCTCGTCGCGGCTACGTCCCCAGGCGACGACCTTGGCGATCATGGAATCGTAGGCAGGGGGGATCGTGACGCCACTGAAGGCGGCGCTATCCACCCGCACACCCATCCCGGCCGGGGCGTGGAAGGCGGTGATTGTGCCGGGCGCGGGCGCAAAGTTGCGGCCAGGGTCCTCAGCGTTCAGCCTCACCTCAATGGCATGGCCGATGGCGGCAACGTCCTCCATCCCGAAAGAGAGTGGCTCCCCGGCAGCCACCCGCAGCTGCTCCCGCACCAGGTCGATGCCAGTGGTCATCTCGGTAACGGGGTGTTCGACCTGGATGCGCGTATTCATTTCCAGGAAGGCGAACGTGCCGTCCGCCCCGAGCAGGAACTCGACCGTGCCGGCGCTGACGTAGCCGACAGCTCTGGCCAGCGCGACGGCCGCCTCGGCCATCGCGGCGCGCGTCTCGGCGGGAATGCCGGGGGCGGGCGCCTCTTCGATCAGCTTCTGATGGCGGCGCTGGATGGAGCAGTCACGATCCCCAACGGCGATGACCTGCCCGTGGCTGTCAGCCATCAGCTGCACCTCGACGTGCCGGGGGTCGTCCAGGTAGCGCTCCAGGTAGACCTGCGGGTTGGCAAAGAAGCGGCTCGCCTCCCCGGAGGCGCCGGTGAACGCTTCGGCGATCTCTGCTGCCGAGCGCGCAACGCGAAAGCCCCGCCCGCCGCCGCCGCCAGCCGCCTTGACCGCAACCGGGTAGCCGTGGGCATCTGCCCAGGCCTGCGCTTCGTCCGCCGAATTTACCGGCCCGTCCGTGCCGGCCACCATCGGCACACCAGCTGCGGTTGCCAGGCGGCGTGCCTCGATCTTGTCGCCCATCGCCGCGATTGCATCGGGCGGTGGGCCGACGAAGACAAGTCCGGCCTCGGCACAGGCCCGTGCGAACCCGGCATTCTCGGCGAGGAAGCCGTAGCCAGGGTGGATGGCGTCCGCTCCTGCTTCTGCGGCTACTCGCAGGATGGCCTCCTGGTCGAGGTACGGGATAGGCGCGGTGGAATCGAGCCGCCAGGCGTCATCGGCCAGGCGCACGTGCAGGGCGTCCTGCTCGCCATCGCTATAGACGGCAATGGTGCGCAGGCCGAGTTGTCGCGCGGCACGAATGACCCGTACGGCGATTTCACCACGATTGGCGATGAGCAGCGTGCGCACGTTTGCGCGTGAAGTGGCATCAAGCATGGGCGCGATGATAACCGCGTCATCAGTCTGGTGCGATACGCTCTGCCAGTGCGGATATCATGCACCTGGTTGCGCGCAGCTTGCGCAGAACACCGCAACCAAGAGGGTACACGCCATGGTCTTGCACGCGTCGGATATGCGCCTGAACTACACGCTTGCGGGGTTGAACGAGGAAGACGTAGACCCCGACCCGTTCCAGCAGTTCGCGCTGTGGTTTGAGCAGGCGAAAGAGGCGGGCGTGGCCGAGGCAAACGCGATGGTGCTTGCGACGGCATCCGCCGAGGGCGTGCCGTCAGCTCGAGTCGTGTTGCTCAAGGATGCCGATGAGCGGGGTTTCGTCTTCTACTCAAACTACGAGAGCGCCAAGGGCCGCGACCTTGCGGAGAATCCTCGCGCGGCGCTGACGTTCTACTGGCCGCAACTGGAGCGGCAGGTGCGCATCTCTGGCTCGGCCGCCCGGGTCAGCCGTGAGGAGTCGCTCGCCTATTTCGAGAGCCGCCCGCCCGGTAGCCGCCTGGGGGCCGCGCTCTCGCACCAGTCAGCGGTTATACCAGGGCGCGCGGTCCTCGAAGCCGAGTTCGAGCGGTTACAGGCGGCCTATCCTGAGGGTGATGTCCCGCTCCCCGACTACTGGGGTGGCACCCGGGTTTCCCCTGACTGGATCGAGTTCTGGCAGGGGCGCACCAGCCGCTTGCATGACCGCCTGCGCTACCGGCGCGAGGGCGGCGTCTGGGTAGTGGAGCGATTGTCACCGTAGAGCTCGCGGGCGTAGGTTTTCCCCTTGCCGCCAATCCTCGCGGGTTGTCTCGAGCGGAGTCGAGAGATTTCGGTGCAGCAAACGCCAATCCGCGATGTCTTCACCCTCAGGTCACGGAACGAGATCCGTCATGCGTCAGGATGACGCATGACGGTGGATGCCACCTCGAGGCGTTGTGGCTGAGAGACCAGATCCTGCGACTTCGTTTGGGACGACGCGCGGAAGGGGCGGTGGAACGCGAGCCACTGTGGCTGGCAGTGTGGTCCTTCGACGTTGCTCAGGGCGGCGCCTGGCGAGGGATGAGCGTTCTGACCCTGGTCGTGGCACGATGCGTGCCTTCGATGCTGCCAGGGCCGGGGCCAATGACGCTTGCGGTGCCCGTGCTCCCTACCGCGCCAGGCGGATCGCCTTCTGAATTGCCCTCTTGAGCGCTTCCTCGTCGTAGTCGCCGTCGTAGCGGACACCGTTAATGTAGAAGGTGGGGGTGCCGCCAACGCCGCTGCGGACGCCGCTCATGAAGTCCGCCTGGACCTCCGGCTGGTAGGTGTGCTGTTCCAACGCAGTGGTGAACGCGCGGGTGTCCAGGCCAAGGTGCGCGGCGTAGCGTTCCAGGTCGGGGAGCGTCAGCGCCTGCTGGTTGGCCAGCAGCAGGTCGTGCATGGGCCAGAACGCTCCTTGCGCCCCGGCCGCTTCAGCCGCCTCGGCGGCCAGTTCCGCGTACGGGTGGCTCCCGGTAAGCGGAAAATGCCGGAAGACGAAGCGCAAGTTGTCGCCCGCCCACTCGCGCAGCGAGCGTATGACAGGTTCCATCGCCCCACAATGGGGGCACTCGAAATCGCCGTACTCGACGAGGGTCACCGGTGCATGGGCTGGCCCGGCGGCCCAGTCTGCCGGGCCGACAGGGACAGTGAGGCTGGGCGGGGTGTAGCTCATGCCGTTGCTCCTGCTGTCTGTCCGGTCAACTTTTCAACTGCTGCGAGCGGGCCTGCGGCGCCAGGGTTGATGCCGGTGGGGGAGACTTCGCTCCAGGCAATGACGCCGTCCTTGTCCACGACAAACGTGGCGCGGGCGCTGGAGCCTTCTTTCTCCCGGTAGACACCGTACGCGCGCGCGACCTTGCCCTTTGGTTCAAAGTCCGCCAGCAACTGGAACCCGAGGTTGCGGGCAGCGGCGAACGCTTCATGACTCCAGACGCCATCCACCGAGATGCCAAGGACAATGGCTCCCATGCGGCGAAACTCCGGGAGAAGCTGGTTGAAGACGGCCAGTTCGTCCGTGCAGACGGGGCTCCAGTCGGCAGGGTAGAAGACCAACACAACAGGGTGGCCGCGTAGCTCGCTCAGGGATACCGTCTGGTCCGGGGTGGAGGAGAGCGTGAAATCAGGCGCGGGCGTGCCCGCCACAAGCGCGGTTTCGGGTTGGCTCATCGGGAACGGCTCCTTTGAATGTGAACTCAGCAGCGGCCTGAGCCGCCACCACCGCCTGACGCACATAGTACGCCGTGCCGAAAGGCGATCGTTGTCTGGGCCACACAAGGAGGCCGCCAGATGCGCGTTCGCGCATCTGGAGGCCCAGTCCGGAACGGATGAGGTTACTCAGCCGTCCCAGGCACGAAGACGAAGGAGTCGCCAGCGTCGGGGGGTACAGCGGCGATGAAGGGTTGCGTCTCCACCGATTCGCCGGAAATGTCGGCTGCTTGCCGACTTTCACAGGTGATGTTGCCACAGTACCAGCCGTCCGGGCAGCACCGGCCATTGCCGCAGCACTTCTGGCCGACAGCACAACATCCCGACGAACCACAGCACTCCCAGCCCACCGGGCAAGCGCCTCCGGCGTAACCGCTGCAGCAGTTGTTGTTGTCAGTCCAGTAGGTGTTATTGCCGCAGTAGTTCGGGTAGTTGTACGGCGAGCAGATGTGGACGGTGCCCTGTTTGCGGCAACTCCAGCCGTTCGGGCAGCGCACCCCGCCGCAGCCGCCACGGCCGCCGCCGCCGCCGTTGTACCAGCAGATGCCGTTGCGGCACTTGCCGTTGCAGCAGTCCTTGTTGCCGTTGCAGAAGCCGCCATACCAGTTGTTGCGGCACTTCTTGTACTTGTTCTTGTACTTGTTCTTCTTGTGTTTCTTCTTCTTCGCGTCGGCCTCAGTGACGATTGCGCCAGCCACAGCCGCCGCCGTGCCCCCGGCCAGGAGCCGCAGCGCGTTGCGCCGGGACGCCTGTTCGCGCAGCCGGTGCACGCTGACCGACAGCTTGTCGAACGAACTCCCGTCCATGCCTTGCTCCTTCGCTCATGAATGCGGCACGGCGGGACTGGCCGCGCTCAACAGCGTTTCCTATGACCCCTATAACGCTGCGAGTTGCGGTTTGGTGCCGCTGCCAGGTCAGCCCGCTTCCGCCGAGACGCAGTTGCCGGTCACGAGGGCCATCTGACTCTGGATCGCGGCCAGCCGGTCCTGGGCGCGGCTGATCAGGTCGAGCGATGCGCTTGCGTCATCGCCATTTGCCAGGGCAGTTGCTGCGTCTGCCGTGGCGCTGCTCAGGGCGCGAAGCGTGGCCACCAGCGCCTTTTCGGCGGCCTCGCCGCCAACAGGCACGGTCACCAGTCCCTCATCGTCCGCCATCTGGGCGAACTGCGCCGAAATGTCGGTCAGGGTGGCGGCGTCGGTCGCATTGCGGGCGTCATCTGCCAGGCCCTGGGCTGCCAGGATGCGATCGGTGCCGGCGACGAGCCAGTCCTGCAAGTCGGCGCAGGGGTTCGCGGCAACGTCTGGCTCCGGGGTCACCGGCGCGGGCTCCGGCGTAGAAATCACCTCGCTGGTGGGTTCCGCGAGTGGGGTCTCCTCGGCGCCAGATGTCGTGGAGGGCGCGGTGACTCCGGGTGCAGCGGCCAGCGGCAGCAACTGTTCCCCGGTGGGACTGGAGAAGAGGCCGGTCAGCCTGGCGCCGGCCGGGACGGCGAAGACCACGGCGCCGGTAAGGCGGTCGCCCGGGGCAAGCTGGGCCCAGCCGAGGTCCGGGACGATGAGGGTATCCCCCGTGCGCGACACGTATTCCGGGCTCCAGAGGTCGCCGTTGGCGTCCTGGAGGAGCAGGGAGTAGGAATCGGTGTGGAATGCACCGTCACTTGTGTTCTCGAAGGTCAGCGCAGCATAAACATAGCGGGAACCCTCGGGAACCGGGTACGAGGGGTCGACGCCAGCGAAGGGATCGATGATTTCGCGTACTGTCACCTGGCCTGTCCCACCATCTGAATCGGTGTAGGGCACGGCAGTCCCGACCGGCGGCAGCGTGGTTGCAACCAGTTCAGCAAGCAGGATGAGGCGGCTGCTGACGGGCTGGAAGTAGATACGGGTGGGCGTGATATCGTCAGGAACCTGGAAGCCGATCAGCCCGCTGACGCGGCTGTCCGGGGCCAGCGTCTGGCCGGTGAGTTGTGGCACCATCGCGTCATCCGGCAGGACCAGGTTGGTGGAATCCCAGAGCGTGCCATGCTGATCCTGCATGACGATTGTCCAGGGCGCGATATCGAAGCGAGTGCCGGCGTCAGCATTGAAGATGGCGCGCACGACCACATAGTGCTGGCCGGGCTCGGCCGGGTAATCGGAGTTGACGCCAGTAAAGGGATCGATCACCTCGGCGACCGTCACTGAGCCGATGACCTCGCCAGCGTCGTTTGTCACAGGAACGGCTGAACCGAGACCCGCGCCCGTGCTTCCCTCCTGCGCATCGACCTGCGCGAGGGCGGGCAGCGCCTGGCTGATGAGCAACGCGAAACCAAGCACCAGTGACAGCATTGAGGGTATGCGATGCATGAGCAACTCCCTGGCCTCAGGACGGCGCACGACAAGCGGAACCGCCAGCAAGGGTACCAGCCGAGCCAGTCAGGGTTCCCGCAGGGTTGACGCGCTCAGCGTCAACCCTTGTCAACCAACGCCAGGGCCTCGGCGGCCCACTCGATGCCGGCCGGGGTATTCGGATCCATCATCAACTGGACATGGCTGATACCGGCGCCGGCGTAGCCAAGGAGGTGATCCGCCAGTTCCTCCGGAGCACGCGCCTTCAGACCTGGCTTTGCCTCGCTGGGGCGACCGGTGGCGGTGGGCAGATCAACCAGCAAACTCACTGTTCGCTCCACGCTCGCAGGGTCGCGGCCCGCCAGTTCCATGGCGGCGTCGACCTTCTCCCGGTCCTCCGCGAGTTCTTCCAGCGTCTGGCGTGCCCAGGCGTTCCAGATGTCGCCGTACTTCGCGAGCAGGCCCAGCATGCGCGGCGCGGTGGAGCCAATGACGATGGGCGGCCCCTCGGGCCGGGGCCCGCGCGGGCGCAATTCACAATTGCGGGCACTGTAGTACTCGCCCTCAAAATCGACATGGCCAGTCCGCAGCAGGCCGTGGATGATGGCAATGGCTTCGGCAAAGCGGCTGACACGATGGTCAAAGGGGTAGCCGAACATCGCGTATTCGGGCTCGTGCCAACCTGCTCCGAGGCCGAGCACCAGCCGACCGCCGGATATCTCGTCAATCGTGTCCGCAATCTTGGCCTGCAGCGCCGGATTGCGGTAGCCGGTGCAGGCGACGAGCGGGCCAATCTCGACGCGGGAGGTTACGGCGGCCAGCGCCGCCATGATCGACCAGCATTCCCACGGACCCTGGACCTCTTTTTCCGGGAACCTGTAGAGGAGATGGTCGGCGTTCCAAAGAGAATCGAACCCCAGCTCCTCCGCGAGCTGCGCCATCTGGACCAGGTCGCTCCAGCGCGCGGTCGCGCCGCCCATTTCCCGCTCCGTATCCGGCAGGATGATGCCGACTTTCAGGGGGCGCTGCCGGGGAGTTGCGGATTCCGCCATGTGCTGTTCCTCGCGTAGATTGCACGCCGAAGGCGCGTTGCCAGAGGTGGCGCGGCACGTCTCGTTCTTATATCACCTCGTCATGGGCTGCGCGACACCAGCGCGGAGGCGGCGCATTGCCGCCCGTGCTGAGGGACATATGCGTAATTGGCGAACATCGTCGCCTCATGTGGCGAAGAGTGCCACAATGGCAGCGACGGTCCGTCCCTGGCCAGGCGCCGCCCTGCCACTCTCTCGGCCGTCACGGTCAATGCAGCCACCGCAGGCTGAGACAGGGAGCGTGCAATGGCGCAGGCGCTGGCAGATCCTGACTCCGTGCTGAAGGCGATGCTCGACGGGTTCAACCGGCACGATCTGGACGCAATCATGACGTACTTTGCAGAGGACGCCGTCATGGAGGCTCCGCGGGGCATCAATCCCTGGGGGGCTCGCTTCGTGGGCAAGGACGCTGTGCGCGAGGGCCTGGCCGCGCGTTTTTCCGGGATTCCCGACGTGCACTACGGCGAGGATCGCCACTTCGCGTGTGGCGATCGGGGCGTGTCTGAATGGCGGCTGACGGGAACGACCACGGCGGGTGAACGCGTGGACGTGCGCGGCTGTGATCTCTGGGAATTTCGGGACGGACTCGTTGTCCGCAAAGACTCGTACTGGAAGATCGTCGATCGCTGATCCCGCAGCGGTACTCGTAGCGTGCGAGACGCAGCCGGCCACGGCGTTGCATCGGGAGTTTGTTGCTACCGTTTTCCATGTTCCTGCGTTGTAGAAGGCGCGGACGGGACGGCTCCATGGCGCGCTGGCCAGCCCGCGGCGGTGCGGCAAGGTGCAGGAAAGGATGATCGATGCAGATAGCGCGCAGAGTGGCATTGCTCACGGCACTTATGGCAGCGTTGTGTGTGCCGGGAATGGCCCAGGTGGCAGCACAGGACGCCACGCCCATGGCATCACCAGTAACCGCAGCGAGTTGGCTGGATAACCCAACAGGTTCGTGGAACACGCCAGGCATGGCTATCCCGGTTGCGCCGAACTTCGAGGAGGACTCCAATATCAACTGCGGCCAGCAGGAGCGCCCGGCCGAGACCCCGCAGGATCAGGCGTTGGTTGACGCGGGCTGGCATCTGTTCCTGGCGTATCAGCAAGGCTGGGGAGTGACGCTCGTGTCCGGTCTCTCCGGGTACGATGGTATGTGCCGGCCGATGGGCTACCAGGACTTCGTGTTTGTCGATGGCACGTTTGCGGGCACACTGGCGCCCGAGCCGATGGCTGCCCGCAGCGACGGCGCTTCCGACGGGGCGGACCTGTGGGGCGGAGACACCATCTCCGCGCAGTACCGCCGCTACGCGCCAGACGATGCACTGTGCTGCCCCTCCAGCAGCACCTACGTCGAATTCACCGTTACCCGGGGAGAGGATGGACCGGTGGTGAACGCCACCATGATCCAGCCCGCCGAGTAACGGCCGGTGAGGCGTGACGCCAGGAGGGCGTTACGCCTCCTCCCCGAATGCGCCTTCCCTTGCCAGCCGGGAGATCTCCGCGTCACTGAGGCCTGCCGCGCGGAGAGCGTCGCGTGTGTGCGCACCAGGCGCCGGTGAGGCGCGATAGCGTGGGGTGTAGCCGGAGACGTGTATTGGTAGGCCGACACTGTGGACCGGGCCCAGTTGCGGATGTGTGAAACTGGCCAGCATATTCCGGTCCGCGAGTTGGCTGTGGTTCAGGACCTCCGGCAGGCTGCGCACCGGCGCGACCGGCACCGTTCCCTGGAGCAGCGCCACCCAGTGCGCCGTCGGCGCGGCGCTAAACCGCTCCGCGAGGATGGCGAGCAGCGCCTCGCGGTTGAGATGGCGCGCGCCAAAGTTGGCGAAGCGTGGATCGTCCGCCAGGGCTGGGAGATCGAGGTGCGCGATGAGGGCTGCGAAGAACTTGTCCTTGGCGCACGCCACCGCCAGGTAGCCGTCGCTGGTGGCAAAGAACTGGAACGGCACGATAGTCGGGTGGGCAGAATGCGGGAGCCGTTCGGCGAGGTGGCCTGCCGAGAGACCCCACGTCGCCTGATAGCTGAGCATGGCGAGGGCGGTGTCGTACAGCGACGTGTCGAGGTCGCGGCCGTAGCCTGTCCGCCGCGCCTCAATGACCCCCGCAAGCAACCCAAGCGCCGCTACCAGCCCTGAGGCGTAGTCGGCCAGCGGCAGGCCGCTGCGGGCCGGAGGCGCGCCCGGCTCGCCAGTCAGGCTGGCCCAACCCGCTTCGGCCTGCACCAGCGCGTCATAACCGGGGAAGGCGCGGCGGTCACCGGTCCGCCCGTAGGCCGACAACGAGACGCAGACAATGGCCGGGTTGAACGCTGACAGGGCGTTGTAGGTGAGGCCGAGGCGGCCCGGGAGATCGCCGCGCAGGTTGTTGAAGACCGCATCAGCGTGAGCCACGAGGGCGTGCAGCGCTTGCTGCCCGGCGGGCGTGCTCAGGTTCAGCGCCACGCTCTGCTTGCCGCGATTGAATGCCTCAAAATAGAGGCTACTGCCGTTGGCAGCGCCGGGGGGGACACCGCGCCCGACATCGCCCCCAGCACCGGGATCCTCGATCTTGATAACCTGTGCGCCGAGATCGGCGAGCAACAGGGTGCCGAACGGCCCGGCGCCAAACTGTTCGACTGCCAGAATCGTCACGCCCGCCAGGGGGCCGTCGGTGTTCGCCATGCTGGTTTCCTCCTGAGCATCAGTATCATTCGCGACAAACGACCGTGCAGGGTGGCCGGTGGCCGGCGAGCAAGACAGAGGGGGTTGGGTCATCGCGCATGCGTTCGTCAGGTGATTCGCGCTTCTGGGCGATCGTGCCTGCTGGCGGCTCGGGCACCCGGCTGTGGCCGCTCAGCCGGGCTGCCCGGCCCAAGTTTCTGCTGGCGCTGACGGGCCAGCGGTCCCTGTTGCAGCAGACTGTTGACCGGCTGGCAGCGCTTGCCGGCCCGGAGCGCACGCTGGTCGTGTGTGGGCCAGCCCACGCAGCGCCGGTGGCAAGGCAACTGCCGGAACTCCCGGAAGCCAACATTATCGTGGAACCTGCGCCACGCGGGTCCGCGCCCGCCATCGCGCTTGCCACTGCCCTTATTGCCCGGCGCGATCCCGATGCTGTCGTCGGCAGCTTTGCCGCAGACCACGAGGTGGCGGACCCGGCGGCCTTCAATCGGGCCATTGAAACAGCCATTGTGGCTGCCCGGCAGGGGTGGCTGGTGACCGTGGGGCTGGAGCCAACACGGCCAGAAACGGGCTACGGCTACATCGAGCGCTCGGGCGAGGTGGTGGCCCAAACGGACCAGGGGACAGCCTACCGTTCCGCGCGTTTCGTCGAGAAGCCGGACCTGGCGACGGCCATGGCGTACCTGGAAGCCGGTCGTTCGCTGTGGAATGCCAGCATGTTTGTCTGGCAAGCCAGGACGCTGCTGGATGAGGTCGCTCGCCTGCAACCGGAACTCTACGATGCGGTGATGCGCATTGCGGCGGCCTGGGGATCTCCGGAGCAGGAGCAGGTTACGGCCAGGGTCTGGGCAGACCTGGCGGACTCCACGATCGACCAGGGGATTCTGGAGCACGCCGAACGTGTGGCGGTGGTGCCGGCCAGCATGGGGTGGTCTGATGTCGGCGACTGGAATAATCTGGGAGACCTCATTGAACAGGATGACGCCGGCAACCGGGTGCGGGGTGATCTGTTGCAGGAGGCATCCACAAACTGCGTGATCTGGTCTGAGACAGATCGGCTGGTGGCGCTGGTTGGCCTGGCAAACGTGGCCATTGTCGATACGGAGGATGCGCTGTTGGTTGTGAACCGCGAGCATGCGCAGGAAGTGCGGCGCATCGTCGATCAGTTGAAGACCGCCAGACGCTCGGGCTACTGAACCATGCCGCGGAGTACCCGGACGACGACGCCGCTGCCGATGCTGGTGCAACCGCACTTCGATCCCAAGCCGTGGGGTTCCCGCCGGCTCAGCGTGTTGTACGGTGACCTGCCGGAGGGCCTCATCGGCGAGGCCTGGCTGGCGGCTCCGAACGCCACGGCCGGGAGCGGGCCAGAGACCGGGCAGGCGCTAGGCGACATAGCGAGCAGGGCGCCCCATTTCTGGTGCGGTCCGCAGGGCCTGCGTGCGACACAGGGGCGGCCCGTCTTTCCGCTCCTGGTCAAGGTCATCGACGCCACGGAGACACTTTCCGTGCAGGTGCACCCGGACGACGCGCTGGCAGCAGCCCGGGGCCTGGGCACCGGGAAGACCGAAGCCTGGCACGTGCTGGACGCCGCGCCCGGCGCCGTGCTGTACGCCGGCTTGCGGGAGGGTGTGGGGCGTGCGGAATTTCTGGCCGCGTGCCGGGAACAGGCTGATGTTTCCGGGTTCCTGAATGCGGTCCCGGCCCGGCCCGGCCTGACCATGGTGATCCCGGCGGGAACCGTACACGCCATTGGCGGTGGCCTGCTGCTCTACGAGATTCAGCAGCCCTCCAACGTGACCTTCCGCCTCAATGACTGGGGCCGCCGCGATGAACTGGGAAACGCGCGGGATCTGCACCACACGGAGGGCGCCGAGGCCGTGAAGCCGGAGGTAACCCCACAGCCAACGCCTGCTGTGCGCCTGACCGACGAGCGCGTGATCCTGGCGGCCACGCCGTACTTTGCCCTGGAGCGGGTACGTGTGCCGTCCGCCCGGGCGCTGACGCTTCCACCCGTGCAGAGTCCTCAGGTGCTCACAGTCTTGCACGGTGTCGTGGAAGTCGCCCTGCGTGGGGTACCCGGCTCAATTGTGGCCAACACCGGCCAAACCCTGATCGCCCCGGCGGGCACGGTCGCCACGCTGGTGGCAGGCGCCCAGGCGACTCTGCTGCGCGGCTGGGCGCCTGATCTGGCGCTGGACATCGTGCAGCCAGCGGCGGCGGCAGGCGTGCCACGGGACGTGTTGGAGCAGGTGGGGGTTCCGGCGCTCAGACCGTGAGCGGGTGGCCCCGGCGCTGCGCTGATGGCGCGGACGCTGCGCACCGCGTATCCTGCACGTGTCGGTGCAAGCGAATGCTCGTGCAACGAGGCGGATTTCAGATCGAGTCCTGGCGCAAGGATTCTCGCTGTTGACAAATGCTTTCAATGCTTCTAGAGTTTCGCCCACGACGGTACAATGACATCACAATTGTCAGAGTCGAGAAATACTGCAGCGAGGGCGGTGCGCACAGATGCGCTTCCTGATTGGTGTCGATATAGGCACCCAGGGGTCCAAAGGGGCGCTCATCACGGAGTTGGGCCAGATCGTCGCGTCTGCCTCAGTCGAGGCGATTGTGAACGTGCCGCAACCCGGTTGGGCCGAGCATGAGCCTGAGAGCGCCTGGTGGGGCAGCTTCGCCGAGGTTGTCCGCCAACTGATCTTCAAGTCCCAGGTCGACCCGCGAGATATCGCGGCGGTCAATATCAGCGCTCTGATGCCCGTGTTGGCTCCGGTTGACGAGACCGGCGTAGCGCTCCGGGCTGCGTTGCTCTATGCGGATATGCGCGCCCATGAAGAGTTGGCGCACATGAACCGGGATCTCGGGATCTCCAGAGATCGGGAGTTTGCCGGCCAGTTCTCCGCAGAACTGACCATGCAGGACCTGGGGCCGAAGATCTACTGGTACCAGCGCCACGAGCCGGAACGCTGGCAGCGGACGCGCTACCTGATGGGCGCCCAGGGCTTTGTCAACGCGAAACTCACCGGGCGCTATGCGGTTGACCGCAATACGGCCATTGGTTATCGCCCGTTCTTCGACCCTTCAACTGGCAACTATGATCCGATTGTCTGCGCGCGCTACGGCGTGCCGGTGGAGATGTTGCCGGAACTGGTCGAGATGACCGATATCGTGGGCGAGGTGATGCCAGCGGCGGCGGTGGCCACCGGGCTGGCGATCGGCACCCCCGTGGTCGCCGGGGTCATCGACTTCTCTGCGGAGATGATCAGCACGGGCGCCGACGCGCCGGGCGACGTTGTGGTGACCTACGGCACCACCATGTGCCTGGCTGCCCTTTCTGACAAGCCCGTTGGTTCGGTCCCCGGTTTGGGGCACATGCTGAGTGAAGACAAGGACTTCTCGGGACTCTACAAGGGGCTGTACTCTCTGGGTGGCGGCATGGTCACCTCCGCCGCACTCTCCCGCTGGTTCCGCGACAAGTTTGGTGATATCGAGCGGCGCGTGGAGCAGGAGCTCGGGATCAGCGCCTATGGGCTGCTGGGCCTGGAGGCCGACGCGGTGCCGCCGGGTTCCAACGGCCTGATTGTGCTCCCGTATTTCAGTGGTGAGCGCTCTCCCATTCACGATGACCTGGCGCGCGGCATGATTTTCGGCCTGACATTGGCCCATGACCGTCCGCATATTTACCGTGCCCTCCTGGAGGGGGTCGCCTATGGCGTGGAGCATCATTTCGATCTGATGCGCCAGGCTGGCATGACGCTCAACCGGATCGTGGCCACGGGAGGCGGCTCGCGCAGCCACCTCTGGACCCAGATCATCAGCGACGTCACTGGCGTGCCCCAGGTGGTGATTGCCCCAAGCAATGCGGCGCTGGGGGCGGCGTTCCTGGCCGGCAAGGCGATTGGCGTGTTTTCTCAGCTATCGGACGTGCGCCTATGGGCGAAACCGGAAAGGGAGGTGGTCCCCCGGGGAAATGTGCACGACGTGTACCAGGAGTACTACCGTATCTATCGGCGTCTCTACGAACAAACCAAGGAAGAGATGCACGATCTCGCGCGCCTCACGGCTGCGGCCGCGAAGTCGTCGATCAGGCCCCTGGGGGCGGAACTCACCGTCCGGGAGCTGACCGCATAGATTCGGCAGTGGATCGCAGGAACGACATGAGGACCAAGGGAGGTAACATGACCCTGCAGAAGAAGCAGTCCACCCGTCGCCAGTTTCTGATGGGGGCAGCCGGCGCTGGCGCCCTGGTGACGTCGAGCTGGCTGCCGTCTCGCACTGATCGCATCCGTGCCATGCAGGATGCCTTCGACTGGAAGGCGAACTCGGGCGCGCAGGTGCGCCTGATCCTGAACAAGCACCCCTACACCGAGTCCCTGTTGCCGCTGATCCCGGAGTTCACGGAGCTCACGGGCATCGAAGTGCCTGAGCCGCTGATCCTGCCTGAGGGCGAGTACTTCCAGAAGCTGCTGGTGGACCTTTCCACCGGCGCAGGCGAGTTCGACGTCTTCATGACGGGCCCGCAGGTGCACTGGGCCTACGACGACGCAGGCTGGACTGAGCCGCTCGAGCCATTCCTGGAGGATCCCAACAAGACCGGGCCAGACTACGATGCGGCCGATATCTTTGAAGGTCTGATGGCGGCCAACCGTTGGAACAAGACGCTCGGGAGCGGCATCGGCGAAGGCAGCCAGTGGGCGATTCCGGTCATGGTCGAGACCTACGTCCAGGCATTCCGCAAGGATGTCTATGACGAGTTGGGCATTGAGCCTGGGTCGACGATCGAGGCCTGGCGCGAAGCCAACAAGAAAGCCACCAGCGGGGATATGAAGGGCATCATCGTCCGCGGTGAGAAGGGTGGCGGCATGACCGGCACCGGCTTCATCTCCACCTTCCTTGGCTACGGCGGCCAGGTGATGGACGAGGGTCTGGTTACGCAGTTCAACTCGGATATCGGCATCCACGTTGCCGAGGAGTATTGCGCATCGGTCAAGGAATCTGGCCCTGAGGGGTGGGCGCAGGTGACCTGGTACGAGGGCCAGGAGAGCTTCGCCAACGGCAGCTATGGCCAGTACATGGACTGTGACTTCTTCACCGCCCTGTACGACGATCCCGACAAGTCGGCGGTGGCTGGCAAGGTCGGCCTGGCGCACTGCCCGCACGCCGACGATCACGATCCGGTCAGCGGGCTCTGGACCTGGGCGTTGGCCATGAGTTCCCGTGCGCAGAGCAAGGATGCCTCCTGGGCGTTCATCCAGTGGGCAACCATGAAGGACCAGATGACCGTCGCAACGGTTGAGGGCCGCAACTACAACCCGACCCGCGCGTCGGTCTTCAATGACCCGGCGGTGCAGGAGACGATGGGGAGTTGGGCCAACGGCACGTACCTGCCGGTGGTGCTGGAAAACCTCGACAAGTACGCGAAGGTCGCCTGGCCGGCGCAGCCTGAGACCACGTTCCTCTCAACGGCCTGGGATCAGGCGTTGCAGGAAATCTGGGCTGGCGGCAGCGCCAAGGACGCGCTCGACAACGCCAAGAACAGCGTTGACGCGCACATGAAGGATCTCGGACTCATCACCGGCTAGATGTCGTCGTCCACGGCGGGGGCGTTCGCCCCCGCCGTGGACACCAGGAGCAGGTGAGCGACCCATGGCAACCATCGCCACGCCAATGGAAACAGACCGGTCGGGTTCTTCTCCGAAGATACGGTCACGAATGGAGCAGGAGGATATTCGCGCTGGCAGGCTGATGATGCTGCCGGCGTTGATTATCCCGATCCTGCTCGCGGGTGTTTTTATCTTCGGCTTCTACCTCACGCTCCGCAACCGGCGGCTCAATCGTGGCGATCTTGGATTCGTCGGACTCGACAACTACATCAAGCTCCTGCAGGACGAACGGTTCTGGCACTCGCTGAGCTTGACCCTGAAGTTCACGATCACCGACATTGCCGTGGAATTGACGCTGGCCACCATGTTGGCCCTGGCGCTCAGTGTGCCGTTGCGTGGTGTCAAGGTGTACCGCGCACTGCTCATTGTCCCCTTGATGACCCCGCCGGTGGTGGGCGCGCTCGTCTGGAAAGTGCTGTACCGGTCCGGCAATGGCGGCTTCTTTAACTGGATTCTCTGGAAGCTTGGCCTGCCGATGCAGGGGTTCATTGGTGATCCTACCCAGGCTATCCAGAGCCTGATCGTGATTGACGTCTGGCTCTTCCTGCCGTTCGTCGCCATCATCCTCCTGTCCGGGTTACAGACGTTACCCCAGGAACAGATGGACGCCGCCAGAGTGGACGGCGCGAACGAATGGCGTATTTTCTGGCAAATCAAACTCCCGTATCTGGTTCCCTTCTACATCGTGGCGCTCTTCTTCCGGGCCATTGACTCGCTGAACGTCTTTGACACCATCTACGGGACGACCAAGGGCGGCCCCGGTGACGCGACGCGCGTCCTTGCCATCAACGGGTATGAGAATGCGTTTCCGTTCTTCAACATCTCCTACGGTGGGGCGGTCTTCGTGGCCCTGTGGGTTCTCTGTACGGTAACGGGATCTTTGCTTTACCTCTGGGTCAAGAGATCCCAGCAGTAAGCCCAGCACCTGGAGGACGCCACCATGCAACAAACTGCCCCCACGCAGCCAGTCATCATCAGGGAATCGGCGCAGAAGAAGAAGGAGCGGCGGCTTCACTTCTTTCTGCATGTCGGGTTGATTATCTACTTCTTCATCACGCTGCTGCCGTTCGCCTGGACGTTCATGACGTCGCTCAAGCAGTCGAAGGATGTGGCGGCAGCGCCGCTGAAGATTTTCTTCGAGCCGACGCTGGACAACTATCGGGCGGTGCTTTTCAACCAGTACAGCAATGATTCCGCACTGGCCCGCGTCCGTGTGGATATTCCGGGCTCGTTCCTGAACTCGCTCATCATCGCGGGCGGCGCAACCATCATCGCGATGCTCCTGGGGAACCTGGCGGCGTTTGCCCTGGCGCGCTACAAGATGCCGGAGCGGGAAATCTACGCGTTCTTCTTTCTGGCATTCCGCTTTGCGCCCATCTTCGTGTTCATTATCCCGATGTTCCTCATTTACCAGAATATCGGCCTCTACAACACCCACCTGGGCATGATCCTGGTCTTCCAGATCATCGCGATTCCGCTCATTGTCTGGACGATGCGGTCCTTTTACGAGTCGATTCCGGCGGAGTTGTTTGACTCGGCGTCGCTGGATGGCGCCACACGCATGGAGCAGTTACGCCAGATTGCCTTGCCGCTGGCCGCGCCAGGCATGGCGGCGACGGCGGTGCTGACCTTCATCGCCTGCTGGAACAACTTCGTTTTCCCGTTCCTGCTGGGCGCCCAGCGAACACAGACCATTACGTTGGCCACCATTACCTTCATTGGCTACGAAGAAGTTGCCTGGGGAATGATGACCGCGGCGGCGATCGTCACGATCGTCCCGGAACTCATTCTGGCGATGCTTGTGCAACGGCACATCGTGCGCGGTTTGACCTACGGCGCGGTCAAGGAATAGCGTCGTAGGCAACGTTCGGCGCGTGGCAGGAAATCGCCACGGCCAAGGGAGGTTACAGACTTGAAGGCTGCGCTTCTGTACGGGATTGGCGACCTGCGCCTGGTCGACATTCCCAAGCCAGAGTATGGCCCCGACGAAGTATTGACGAAGGTGACGGTCTGTGCCGTATGCCCGACCGACATCCGCAAGTACCGCGTTGGCAACGGTGGCGTGCTGCAGTTCCCGTTCAACATGGGACACGAGTGGGTTGGCGAGGTCGTCGAGGTCGGCGCCAACGTCAAGGATGTCCAGATTGGTGACCGCATCCTGGGCGGTGGGTACGCGGGGTACGCCGAGTACGCGCCACTCGGTGGCCACGCGCTGCGCCCCGTCAAGGGCGAGAAGTTGGTGATCCCGGAGGGGGTCTCGGACGAAGAGGCGACGTTCGTCGAGCCGCTGGCAGACGCCATTCACTCCATCACCGACCAGGCCAAGGTCAAGATCGGCGATACGGTGCTCATCCTGGGTGCAGGGCAGCTCGCGCTGCAGCACGTCATGGTGGCCAAGGCGGTTGGCGCCACTGTCATCGTCAGCGAACCGATCAAGGAGCGGCGCGAGCTGGCGCTTCAGTTCGGCGCGGACTACATCGTGGATGGCTCCTCGACGGACGAGGTTGTGGCATTCGTGCACAGCCTGACCGATGGTCAGGGCGCGGACTCTGCGATTGTCTCCATCGGTTCGCCGGAAGCCTCGGTGACGGCGCTGGCGGCAGTGCGCTCGCGTGGTCGCATCGTGCTCTTCGGCGGCTACGACCGCGGTGTGCACACGACGCTGGACCTGAACATCATCCACTACAAGGAAATCGAGATGACGGGCAGCTACTGGGTCGGCGTGCCGCCCTATGGCAACCCGGATCTCTACGGTGTCGCCATGAAGCTGATCCAGAACGGCACGGTGCCGGTCGGCAAGCTGATCACGCACCGCTACGTTCTGGACGACATTCATGATGCCTTCGATGCCATCCGCACCAAGACGGGCATGAAGGCCATCATCTACGTGAACGAAGAGCTCAAGAACCCGAGTAAGTAACGCGCTGCTGCGTTTCTATCAACATGCGTATTGGTGAGCAGTTCGTGCTCACAGGAGGAACGGGAGTTACTATGGACGGTCTGGAGCGTCGGACAGCGCGTATTTTTGGTTCTGACGGTAAGTCGGTCGTGCTGGCATTCGACCACGGTATGGGCGGCGCTCGCCACGCAGGTATGAAGAACCCGGGGCAGACCCTGCGGGACTGCATCGCCGCCGGCTCAGACGCCGTGCTGATTACCCCTGGGCTGGCTCGCCAGTATGGCGACGACCTCACCGGCGTGGGCGTGGTCATCAACCTTGATCTGGCCGCCGGAAATGATGAGGCGGCGGTGCGCGAGGCCATGCTGCTCGGCGTGGAAATGGGCAAGTTCATTTTCTACCCCGGCAGCACGGATGTGCCTGACAGCCAGGAGCGCACCCGCCACATGATCGTGACAGCGCACGATCAGGGGCTGCCGATCATGGTCGAGCCGATCCCGGTTTCCTTCGCCGCAAAGGAGGCCCACACCCCGGAGAACATCGGCGCCGGCGCCAAGATCGCCTGCGAAATTGGCGCGGACGTGGTCAAGATGCAGTACTCCGGCGATCCGGACAGCTTTGCCGAGATCATGGAGACCTTGTACCGCCCGGTGGTGATCCTGGGCGGCCCGAACCGTGGCAACCTGCGTGGCGTGCTCGAAGATATCCGCAACGCCATGAATGCGGGCGCCCGGGGCACGACCATCGGCCGCAATATCTGGGAGGCCGAGGCGCCGGAGCGCGTCATCGCTGCCCTGTCCGCCATCGTGCATGAGGACGCGACGGTCGAGCAGGCCGCGCGCCACCTGGAGTCATCCTTCGCGGTTGCGTAGGTCCGCGCATTTCGCACCCGGCACGGCGCGTCCGTGCTGACAAGGAACAGCCCACGCGAGGCGCGTGGGCTGTTCTTTTGCCGGTTGCAGACGGTACCCTACTTCTGCCCGCCGACCTCAGAGCGTTCCACGGCGTCGTGCAACGCGCCAGGATAAGGGGGCTGATGCATGCGCAACATTCACGAGCACGCCTCGGACTGGGTCAGCAGTGCCTGAGCGGACGCGGTCCAGTTCGACGCCCTCGCCACAGGTCCGCACCCCCCGCCTGTCCTCTGCGACGGCGGACGACCGGCGTGACGCGCTTCTGAGTCAGGTTGCGGTTCGCTACTACCTGAATCACGAAACCCAGGAAGAGATTGCGCAGGCAATTGGCCGCTCGGTCGCGACCGTGTCCCGCCTTCTGTCCAGGGCCGAAGATGCTGGCGTGGTTGAGATGGAGGTCTCCCAGCCGCACCCACTGGTGCCGGCCTTGCAGGCCGCGCTTGTCAACCGGTTCGGACTCAGCGTGGCGCGCGTGGTCCACATTGCCTGGGCAGAATCCCACGCAATGGTTCCCCGGATCGGCGATTTTGCGGCCCGCTACCTCGCCACTATCCTGTCGAGCAATTGCACGCTCGCGATAGGGTGGGGGAGCCATATCCAGGCGGTCGCCCTGGCCTTGCCCGCCATGGCTCTGCGTGACGTGCACGTCGTGCAGGCGGTTGGCTCCCGGGGGGGCACTGCCCTGCACCTGGTCTACCCCCGACTGGTCGAGTCCATCGCTCTGCGGATCGAGGCCACCCCGCACTTTCTGCCTGCTCCTACGATTGCGGCCACCGTAGCGGAACGGGATGCGGTTGCCCGTGATCCGTACTTTGGCAAGGTACTGGAGCGTCTTGCCCAGCCAGATATCGCGCTGGTCGGGATCGGCCCTACGAGCCCGTTGCACGCCGGGCTGAGCCGGGTTGGCGCGCTCAATGGGTGGGAACTGGAGCGGGTTCGCAGCCAGGGCGCAGTCGGCGAGGTCCTGGCGGAGTTTTTCGACATCCAGGGCCGGGTGATGAACACGGATATCAACCGGCGCGTCGTTGGCATGCGTGAAACCCAGATGCGGCAGGCGGGCACGGTCCTGGCTGTTGCCGGCGGCGAGGAAAAGGCTGCGGCAATTCTGGGGACGTTGCGATCTGGCATTGTGGATGTGCTGGTCACAGACAGTCTCACGACGCGGGCTGTGCTGGCCCTTGCGGACGAGTACCCCACGCCGGTGTTTGCAGTGTCGCAACCGGATCAGCGGACGCAGACTGGCCAGGTCAGGCCGGATTCTGATCCGGAACGACGCGCCATCCTGCTTGCCACCTTGCGGGAACTGGATCGCGTCGGCTACCAGAAGCTGTCACCCACCGTCGTGGCCCACGAGGCGCATGTGGCGCCCGAACGCATCTTTCGGAGCTGGAGCAACCGGGCATCGCTCGTTGGCGACGCCTGGCGCCTGCGTCAGGCCTACGCGCGCTCTTGCGGCGAGACGCTGCGGGAGGATCTTGAACGCCTGCTGTGCGGTGTTCCCGAGGAGGAGGCCGCGACCGACGATCCGTATCTCGCGGCGCGCACCATCGCCGCCGAGGCGCAACTCGATTCTGAGTTTCGGCGTGTCTTCGACGATATGCAGCGAGTGAGTGCAGCATATGTCCAGGGAGCGCTGGAGCGCGCCTGGCGCCGGGGGGAACTCCACCGCGAGGCAAACCTTGGTATCCTGGCCGACATGATTTCGGGCGCCATCTGGTACCGGCTGCTCATCGTCCAGCGCCCGCTGGATGCCCAGTTCGCCAGTGACCTGGCAGATACGGTGCTCCAGATGGCCGCAGAACCTCCGGCCGGCGCGGCCATGCCGGGCAATTCCGCGTAATCTGAACCGACCTCCTGCTACCCTTCCACGCGTTTGGCGCGTGTGCTGGCGTGGCCGCCTATCGGGTACGGGTGGCGAGGCGTCTGGCCGCGCTGTCAGGTGAGCGGGCGCGCTCGTAGAGGTTTGTGAGGACACCATGGCGGTCGTGCAAACGTGGAACAGCAGTGAACTGCGAGCCCAGGATCAGGCTCATATGCTTCACCCCGTTTCGAACCTGCGTCAGTTGCGTGACAACGGCCCGCTCGTCATGGTGCGCGGCGAGGATGTGTTCCTGTGGGACGCTGACGGTAAACAGTACATCGATGCATTCGCCGGCCTCTGGAACGTGAACGTCGGCCACGGTCGGGCTGAGTTGGCCGATGCCGCCGCCGCCCAGATTCGCGAGGTGGAGTTTGTCCCCACGTTCTTTGGCCTGGCGTCGCCAATGCCGATCGAGCTGGCGACACGGCTGGCCGGACTCTTCCCCGATCCGCTGAATCATTTCCAGTTCACGGCGGGCGGCTCAGAATCGAATGAAACCGCACTCAAGATCGCCCGCTATTACTGGTGGCTGAAAGGCTCTCCGGAGAAGGTCAAGATTCTTTCCCGGAAGATGGCCTACCACGGCATCGCCATGGGCGCGCTGGCTGCGACCGGCATCCCGTCCTATCACGAAGGGTTTGGCCCACAGGTGCCGGGCTTCGTGCATCTCACGCCGCCCTATGCCTATCGTCACGCGGAGGGCCTGACCGAGGACGAGTTCGTTGCGGCTCTCGTCCAGGAACTCGAGGAAACAATTGAGCGCGAGGGCGCAGATACGATCGCCGCGATGATCGGCGAGCCAGTGCAGGGCGCAGGCGGCGTGGTGGTGCCCCCGGAACGCTACTGGGCCGCCATCTCCCCGGTGCTCCAGAAGCACAATATCCTGCTGATCTTCGATGAAGTGATCTGCGGCTTTGGCCGCACCGGCACGATGTTTGGCATGCAGCAATACGGCGTCACCCCGGATGTCGTTTCCTTTGCCAAGGGCGTCACCTCGGGCTATATCCCCCTGGGCGGCGTAGGCGTGAGCGACGAAGTCTGGGACACCCTGAGCACGCCCGACCGCATGTTCATGCACGGGTTCACGTACTCCGGACACCCGGTCGCCTGTGCGGTCGCTCTGCCGAACATTGACATTATCGAGCGGGAGCGGTTGCCGCAGAACGCGTCCTGGGCGGGCGGCTACCTGTTGCAGGCCATTGCGGATCGCCTGCAGGATCACCCCAACTTTGGGGAGGTGCGCGGCAAGGGCCTGATGCTCTTCCTGGAGCTGGTGGCTGACCGCCAGACCAAGGCGAAGCTGGACCCGTCGTTCAACCTCTCTGGCAAGCTGACGAAGGCCACGCGCGAGCGCGGCATCATCGTGCGCCCGGTCAACGACGGCGTGGCCATCGCCCCGCCGCTCACGATCAAGCAGCGAGAACTGGATGCCATTGCTGACGCCCTGAACGGCGCAGTGCGCGAGGTCCTGGGGTAGCCAGGCGGGGCGTTGGCGCTGATCGACACTCTCATCCCAACCCCTCTCCCCTACCTGCGGCGCGGGAGAGGGGCGTGCTGCTCTACAAGATGGGCTGTGTGAGGAGAACGCGCACGCTTTGTCTCTTGAGCGGGGTCGCTCGACTGCGCTTCGCCGCAGCCGTGAGCACGGCCGATTGACCACGCTCGCGAGAAAAGTGACTGGGCAGCAACCACCGACTCTCTGTCTCTGCAACGCCACGGTCGTTGGCAGGAGCAGGCCTCGCCCTAGCGCCGGGTCGTGCTTGCGAACAGGGCGCCCGCCAGGCAGAGCACGATCACCAGGGTCATGCCTGCGCGCAGGCTTGTTGCGCTGGAGATAAACCCGATGATCGGCGGGCCGGTCAGGAGCCCCGCGTAGCCGGCCGTTGCGACCGCGCCGATCGCCATCCCTGGCGCCATTCCTGGCGTACGTCCGGCTGCGCCCAGGGCGGTTGGGAAAGTGGCGGCCAGGCCAGCACCGACCAGCGCGAAACCGGCGATGGTCGTAGGGATGGTGTTCCCGATGAGCGCCACCGCCATGCCAGCGGCAGCGATAAGGCAGCCTGCCCGCACGATCATGGATGCTCCGAAGCGCCGGATAAGCGGATCACCGCCGAAGCGGCAGGCGGCGATGGCTACGGAGAACGCAGCGTAGCCGGAGGCTGCGACCGAGGCTGTCGCGCCCAGGACATCCTCCAGGTAGACCGCGCCCCAGTCCGCAATGGCGCCCTCGCTCAGAAGCACACAGAAGGCGAACAGGCCCAGACCCAGCAGGCTGCGCGGCGGCATCACGAATACCGGCCCTGAGGTGTCACGGCCGCCGGTCTCGATGAGTCGCTGGCCGATCACCAGCGCCAGCACGGCGACGACAAGCGCAATCGCCATGAACTGCGGCTGCGCTTCCAGTCCCTGCGCGGCCGCAACGACGGTCACACCCGCGCCGACCAGGCCGCCGACACTGAACAACCCGTGCATGGTGGACATCATGGGCCGGTCAAGGCGATGCTCCATGGCCACCGCGTAGGCATTCACCGAAATATCGACCGTGCCAAAAACAACGCCGAAGACGAGCAGAACCAGGGTCAACTGCCATTGCGTGGCCGAGGTAATGATGAGGGGCAAACTGAGCGCAAGCAGCGCTGTGGAGCCGCGCACCACCCACATGTTGCCCCAGCGGCGGAGGAGCAGGCCGGTGACAGGCATCGCCAGAATCGAACCGACCGACATACTCAGCAGCGACAGGCCCAGCGCGGCGTCATTCAGGGAGAGGGCGTTCTGGACGGCGGGAATGCGGGAGACCCAGCTTCCGTAGACCAGTCCGAAGAGGAGGAACAGCAGCATGGCCGCCCGCGCCGCGTGTCGCGGGGAGCCAGGGCGACGCGGCTGCTCCTCACTGGCGACCTGGGCGATACTGATGGGTGTCTCCTGCACAAGCTTCAGGGCGCGCCGAAAACGCGCAGAACCTCGATGGTGACGGTAGCATAGCGACACTGGCTTGCCGCACCGCCGCCCGGCGGGCGCCATTTCGAGAGGAGTTCCAACCACGATGACCGTGACAGAGCAAACAGCGACTGTGCCCGGGCCGGCAATCGACTTCAGCGACGTCCAGGCCGCTGCCGAGCGCCTGCGTGGGGTTGCGCACCGCACCCCGGTGATGACTTCGACCACGCTGAATGAGATCACTGGCGCGGAGGTCTTCCTGAAGGTGGAGACTTTTCAGCGCATCGGGGCTTTCAAGTTTCGCGGCGCTTACAACGCCATTGCCTCGCTGGAGCCCGAGGTGCGGGCACGGGGGGTAGTAACCAATTCGTCCGGCAACCACGCGCAAGCGGTTGCGCTCTCGGCGAAGCTGTTCGATATTCCGGCCACTATCGTCATGCCTGAAGACGCGCCACCGGCCAAAATCGCCGCCACGCGCGGCTACGGTGCGGAGATTGTGTTCTACGACCGGTACACCGGGGACCGCACTGCCATTGCCAACCAGGTAGCGGCTGACCTTGGGGCGACCGTGATCCCGCCCTACGACCATCCGAAAGTGATGGCCGGGAATGGCACGACCGCTCTTGAGTTGCTGGAGGTGACAGGCGAACTGGACCTGCTCCTCGTCTGCCTGGGGGGCGGCGGCCTGCTCTCGGGCTGCGCCACTGCCGCCAGGGCGCTCTACCCAAACATCGAGGTGTGGGGCGTGGAGCCCGCCGCTGGTGATGACTGGGCCCAGTCCTACGCAGCGGGCGAGCGCCTGCCGCTCACGGCGGTGCCGCGCACCATCGCCGACGGCCAGCAGACCGAAGCGCCCGGCAAGTTGACCTGGCCGACCGTGCGTCCGCTGGTGAAGGGTATCGTCACTGTCAGTGACAACGAGATTCGCGATACCATGCGCTTTCTTTTCGAGCGGATGAAACTGGTCGTGGAGCCGAGCGGCGCCTCGGCCCTGGCCGCGCTGATGACTGGCAAGGTAGACGGGCGTGGCAAGCGAGTCGGAGTCACCATCTCCGGCGGAAACATCGGGCTCGATGGCTACTGCCAGGTGATCAACAATCGTGATCCGGAATAGCTGGGCATGTCGCCATTCGCGGTATCCTCTTGGCAGCAAGAAACGTTGGGTAGCGCCACACAACAGGGCAGGGAAAACTGATGGCGGAATGGACGGGCCAGAAGCGCACGCTGAACAGCATTGCACCGGTGGGAAAGCCGCCAGTCGATGCCGCGTCGGATCACGTGCCGCCATCACCAAAGGCGCCGGGTGCGGAACATTCGCCGCAGCGGCCCGGTGAAACGCCGGACACGCCCGACCTGATTGGCAAACCACGGGGGTCGATGCAGCCCCTGGCTTCGGTGCGGCGGCCACTGACGGAGTACGGAACAGCGCAACGCGTGCTGGGGTTGTACTCGTTTGCCGCAGGCGCGGAGGTCCGGCCGGAAGACTGGGAACAGGGTCCGTCGTCGTTCGAGGAGCAGCGCAAGGCGAATCCAGCGTTGCCGACCCCGGTTCGACCGCTCGCGGGATACGGTCTTGGCCTGGGCCGGTCGGCGCCGGTACTGGCGGTCGAGACACTTGAAGCAATTGGGGATGCCCAGGCGGTTGCCACCCCGGCGAGCCAGGGGATTGCCGCTCCGGCCGCAGGTAGCGCCGCCACGACGCCAGCGGGCGCGGTGGCCGGGAATGGCACAAGAGAATGCCCTCCTGGCTTCCCGATCAAGGGCAACCAGCAGTCGATGCTCTACCACGACGAAAAATCGCGGTCCTACGGGCGAACAATTGCTGAGTTCTGTTTCTCGACACCAGAAGCAGCCCAGGCAGCCGGGTTTCGGGCCGCCCGGGATGCGTAGGCAGCGGTGCGTCACAGCGGGCCAGCGGTAGCTACACTATGGCACGATGACGAGCACCGTCCGCCGCTGCGCACGGGATGAGGCGACGGCTCCTGAACGCATGGACAATTCTGGGGATGAGATGACCCGGGTGTATCGACTGGCGCTGGCCACG
The DNA here is from genome assembly GCA_041390745.1 of Thermomicrobiales bacterium. Classification (GTDB taxonomy): domain Bacteria; phylum Chloroflexota; class Chloroflexia; order Thermomicrobiales; family UBA6265; genus JACCXM01. Next base: position 283,389 of record JAWKPJ010000002.1, on the reverse strand, counting down.
CTGCTGGTCACGCTGGCGTTAATTGTAGTGGGCAGCCTGGCGCGCCTGCATCCGGCCGGGACTGGCTGTGGCAACGAGTGGCCCCTGTGCAACGGGCAGATCATCCCGCCGCTTGAGTGGGCAGCTCTGGTAGAGGTGGCGCACCGGGTCCTGGCGGTTTCCGTTCTGCTCCTGGCCGGAGCGACGACGATCGCTGCCTGCGTCACGCCGGTTGCATCGGCCCGTGTCCGTGCTTTGGCGGTCTCCGGGCTGGCGGTGCTGCTGCTGCAAATTGTGGTTGGTGGGCTCACCGCCGTCCTCGCCGCGCCCGCGCTCGTGGCAGTCCTGCACCTGACAGCCGCCATGCTCTTCATTGGCCTGACCCTGGCGGCCACCGCCGCGGCGGCGGCAGAACGCGGATCGCCAGGCGTGCTCGCGTCAGGGGGCTGGCCGGTACTGAACGTCGATCGCCGTCTGGCAGTGATTGCCACTGCTGGGGCAGCAATTGCCCTCTTTCTTGTGGTCTTTGGAGCGTCCACCAGCGCTGGCGGCGCCGTGCCGTGTGCGGCGTGGCCCATGTGCGAGCAGCCGGAGTTTGGTTCTGCGCCGCGCGTATCGGTGCATCTCGGATATCAGGCCACCGCGCTGCTCGGCGCGTTGGCTGCGGGCGGGACATTACTTGCGGCGTACCGGGGAGGCGCCGGTGGCCGCGTGCGCGCGCTGGCCATGCTGGCAGTGCTGGTGGTGATCGCCCAGACGGCGCTGAACGCGGCGGGAGCAGCAGGCGGCAACCCGGACTGGGTGACGATCCCGCAGTTGTTCCTGGCGACGCTGCTGTGGGTGGCCATGGCCGCCCTGGCTCTTGCTGCCTGGGGTACCCCACGGGCGGGCGGGAAGACCGCACGCACGCCGGCGGTCCCGGCGGGGAACTCGCGTACGCCCCAGGCGAACTTGCCCTTGCCTGATAGATCCGGCGCGATATCCATGTCTGCTCCTGCCCTGGCTATGGCTGCCCCATTGCCCGCCTGGGCTGCCGCGAAGCACGTTGTTGCCGATTACATCGCGCTGACCAAGCCGGGCATTATGTCCCTGCTGCTCACGACTACGTTTTGCGCCATGCTGATCGCGGAGCGGGGCCTGCCTCCGCTCTGGCTGGTGGTAGTCACGCTACTCGGTGGGGTTCTCGCGTCCGGCGGAGCCAGCGTCCTGAACTGCTACATCGACCGCGATATCGACGGCGAAATGTCCCGCACCCGCAACCGCGCCATCGTGGCCGGGCGGGTCAGCCCGCAAGCCGCGTTGATCTACGGCGTCGTGCTCTCCATTGCTGCAGTGCTCATGCTGGGCATCTGGGTCAATTGGCTTGCGGCGATGCTGGCCCTGGCCGGCAACCTGTTCTACGTCTTTATTTACACACTCTGGTTGAAGCGGTCCACCCCGTACAACATTGTCATTGGGGGCGCCGCCGGAGCGGCGCCACCGCTGGTTGGCTGGGCAGCGGTAACAGGTGATCTGACGCCGCTGGCGTGGGGCCTGTTCCTGATCGTCTTTGCCTGGACCCCGCCCCATTTCTGGGCGCTCGCGCTCCTGAAGCAGGGCGAGTACACGCGCGCCGCCGTCCCAATGCTTCCGGTCGTGCGGGGGGAGTTGGAGACACGCCGTCAGATCCTGTTGTACACAGTGATCCTGGCCGTGGGCTGCCTCGCACTCACTCCGTTCGGGCTGGGGTGGATCTACCTGGTGGGCGCCATTGTCCTGAACGGGCTGTTCCTGGCCTACGCGGTGCTGCTCTACCGAAAGCCCAGCAAGCGGGCCGCGCGGCAAATGTTCTTCTACTCGCTCTGGTACCTGGCGGGCATCTTCGCAGTGGCGGTTATCGACCGCGTGCTGCTCGGCTGAGGTCAACTCACCACTGCGTGGTACGCTGGTAGGCGGTGAGCCTGACCCTGTAGCGATGTGCGCGGGTCGCGAGCTCTGAGGAAGGATCATCGCTCTCCGTGTTTGACAACCTCGCCGCGATTCTGAGTATCGTCGTTATCGACCTCGTCCTTTCAGGAGACAACGCCGTCGTCATTGGCATGGCGGCTCGCAACCTCTCGGAGGAAAACCGCCGCAAGGCGATTCTCCTGGGTGGCGCAGGCGCCATCGGGCTGCGCATTCTGTTTACCGCGCTGGCAACCATCCTGCTCGGTGTGCAGGGGTTGCAGGCGATTGGCGCCGTGCTGCTGATTTACATCGCGTTCAAGTTGCTGCGCCCGCACGACGACGCGCACGGCAACGTGCACGAGGCCGATACGCTGGGTGAGGCGGTGCGCACGATCATTCTGGCGGATGTCGTGATGAGCCTGGATAACATCCTGGCTGTTGGCGGGGCCGCTCATGGGCACCTGGGCCTCCTGATCTTCGGCCTGATGCTCTCTATCCCGATTATCCTGTTCGGGAGTGAACTGGTTGCCCGCCTGCTGGGCCGGTTCCCGGCGGTGCTGTACATCGGCGTCTTTGTGCTGGTGCATTCAGCCGTCGCGATGTTCTTCCACGACGCGATTATCGCGAGCCGGATCCACACCACCACGATTATCGAGGTGATTTTGTCCCTGGTGCTCACCGGGGTGATTGTGGGCATCACGCAACTGCAGGCGCGGCAGCGCGCTGGCCGCGTGAGCGGGGATGCCCCGGCCGGGGCATAGCGGACCGCCGGGCAGAATCCATGCTCGGGCAGCATGAATCCGCGCGGCGAGTGAGGACGTAAGCTGCAACGAGAGCATCATGCACACAACGGGCGGGTGTTCTCTCCCAGAGCCCGTGGAGCGCCGCACACGCTCCACCCCTCCCCTTCCCGTACGGACCCGGTCGCCTGACCGGGTCCGTGCTTTTTCGGCGGTTCTTCTTTGCTCGTATCCGCGTGTCAGTGGTCGGTCGCGTGTTTGCCCAATCCGGCGGGCGCAGCCGACTTGCGCAGCAGCCCTGTCACGGCGATCAGTGTCAGCAGATAGGGCAGGGCGATGATGATGTCCTGGGAGATTGGGAGATCCAGCGCCTGCACCTGGAACCGGAGCGCCTGGGCAAAGCCGAACAGAAGCGCCGCGCCGAGCGTGCCCCAGGGCATCCAGTTGCCGAAAATCACGGCGGCCAGCGCAATGAAGCCGCGGCCGGCAGTCATGTTGGTCGAAAACTGCGACAGGTCGCCAATCGAAAGATACGCCCCGCCCACGGCAGCCAGCACGCCGGAGGTAATGACCATGGCGTAGCGATAGCGGGCAACCGCGATGCCGACGCTCTGGGCAGCGGCCGGGTGCTCTCCGCAGGCCATGACGCGCAAGCCCGCCCTGGTCTTGAACAGGAACCAGTGCGTCAGGGGGACGAGCAGATAGGCGACCGGGATCAGGATATTCAGCCCGGCGCCGAGTGTGGGCAGGCGCTGCACAGTCGGGGACCCACCCGCCTGCCCCCAGATCTGTTCGGTCAGGAACGAGGTCAAGCCAAGGCCGAGAAGCACAATGGCGGTGCCAGCGACGATCTGGTCGGCACGAAGAGAGATTGCCCAGAAGGCAAAGACGGCCGCGCCGATGCCGCCGGTAAGCATGGCGACTGCTAACCCAACGAACGGATTGCCCGAGAACCAGGTGCCCGCGACGGCAGCGAATGCACCCATGAGCATGAAGCCTTCAAGCCCGATGTTGGTAATGCCAGACCGCTCGGAGAGCAGGCCACCCATGGCCGCAAAGACCAGCGGCGCTGCAGAACGCAGCGTGGCCGTGAGCAGAGCCACCGTAAAGAAGCTGGTCAGCGCGTCCAGTGGACCCCTCCCGTCTGGTCAGATCGACTCATGTTAGATCGTTCGTGGGGGAGCGGGTGGCTCCACGAGTGGTTCGCCAGCATCGTCCGAGGCGCGGTCACGCGTCATACCGCGCGCTCGCGCTGCCTGGCGGCGGGCAGAACGGAACTGCTGCACGGCGGCCAGGGCAGAGACGGAGAAGATCACGAAGCCGAGTAAGACATACACGATGTCGCGGGAGATACCGGCCGTGTTTTGCATCTTGGTTGCACCGGCCGCGAGCGCGCCGAAGAGAAGTCCTGACAGCACGACGCCAAAGGGCTGATTGCGTCCGACCAGGCCGACGGCAATGGAGGTGAACCCAAGCCCAATCGCCACGTTGTAGAACCGCCCCTGGAGACCCAACGTGTCCACAGTGCCACCCAGGCCGGCCAGCAGACCGCTGATGAGCATTGCCACCGCAATGGTGCGGCCCCAGGAGAATCCGGCGTAGGCAGCGGCCCCGGAACTGAGGCCAACCGTGCGCACCTTGTAGCCAAAGACCGTGCGGTAGAGCAGGTACCAGATCACGATGGCCGCGATGATGGCGATGATGAAGCCCGCGTGGAGGCGCGTGCCCGCCAGCAGGCGCGGCAGTTCAGCCGCCTCCAGCGCGGGTTGGGTGGCCTGCAGGGCAGGATTGACCAGTGAAAAGTCCTCGCGGCCAATGACGTAGGTAACGAGACGATAGGCGAGGTAATTGAGCATGATGGTGGTAATCACCTCATGCGCACCGGTTCGGGCTTTCAGGATGCCTGGGATGAAGCCCCAGACGCCACCGGCTATCGTGCCAGCGACAAGCGCCAGAGGCAAGTGGATGATCGCTGGCAGGCCGGTGTCGACAGCGGCGGTGAGTCCGGCCGCCAGGCCGCCCATGACCATCTGGCCTTCGATACCGATGTTGAACAACCCAGCCCGGGCAGCCACGGCGAAGGCGAGGCCGCCCAGGATGAGCGGGGTAGCCATCACCAGGGTTTCGGCAATCGCCCGTTGCCCGCCGAACGCGCCTTCAAAGAGCGCCTGGTAGGCGGGGAAGGGGTTATCCCCGGAGAGCGCGATCACCACGCCGCCTGCAGCCAGCGCAATGGCGACTGCCAGCAGCGAAGAGAGCAGCGTCGGAATGCCGGCGACCAGGCGCTGCCAGATTGAGGCAGCGCCTGCTTCAGCCGGCGGCGCCTGCGAGTTCATCGAGTGTCCGCCCACCCATCAGCAACCCCAGTTGGGTGCGAGAAACCTCACCGTTCGCGAAATTGCCAACAATGCGGCCACCGCAGAGCACCAGGATGCGGTCACTGAGATCGAGAATTTCGTCCAGATCAAAGGAAAGCAGGAGCACGCCCCTCCCCTTGTCCCGCTCCGCCACGAGCTGCTTGTGCACGAACTCGATGGCGCCGACATCCAGGCCACGGGTGGGCTGGATCGCCAGAAGCGCGTCGGGCTCACGGTGCAACTCGCGCGCAATGATCAGCTTCTGCTGGTTACCGCCGGAGAGGGCCCCTGCTGCAGTTTCCGGCGAGGGCGCGCGAACATCAAACTCCCGCATGAGGCGGGCCGTAAGCGCGCGCGTGCCGGCGTAATCAATGCGACCGCCAGTGCTGAATGGCGAAACATCCGCGTTGCCGAGGAGCAGGTTCTCCGTCAGTGAAAAGGGGAGCACCAGCCCACGGCCGTGGCGATCTTCCGGGATGTAGGAAAGTCCTTTCTCCCGGCGGGGATTCGGCCCCTGCGCAGTGACATCCTCGCCCTTGAACAGCACCGCGCCCGAATCTGGCTGGCGCAAGCCTGCCAGCACCTCGATCAGTTCGGCCTGGCCGTTCCCCTCTACGCCGCACACCCCGAGGATCTCGCCTCGCCGCAACGCAAAGTCCACGCCTTCGAGGGCGGCCTTGCCCTGTGGCCCTGCGACGTGGAGATCCCGCGCAATCAGGACCGGTTCGCCCGGGTGAGCCGGTGGACGATCCACCTGCAGGGAGACCTTGCGGCCCACCATCAGTTCGGCCAGTTCAGCCGAGGTCGTTTGCCCTGTTTCGCGCGTCCCCACCGTCTTTCCACGATGAATAACCGTCACACGGTCGGTGACCGCCGCGATCTCGCGGAGCTTGTGTGTGATGAAGATGATGGTGCTGCCGCCTTTTCGCAGACGGTTAAGCACCGCGTACAGTTCTTCCACCTCCTGCGGTGTGAGCAAGGCGGTGGGTTCGTCGAGGATCAAGGTGCTGCCGCCCTGGTAGAGCGCCCGCAAGATCTCGACGCGCTGCTGCATTCCGACCGGCAACGTCCCGACAACCGCGTCCGGATCGATGTTGAGCCCGTACTGCGCGCCAATCTCGGCGACCCGCGCTCCGGCCTCCCTGCGGTCCAGGACGAGGTTGGCGCCTTCAGAGCCAAGGATGACGTTTTCGGTCACGGTGAAACGGGGAATGAGCATGAAGTGCTGATGCACCATGGCCAGACCGGCCAGAACAGCATCCCGCGCGTTGTGAAACTCCACGCGCTGGCCGTTGACCAGGATTTCACCCTCGTCGGGGTGGTAGAGCCCGAAGAGGATGTTCATCAGGGTCGATTTGCCGGCGCCGTTCTCACCCAGCAGCCCGTGGATTTCGCCTCGCGCCACAGAAAGTTCGATGCCATTGTTGGCAACGACACCGGGGAATCGCTTGACGATTCCCCGCATCTCAATGGCGTTGGGTTGAACGCTAACAGGCGGCGAGTCTGCCATGAGGTCCTCTGGCCCGGGGCAGCCAGGCTGCCCCGGGCGGCGGCGTCAGATCAGGCGGCCGGCGTTGCGGCGGCCGCGCCCTGCTCCAGGGAAACTGGCGTGAAAGCCGCCAGTTCTTCTTCATCAGCCGGGACGACGATAGCGCCGTCGATAATCGCCTGCTCGTAGGCGGCCACGGTGTCCAGCACGTCCTGGGGCACGGCGGCATTCGGGTGGCCGAGGCCAACCCCGTCTTCCGCCAGGCCAAGGGTCTTGGTCCCGCCGGTGAACGTGCCTTCCACGACTTCCTTGGCCGCGAGGAAGAGCGCTGTGTCAACGCCCTTCTCGGAAACGGCAAGCTGAACCTCTGCGCCGAGTTGGCTCTGATCCGTGTCGGCTGCGATGACCCAGTAGCCTTCGCCCTTCTCCTTGGCGGCATCGAACGAGCCAACGCCCGTCTTGCCAGCGACCGGGAAGGCGATATCCACACCCTGGTTGTACTGCGCGAGCGTCAGTTCCTTGCCAAGGGCCGGGTCGTCGAAGGTGTCCGCATAGGCGACAACCACGTCGATATCCGGGTTGACGGACTTGGCGCCGGCTTCGAAACCGACGGCATAGCGCACCACCGGGGGAATCTTGATGCCGCCGACCACGCCAAGCTTGTTTGACTTGGTCATGAGCGCAGCGAGAACCCCGGCCAGGAACGCGCCTTCCTGCTCCTTGAAAGTGACGGAGGACACGTTCGGAGCCTCGGAAACGGAGTCAATCAGCATGAAGCTGTGATCCGGGTACTGTTCGGCCACCTCCGTGATCGCCTCAGTCAGCAGAAAGCCAACGCCAACGGTAAGTTGACCCTGCTCGGCAGCCTGGGTCAGGTTCGGGATATAGGCGGCGGCATCGCGGCTTTCAATGACTTTGCCTTCGACGCCAAGCTCTTCGACCGCGCGGTCCAGACCCGCCTTGGCAAGATCGTTGAAGTTCTGATCACCCAGACCAGCGGTATCCGTGACCATGGTGACGATGATGGGGTCCTGGGCGCTCGCACCGGGAACACGAGCCAGCGCGCCAGCAAGAGGCGCCGCCGCCAATGCCGCCAACAGGGGGCGGCGGGTCAGGCGCAACGACGCGAGCCGGGACGACATGAGCCAACCTCTCTTTCGCAAGACTGCCTGTACGCATCAAACGCTCCGCAGGGAGATGCTACGCATGGTAACAGCAATGCGGCTCATGTGGGTTATTCGTGGTCATCACCAGCGAAGCAAGCGATGCTCCGGAGGGTGATCCCTGGCTTGCGACAACAACCCTCAGCGCACTCGTGGGGAGGCAACGGCTCCCGGTTGGCCTCGCCGAACTGCCCGGGGCTGACCCACTGGTGCTACAGGAACCCCGGCAGGGTCGCGGGTTCGTACCAACCAGCCGGTTGCCCTACGATGAGACGAGCCGCCTTGAGGGCGCCCTCGGCATAGGAAGAGCGGTTGAAGGCGCGGTGACAAAGGCGGATTTCTTCGCCATCGCTGGCCAGGATCACGCTGTGCTCGCCGGGGTTGCCGCCCGCGCGCACCGCGTGGATGCCGATGTCCGGTGGCTGGCGCGAGCTGACACCCTCGCGGCCAAACACGGCACGCCCGGCCAGTGGCGCGCCGCTCGCCTCGGCCATCACCCGCGCCAGGGCGATCGCCGTGCCAGAAGGCGCGTCCGCCTTGTAGCGATGGTGTGCCTCGACCAGTTCCAGGTCATACCCCTGTAGGGCGCGAACGAGTGCCGGGAGCACTGCGAGCATGGCGTTGACGCCGGGGCTCATGTTGGCGGCCTGGAAGACCGCCACGGTTTGTGCCGCCACACGCAGGGAGGCGGCTTCCTCCTCATTGAGCCCGGTTACGCCGGTCACCAGCGGCACGCCAGCGGCGGCGCAGGCGGCAGCGACAGACGGGGTAGCTGCGGCTTTCGTGAAATCGATCAGCACATCGCACCTGGCCAGAAGCGCAGCCAGGTCGCTGGTGACCGGAACGCCCAGGACTGCGTCCTGGTTGCCCCGGCTCCAGCCGCCGGTCACGGTTACGGCGGGTTCGCGTAGGGCGAGCGCAGAAACCTCCCGCCCCATCCGGCCAGGCAGCCCCGCGATCCCGATACGTACCGTCATGTGACTGGCCTCCTCGATGATTCGGTAAAACAACGACGCTCAACGGCGGAACAGGAAGCTGGCGCCATCCCGAGCGAATTCGAGTGATCTTGGCTTCCCGGCCGCCTTGCCTGATCCAGGTCACCCGACAGGCTCGTGACGACGCGACGCCGGATTGCCGCATCAGGCAGCTACGTCCTGGAGGGATGTGGCCGCCTGCCACGCTGCCAGCGCGGTTTCGACACGGCGCTGGGCGGCCTCGCTCAGTGGGGCGAGCGGCAGCCGGACTTCCGGGGTGCAGAAGCCGAGCAGGGCGGCGGCCGCCTTGACTGGAACGGGGTTCGTCTCGCAGAACATGGCGCGGCAAAGGTCGAACAGAGCATGGTGCATAGTGCGAGCCGAAGCGAAGTCGCCGGCCAGCGCGGCGTCGGTCAGGGCGGTAACCGCCTCCGGCACAATGTTTGAGACGACGGAAACCACGCCCGCGCCACCAACTCCCATGATCGGCAGGGTCAGGGAATCATCGCCTGAGAGCACGGCAAATGTCTCCGGCGCCTCACCCAGGATCTGGCTTGCCTGATCGAGGGAGCCGCTGGCTTCCTTGATGGCCGCAACGCCGGGCGCCGTGGTCAGGCGGAGCACCGTCTCCGGCAGGAGGTTAACGCTGGCGCGGCCGGGAACGTTGTAGAGCACCAGCGGGATCTCCGTGGCGCTTGCGATGGCCGCGAAGTGCTGGTAAAGCCCCTCCTGGGTCGGCTTGTTGTAGTACGGGGTCACGACGAGCGCGGCGTCGGCTCCCAACGCCTGGGCGTGCCGCGTGCGCTCGATGGTGCTGGCTGTGCCGTTAGACCCTGTGCCAGCGATCACCGGCACGCGCCCCTGCGCTGTCTCGATGACGGTGGCGACTACCGTCTCCCACTCACGAGCGGTCAGGGCCGGGGTCTCGCCAGTGGTGCCGCAGGGCACGAGGCCAGCGACGCCGCCCAGAATCTGCCGCTCCACCAGGGTGCGCAGGGCCGGAAGGTCCAGCTCGCCATTGCGGAAAGGGGTGATGAGGGCGGTGTAGCAGCCACTGAAGGCCGGGCGGGTGGTCGCGAAGGTCATGGTAGTCATCGCGGTTGTGCTCCTGCGGCGCCATGCACCGCTCCTGCCGTCCGCACGCTGCGGACAGTAAGCCCATTCGTTCGTCTGGTGTTCGAATTGAGGCGATGGACGAATTCCGGCGTCCGCGGCCCACGCCGCCGACGCCTAGCGCTTGGAGCGAAGCGATGGTGAAAGAGATGATGAACTGACGATGAAGAACGAGCGAGTCCGGTCCACGAGCGTCCCCTGGGCTCAACAGCCACGACACCCAGCGTTTCCCGGGGGCAAACAAAAACCGCCGCCCCGGTCAGGGGACGAGCGGTGTCAGGCCCGTGGTACCACCCCACTTCACAGCCACGCACAGGGCGGCTGCCTTGTTCCCCGGTGGCCTGTGGTAGTGCGCCACTGGGGTGACCCGGTAACGGGAGTCTTCCCGCCGCCGCCTACTGCACCAACCGGTGGTTCGGGGCGGAGCTCTGAGGTCTTCTTCGCCGGCGTTCCTGGTCCCGCTTTGCAGCTAACGCGGTTCTCTGGCCCGCTTCCGCCGGTTACTCGTCCTCGTCAAGGCTTCGCTCTTTGATTGTGGCGCTTACGCTAACAGCGGGGTATCGCGCTGTCAATACCCCGCTGCAACGGCTAACCGGCGCGGCCGGCGGCCAGGAGCCCCAGTTGCGTGGTGTCGAGCCCAGCCAGCCCGACGGCCCCGAGCCCGCGCGCTTCGCTGCGGAAATCGCGCCCGAGTGTCGCAGAGGCGAGCGTGATGAGTGCGTCCATCACCGGCGTTTCCACCCCGAGATGGTCGCCGAGCAGGGACCAGGTGACCAGCCCGAAGGGGATATCCTCGGTCAGCCAGCGGGTGTCGATCTGCCCCGGCGCGCGCAGGGCCGTGAGCATGCGCGAGCCGTTGATGACTGCCCAGAGGTCTCCCCTCGGCCCGAAGCCCGCGCTGTGGAACGCATCTGCCACAGGCGTCAGATCCAGTCCGATCGCGGCCCCGAGCGCGCGCCGCTCGACGTCGAGCGCCTCGATCACCTTGACCACTGACGGCGTGACACCTTCGTCGTAGAAGTAGAACTCGCCCCGGCTGCGCTCCACGCGCCCCGCGTTCATCAGGACGCCGGGCGGGTGGACGACCGGGTTGAGCGCGGAGAGCCCGGCCTCCAGCGCGCTCTGGTAGGCCACGGCGCCGGGGAAAAGCTCCCGCAGGATTGGCATGACCTCGCCGGTTTGGGAGGCAGGCTCCACCCCGATCCCGAGGCCAGTCACAGCGCCCCAGATCACCGCCCGGTCGGGCGCGCTCTTGCGGCAGACATACGGAGCGGTGTCGGACTCTGCCACGATGACCCCGCTTGCACCGCGCTCACGGAGCAAGGCAGCGAACGCAAGCGCGCCCAGGTTGCCCGGCAACAGGGCCAGGATATGCCCCGGCCTCAGGTGCGGGGCCAGTTGCTCTGCGAATGGCGCGTGCGCGTACGAGGGGACGGAGCACAGCAGGGTTTCAGACCAGGCAAGCGCCTCCGCCGGATCGGTTGTCACGCCGGAGATCCTGGCCGCACCAGTCCGCGCTGCGCCATCGAGGTGAATGGTGAGCGAGTCCCGGATGGGATCGAGCGTGTGCGCGTAGGCCGGATGCTCCCAGATCAGCACCTCGTGTCCGGCCAGCGCCAGGTTTGCCGAGATACTGAAGGCCGTGTTGCCGCCGCCCAGCACCGTTACCCGCATAGGGGTGTTCGCCATGATGTGTTGCCCTTAGCCACTACGTCCAGTCTTCCCCGGGCATCTTCGGGCGTCTCCTGCAGCGCGTCAACCGCGCGGCGCCGCTCCCGCTGACTGAGCGCTGACGCCCGGTCAACTGCGATGGCGGCAGCAGTGCCTTGTCGATAACGTGCAAGTTGAACAGGCGCCTGCAAGAGGCCGAACACCTTGGTGGTCTCGGTCCCGGTCACGAATCGGGCGCCTGCCTTGTTCACCATGGAAAGCCAGCATTACGCGCCGCCCGCGCCCGCGTAGGTGGCGTCTCACGCGCGGGCCAGCCCAGCCCCGGTGCGCGTCGCCTTTCGGGCGCCATCGGCAGCAACGAGCAGGTTGCCAGGCGATTGCACAGGCCGTGCGGGCTGGCGGCGCTGCGCCCGGCCCGGCGCAGAGGGAGGACGGGCGCCTGTCGGGTCGCTCAGCGCCAGGGGAAGGCGCCTCTGGGCACTCGTCTGGAACACGCGCATCGAGGCTGCGGCCGTGCAGGCCAGCGCGGCGGGTGACCCGCTCAGGGAGTCACCCGCTTCACCACTGGCGCGGCGCGCTACGCGGGGAACTCCACACCGTTCAGCCGGTATGCACCGCTGACGGGTACTGGCTGCTGCAGGATATCGAGCACCGGGCAGTGCGCATTCACGGCGGCGACCAGGCGCGCGATATCCTCCTGGGGCGCCGGGCTATCGATGGCGACGGTGTAGGTGACATCCTTGAAGCCAGCCTGCTCATCGGCAACACCGAAGAAGCCGCGCAGGTCGAGACGGCCTTCGGCCGAAACTGCGACGCCGTTCAACGGGATGCCGAGCACACGGGCGTAGGTGGCGTAGACGATCTCCTGGCAGGCGCCGAGCGCCGCGAGCACCAGCTCGACAGGGGTTGGCCCGGTGTTGTTGCCGCCGATTTGCTCCGGTTCATCTACGGTGAGCGCGAAGTCCCGAATCTGAACGTGGGTTTCATAGTCGTTCACGAGTGCGCTGGTGACGGCAAATGTGGCAATGGGCGGCTCGGGGGCAGCGGCCAGATTCTGACGCACCTGCTCGATGACCCCGCCAAGCCGATCGGTTTGAGCCTCTTGTACCTCGACAACCATGGGTGGAGACCTCCTGCGCGCCGGGGAGTGCGCCTACCCAGGGCCGCCCGCGCGCCGCAGGAGCTATTATCCAGTTCTTGATATGATTAGTCAAGAACTACAGAATTACTCCTCGTCCTCGTAGTCCTCGTCTTCGCCATCGTCCGCCTGCTTGCGCCCGCGCGACGGACGCAAGACATAGCCAACGCCGCGCACGGTCTGGATCAGGCGAGGTTCGCCTTCGTCCTCCAGCGCCTTGCGGACTGTCGAGACCGTGACGGCCAGGACGTTCGACTCGCCACGGAACTGCCCGCCCCAGACACGCTGCATGATGGTGTCGTAGGTGAGCACCTGGTTTGGGTTCTCCATGAGCGTCGCGAGCAGGTCGAACTGCTTGGCGGTCAGGAGCACCTCGCGGTCGCCCCGGAAGACCGTGCGCGCGCTGGGATCGAGTTTGAGATCTTCGTAGACCAACGACTCCCGTTGCCGGGTCCGCACTTCCGGGGCGCGAGAGCGGCGCAGGAGGGCGCGCACCCGCGCCATCAGTTCCGTAATGGCGAATGGCTTGGGCACGTAGTCGTCCGCGCCTGCGTCAAGACCCGTCACCCGGTCCTGCACGGAATCCAGCGCCGTCAGCATCAGGACGGGCACCGGAGGTTGGCCGTAGGCTGCTTCCATGGCCCGGACCCGGCGGCAGATTTCCATACCGTCGATGTCGGGCAGCATCAGGTCCAGCACGATCAGGTCAGGCGGATTGTCCCGAACGACCCCAAGCGCTGAGCGCCCGTCCTGAGCCACATCTACGTCAAATCCTTCGAGAAGAAGACTGCGTTGGACGAGGCGCGCAATATCTGGTGAGTCTTCTACGACGAGCACGCGCGTCATGCTTGGTCTCCCACGATCATCACCAACGATCAACGAGGTAAATTTAGAATCACCTGCTAGTGTAGCGCCGATTCGTAAATTGATCGTACTCCACAGGACGAATTTTCACGATTCGCTCGGTGTTCTTTGGAATTGGGCCTTGTGGGTGGCCGGATTTGCGACAGAGATTGGCGCAAATCCGGCGATGGCTCCCGGCTGACTGCGACGACAGGAACCTGGTGTGTTGAATGAATGCCGTCAAGGTCGCCCGGCAGGCAACGGCTGCGAAACGACGCGCGTCCTGCACCGGCGCCTGCGAATGCGCTACTCGGTGCGGGTCTGGACGCGCTCAATGCGCAGCGCGAAGACGTTCAGGAGGAGGGCGGCCAGGAGCACGATGCCCTGCAGCGCCTGTTTGAACGTAATCGGAATGTTCGGCAACAGGTTGAGACCGTTGGACAGCACGCCAAAGATCAACAGGCCGAGCACGGTGTTGCGCATGCCGCCCTCGCCGCCGAACAGTGAGGTGCCGCCCAGCACGACGGCAGCGATAGTGCTGATCAGGATGTCCTCGCCAGAGGACGGGTTCGCGCTGCTGAGGCGGCCGATAAACAGGAGCCCGGTCAAGCCGGCCGTAACGGAGGAGATAACCAGCGAGAGCATGACGACCTGGCGCGTGTTCACGCCAGACATCTCGGCGGCTTCGCGGTTGGCGCCGGTCATATACACGTAGCGTCCGAACTTTGTGTAGCTGAGGATGAATTCCCCCAGGATCAGGATTACCACCGCAAAGATGCCGATGACCGGAACGCCAAAGATCTGGCTGCTGACGCTGCCAAGCTGTTTCAGCACTGGCGGCACTTCGAAGATCGGCTTGCCCTCGCTGACAAAGACCGACATGCCGCGCGCGATGGTGAGCATGGCCAAGGTCATCATGAACGAGGGAATGCCGACGTAGGCCGTCATGAAGCCGTTGAGGAGGCCGATCAGCGCCGAGACGATGATGGCCACCGGGATGCCCCAGTTGCCGAGGGCAAAGGTATCGCCGACCCAGAACCAGGCCGCCAGCACCCCGGTGAAGGTCGCGACGGAGGCAATACTCAGATCGATCTCCGCGCAGAGAAGCACGAATGTGACGCCTGTCGCCGCTACCGCAATCGGCGCAATCTGCGTGACGATGTTCTGCATGTTGGGCACGGTAAGAAAGACATCCGTGGCGATGCTGAAGAAGATCACCATGCAGATGAGCGTCAGGAGCGGCGCCAGCAGCCGGGCGTTTCGGCTTGCCCAACTCAGAAGCGACCCACCGGCTGCGCGTTGCACGCCCGGTTCGCCCGATGGCGCGATTTGCCCCGGTGATGCCTGCTGCGCCATCCCCGTTTCTTCTCCCCGTTCTACGCGTAGCTCATGAGCAGGTCTTTGCTGACCCGCTCGCCAACGAACTCTTTGGTGATCTGCCCCTTGGACATGACCAGGATACGGTCAGATTCCGCCAGCACCGTTTCCGGCTCGGTCGAGATCAGGATGATCGACACCCCTTCACTGCGCAGCGCCTTGACCAGATCGAGAACTTCACGCTTGGCGCCGACATCCATGCCGCGCGTCGGTTCGTTCAGGATCAGCACCTTCGGCTGCACGGTGAGCCACTTGGCCAGCACGACTTTCTGCTGGTTGCCGCCGCTCAGGTTGCCTGCCGCCAGGGTCGGCCTGGGTGGGCGGACCCCTGTCCGCTTGACGAGGTCTGTGGCAATGGCGATTTCCCTGGGCTGACGCACAACGCGGCCGACGATTTGGTCCAGGTGCGCCAGGGTGATGTTCTTGAAGATTTCGTGGCGCGGGAAGATGGTGGCGCGCCGGTTCTCCGAAAGGTAGGCGATGCCGAGTTGCTTGGCTTCCCGTGTTGATTTCGGCGCGATCACCTTGCCGTCGAGCCGCAATGAGCCGGTTGCCGGGCGCTCGCGGCCGAAGATCACGCGGGCCATCTCGGTCATGCCGGCGCCCAGATTGCCGAAAATGCCCAGGATCTCGCCCTGGTGCGCGGTGAATGTAAGGTCCGCAAAGCCGGCGCCGCTCAGGCCCTGCACCTCCAGCGCCGGTGTGCCCGGGACAGCAGGCGGCAGGTGCACCCCGCCTTCGTACCCCTCGGCCAGGATTTCGGCGTCGTGCCCGATCATCAACTGGATCAACTGTTGCTTGGTCACTCCCTGGTTCTCGAGCGTGGCCACCTTGCGCGAGTTCTTCAGGACCGTGATGCGGTCCGAGACCGCGAGGACATCCTCCAGGAAGTGGGAGATAAAGACCAGCGTGGCGCCACGCGCCTTGAGTTCCGCCATCGCGCGGAAGAGGCGCTCGGACTCAGGGGCGGACAGCGCCGAGGTGGGTTCATCAAGCACGATGATCGATGCGCCGGAGAAAACAACCCGGGCGATCTCGACCAGTTGTTGTCCACCCAGCGAGAGGGAACTGGCTGGCGCGGTGACATCGACATCGATGCCCATGACGCCGAGGTGCTGCGCGGCTTCGCGCCGCATCCTGCCCCAGTCCACCAGGCCGCCTTTGGTGGGTTGGCTCCCGAGGAAGACATTTTCGGCCACAGAGAGCGCTGGCATGCAGGAGAGTTCCTGATAGATCATGCCGATCCCGCGCGCCTTGGCCTCCGCCGGCGAGGCAAACTGCACGGGTTCGCCGCGCAGCAGCATTTCCCCCTCATCAGGCGTGTGCAGCCCGGAGAGGATCTTCATCATCGTGCTCTTGCCAGCCCCGTTCTCCCCGACCAGCCCGTGGATTTCGCCCGGCATGAGGTCGAAATCCACGTGGTCCAGGGCAGTGGCGCCGCCGAAGCGCTTGGTGAGGCCACGAAACACCAGGATGGGTTCCGTGGCCCCGGCCGGAACGCGGGAACGCTCCGGACTGTCCGTGATGATCTGTTCGGTCATCGGTGCTGTCTGGATGCTCCCGCGTTCCGGCGAGTTGCCTAGTACTGCATGTTGTCGTGCAGCCAGATGTACCCGGCCGCGTTCTGCTTGGTGATCGGGCCGCCGTCTGTGCGGATGAACTTGGCCATGCCGCCCTTGGCCTGGTCCGTGCCAGAGACGGTCAGGTAGCCAGCCCACATGGCGCCGCCGTGAATGCGTCCGCTGGGGTTGATGATGGAGGCCATCATCTTGTTATCCAGGATCGCCTCGCAGGCGTTCTTCTGGCCGTCCACGCCGACGATCATGACCTGATCCTGCTTGCCCGCCGCCTCGATGACGGACGCTGCTGCCAGAGCCATGTCGTCAGAGTGGAAGAAACCACCCTTGACATCCGGGAAGCGCTGGAGCAGGTCCTGCCACAGAGAGGCCACCTGTTCCACCTTCCAGTCGCCAGGGGTTTCGTCGACGACCTCGATGTTCGGGTACTTGGCGAGGGTCTGGTGGAACCCTTCGGCGCGGCCCTGGGCGCCGGTGTGCCCAAGTTGACCCTGGGTGTGAATAACCTGGCCTTCGCCGCCCATCGCCTGGAACAGGACATCGGAGACCGTGGAGCCCATGTAGATGTTGTCGGGTTCCAGGAAGGTCAGGTGCCCGTACGCATCGAACTCGGCCGGATCCTGGATCAGGCGAGTGTCCATGATGATGAGCGGAGTGCCGGCGGCGATGATCTGGTTCGCCGCATCAGTGAGGGCGCCGGAGGCGGAGGGGTGCACCGCCACGAAATCGAAGCCCTGGGACGAGATTGACTGCAGGTCCTGCAGTTGCTTCTCAACCGCAAATTCGCCATCGAACGACGTCGTCTCGATGCCGAGAAGATCACCGTAGAATTTGACGACATCCATGCCGTGGGAGACCCAGGTGGATGCTGCGCCAACCTCGGAGGTCGCAGCGGTCCATTTCTTCTCCGGCAGATCTTCCGGCAGCAACCCAAGGCTGGCCAGGCCGTCTGCGGCGGACGTGCCACGGCCAACGCCGGTCGCCATCGCCAGGGCGCCAAGCATGGCAAAGCTCCCCTTGAAAGCATCGCGTCGCCGGACGCCCTTCTTGATGCGGTCGCCGACCATTTCCAGTTCGAGACCAGCGAGCGGTCCCCGCTGCGCAACCTCTCCCATTGGTGTTCCTCCACCTGGACAATCAATGTCGCTGCCGGCGACCTCCGCCGGCTACGTTTTGCGCAGTTTCCAGCCAGGGTAGTGCACAGGTCGCGCTGGAAGCCCCGGGTGGCAACACAACTGGCCCTATCTGGCCAGACCCGGGAGCAAGCAGGCGGGCAGTTCTCCTCAGCCACGACGCTGTGACCAACCTCTACCGTGAAACTCTTTGCGTTCGCCGACGTTAGCACATGCCTCACATGTGGTCAACGATTTGCACAAGTATGGATGTCGCTACCTGGCCTGCCGCAGCTTTGGCAGAAGATCCTCTGCAATCTTCTCCATCATGGGGAATTGTTCCTCATGGGGAGCCTCCATCAGGAACTCGCTCATGCCTGCTTCGCCGTAGCGGCCGACGACATCGGCGAAGGCGTCGACAGATGACCAGGGATCAACCCCCATCGGGATCGTCCAACCGTACAGCGAGCGGATAATACTCTCGGGGTCACGCCCGATCCGGGCGCACGCCTCATCCAGAAACTGGTTGCGCTCGCGAAGCTCCTCGGCCTTGCCGTGCGAGTTCCAGCGGTCGGCGTAACGCGCGGCAAACTTGAGCATGCGCGGGCCGTGCGCGCCGAGCGTGAGCGGCGGGCGGGGCCGTTGCACCGGGGCGGGGCGAAACGGCGCGTCCATGACCTGGTAATACGTTCCCTTGAACGTCGTCACTTCCTGCGTGAGGAGGCGATCCACGAGCTTGACGCCCTCCTGGAACCGGGCGACCAACTCTGGCGGCTCCGGGAACGGCACGCCGAAGCGCTCGTGCTCCCCCGCAAACCAGCCGGTCCCGATCCCCAGTTCCAGGCGGCCGCTGGAGATGTGATCGACCGTTACTGCCTGCTTGGCCAGCAGGGGCGGGTGACGAAAGGTGTTGCTGGTGACCAGGATGCCGACGCGCGGCCTGGTGGTCTTCATGGCCAGCGCGGAGAGCAGCGTCCACCCTTCCAGAAAGGGCCGGTCGGGCAGGCTGGGGCGCTGGTAGTGGTCCGCATGCCAGATCGAATCGAAGCCGAGGTCCTCGAACGCCTGCCAGTGGCGAACCATCGTTTCCCAGTCCAGGTTCTGGTTCCGCACGATGCCGAATCGCAACGGGTGTGCCATGCAGGTTCCTCGGGGCCGCAATTTACCCGGCGGCCAGTCATGAGATTGAGCAACGCCGTATCCTTACCGGCATGGAAACACCTGTCAAGACACCACTCAACAAGACCTGCCGGGTGCTGGAGGGCATGACCGCACTGGTGACCGGCGCCGGGTCCGGTATCGGCCAGGAAGCTGCCCGCGCCCTGAGCGCGGCAGGCGCGAGCGTGTTCGTGACCGAACTGCCTGACCGCCTCGAACGCGCTGAAGCAACTGCGGGAGAACTGAAGGCTGCAGGTGGCAGCGCCACGCCTCTGCCGCTCGACGTGCGCGACGTTGGCAGCATCACGGCCTGCGTCGATGAGGTCGTCCGCCGCGGACGCCTTGATATCCTCGTCAACAACGCGGGCGCCAATGTGCGGCAGCCCGCGTTCGATGTCACCGAGGAAGCGTGGGACCTCGTGCAGAGCACCAATCTGCGCGGCGTCTTCTTCATGGCGCAGGCGGCGGGCCGCGCGATGCGAGATCAGCAGCCCGGCGGCGGCAGCATCATCAACATCGCCTCGATCATGGGTCTGGTCGGCTTCTACGAGCGCGCAGCGTATTGCAGTTCCAAGGCCGGCGTGGTGAACCTGTCGCGAGTGCTGGCCATCGAATGGGCTCCGCATCAGATCCGGGTTAACGCCGTCTGCCCGGCGTTTGTCGAGACGCCCTTTACGCAGACGCTGATGCAGAACGAGGAGATTCGGACCGATCTCCTGCACCGCACGCCCGCCGGTCGGATGGTCACGACCCAGGAAGTGGCGGCCATGATCGTGTTTCTGGCCAGCCCGGCGGCGGCCATGGTGACGGGTTCCGCAATGACCGTGGACGGCGGATGGACCGCGATCTAGGCGCCCCGCCCCACGTGGTGGTTATTGGGGGCGGCGCCAGCGGCCTGGCCGCCGCGCGCAGGTTGCTCCAGCGCGAACCGCCGCCACGGGTAACCCTTGTCGAGAGCGAGGCGCAGTTCGGCGGAAAGATCCGGACCGAACACGCCGGTGGTTTCGTCATTGAGGGCGGCCCGGATTCATTCCTCGCCGGGAAGCCGCGCGGGGTGGGACTGGCGACGGAACTCGGGCTCGGGGACACCTTGATCGGCGCGACGCCGCAGCGGCATCGCGCCTTCATTCTCTACCGCGATACGTTCCACCCCATTCCCGAAGGTTTGACGGGGCTCGTCCCGACGAAGCTGGGCCCGGTGGCTCGCTCCGGCCTGCTTTCCATGCGCGGCAAGGCGCGGCTGGCGCTGGACTACGTGTTGCCGAACCATGACGCGCCCGACGAAGCCCTCGGCGCCTTCGTGCGGCGGCGGCTGGGAAACGAGGCGTGGGAGCGGCTGGTGGAGCCGCTGATGGCGGGCATTTATGCCGCCGATGGCGACCAACTCAGTCTGGCGGCCACCTTCCCGCAGTTGCAGGCGGCTGAGCGGGAACACGGCGGCCTGATCAGGGGGGTGATCGCTGCCCGCGCGAAAGCGCCTGTCGCCAGTGGCCCACCGCGTCCGCCATTTCTGACGCCGGCCGGCGGGCTTGGGGTACTGGTTGACACGCTTGCCAGAGACCTGGCGAGCAACGGCGCGGTGTTGCGCACCGGCACGCTGGCCCTCTCGGTGCGTCAGGCGGTCCCCGGTGGCACGTACGAGGTGGCGCTGTCCGGTGAACCGCCCTTGCAGGCGGATGCAGTGATTCTGGCAACCCCGGCGCACGTGGCGAGCGGCCTGGTTGATGGGCTTGACCGCACGCTGAGCCGGGACCTGGCCGGAATTCCTCACGCCTCGACCGCCATTGCGACCCTGGCCTACCGTACCGAGCAGTTTGCGCGGCCCCTGAGCGGGCACGGCTATGTGGCGCCGCGCGTGGCGGGAGGCCCGGTGTTGGCCTGTACGTGGTCCTCCCGCAAGTGGTCAGGGCGCGCGCCTGACGGCTGGGAGTTGCTTCGGGTCTTCCTGGGCCGATCTGGCGACGGTGAAGCGCTTCTCGACTGCGACGACGAAACCCTGCTCGCTATGGCGCAGGCAGAAATCGCCGCCCGGCTGGGCGCCACTGGCGCTCCGGCCCTCAGCCGGGTGCAGCGCTGGCCGCAAGGGATGCCCCAGTACATTCTGGGGCATCCGGCGCGCGTCGCCCGCATCGAGTCGAACCTTGCAGAACGCGCCGGGTTGGAACTGGCGGGGAACGCCCTGCGCGGTGTCGGTGTGCCCGATGTGATCCGGAGCGGAGAGGACGCAGCCTCGCGGGTGCTCCAGGATCTGCAGTCGCGCGAGGGGATTGTTGCCGGGAGATGACGGGTTGTGTCGCGATTCTCGAGCATCATGCACCTTCGTTGTGGCCTAACCTTCGGCGTGGCTGGCAGGCACAACGTAGTACCCTGCATAGTCGTGTGTGTTTCTAACGGGCATAGGCGCACGCGAGAGCGCGTTTTGTGAATGAGCCTGTGCGGAGGCTGAATGACTTCGACGGACGACCAGCGCCCTGTCGTAATCCCTGATCGAATCGCTGCGTTAGGGCCAATTTCCGGGAATCTCTGGTGGAGCTGGAAACCCGAGGTAGAGGCGCTGTACCGGGACCTCGATCCTGTCCTCTACGCAGAAACGGCGGAGAACCCGGCCCTGCTCATGCGCCGTGTTGCGCCCGAGCGCCTGGCGCGCGCTGCTGCAGACCCCGACTACCTGGCGCGCTACGACAAGGCGCAGGAGGAATTCGCGCGGCTGTTGCCGGTGAACCCGGCCACTACCTGGGTAGGGAAGCACCGGCCAGAACTGGCTGGGCCGACGGTCGCCTATTTCTCCGCCGAGTTCGGTGTTCACCCCAGCCTGCCTATTTATTCCGGCGGTCTGGGTGTGCTGGCTGGCGATCACGCCAAGTCAGCCAGCGACCTCGGGCTGCCCCTGGTTGGCGTTTCGCTGCTCTACCGCCAGGGCTATCTGCGGCAGCGCCTGACGCACGATGGCTGGCAACTGGATGTCACGCCAGTCCTGGAGCCGGGAGCAGAGCCAACCACGCTCGTAACCGGCCCGGAGGGGCTGCCGCTGACCGTCGATATCGCGTTGGACAACCCGGCGGAGCGGATTCACCTCAACATCTGGTGCGTGAACGTGGGGCGCGTCCCCTTGTTCCTGCTGGATACCGATGTCGAGGGGAACCCGGACTGGACGCGGGCCGTTTCGTCCCGCCTCTACGGTGGCGATACCGAGCACCGGCTACGCCAGGAGAAGATTCTTGGCATCGGCGGCGTGCGGGCCCTGCGCGCCATGGGGATCGAGCCGACATACTGGCACGGCAATGAGGGACACGCGGCTTTCCACTTGCTGGAGCGCGTGCGGGAGTGGGTCGCCCAGGGGCTCGACTTCGAGGAAGCCTCGCAGCGGGTGGTCTCTTCCTCCGTGTTTACCTCGCACACCCCGGTGCCGGCGGGGCACGATGTGTTTCCGCCGCACATGATGGACCGCTACTTCAGTTTCTACTGGCCTCGTCTGGGACTGGACCGGGAGCAATTCCTGGCGTTGGGCCACCACGATGGTAGTGGCGACGGCTTCAATATGACTGCGCTCTCGATGCGCCTTTCGGGCTACCGGAATGGTGTGAGCGTGCGGCACGGCGAGATCACCCGGGCGATGTGGCACGATCTGTGGCCTGGGGTTGAAGCGCCGCTGGCGCCGATTTCTTCCATTACCAACGGCGTCCACATGCCGACCTGGATCTCTGCACCACTCCAGGAGCTGCTGAACCGCTACCTGCCGGAGGGCTGGTGGGAGAATCTGCAGGATCCGGATGTCTGGATCAACGTGCAGGAGATTCCGGACGAAGAACTGTGGGCGGTCAAGAGCCAGAACCGCCAGTCCCTGCTGGAGCACCTCCAGGAGTACACCCGGCAGCGCTGGGCCACTGGCGAACTGGATACCAAGCAGGTGGTCGCGGCGGGGCCTTTCCTGGAGCGCCGTCCGCTCACCATTGGCTTCGCGCGCCGCTTTGCCACCTACAAGCGAGCGACGCTGATCTTCCACGACGCGGATCGCCTGGCGCGCATCCTGACCAACCCGGACCGCCCGGTGCAACTGGTCTTTGCGGGCAAGGCGCACCCGGCTGATGACGGCGGCAAGCGGTTGATCCAGGAGATCTTCTGGCGCTCGCTCGATCCTCGTTTCCAGGGGCATATTGCGTTCGCCGAGGACTACGACATGCTCCTTGCGGAGCGGCTCTACGCGGGAGTTGATGTCTGGCTGAATAACCCACGCGCCCCGCTGGAGGCAAGTGGCACCTCTGGCATGAAGGCGGCAGCCAACGGTGGGCTGAATGTCTCGATTCTCGATGGCTGGTGGATCGAAGGGTGGCACGCCAACGAGGAGACCGGGTGGGGCATTCCGCCCTCCAACCTGCCCGATGGTGCAGGCGATCAGGCAGACGCGGAGGCGATCTACAACGTCCTTGAAACCGAAGTCGTGCCGCTCTTCTACGAGCGTGATGAGCACGACCTGCCGCGCGGCTGGATTGCCCGCTCGAAGGACGCAATCCGCACGCTGGGACCGTTGTTCTCCTCGCAGCGCATGGTGATTGACTACATCACCGAGCTGTACACCCCCGCCTGCGAAGGCGGGCTACGCTGGGCGGATCAGGCGTTGGGCGCAAAGCGACGGTAGCCGCGAGCAGCGGAATGAGCTTGGCGCCGTAGACATGCCCCTGGTCTGGCCCCACGCTGCCGGCCTGGTTGTGCAGGGTCGACGGCGCGCAATGTATGTCTGCGGGCCGTGGTCTTGACCCGTTCCAGGAGCGGCCCACCTGCCTGATGTGCGGCGAGGGTGAGGGGGCGAACGGACCCCGTTCCATGTTGATCTGCAACCGGAACACAAGATTGGGAGAGATCTCGAAATCTGCCCTGTCCCGATCCTCCAGCGGCGCGGCAGCCCCGGCTGCGGCGGCATCGGCGACGAGACGATCGGGAGTGGATCCTGACTCCGCTGATCCTGTCCTGAACTGCGATTCGGCACGATTGACGCAGAGAGCTTGCAGGCCTACGCAGTGATCGCTCGCCTGCCCCGTGAAGGCATAGCTGGAAGCAACGGAAGAGCCATACGGCAAGTCGGAAAGTGACCCTGAATCCTCGGTCAATCCCCGCGCGTTCTGCTCACCTCAAGCGCGATGGGCCGTCAACGAACTGCGTCAGAACGGATGTCAGCCAGGCTTGATAGCTGTGCTTGCCGCAACCGCGGCAAAAGCAGACCGGTCGGCGCGGGCTGCTTCAACGTTCCGCGAACACCAGGCCGCGGGTCCCGTCCACCGTTACCTCTTGCCCATCGTGGAGGCGGGTGAGCGCGTCACGCGTTCCCATGACGGCGGGCAGGCCGTACTCTCGCGCGACGATGGCGGCGTGGGACACGGCGCTGCCGGTGTCCACGATCACGGCGGCAGCCCGGGCGAAAAGCGGTGTCCACGCCGGATTGGTGAAAGGCGCCACCACGATATCCCCAGGCCGGACGCGGCCGAACTCGGCTGGGCCGTGTACGAGGCGGACCGGACCAGAGGCAACGCCAGGGCTCCCCGGGGCGCCGTAGGCAATGGCATTGTCTGGCGGAGTTGTGGTGGAGGCAGCCATTGGCGGCAGCACGGGTACGTGCCGGAGCGCATCTCGCCGGGCGCGGCGCGCGGCAACCAGGGCGCGTAGTTCGGTTTGCAGGAGTGCCGGGGGTGGCCAGACCTTGCGCAGGCGTTCCAGATCCTCCAGCCGCAGGTGATAGATGTCCTCCGCGCGCTCAAGGATTCCGGCCTCAACCAAACGCTGGCCCATCTCCGCGAAGATGCGCCGGAGGACCGGAATGGGCGTGGTCAGGTAGAAGTGCGTGTCTTCACGCAAGGGCGGAAACCGGCGCGCTTCGTCCAGACACCAGAGGAACGCGGCTCGCAACTGCGGGCATTGGAGATCGGGCTGCGCCAGGATATCGTCGCGGGCAACCTGCCAGAGTTCGGTCTGGTGGGTTGGCGCTGCGTCCGTCTGCGACATCGTTTTCAGGAGGCCAACAATAGCCAGTGGATCATCACGCCAGGTTGGCTGTGAAACGAGCAGGGGGCTGGCGAGTTCCCGGTGGCCATACTGCGCCAGGAACAGCGCCAGGGCCTGCTGAAGCTCCCGCCCTTCTGCCGTAGCATCGAGCGCGGACGAGATCGACGCCGCGTCGTGCGTCGCAAACGTGGCGGCCAGGTCGGGATTCGCGCGAATTGCTGCAGCCAGCGCCTCCAGTTGGCGGTTCGCCTCCAGGGTCTTGTTGTCGATGCCGGACAGCAGCGCCCCAAAGCTGTCGTGGCGGTCAACCAGCGCCAGCACCAGGCGTAGGCCCAGCATGGCGAGCAACGTGCGCGGAAAGTAGCGGCGGCGCAGTTCCACGATCTCCATGGGCAGCGCCAGGGCGGCAGACGTCATCTCCAACAGATCGGCCCAGGTCCGCTGGCCGAGATCGACGGTCTCAAGTTCGTGAATCCTGGCCAGCGCGGTCTGGAGGATCGGGTCGTCGCGCCAGGTGCGGGGGTCGTGGAGAAGCGCCAGGCCAACCAGGCGGAAAGGCAACAAGGCCAGATCGAGGGTCGGACGAAAGGAAAGCGAGGCATTGAAGCTGGCAACGACGCCGTCCTGCTCATGCCACATGTCCTGGAACGACGGCGCGCTTGTGCCCAGCGGCACCATGCGGCCGATGGCCCTGGTGACAGCAGGGGTCCAGGTAGTGGCATCGAGGGGGTAAGGGCGGATCTGGAAGTACTCGGTGGGGCCGCCTGATCGCCCACCAGGCAGGCGGCTGGGTGGCGCTGGCAGCGCCGTGATGGGGCGAGATTGCAGGATAAAGGTCTTGCCGTCCGCCCAGGCCCATTCGATATCCTGTGGCGCCCCGAAGTGCGCGGCAATCTGTGCGCCGAGGCGCGCCAGGTGCTTGGCCACGCTGATCGGCACAGCCGGGGCTTCGCCCCCCTCCGTGCGGACGTGCTCGACCCCACCCGACCGGGACTCCCGGATCTCAATCGAGCGTTCGCCTCGCTGCTGTTTGATGACGCGCCAGCCAGAAAGGCCACGCTGCAGCACCAGGTGATCGGGGGTCACCAGGCCGCTGACGATCGCTTCACCCAGGCCAGTGCTGGCGTCGATCACGGTCTGGTTGCGCGCTCCCGTGACCGGGTTGGCGGTAAACATGACCCCGGCAGCATCGGCGGCAACCATGCGCTGGACAACGACGGCCAGCGCCACCTTTTCGCCGGCAAAGCCGCGCTGCTGCCGGTAGCTGATGGCCCGGTCGGACCAGAGCGACCCCCAGCACTGGCGGACGGCCGTGATGAGCGCCACTTCGTCCTGGATCCCGAGCACGGTGTCCTGCTGCCCGGCGAACGCCGCGCCGGGCAAGTCCTCGGCAGTGGCGCTGGAGCGCACCGCGACGGAACCT
Source organism: Thermomicrobiales bacterium (assembly GCA_041390745.1). Lineage (GTDB taxonomy): Bacteria > Chloroflexota > Chloroflexia > Thermomicrobiales > UBA6265 > JACCXM01. The sequence continues at coordinate 257,355 of JAWKPJ010000002.1, read as the reverse complement.
CCGCCCATGGCGCGGTACGCCGCCTGGATGGTGGTTGCGACCGGTTCGGGGATGACCGCAGCGGCAAAGGCTGCGCGGGCGGGCCCGCCGTTGCCAGTCGCAGCAGCCTGATCCAGCAGCGGCGAAAGGCCGTTCGTGGTAACGACAGCGTCGTAGGCCGCCGTGGAAATGGCGAATCCAGGCGGAACGGGCATCCCCATGCCGATGAGTTCGCCGAGGTTTGCAGCCTTGCCGCCCACCACCGGCAAATCACGCGACCGTAGATAGCCGAGATCCAGCACCACAGGCATTGCAGATGCTGGCCGTGGCTGAGAGACGACGAAACGCTCGCTCATAGCCCGGCGCTCAATGCTTCGGCCGGGCCGGTGTCGGCGACGGCGGCTCCGGCAGGAGCGCGCCGGCCCGTGCGCAACGGCACTTCCTTCAGGAAGAAGGAGACCACCAGGGCAATACCGACGAGCGGAATGGCGATCAGGAAGAGATCATCCAGCGCGTTGGTGAACGCATGCAGGACAGGGATGCGGATAGCGTCCGGCAATTGCTGGATGGCCAGGATGTTGTTGACATCCACCGTTCCCTGCTGCTGCGCGACTTCGGCGGCAGGCCCGAGTTGCTCGATCAGGTGCACCGCCAGTCGGCTGGAGAGGATTGCGCCAAAGGCCGCCGCCCCGATTGTGCCGCCCATTTGGCGGAAGAAGGTCGTGGCGCTTGTGGCGACGCCGAGGTCGCGGAACTCCACTGCGTTCTGGACCGCAGTGACGATCGTCTGCATCGTGCAGCCGAGGCCGATGCCGAAGACCAGCTGGATGAGGCCGAGCTGCCAGAAGGGCGTTTCCACCTGTAGCCGGGAGAAGAAGAAGAGCGCTGCCACCTGTACGGCGGCCCCGGCGATCGGGAAGACCTTGTAGCGGCCAGTGCGCGTAATGGCGCGGCCCGACGCGATGGACGAACCGAGCAGGCCCAGCACCATCGGCAGCATGGCCAGGCCCGACATGGTGGGAGTCAGACCCTTCACGATCTGCAGGTAAAAGGGCAGGAAAATAATGGCCCCGAACATCGCCACGCCGGAGATGAACGTGTACAGGTTGCCGATGGCGAAGATTTCATTGCGGAAGAGGCGCATCGGGATGATTGGCTCTTCGGCGCGCATTTCGACGACTACAAAGAGCACACCGAGCACAATGGCTGTTGCCAGCAGGGCCAGCGGTCCGAGTGCGGTCCAGCCATAGGCCTTGCCGGCCCAGTCCAGGTAGAGCAGTAGGGCAGTGACTGAGCCGACGATCAGGCCGGCGCCCAGGTAGTCGATCCTGTGTTCGCGGCGAATAACCGGCATCTTGAGGGCCATCGTGGTGATAATCAGGGCCAGAATGCCGACGGGAATGTTGATGTAGAAGATCCAGCGCCAGCCCGGTCCATCCGTGAACCAGCCGCCGAGAAGCGGACCCGCCACGCTGGAGACGCCGAAGACGGCGCCGAAGTAGCCCTGGTACCGACCGCGCTCGCGCGGCGGAATGATGTCCCCGATGATGGTGAGGGCGATCGCCATCAGGCCGCCGCCGCCGATCCCCTGCAACGCGCGGAAGGCGATGAGTTGCGGCAGGTTCTGCGCCAGCCCGCACAGCGCCGAGCCGACCAGGAAAATGATGATGGCTGTCTGGAAAATGGACCGGCGGCCATACAGGTCGGAAATTTTGCCCCAAAGCGGTGTGGCGGCAGTTGCGGTCAGCAGGTAGGCGGTAACCACCCAGGCGAGCTTGTCCAGGCCGCCTAACTCGCTGACGATGCGGGGGAGCGCGGTGCCGACGATGCTCTGGTCGAGCGCGCCGAGCAGCACCCCGGCCATGAGGCCGAACAGCACAATCACGATTTCCCGATGGCTCAAATACTGATGTTCGTGTTCCTGGTGGCTGCCGCTGCCGGGAACGATGTGCACGTCTTCCACGCTTGAAGGATCTCCTGGCCGCCGGCTCCCGCGAAGAGCTTCTCACTGCTGCTGGCGCCAACCAACCGGTTGGTTGGCGGGTGGCTGGCGGACTATACTGCGCTTGCGGCGTGGCGTCAACGTCGCTTGCGGCAACTGGAAATGGGCGTGGTCACGGTCGTGGAATCGGGCATAGCAGCGACTGAAATAGAGGTTCGGGGCCGGGAGCGCGTCGTGCGGCAGGCGCGCGAGCTCTTCCTGGCACAGGGGTACGCCGCTGTTTCGATGCAGCAGATTGCGGATGCGGTCGGCGTGAACAAGGCAACCCTGTATCACCACTTTCGTGACAAGCAGGCGCTTTTCATTGCGGTCATGGTCGAGCAGGGAAAGCAGATGAACGCCGCCATCGCAGCGGCGCTGGCAGCCGGTGAAACGCTGCCAGACAAATTGCAGGCGGTCGCCCAGACCGTCCTGGACATGCAGCATTCTGACTTTGGGCGACTTTCCAGCGACTTGCACCTCCATGTCTCGGAAGAGGGCCGTGCGGAAGTGTTCACCCAGTGCGGCGTGCCGTGGGCCCAGGTCAGCGACCTGTTGCGCGAAGCGCGGGCGCAGGGAGAAACCCGGACCATTGACCCGGATTTTGCGAGTCGCAGTTTCTTCGGGATGGTCATCAGTCAGCGCTGGCAGCGCATCAAGGCCGGGTCCGACAGCTATCCGGAGGAGACGCTCGCCCAGTCCCTGGCCGATCTGTTTGTGCACGGCATCCTGCACCCGGGCGCCAGCGCCGCTACACCCGCTTCCGCAGCCGATCCGCCAGAAACGCCAGCGTAAGCGTTCCCGCCATGACGAGGACGGCCAGGGCAATCAGCATCGGGAAGCGGCTGGCGAAGCGCAACTGCCCGTAAATGAACACTGGCAGCGTCGGCTCGGGCCCGGCCAGGAAGAGCGCCAGCGCGAACTCGTCGAACGAGGCCGTAAAGGCCACCAGCCAGGCTGCCGCAACCGCAGGCGCGATGATCGGCAGCACCACGCGGCGCAGGGTGGTGGGGTAATCCGCGCCCAGGTCCGCCGAGGCTTCATCAAGGAAGGGACTCAGCCCGGTCAGGCGCGAGACAATGATGAGCAGCGCGTAGGGCAGCGCCACGACCGAGTGGGCCGCCGCGACTGTCAACAAGGACCGGTCGACCCCGAGCAGGGAGAACAGGATCAGAAGCGCTACGGCCAACACGATGTAGGGCACGATCAGCGGCAGCGAGGCGGCCGCAAGCAGGACTTGCTTGCCCCGGAATGAGTAGCGCGTAATCAGGATCGCCAGCATGGTGGCCAGGATGGTGGCGACAACGCTGCTCCCCAGCGCCACCACGAGGCTGTTGCGCGCCGCATCGATTGCGGCCGGGGTGTCCAGCGCCTTCTGATACCAGTCCAGCGTGAATCCTTCCAGGGGGAAGATCAGCACGGTGTTCTGGTTGAGCGAGAAGAGCACCAGGATGCAGATCGGCAGGTAGAGCAGGATCACGAGCAGCGCGAAGTAGCCACCGAGCAGCGGCGACTGCCGGGGAGCACGTGACGCCGTTGCCGGTGGCCGGGCGCTGCTCATGGCCGGCTCACACGAGGTCCCTGGGGTTGATGATCTTGAGCGCGAAACTCACCACCGCCAGCGTCCCGGCCAGCATGATCAGCGACATGGCGGCCCCAAGCGGCCAGTTGGCGGCCTTGCCAAAGAAGTCCTGGATAAGGTTGCCGTACATGGAGCCCGCGCTGCCGCCCACCAGCAACGGTGTCACGTACTCGCCGACCGTGGGGATGAAACACATGAAGAACCCGGCCAGCACGCCCGGCAGCGCGAGCGGCAGGGTGATGCGCCAGAAGCGGCGCGGCGGCGTGGCGCCGAGATCGGCGGCTGCCTCGAAGAGTGAGCGGTCGATGCGTTGCAGAGCGGCCAGGATCGGCAGCGTCACGAAGGGAATCCAGACGTAGATGAGCGTGACGATCACCGCGAAGCGGTTGTAGAGCAGGAACTGCAGCGGTTCCGTGATGGCGCCCGCAGAGATGAGCAGGCTGTTGATGACGCCGTTCGAGCCGAGCATGACCTTCCAGGCCATTACGCGCAACAGGAAGCTGGTCCAGAACGGGACAAGGAGCAGGGCCAGGTAGACCCCGGCCCGCTTGCCCGCCTTGAACGCCAGAAAGTAGCCCACGGGGAAGGCGAGGATAGTGGCTGCCGTGGCGACCGCGAATGCCACCCCGATAGAGGTTGCCAGCAGCCGGAAGTAGTTCGCCTTCTCTGTCAGGAGCTGGTATTGGGCCAGCGAGGGTGAGAACGGTGAGGTCAGGCCGCCGCGCAGATCGGGCCGCAGGCTGATCACAGCGATCAGGACGAGTGGCGCAAGGAAGAAGCAGAAAAGCCAGGCAGACGGGGGAATCAGCAGTCCCCAGAAGGTGGCGCCCCGGTCGAACTGGAGACGGCGGCGCAGGGCGGCGCGACCGTCTCCGTCCGCCGCGCCTGTGATGTCCGTCACAGGCGCGGAACTGGTCGTCATGGCCTTTCAGCTACCGACTATGCTCAAGACGCCTTGACATCGACCCAGAGTTCAGCGGCAGCATCTCGCTGCTCCTGGCTCCAGTTCTCGGAGAAGCGCGTTCGGTCCAGCACGGTGGGGTCGTCGAGCGACAAGACTTCGATCAGCTCCGGGTCGGTGATGGAGTCGAGCACGTCCTGGTTGGATGCCCCGTAGTAGAAGATCTCGACGACGTTGCGAGAGGTCTCGTCGGCCAACTTGCCATCGAGGAAGGCGTAGGCAGCGTCAAGGTTTTCGGTGCCTTTGCGAATACCGTACTGTCCTACCCAGGAGGCGCGCCCTTCCTTAGGATCGGCGTAGGCGACGGGGATGTCCTGCGCCCGCAGCAGCGCGTAGGCGCCCTGCCAGCCCAGGCCGACCCAGACATCGCCGGAGGCCATAGCCTCCACCAATTCCGGCTCACCGGACCAGTAGAAAAGGTTCAGGTTGCGCTGATCAATCCACTCCTGCTTGATCTGGTCCATCTGTTCCGGTGTCAGTTGCGTGGCATCCCAGCCGTGGATGACCGCCGAGGTTGAGACGGCAGATGCGCCGTCATCAATCATGGAGATATGGCCGGCGTACTCCGGGTTCATGAGCGAAGCCAGCGTCTCACCTGCCTCCGGGGCGAGGTCGGTGCGATAGACGATGGAGGTGTAGCCCCAGTCGTACGGCACGAAGTACTGCTTACCGTCAAACTCGCCGAGTTTCTTGAAGCGCTCGGGCACCTTGTCCCAGTTGGTCAGGCGCGAGGTGTCGAGTTCCTCAACCAGCCCTTCCTCGACGTAGTACTGCAGCCAGCCAGTGTACGGGTGGAAGACATCCGCCTGATCGCCGGCCATCATCTTGGCGAAGATATCGGCGTCCGACGTGCCGATCTCGAAGGTGACATCAACGTCGGGGTTGTCGCGCTTGAAGTCAATCCAGAACTCTTCGGCGTCGAATCCGGCCCAGTCCAGCACGGTCAGGCTCCCACTGGCCTGCGCTGCGACGAGGCTGAACGACCCGGTGAACAACGTGAATACCGCAACGAGTGCGGCAAGTCTCGCCCATCCCGCTTTCACGGCTCTTCCCTTCACGGCGCGCTGCGTCTCGCGGACACGCGGATCGTATCGAAACTGTAGAGGCTGGTCAATTAGCTTCTGCACAACCCTGCACACCGTGTCAGGAACGTACCTGAAACGGCCCGGTGAGCCAGAGTTGCCTGTGAGCGTGACATGGGCTACATCCGGCGGGTACAGTGCGCGGCGCGAAAGGATGCCCCCATGCGCGGATACCCTGACATCGAGCCTCGTTGCCAGTTGCAAGCCAGGCGGACCGGGAGGTCTGTGTAGGGGACGACGCCACGCCGATCGGAGCACATTTCCCCGCCAGGCTACCCGGCCCGTCGGGGGTTTGTTGTGGCTCCGGGCGGGCGCGTGTTCACTCCCGGGGCCTGATGGGAGGGAACGATGTTGGACCTCGGGATCTTCTGGCGGGGATTTGCCATTGGGCTGGCTATTGCTGCCCCGGTTGGGGCAATTGGCCTGCTCTGTATCCGGCGTACCCTGGCCTACGGTCGGCTGGTGGGGTTTGTCACCGGGCTCGGCGCAGCCACCGCCGACGCTTTCTACGGCGCCATCGCCGCCCTTGGGCTGACCTCGATCGCCGTCTTCCTGGCGAACGTGCAGGCGCCGCTGCGCCTGCTGGGCGGCGCGTTCCTCATCTATCTCGGCTGGCGCACCTACGTCTCGCGGCCGGAAGGCGCGGCGGACCCTGATCGGCCCGGCAACCTGGCAGGCATGTTTGCCTCCACCTTCGCGCTCACGCTGGCCAACCCGAGCACCATCATTTCGTTTGCGGCCATCTTCGCCGGGCTCGGTCTGGTCGGCGGCACAGGGCCGGCCTCGGCGCTGCTCATGGTGGCAGGGGTGTTTCTTGGCTCCGCCACCTGGTGGCTCATCCTCAGCGGCGGCATCGGCCTGCTGCGTGGGGTAATGACGCCGGACCGGCTGCTCTGGGTCAACCGCGCCTCCGGCGTCCTGATCGCGTTGTTGGGAGTGGGGGCCATGCTGAGTGTCCGCGCCTGACCTCAATGCAGGTGCGGCGTGTCGTGGCTGTGGGGCAGCGTGTGCCGGTGAAAAACGCCCAGGGCGTGCAGGCGCTGGTGCAGCCGGTTGTGCGCGGCCTCCAGCCTTGCGCGAACCTTGCGCAGTCGCTGCGCTTCGGGGCGTGGCGCAAGGGTATCGACATACGCCAGCGCGCCCTCGATCTGATCCAGAATAGCCAGAGCGTCCGCCTGTACAAAGATCGGCTGATCACCGGTCAGTACCTGGACGGCCGACGTGTGGGCGGCGATGTCTCCGGGGCGCCCGTAGTAGCTGCCGCGCACGCGAAGCGCGATCCATGAAGAGCCTGTTATGGGAAGACTGGCGTGGCCGCGGTGGCGCATCTCTCCGCCAACCGTGATCTGCTCTGCAACGAGCCCGTTGACGACGATCTCGATTTCGGCAATCGGGACGTTGACCGAGGCTGCTTCCCAACTGACATCAACTGTGCCGCCGCCTGCCGGGAGGGCGACCATGCTGCCGGCTGGTTGCCCCTGCACCGAGAACTCGAGGAGCGGGCCGACGGTGACGAACGTGTGGCCGTTGCGCACGGCGTCCATCCAACTCTCGTAGGTGAAGGGGCGCTCGCCCAGCCAGGCGTAGGTGCGGATGCCACCCAGCAGCGAGGCAGCCGTCATTTTGTCTGACCCCGCGACAAGTGGCGGTTGCAGCCCAATGTTCAGGTAGCGGTACCAGTCGGCGAGGCCGTAGGGGTTGACCTGGGCATCGTACGGGTTGAAGGTCATCACCTCGATGCCATCGACCAGACCCAGCACGATATCCGCCGCGCGTTCGCACTGTGGGTTCGGGGCGTGCGGCATCACGACCAGACCACCTTGCTGCCGGCAACGCTCTGCCCAATCCGCCATCGTCACCTCCAGCGGGTCGCCGATGGCCGCCTCTGCCGGGCCGCCGCTGGAAAGCGGGTGGATCATTGCGCCGGAATACCCGAGCAGCGAGATGTGCCCAAGCACCTGCTGGCGGTTCTCGGCGCCGACGCGGACCAGGAACTCGCCATCGCCACCGAAATCGCGTGCGCCGAAGGTGGTTCGGCCATCGAAGTCGCCAACGTTGCTGAACATCTCGCCCCACTGGGCGGCGAGCAGGTTGACGACGTTGACCCCTTCGGCCTTGCCTTCCAGCAAGGCGACCTGTGGGCTGAGGAAGTGGACATGGGTGTCGGCGGTGACCCAGCCGCGCGCCCGCCAATCGAGCGTGCGTTCGACCTGAAGGACGACCTCACGCGTTTCCGGCGTCACCTCGAAGCTGGCGCGCAGCGGCGTGATCTCGTACCCGCGCGAGATATCTGCGAAGACGCGGCCTAACGGAAGGTCAACAACGCACTCGCCATCGACGTAACTGTACTGGTTGCGCCCGTTCACGAACTCGGCGGCATTGTCTTCGTACCAGAAGCGGTTGACCAGGCGATGGTGACCGCGCGGCGGCAGGTACTCGCCGGCCTCGCCGTGCAGGTGGAAACGCACCGGCACAGGCTGCCCGGTTTCGGCGGCGAGGATGCGAAAGGTCACCGGCAGATGGGCCGGAGCCACCGGCGTGATATCCAGTTCACCGGTGTCGCCTCCCGAGAGCGGCGCTGTCGTCACCTGATTATCCGGCCCAGCGAGCGCCAGGCGCGCGGCGGGGTGAGCGGCGTATTCCACAATCACCGCGCGCCCGGTAATCACAGGCTGCACGTCTGGCGGGGCGCCCTCCCAGGCGGCGCCGTCGTACTCCAGCGCCGCACGCGCTGAAATGACGGTTCCGAGGTCGATGCCGACGGTAGAGTGACGCGAATCAACGTCGAGTTCCCCGAGGGCGTTGAGTTCGACCGTTGCGGGCAAGGTGAGGCGGAGCTTCTGGCGCGCGCCCGTCCGCAGGGGGTGGTCTTCCAGACTTGTCGCCGTGATGCCGTAGACGAGCGAGCGTTCGGCGCGAGGCACGAGTGTGAGGCCGGTGATTACCTGCTCTGGATGTGGGTTCGGTAGTGCGTAGAGCCAGAGCATCTCGCTTTCGATGGGGCGCCCTGAGTCGTGGCGCGTTTCGGCGCGGCCCGCGGGCTGGGCGGCAGCGCGGCCAAGCAGGTAGTCCTCGGTGGCCAGGTTGAAGACGATGGGGCCTTTTGCCGGAACTGCGGCAAATGGGCTGGCGCCCCACGTGATGTGCCGCTGCTGCGTGGCGAAGCGGCGCAGGATGGGTGTGGTCGCCTCCCCGCCGTCCTCGTAGACCAGCGTGTAGTCGGCGACGTGGCTGCCGAGCGCATTCCCCAGATTGTCGCCGGCGCCGGGCGGCGGTCCGATCTCACCGAAGCCTGAAGCAAGTTGCCGCGGGATGTCAGCCACGGCGTGCAGGAAAACGATGAACGTGGCCGATACTGAAGGTATGGGAATGTGGACCGGAGCGACGTCGAGGACGACCACGTTCGGCTGGCTGATATCGCCCAGGGCAAACGGAATGCCGCGATATGATTGGTCGCCAAACGCCTCTCGCACGCTCCAATCCGGGTAGGCATCTGCACGCGGCTGGAGATCGCCGGTGAGCTGGGCGCGGTCAGCGTTGAACGCCGAAGTCAGCGTGATCGGGGTGAAATGTGGGGAAGGCGGAATCCGCACGGCAAGGCTCCTGCAGGTCTGGGCAGCCAACCGAATCGGTGGCGCTGCGCTCATCATCGACACAAGGTGAACTCCACGGCACTCTACCGGAAGTGCGGCCAGCGTGGGCACAGCCGTGAGCAGGCAGCGCCTTACCAGGCGCGCCATGGCTGCCGGCCTCGCGGCGCTGGCTGTTCCTGGGCCCAAACGCAGTGCGATTGCCGCCCAGCCGATGCTCACCGGCCAGGTGGCGTGGCCGGGTAGTCCGCTCTACGAAGACGGGCGACGCGCGTTCAACAGCCGGTTCGACCGCTACCCGGCTGGCATTGTCTTCTGCGACAACGTGGAGGATGTGCAACATGCCATCATCTGGGCGCAGGCGCAGGCGTTGTCGATCAGTGTGCGCTCCGGTGGGCATAGCTACGAGGGGTACTCCGTCCTCGACAACCGGCTGCTGATCGACCTCAGCGGGCTCACGCACCTGGCGGTCGATCATGCCGCCGGAACGGCCACCGTTGGCCCGGGTGTGCGTCTCCTGAACCTCTACCGGGCCCTGGCGGCCGAAGGCGTCGCCGTTGCCGCCGGAACCTGTCCCGGCGTGGGTCTGGGTGGGCTGGTACTCGGCGGCGGCATTGGATTCCGCAGTCGTCGCGATGGCCTGGCCTGCGATTCGCTGCTTGACGTTGAGGGCGTACTGGCGGATGGCCGTGTCTTTCAGGCCAGCGCCAGCGAGCAGCCTGATCTCTTCTGGGCGCTGCGCGGGGGTGGCGGCGGCAATGTCGGGGTAGCAACGCGCTTGACGTTCCGCACCACGCCAGCCCATGACGTGTCGATGGCCAGCATCACCTGGCCGTGGGACGAAGCTGCAGCGGTGATTGCTGCCTGGCAAGCCTGGGCCCCCGGAACGGACCCACGGCTCTCGTCAAGCCTCGCTTTCTTCCGCCCGGACAGTGGGGTCATCGGGTTTACGGGCCTTCACCTGGGCCCGGTGGGCGAACTGGAAGCCCTGCTGAGGCCGCTCCTGGAGACTGGCTCACCGTCGCCGCTCCTGCGGGCACTTTCGTGGCTGGAGGCTGCCGAAACATTGGCTGGACCGGGCGGAGCCCACGCGACCTTCAAGAATGGCTCGGGCTTTGCCTACCGGCCCTTGCCGCAGGAGGCAATTGCGCTGGTTGTCTCCTGGATGGCGGAGGCTCCCGCGCCGTCGAACCTGATCAGTTTCTTCTCGATGGGCGGGGCAATCTCGCAGATCGCTCCGGCGGAGACGGCGTTCCCGCACCGTTTCGCGCTTTTCGATATCCAGATCCAGGCTTACTGGCAGGATGCCTGGCAGGAAGACGAGAACGTGGCCTGGGTCAATGGCTTTCGCCAGGCCCTTGCGCCCTACACTCGTGGCGCGTACGTGAACTACATCGACGCCGATCAGCCGGACTGGGCCACCGCCTACTACGGGCGGAACCTCAACCGGCTGAGGCGAATCAAGGCGCGGTATGACCCTGATGGCGTCTTCGACGCTCCGCAGTCAGTCCCGGCGGGTGTCGCCGCGCCATGACCAGGGTGGGACGGGGCGAAGATCTGACCCGCCCACCAGTTGTCAGCGGTCAGGCGGCGTAGGCTGCTGGCAGCATTTGCTCGAAGAAGAGGTGTTTGACAAGGTCCCGGCGGGAACGCACACCGACCTTCTCGAAGATGTTGGTCAGGTGACGCTGCACGGTGTGCTCGGCGATGAAAAGGCGGTCGGAGATCTGGCGTGTCGAAAGGCCGCCCACCACGAGCCGGGCCACTTCTTCTTCGCGGGCGCTGAGGCCATGCGCAGCCATGCCGAGCCAGATCAAATCCTGCGGCGGCGCAGGCGCGATGATTACGGTTCGCTCTTCAGGCCGGAGATCGGTGGCTTCGGAACTGGCGGCGTGCAGGGCCAACCAGCGGCCGCTGCGTCCGCGCACGCGCATGCGTGATGCGACGCCGGGTTGCTCGGCCAGCGATTCGCCCAGCGCGCGTAGTACGACCTGGACTGCTGTCGGCATAAATGCTGCCTCGCGCCAGCGCGGGTGAAGCTCTCCCAGGTCGCTCAGCAGCGCCTCAGCCGCAGGGGTGCTGGTGGCGCGTCCGTGGGCATCGAAAATAAGGACGCCAGGGGTTGTGGCATCCGGGTCCGTGGTCGCGGCCCTCGTGCGCAAGGCGGCGAACTTCAATCCGGACCCGATGTCCGGGGCTAGCCGTTGGAGTAGTTCGAGCTCGCGATGCGAGAACTCGGAGTCTCCCACACTCCGATAGAGTTCCATGTCGCCCCACAGGTTGCGGTCGAAGAAGAGCGTGTGCGCCTTGTGGGCGATTCCGGCGGGCCGCATGCTCTCGCGGTAGCAGAGGCTCATGTCCAGGCGGCCGTCGGTCTCCCGGGCCAGCGACGTAGCCAACCGGCCTCGCTGGATCATCTCCAGCGTCTTGCCGTACGTCTCCTCGAAGTAGAAATGCTGAAACCACCCAGGATTCACTGGCCGGGTGTCGCTGCTCCCCTTGTCGGCCCGGCCTGCGAAGGCGTGGGTGATCAGCTTGCTGGCCGGGTCAATCATTGCCCCTGCGTACAAAGTGAACGGAATGGAGCGCTGCAGCGCGTGGGCGACGCGATGCAGGAGTTGCGGCGACTCCAGCCCCGACTGGCTGAGACGCCGGACTTCGGAGATCGTTCGCTCCTCCAACCGGGAGGATAGGGTTGCCATGCGCGAGTCCTCCGGCCCTGGTGGGCCACTGAATGTGCGACTGCCCGCGAGCGAGCAACCACATCTTCTGCGTTGGGCAGCCGCGCACCCGGCCATCGTCTCCCGGTCTTGATGCGGTGACCACCGACAGCACCCGGACAATTCCCGTACAGCGTGAAAGCCGGGCACTTGCCGCTTGCCCGCCTGCCTTGATTGCCTGGAAATCACAGTTTTCTGCCATTCCGCCCGGCTGAGGCCAGCCCTACGCTCGATCACCGGAGCGCGAGCCGCGAGATGACCAGCATCGAGATCTCGCATGGCGACTCGGAGGCTCCGTGTCGATTCGTTAGGCAAGGAAAGGATCAGCACTTCTATGAAATCACGCGCTGTCCTCATGCTGGCGCCCATTGTTGCGCTCAGCCTGGCGACAACAGTTGCCGGAAAGCATGCTGCCATGCCGGAGATTGACGTCCGGTTGCAGGGATACCCTACGGCCACGGTGCGGCTGAGCGATGACGCCATTCGGGCGCCAGAGGAGATTTCCGCAGGGCCGACCGTCCTCATCGTCGAGAACGAGGAAGTTGAGCCCGGCCACGCCTTCGTCCTCCGGGTTCCGGACGAGGTCTCAGACGCAGAACTGGCGAGCACACTTTCGTCGGGAACGGTGGCTGAGTCCACGCCAGACTGGTTCTGGACAGCGGATTTCCTGGGAAATGCCGACCGCGCAACACCCGAACAGCCGGCCGTGGCGCTGGTCGGCATGGAACCTGGCCGCTACGTCGTTGGCGATCCATTTCGCCCGGTGACAGAGTTCGCGCAGTTCTCCGTGCCGGCTCCGGCCCTGAACGCTGCGAACCTGCCGGAACCCGACCTTGCCATCGAGTTGTTCGAGATGGACTTCTCCCTGCCTGACCATCTGCCAGGTGGGCCGCAGCTGTGGCAGGTCACGAATACGGGCGGAATGCTGCACGAAATCGCCATCTTTCCGACGCCCGAGGGCGCGACGCCCGAGCAGGTGCAGGAGGCTGTGTCTGCTGAACTGGCTGCCGAGTTTGGCGGCGATCCGGCTGCGTCCCGCGCTGCCATTGACGCCCTTGGCGGAGCGTGGGTCGGCTGGTCTTCGGACCTGGTGGCCGGCGTTGGCGTGCTCTCGCCGCAAGCGACGACACTCGCCCAGGTCAACCTGGAACCAGGAACCTACGGTGCAGTCTGCTTCATCCCGGAGCCGAACAGCGGTATTCCGCACCTCATGATGGGCATGACCGCTGTCTTCGAAGTCACCGAGCCCGCCAACTCGTGACGCGAATGGCAGAAAACTGGCATTCACCAGCTTCTGCCTGAATCGTAGTCTCGTGATCGGGAACACACGTGCGCTATCGGGACGTCACGGCGGCGCACGGCTGAACCCAGGACAACCTCAAGTCAGCGCCGCAGCCTGACACGCACACCTGCCTGAAGCGCGTGCGGCGATACGTCCGGAGGCGTTGGGCCTCCGTCGCAGTCAAGGAGCAGTTCTTCGAAATGGATATCCAGAAGTTCACGCAGCAGATGACCGACGCCAACAGTGCCACCACTCGCCGCAGCGTCTTTGGGCTGCTGGCAGGTGCGCTGGCCGTGGCCGGCTTTGCTGGCCTGCAGTCGGCTGATGCTCGACGCCGGGGCGGCAATGGTGGTCGCGGCGGCCGTGGTCACGGCAATGGTGGTCGCCGCGGGGGCCGGGGCAACAACCGGAACCACCGCCACTAGGAATCGCGGCGCTCTCCCCGGCCGGGCCGGCAGGGCGCCGAGCATGCCGGCTGCGACACCGAGCCCGTTCTGGCGTCGCAGCCGGCCTGGCTCTTGCCAGAAAGGGAGCACGACGTGGAGTCACTTGTCACCAGTTTCGCGGGCGAGTCGCTGCGTATCGGCGCACTGGCCCTGGCCATGTTCGCGGGAGGCGCGGGCATGGTCACGTTGCCTCAGGAGATGCACCAGCCGGAAGATGCGGCAGGGTGTGCAAGCATCGCCCCGGAGATCGGCGCTGAGCCGTGGATGCGCACAGAACTCTTCTTCGGGCTGTCACGGCCCGATGGCAGCACGATCAGTCAGGATGAGTGGGAGCGCTTTCTGGATGCGGAGATCACCCCCCGCTTCCCCGACGGCCTGACGGTGCTCAGCGCCTCCGGCCAGTGGCAGGGCGAGGACAGCCAGATTGTCGAGGAGCCCAGCAAGGTGCTCATCCTGCTCTATCCGCGCGCGGCGATCCCCGAGAGCCACCAGGAGATCGAGGAGATTCGCGCTGCCTACGAGACGCGCTTCAATCAGGAATCGGTGCTTCGCGCGGACGACGACCGGCCTGTCTGCACCTCGTTCTAGGAGATTGCATGGACATCACGCTCCTGCCGGCGCAACACCTGCGCACTGTTCGCGATGTGAAGAGCCTGGTCCGGGAGTGGGTGACGCTACAGGCGCAGCACTGGCCTGATTTGCGGGCGGCACACCTGACGGGCGGCATCACGGCGCTGGAAGATGACGACCTCTTTCCGTCCGAGAAGGACGTGGACCTGCACCTGATTTTCCCTGAGCAAAGCGCCATCCTGCGAGTGGAGGCCATGCCCCTGCTGGAAACGCAATTCGCCGGATTGGCGATTGAGGCCGGGCTGAAGCCGATGTCCTGGTACCGCTCACCGCAAGCGGTGCTCGGCAACCCGGAAATCGCCTACCACCTCACCCGGGATACCATCCTCTTCGATCCGGCAGGGCTGCTCCGGGCGCTCCAGCCAGAGGTAAGGCGGCGCTACGCCGAGCCAGATCTTGTGCGTGAGCGGATCGCCTGGGAGCGGCGCGGTCAAGAGGGAGTGTTCGCGCTCTGTGCGCAGTTGGAGCACACGACAGGACCGGTTGCCGCCCTGAATGTCATGGGCTATACCGTAGCGTTCGCCACCGCCGCGCTGTCGGTTGCCAGATTGGCGCCCCCCAGGCAGGGTGGCCGCGTGTTCCTGCACCTGCGCCAGGAACTTGTGCAGGCAGGACGGCCGGATCTCTATGAAGCTGTCCTGGAAGCACTGGGGTTGGCCGGGTTCGCTGCCCCGGCAGTACGGCATTTCCTGCGCGAGGCGAGCGAGCAGTTCGACATGGCGGTGAGACTCCGTGAAAGCGGGCGCTGGCCGGAGGACGCGTTCGGCCCGTTTAGCCACAAACTGCACCGGCGCCTCCGCCCGTACTTCGTACACACGTGCCAGAGTTTGTTGCAGCAAGGATGGGCCCGTGAGGCCATGGGTTGGGTGCTTCCCTACCACCTGGCGACGAGTGACATGCTCCTGGGTACATTGCCCGCGTCTGAGCACGGCTGGCTCAGGCAGCGGCAAGAGAAACTTCAGCAGACACTCGGGCTGGAACTCCTGGCGCAGCGCCAGGCTGCCATCACCCGGCTACGCGAGGTCTACGCGGAACTCTTTGCCGTGGCGGACTCGCTGGTCGAACTGCAGCCAGCCGAAAGCGTGTTGCTGTCGATCAGCCACCGGTAAGGCGATGTTTCACAGAGGTGTGGTCCCGAGCGAAGTCGCGGGACCACACCGTCAACATGACGTTCTATGATGCTGAGTCGAGCGGCACTCCAAGCCGGGACGACAACTCGTCCAGTTCCGCCCAGATGGTGGGGTGCAGGGCGATTCCTCGCGTCTCACTGACCACTGTGGCAGCGACCTCGGGGTCGCCAGGCGCCAGCACGCCGGTGGCTTCGTTCCCGGTAGCAGGCGGGGTGGCGCGCAGTTCAGCCAGGAGTTGTCGCAGTTCGGAAGCAAACTCGGCCGGGTCCTGGAACGCATCGATGCGCCAGGCCATGAAGGCGTGTCCCAGGCCGGGCCGCACGCCGATGCGTTGCACGCTCGCTAGGTGGGTGCCCCAGAGGGCTCCCGCCAGCGGCCCGCACAGGGTTTCCACCATTACCGCCAACCCATAGCCCTTGTGGCCGCTCGTGTTCAGCTCCCCACCCAGGGGCATCAGGTATTTTGCGACGTAGGGGTCGGTGGCGGGCAGCCCCGACTCATCGACAACCAGCCCCTGCGCGAGCGGCTTGCCGGTGCGGCGGGCGTTCTCCAGCTTGCCGTACGCGATGGCGCTGGTAGCCATATCAAAAACGAAGGGGGGCTCGTCCGGGCCCAGCGGCGCCGAGAACGCGATGGGGTTCGTGCCCAGCATCGGCACGCGGCCACCGGCTGGCACTACGAATGGCCCGGCGTTGGTCATGGCTATCCCGCCCAGCCCACGCGCCGCCGCACGCATGGCGTAGGACCCGGCAATGCCGAAATGGGTGCTGTTGTTGACCGTGACCATGGCTACACCCATTTCTTGCGCTCTGGCAATGCAGGCGTCCATCGCCTGCGGCGCCAGGGCCAGGGCCAGGCCGCTGTTGGCGTTGAAGACGATTGTTGTCGGGGTTTCGCGCTGCACCGTCAATTCCGCGCGAGGGAGGATCGCGCCGGTTTCTATCTGTTCCACGTACATGGTGAGGCGCGCCACACCGTGCGACCAGATACCACGCACGTCGGCGATAACGAGTTGTTCTGCAGCGCGGTGGGCAGCCGCTTCCGGCACGTCCAGGCGCATGAAGACCCCCGCGACAAAGCGACGCAGGTCTGCAGGCATGATGCGCCGCGCCGGCTCCGGCGCGACACTGGCGTGGCCCTGATCTGATTCCGTGAGCGTCATATCATTCACCGACCTGATGACTAGCCGCGATCGAAGATTTCGATCACTTTTGCGAACCGTTCGAAATTCTCCATCGTTCGGGGATCAACGGAAACCAGGTGTTGGCGCATCCCGAGCCTGGCGTAGGCATGCAGGGTTGCTGCCATCTCGGCCGGTGTGCCACGAACCAGTATGGGATCGCCGGCGTCAGCGTCGAAGCTGAAGCGGGTGCTGCTGGTGCGAATGAGCGATGCAGGATCGCGCCCGACCTCGGCGCATGCCTTGTCCAGTTCAGCCATCATTGGCTGAATGTCCTCTGGTTTTGCAAGCCAGTCGGAGTTCCACGCGTCGGCGTATCGGGCGGTGAGACGCAGCATGCGCGGTCCTTTCGCGCCGAGCAGGATGGGCGGGCCTCCTTCCTGCCAGCGTGGTCCGCGCGGCAGATTTCTCGCCTGTCGAGCCCGGTAGAAGTGCCCGTCAAGATCGGCGACGCCTGTGCGGGTCAGGCCCGTGATGATGTGCAACGCTTCCTCGAAGCGGTCAACCCGGCGATCAAACGGCAGGCCGAACATCTCGTATTCCGGCCTGTGCCACCCGCAACCGAGCCCAAGAACAAAATTGCCCTGGGTGATGGAGTCGATAACCTCGGCCATTTTGGCGATAGAGCCGGGATTGTGAAAGCTGGTACAGGCGACCATTGGCCCAAGCGGCACGCCTGGCAATGCCGCTGCCAGACCGGCCATGGTGGTCCAGGCTTCCCACGGGCCGCGAGGCGCCGCCGCAGGGTCGAGATCGATCATGAAATGGTCCGGGATCCAGACCATGTCGAACCCGATCTCGATGGCCAGCTTCGCTTTGGCGACCAGCGCCCAGAAACCCTCGCCCTGGTCGCCGGGGGCAGCAGGCGCGGGCTGAAGCTGCGGCAACATGACGGCGAGGCTCATCGGGCGCTGCCGCCTGGCCGCAATCCAGTGCCCGCGCGGCTGCGCCCCGGCGGCGGGTTCAAGGGCTCCGTTCGCCGGAGATGTCATCGTTCGTCGCGCCTTCGCTGGCCCTTCGCGCATGCAAGAACAGCATCATCACACAGGTGTCTCTGGGCTGCCAACTGCCTGGGTCAGCGTGCTGGCGCCGCGCGGCCTGCAACGTGTCTGGTGCAGACAGCGGCGCAAGCGACACGAGAGTTGCCCTGCACTGCGTGATCGTGCTCGCCTGTTCGCCAGTTGTCGGCGCCCCGGGATCATTTGTGGAGTGCCACGAGGACGGCGCAAACCGGCTGTTCGTTTTCGCGCATGCGCTCTGTCATGCATAGCTGCGCTGCCAGGTGACTCTGTCACCTGGCGCCGGTCCTCCTGCTCGCATTTCCGACATGTCTCAGATGTTTCCCATGCGTCAGAAGCGCAGCATGGGATCAGACCTGGCCGATGTGCCTTGCGCGTTGTCTCGGGCCAGATGAGATGAGGGCCGTTGACGGCCCAATGAGGAGTAAAGCAATGACCGCAGTACTCGAGCAGGAAACGCTTGACATGGCTGCAGCGCACACGCTGGTAATGCAGATGCTCAAGGATGGGCAGGCGACCATGCTGGGTGTCCTGAGCGCCGTTGGTGATCGCCTGGGGCTGTTTGAAAGCCTGGCGACACACGGCCCGATCGGGAGTGAGGCATTTGCGACACGCAGCGGAATCGATGCGCGCTACGCGCGGGAATGGTTGTCGGCGATGGCCTGTCAGGGCTACATCACCTATGACGAGCGCGACGACGCTTTTCGCATGACGCCGGAGCAGCGGCTTTGCCTGGTTGACGCACACAGCCCACTCTACCTGTCGGGCGGATTTGCCATCTGGCCGGTTTACTGGAACAACCTGGATGAGTTGACCGAGGTGTTCCGCAACGGCGGAGGCATCCCGCAGGACCGCTTTGGCGACGATTGGCGTTGTGGCTTCGAGCGATTCTCCACGCCTGGATACAGCAACTTCCTTGGTTCAACCTGGATCCCGGCCATGCCGGAAGTAGCTGCTCGCCTGGCAGCCGGCGGCAGTGCAGCCGACGTTGGCTGCGGCAACGGGCAGGCGCTTATTGCGCTCGCGCACACCTTCCCCAGCGCATTGCTTGATGGCTTCGATCTGTATGCGCCCGCCATCACGGACGCCAGGAGCAATGCCAGGAACGCTGGTGTGGAGAGTCGCATCAACTTCACACAACAGGATATCGTCAATGGCCTGCCCAGACAGTACGACCTGATAACCATGCTGGATGTGGTGCACGATTTGCCGGATCCGGTGCTGGCGCTGGCAGCGCTGCGCGGTGCGTTGAAGCCTGGTGGACGGCTGTTTGTGATGGAGTTCAACTTCTCCAGTGAACTGGCTGAGAACGTACAGCACCCCATGGGGCTCGGCGCCTTTGGCTATGCGGCCAGTGTCAACTACTGCCTGACGACGGCCCTGGCGGTGGGCGGCGTTGGCACCGGCACCTGCATGGGGGAGCGTGTCTTCCGTGAGTACGCGGCAGCGGCAGGCTTCACCAACGTACGCCGGCACGACTTCCCGGCCAGTCCGCTCAACCTCTTCTTCGAGGTCTGGTCTGAGGAAGGGGAGAGCGACCGTGCCTGAAACGCTCCTGCTTGCCCTGGCGCTCGCGTTGTTGCTCCTGGCGCTCGACGGGGCGGCCACGCTGTGGGGTGAAGACTCTCGAGGCGAATTCGAGGACCGCAACTGGTAGCCATTTCCAGGTGTTGCCGTTGACGAGAGCGCGACCAGTCGCGCTCTCGTCTGGCGTGCACCACAGGCCGGATGGCGGGGAGCGTTGCGGGGCGGCCAGTGGCAACGTGGCGGAGCGACAGGTTCAATACGGTCGTGGATGAACCGGTGAGTTGGAAGGCGCCGTCGTCATGAGCGGAGCAGGACTGGATTCTCGAACGCTGCCCATCGTTGCCTGCGTGGGCACGCCTGAGGATCGTGGCAGGCAGCACGGCGAAGCGTTGCGCGCCCGGATTGCCCAGGGACTCGGCGCGTGGAGCGACGCTATTGGGGTGCGGCACGGCCAGGACCCGGATGACTATATCCAGCAGTTCGTGCAAGGCACGACGTTCCTGGAGGCCATTCGGCAGTGGACCCCGGATTTGGAAGCCGAGATTGCCGGTATCGCCGAGGGTGCGAACCAGCCCTGGGCCTGGATCTACGCCTACAACCTGCTCGATGAGGAGTGGACCTGGGCGCGCACGGCCAACGGGTCCGGACGCGGGTGCACCGCAGTCGGACGAACGCGAGTGGAGGGCGCGCCGCTGTTGGCGCAGACCATGGATATCCCGCGTGTTCACGATGGCACACAGGCGGTGCTGAGTATTTCCGATACCTCCGGGCTGGAGGTGTCGGTCTTCACGTACGCTGGCATGGTTGGGCTGACCGGTTGCAACTCTGCCGGCGTCGCGCTGGTCGTGAACAACCTGGACATGCTGCCGGGCTCACTCAGCGGGCTGCCTGTGAGCTGCGTGATCCGCGGCATCCTCGACCGGCAAACCCTGCACGCGGCAACCACCTTCGCGATGCGCGTACCCCACGCCACAGGTCAGCACTACGGTATCGCCGCGCCGGATGGGGTGGTCAGTATCGAGGGCTGGGCCAACGGCGTGGCGGCCAGCGCAAGCGAGGATGCGCTGTTGCACACCAACCACCCGCTCTACGCTGATGAACCGGTGGGGGATGTTGAGGCGCGCTACCAATGGTCGCGCACCAGAGAGCGGCTTGCATTCGTCGAGCGCGAGGCGGGTTCCTGTCAGGATGTGTCCGACTTGCAACGGTTGCTCGCTGATCGCACGACGCCCGTGAGCCTGGACGCGAGCCAGAGCACCATGACGTTCGGCGCGGTGACGTACGAGTGTTCGGCGCCGCCGCGCATGTGGGTGACTCCGGGGCCGCCGCACCGGTACGCTTTCCAGCAGGTAGTTCCAGAACTTGCCGTTGCCACGTAGCGGCAGCGGAGCCGTCAGTGATCTTCGGCTGGCGTGCGGTGCCGGCCCCGGCGCGGGGCGTGCGCGTGCGAGTACCCGGTGTGGTTGTGCCACACAGGCCGCACGTCTCGCGGGTCCGCCTTGAAGAGAAAGCGGGGCACGGTGTAGACGCGAGTCGCCTCCGCGCCGCAGACCGGGCAGGGCGAAGGAGCGGACGAATCGTCCATCGTCCGCTCAACCTCATGGCGCGCCCCACACTCCGGGCACGCGAAATCGTACGTGGGCATGTGGTGGGAGTGGCGGAAGCCTAGCGCTTCTTGTCGCCGCCCATCATCTCCTTCATGGCGTACGCGGCAATGCCGCCCAGGACGGCCTTCCCCAGTGGGCTGCCCAGGATGTCGCCAATGCCGCCGCCGGCTGGCTGCTGCGCCTGCGGCGTCGGGCGCTGCGGGGTGGGCTCCGGGGCGCCGCCCAGCAGACTGCCCAGAATGTCGCCGAAGGGATCGCCTGCCTGTGACTGCGGAGCTGGCGCTGCTCCCCCGCCGAGGAGCGACCCCAACAGGCCGCCGAGCATGTCGTCCATACCGCCGCCCTGGGGGACCTGCTGCGGCGCTTGCCGTGGCGCCGGTTGGGCCATGCCGCCGCCCAGCAGCGAACCAAACAGCCCCCCCAGCACATCATCCATGCTGCCCGCATCGCCGCCGCCGCCACCCCGGCCCTGGGCCGCGCCAGCCTGGCCGCTGCGCTCGATGGTGACCATGCCGGCGCCTTGCTGCCGGCGTTCCAGCATTTCGGCGAACTGCTTGCGCTGGTCGGCGGGGAGGTTCTGCACCGTGGCCACGGCTGCCCGCTGCAGGACTTCGGGCGGGACTTCGCCACGGACACGCTGCAGATAGTTCACGGCCTCTTCGGTGGTGAAGCCTTCAGATGGCTTGCCAGTGGTGTAGCGATTCACGAAGTCGTTTTCGTCATCGGTGAGATCGCGAAGCTTCTGGCGTTCCGCCCGGCGTTCGGCACGGCGTGCTTCGCGGTCGTTGGCATGAGCGGCGTGGCCGCCGGTCTCATCAGCTTCGCCGCCGCCGAACAACCCCTTGAGCTTGTCGGACATGGTTCACGCTCCTTCATGCGTCAGGCACCGAGTCTGTTCGCTCCCCGTCTGCCAGCCAGCGCAATTCCGCAAGTATCATACCCGGCAATGAGTGTGTTCACTGAATGTCGTCTGCGACGTTCTCAGTGTTCGCGATGCCCGGCGCGCCGCGTGAGATGATGCACGCGACGTACTCCTCCGGGACAGGAAAGGCATGAAGGGACAGACGATGCGGCGTTGGCTCACCTTGCTGGTTGTCCTGATGACCTTGCTGGCTCCGGTTGTGATGGCGCCGGGTCGCAGCGCAGCGCAGGCGCAGGATCCCAATCGGGATCGGGCGGCTGCCGCTGCCACCGCAGCCGAGATTCTTCGGCTGGCGGGCGAGCACAAGTTCAACAGCATGTATGACTACATGCACCCCGACGCCATGGCTGTCGTGCCGCGTGCGGCGGCGGTCGGTACGTTCACGGATGTCTACGAAGCGGCCCAGGCCGGTCAGGCGCAGATCGTTGGGGTCGAGATGACGCCGTGGACCTGGGGCGTCACTGGCCAACAGTATCCCTACGCCGCCAGGGTGTCGTTCGTCCAGCCGTATGTCGATGACAACAACGCGCAGCAGTGGCTTCAGGACGACATGTACCTTGTTAACAGCGGTGGCGAGTGGCGCTGGTTCTTCGGCAGCACGGCGGCAACTGTGCAGCAGGCCATTGAGCAGTATGGGCAAAAGTCGACGCCGATTACCGAGGGCGACTGGCTCCAGAATGTGGTTGATGACCTTGATGCGTACTACGCAGACGTTCTGTCATATACGGACAGCAAGTATTTCTCTCCGCGCGTGGTGCTGGTTGAGGCAGGTGACCGCGTTATGACCGGCTGTGGGCCTGCCACTCCGGGGTTCTATGCGTTCTACTGCCCTCCGGATGAGTCGATTTACCTGGAGGATCAGAAACTCCAGGAGATTGCGCAGTCCAATGCCTTCCTGCCTGCGTTCGTAATTGCCCATGAGTGGGCTCACCACGTCCAGGACGCGGTTGGCATCTACCGCGTGGGGCCGATGGAGCGCCCGCAACGATGGCAGGATGTCTACTCGATTGAGCTTGAATTGATGGCGGATTGCATGAGCGGCGCCTGGGCGCAGGATCTGAACACGCGCGGCGCGCTGGAGCAGGGCGATATTGATGCGACTGCCCAGTTCACGATGACCACGCTCGGTGACCCCGGATTCATCGACGAATACGATCCGCAGGCGCATGGCAACGGCCAGCAGCGCGCGCAGGCGCTCCTGCTCGGATACTCGGACGGGTTCCTGGGCTGCAACATCGTGATTTAGCGCGGCCAAGCGTATCTCGACACGCCCGAGACACGGCGCGTGGAGCGTTGAAACGGGCACAACTCGGGCTGACGGCAATCGCCGTCAGCCCGGTAGCGTCTACACGTCGTAGGCGTACGAGCGGGAGCCAGCATCCTCGATAAAGCGGGCCAGCAGGTCAATAGTGGCCGCGATATCCGCCTTGCTGGAGGTCTCGTTAGCGGTATGCACGTACCGGGTGGGGATGGAGAGCGTAATGGCCGGTGCGCCGCTGCGGGCACGCTGCATTGACGCCGCGTCTGTACCGCCCCGGGGCAGGATTTCCAACTGGTGCGGAATGTGGTGCTGGCGGGCGAGGTCACGGACGTGTCGCAGCAGCGCCGGGTGTGACAGGTGAGACGAATCCATCACCTTGATGGCCACGCCGTCTCCGAGCCGGCTCACCGCCAGTTCCGGAGACATGCCGGGAATATCGAGCGCCAGCGTGATGTCGAGCGCGATCGCGATATCCGGCTCCACCGCGTAGGCGGAGGTCTCTGCGCCGCGTAGGCCCACTTCCTCCTGGGTCGTGGCGACTGCCACAATATTGGCGTCGCTCTTCCCGGCCGCGCGCAGCGCTTCAATCATGACAAAGACGCCGACACGGTCGTCGAGTGCCTTGCCCATCACGCAGTCGCCAGCTTCGATCAGTTCGCGGTCCATGGTGACCATGTCGCCAATGTCGATCACGCCGCGCACGCGCTCACCGGCCATGCCGGTATCGACGAAGAGTTCTTCCAGTTTCGCTGGCTTGATTTCACTCTTGTCGAGAATATGGATGGGCTTGGCGGCAGGCTGAATGACGCCGGGATAGGCTGCGCCATCCTGCGCGTGAACCAGCACGCGCTGCGCTACCAGGGTGCGGGCGTCGAAGCCACCGACCGGTTGAATCCGCAGAAACCCCTTGTCATCAATGTGTGAGACGAGAAACCCGATCTCGTCCATGTGCCCGGCAATCATCACGGTCGGGCCGTCGCCCTTGCGGGTGGCGATCACGTTGCCCAAGGCGTCTACGCGCAGGTCATCAACCAGCGGTCGCAGCGCCTCCACCGTAACGGCGCGCACCCGGTCTTCCCGGCTGGCGACGCCGGGAGCCTCGCACAGGCGCTTCAGGAGTTCAAAATTGATCTCGGTCATCCACTAGTCCTCGTCGGTCTCGGGATAGGTGTAGGCCGGCTTGAGATCGACCGCATGGCCGCTGCCGGACTCGATGATTGCCTTGAGCATCGGCTCCGTATCGAGGTAGTAGTACTCGATGGTATCCCCGATGCGGCCGCCCATCATGACGCCAGCGCCCATGCCGGCGAATCGTTCCTTGATGGCGTCTGATTCCTCCTGCGAGTGCGCCATGCACGCAATGTGATGCAGCCCTTCCCCCTTCGTTTCCAGCCACTCCTTGTAGATGCTGGGTCCTTCGCCCGGCTGGATCAGTTCGACCACGATGGGGCCGACGTGTGTTTCCGCCCCGATCATGGTGTAGTCGGCCGGCTCTCCGTGGAGCTCGGTGTGGTGCAGGGACGGCGGCTTGTGTTCATAGACGTTCCAGGGCCCCCAACCCAGCGCCCGCTGATAGGCATCCATGGCCGCGTGAATATCCTTGACCACGATGGCGATCTGGGAAATGGGCATCGGTTCCTGCGGCATTGCGGGGTCCTTTCCGGCCAAACAACAGCCCTCTCCGGGGTGGGCAATCTTCTGTGTGATAGTTGCACGGTGTCAAGCGAGGGCGGGAGGCGCTGGCGCGGCCCGCCACTTTCGCGAGGGAGAATGCCTGTGAGCCTTGCGCCACCGTTTGTGCTGACGATTGACGCTGGCTCCGGTTCGTGCCGGGCGCTCCTGTTCGATACGGAAGGAGCCTTGCTCGGGCTGGCGCAGCGGGAGTGGACATATCACCCTGTGCCCGGCGCACCGGGCGGGTTCGACTTTGACACGTCTGCTGGCTGGCGGCAGGTGGCGGCGTGTATCCAGGACGTGCTGGCGCGAACAGGGCTGGCTGCGGGGGATGTCGCAGCGGTCTCGGCGGCCAGCATGCGCGAGGGCTTTGTGCTCTACGACGACGCGGGCAATGAGATCTGGGCCTGTCCCAACATCGACGCCCGCGCCGGCGCCGAGGCCGCCGAGATGATCGTGGAAGGCCTGGCTGCGGCGCAGTACCAGCGTGGCGGCGACTGGACCTCGATCACTGCCCCCGCGCGATTGCGCTGGATTCAGCGCCACCTGCCCGAAACCTGGGCGCGGGCCGCCCACCTGACCATGCTCGGCGACTGGGTGGTTGCGCGGCTTTCGGGGGTGTACGGCACCGATCCTTCCCTTGGGTCATCCTCCAACCTGTTCGACCTTCGGCAACGAACGTGGTCTGCGGAGTCTGCCGCCGAGGTACAGGCGCCGCTTGAACTCCTGCCGCCGGTGTTCGAGTCCGGCACGGTCATTGGCGAGGTGACGCCTGAAGCGGCTGCCCAGACTGGCCTGCGCGCCGGGACGCGTGTGGTAGCGGGCGGGGGAGACACCCAACTTGCGCTGCTGGCGGCGGGAAACACGCGCGGCCTGCAGTTCGCGACCGTCGGCGGCACGTTCTGGCAGAGCACGGCGGTGACGAACGAGCCGGTGATCGACCCCGAGTTTCGCCTGCGCACTTTGTGCCACGTCGCGCCCGGAGCCTGGATGACGGAGGGGATCGGCTTTCTGCATGGTCTGACGAGCCGCTGGGTGCGCGACGGGCTGTTGCGCGCTGCAAATCCCGGCATTTCGGCTGAGCATGGGTACGACCTTCTGGAGGATCTGGCCGCCGCCGTACCGCCGGGTGCGAACGGGGTGGTCGCGGTGGCCTCCAACGTCATGGATGGGAAGCAGTGGCGACATGCGGCGCCCACGCTGATTGGCCTCGATATCTTGCAACCTGAGCGCACCAGTCTCGGCGCCATCTTCCGGGCGGTGGAAGAAAACGCCGCCTACGTCGCGCGGGGCCACTACGAGGTGCTGGCGGAGATCTGCGGTGCGGCGCCGGAGCGCATCAAGTTCGTGGGCGGTCCCGCGCGGGGCAAGCTCTGGCCGCAGATCGTGGCGGACGTTCTGGGCCTCCCGGTGGAGACGCCGCCGGTGCGGGAGGCGACCTCCTTCGGCGCGGCGCTTTGCGCGCTGGTCGGCGCAGGGGTCTTTTCGAACCTGACCGAAGCCGTGGCGGCAACCACGCGGGAGCCGGGCATCTTCTGGCCGAACCCTGTCGCGCACGCAACCTACGATGCCGAGTACGCGCGCTGGCAGGCGCTGAACGCGCATCAGGTCGCCGCTGCTGACGCCGGCCTGACACCTCACCTGTGGCGCGGAGCAGGCGCCTGACGACTTCAACGATGGAGAAGACGTTGACCAGCATGCATCCGACAATTCCCGGCCGCACGGATCTGGAAAAGCTCGTCAATCGCTCTCGCATGTTGGGTGCGGACAAGACGCTGGTCGTGCATGGCGGCGGCAACACCTCCAGCAAGACGCGAGAGTGGGACCACCTGGGCCGCGAGCGCGACGTGCTGCGCGTGAAGGGGAGCGGCACCGACCTCAAGACGATCAGTGAGGACGGCTTTCCTGGCCTCTACCTGGACGAGTTGCTGCCTTTGCGCGAGCGCGAAGCAATGTCGGACGAGGAGATGGTGGCGTACCTCGCGCACTGCATGACCGAGCCCGGATCGCGCAACCCATCCATTGAGACGCTGCTGCATGCCTTTCTGCCGGCGAGGCATGTTGACCACACCCACGCTGACGCCATCTGCGTGCTGACGAACACCCCGGAAGGCCAGCGGCACGTGCGCGAGGCGCTCGGCGACGACGTGGCGATCGTGCCCTACAGCCGGCCCGGTTTTAGGCTTTCGCAGGAGGTCGCCCAACTGGCCGGCGCCAGTGCGGTGGTGCTGGCCTGGCACGGGCTGGTGACCTGGGGGGAGACCCACGAGGCGTCGTACCAGCGGACTCTGGACCTCGTGCGGCGGGCCGAAGCGTATCTGGCCCGGTTCCCGGCGCCCGAGCCCATCCTGCGTGATGATCTCAGTGAGGAGCAGGTCGAGGCGCTCCTGCTGGACCTGCGCGGGATCCTTTCGCGCGACGGACGGCGGATCCTGTACGTAGACCGCTCACAGCGAGCCATTGCGGACCGGCCCGATGTCGCCTCGGTGGCCGTGTGGCGGGGCACGCCGGATCACATGCTCCGGATCGGCGCGAAGTCTCTGGTGATTGCTGACCCGGACCGGGTGGCGGAGTCAGTCGCGGCGTTCGAGGAGGACTACCGGAGCTACGTCGCGCGGCATCTGCACCTCCTGCCGCCTGGTCTCAAGGCTATGTCCTCCTTGCCGCGCATCATGCTGGTCCCTGGGCTGGGCGCCATTGCGAGTGGTCCAGATGCGAAGACCGCGAAGATGCATGCGGAGATTGCCGCCCGCAGCCACACGGTGACTGCTCGCGCTCTCGATGCCTTCGGCGCCGTGGACTGGCTCAGCGAAGACGAGGTCTTCGCGTTCGACTATTGGCCGCTGGAGCTACGCAAGTTGCAATCCGCGCCGCTGCCCCGGCCGCTGTCGGGACACGTTGTGCTCCTCGCTGGCGCCGACAGCAGCCATGCCCTGAACATCGCACAGCGGTTGGTGGCCGATGGCGCGCATCTGGTGCTGAGTGGGAAAGACGCCGCGAAACTTGAGCAGGTTCAGGCAGCGCTGCCATCTGGCGTCGCGATTGTTGCAGGGGACGACCCGGTGCCAGACGCGATCCTGGCGTTTGGCGGAGTCGATGTCCTGGTGGCGCTGGAGCCCGTGCCGGGCGTTGTCGCGGCGCATGCCACGGCGGCAATGCGGCGGCAAGGTCTTGGCGGCGTGCAGGTTAGCGTGAGGTCTGGCGAGGAGGCAGCCCGGCCTGAAGCGCATCCAGCAGCCGGTGTTCGGTGCAACACCGTGGTGTGCGCCGCCGACGCTGATCCGGAGGCGATTGCCGAGGCGGTGGCCTTTCTGGCTACGAATCGTTCTGCCCGGACAACGGGCGCATCGCTGCCGGTGGGGTGAGCCGGTGCACAGGAGCCGTGGGTACGCGTTAGCGCGGCCCGGGCTACGCGGTTCCTGGCGCCAGCGCTGGTCAGTCGCCGATTTGCTTGTACCAGAAGATGGTGGCGGTGAGCTCCCCGGCGGCATCTTTGGCCCAATCCGGAATGCGACCACCTTGCGTGTATCCGGCGGAGGCGTAGAGGAGGTTGCTGGGGTCGCCTTCGCGGGTATCCAGCACGATCAGGCGCTTGCCCTGGCTTCTGGCGACGTTTTCCGCCGCGGTCATAAGCGCGCTCGCGACGCCGCGCCTGCGCCAGGCGGGATGTACGAGCAGTTTGGCGATTTCGATGCGGTGCGCGCCGTTGGCGCTCGCTGCGGCGTGCAATTGCACCGTACCGCCAATGCGGCCATCCGCTTCGGCAACAAGCAGCGTGACGCCGGGCCGGGGGAGGTCTTCCCACCAGGCACGGGCAACCTCCTGCGCCAGGGGCGCGTGAAACCCGAGCGAGGCCCCGCCATTGACGCAGGCGATGAGCACCGCACAGAGATCGTCGATCTCCCTGGCCTGCAAGTTGGTTTTTTCCTGCACCGCAACGGGCGAAGCGGGAGTGGGGAACCTACTCGACATCATCAGCTCCGTCTCTTGCCGGCGGCGCGTGCTGGCACTCAATACAAAACCCGAAGAGCGCCAGGTGATCAACCTGTGGCGCGAATCCATAGCGGGCGCGAATGGCCTCTCGCATTGGCTCGATGAGGGCGTCGTCCATTTCTATGGCTTCGCCGCAGCGATGGCAAATCAGGTGGTGATGCGGCTGGTCCAGCAGCTCGTACTGGCGCGCCCCGCCGCCAAGATCCGTCACGCTGACCAGCCCAAGTTCACTGAACAGGTCCAGGGTGCGATAAACCGTTGAGCGGTTTACCCCGGGGAGCTGGCCCTCTACGCGCGCGAAGACCTCGTCAGCTGCCAGGTGCCCGCTGGGCAGGAGCGCGCCCAGGATCACCAGCCGCTGCGGGGTGACTCGCTGACCCGCGCGGCGCAGCCGGTCGGCCAGCACACTGCTGGTGAGGCCCTCGGAGCCGTGGGGATGATTGTGGTGCTGCGCCATCTCGTGATCCAGGGTCGAAGTCGACTCGTAAGTGACAAAGGATATTGCGAATCGCGGCGCCGGGGACTACGATCAGCGGCAGTTTAGATGCAACTAGTTGCATCTGCGTGTGTATGCAGGTGATCTCACGTCGCATGTTGATGAGCGTTCAGTCCATGAGAGGAGTACGACTCGCATGGTTTTTGCCCTGAATCGAGTTTCCCGCCGAAGCCTGCTCGGAGGCGCGGCAGCTCTTGGCGTGATCGGCCTGCCAGCCCTGCGGCCAGCCGCAGCGCAGGATGCCACCCCGAGCACCGCGCAGTCGCTGGGTTGGTCTGATGACCTGGTTGACGACAACGGCAAGGTGAATGTCGCCACCACTGTCGCCCCGATATCGTCTATCGCGCGAAACATCGGTGGGGACCGCATCGACTTGCGAGGCATCGTGCCGGACGGCACGAACTCCCACACCTTTGAACCTGCACCCTCGGACGCCAGCACGCTGGCCGCAGCGGATGTCGTCTTCGTGAACGGTCTCGACCTCGAGTTGCCGACCATGGAACTGGCCGAAGCCAACCTGCGGGACGGCGCGGAGATCGTATCTCTTGGCGAGCAAACGATTTCGGCCGACGACTACGTGTTTGACTTCTCGTTCCCCAGGGAGGATGGGCACCCCAACCCGCACCTGTGGACCAACCCGGTGTACGCGAAGCGCTACGCCGAGATCATCGCGGAGACGCTCTCCGCGCGTGACCCGGAAAACGCGGATTACTACGCGGAGAACCTGACGCGGTACAGCGCGGCGCTTGACGCGCTTGACGCTGCGATCAGCGAAGCAGCGGCGACCATACCCGAGCAGAACCGCAAGTTGCTCACCTACCACGATTCCTGGGCGTACTTCGCCCCACGTTACGGCTTTACCGTCATCGGCGCAGCCCAGCCGTCGGACTTCTCGGAGCCTTCGCCGCGCGAGGTTGCCGCGCTGATCGACCAGATCAAGGCAGAGGGGGTGCCGGCCGTCTTCGGGTCCGAGGTTTTTGCCTCGGGCGTTCTGGAGCAGATTGCCCAGGAAGCGGGCGCGACCTACATCGACCAGTTGCGCGACGATGAGCCGCCTGGAGAGCCGAACGCTCCGGAGCATACCTACCTCGGCATGATGATCCGCAATATGGATCTGATGATTCCGGCGCTGGGAGGCGATGCCAGTGCGGTAACCGCTCTCTCCCCGGCGGACACGTTCGTCCGGGATTGATTCCATGACCGCCACCGCGCCGGCTCCCAATGGCCATCCGAGGCGTGCTGCCGCAGCCGCGCCCGTTGTCCGTGTCCACGACTTCAGCGGTGGCTATGGCGCTGCGCCAGTCCTGCGGGGGGTCTCCCTGGAGATTCCCCGGGGCCAGTTCGCGGGCCTGGTTGGGCCAAGCGGCGCGGGCAAGACGTCCCTCCTGAAGGCGCTGCTCGGTGGGCTGCCGCAGGCCAGCGGGCAGGTGAAGGTGGCGGGGCATACGGTGTCGCCCGGCGCACCGCCGCCTGGCGTTGGTTACGTTCCCCAGATCCAGACGGTGGACTGGACTTTCCCGGTAACAGTTGAAGACGTGGTGTTGATGGGGCGGACCCGGCGCATGGGGCCGCTTCCCTGGCCCTCCCGCGCCGACCGCGCTGCGGTCGATGCGACCCTGCAGCGGCTGGGCCTTGGCGGGTTGCGCCGGCGGCACATTCGCGAGCTGTCTGGCGGCCAGCAACAGCGCGTGTTCCTGGCGCGGGCGCTGATTGGCGAGCCGGAACTGCTGATCCTGGATGAGCCGACCGCGAGCGTGGATATCAAGACGCGGGACGACATTCTGCACCTGTTGGCGGAACTGAACCGGCAGGGCATCACCATCGTCCTGACCACGCATGAGTTGAACGCCGTCGCCGCACATCTGCCCTACGTGGCCTGCGTGAACAGGGGAATCGTGGCGCAGGGGTCGCCGCTGGCGGTCTTCACCGAGGAGATTCTCTCGCGCACGTTTGCCGCGGATATGCGGGTGATTCATGACGCGGAAACCGGCGGCATGCTGATCGCGGAGGCGGGCCGGCATGGGCCATTCGCTGAGCCGCGCTACCACCATGCGCACCTGCATGAGGCGCACATTCCGCACGACCGCGCCGCGCTGGGGCCGGATACCGGACGGCCTGGGCATCACCGGGACGGCCGATTGCCTGCACCGGAAGGCGCCTTGGCGCATCTGGCCGGAACGTCGGGCAGCAGAGGCCACGGCGCGTGATCGACTTCCTGCGAGAGCCGCTGAACTACGAGTTCTTCCGGCATGGCCTGATAGCCGCAACGCTGGCGGGCGCGCTCTGCGGCCTGATGGGCGTCTATATCGTGCTGCGCCGCATGAGCTATATCGGACACGGCCTCTCGCACGCGATTTTCGGCGGCGCGGTGGTTAGCGCCCTGATGGGGTGGAACTTCTTTCTCGGGGCGGGCGCGTGGGGATTCCTCTCCGCTCTCCTCATCCAGGGCACCGCCCGCCGTCGCAACATCGGCGCGGACGCGGCCATCGGGGTGATCACCACGGCCTCATTCGCGTTGGGCGTCGCCCTGATCTCGAAATCGCGCTCCTTCGAGAAGAACTTCGAAAGCGCGCTCTTCGGCAACATCCTCGGTGTCACCCCCGACGACCTGGTCGCCATCGGCCTCGTCAGTGCCGTGGTGGCTGTTGCGGTGTTCTTTGGCTACAAGCAACTGCTTTTTGCCACCTTTGATCCTGAGATCGCGCCGATCTACGGCGTCCCCACCCGCTGGGTCGATGCCGCGTTCGCGCTGGCGCTGGCCGCTACTATCGTGGTCTGCATGAACGTGGTCGGCGTCACGCTGATTGCGGCGGCCATCGTCATCCCGCCGGTCTCCGCCCGTCTGCTCACCAACTCCTTCGGCCCGTTGGTGCTCATCTCGACGCTGGTCGGCGCGGCCTGTGGCTTCTTCGGCATGTTCGTCTCGTACTACTGGGACGTCGCCTCTGGCCCGGCCATCATTCTCCTGGCGGCAGCGGCGTTCGGCGCGGTGTTTGTGCTCACGGGAATGCGCGGGAGAGGGCGGGCCGCCACGGGACCGGTAGTTGCGAACAGGGAGTACCTCGCACACGAGGTACATTGACGGGGCAGTAGTCCCCGTTTCGGACATCCGCACCCTGCTTCCTGTGGTCATCCGTGCTACGTTCCCTGTACGGTGTGCCCCCGTCATGCCGGTACATTGTCGACCCGCGCCACGTTGCGAGCGAAGGATTTGTCGTGCAGTGGAACCGCTGCAGTTCTATGACTTTTTCGCTGGCGTTGGTATGGTGGATCTGGCGCTGAGGCCGGAGTGGCAGTGTGTCTGGGCCAATGACTTTGACTCCAGGAAGGCTGCCATCTACACCGCCAATCATGGCGGTGATCACTTCCACCCGGGCGATGTAGCTGAGGTTCGCGGTCGTGATCTCCCTGCGCCAGTCGACATGGCCTGGGCGTCTTTCCCGTGTCAGGATCTGTCGCTGGCAGGGTGGCGGCGCGGGATGACGGGGGGACGTAGCGGGGCGTTCTGGCAGTTCTATCGGGTCATGGGCGAACTACACCGTGACGGATTGCGGCCACCGGTCATCGTCCTTGAGAACGTCGTAGGGCTTCTGCAGGGGCCGGATTTTGGCTCACTGTGCGAAGCGCTGGCATCGCTTGATCTGCAATTTGGCGCTCTTGTTATTGACGCGGCGATGTTCTTGCCCCAATCACGGCCACGCGTGTTCGTCGTGGCGGCAGACCGCGCGTTGGACAGCGCTGCGTTCGCGACAGGCGCGCCGGTTGCTGCCTGGACTCCACCGTCGCTGACTAACGCGCATGACCGTCTGCCTCCGGCGACCCGGCGCCTCTGGCGCTGGTGGAACCTGCCGGCTCCGAACACGGTCCTGGCCCCTGCTGGGTTGCTGGTTGAAGACGAGCCAGAGGGTGTTCGCTGGCACTCCGAGAGCGAGACCGCGCGGCTCATTGGCATGATGTCCGAGGTAAATCGCGCCAAGCTGGATACTGCGCTCCAATCGCCAAGGCGCGAAGTTGGCTTCCTGTACCGGCGAACCCGCAACGGGCAGCAGCGGGCTGAGGTGCGTTTCGATGGCATCGCTGGCTGCCTTCGCACCCCAACTGGAGGCTCTAGCCGGCAAACACTCATGGTTGTGGACTGCGGCAAGGTCAGGTCCCGCCTGCTCTCACCCCGTGAGGCCGCGCGGTTCATGGGAATCCCGGACGACTTCATCCTGCCGGATTCCTACAACGAGGCGTATCACGCCATGGGCGACGGGGTGGCGACCCCGGTCGTGCGCTGGTTGGGCGAGCACTTGCTCAAGCCGCTTGCGCTGCACGCCGCGCACGGAACGGCTCGAAGCGAGCCCAGCGGTTACTCGATCAGGTCGGAATCGACCCACGCCTGATAGCCTGCGAAGACTCAACGCTGGGCTGGCATGTCGTGCGGCAGGCAACGTGGCGTGATAGCCGAACGGAGCGCGCCGGAGACCCACGGGCCTACCCGGCGATGTGGAACGGAGTTTGCCGGGTTTGTGGAAATCATCAGCCGGAGAGTCGTCTCGGCCGAATTGCGGGATACGTTGACCTCCCAGGCTGAATGACGTGCGAGTTTGGCGAATGACCGGTAGTTGGGCGACTCAGGTGAAGACCGAATGTGGAACGTCAAGTGGAGGTCGGGGACGGTGCGACAGAGGAGCAACCAGTTCTCATCGTACTGACGGCTCCCATTGAACTCGCAGCAGAGCAAGGACCATCTTTCACCTCGCGAGCGCAGCGCCATCATGGCGCGCGTGCCTTCGATGGGCAGCAAGCCGGAGATGACGGTTCGCCGCGCAGTTCACGCGGCCGGTTTCCGATACCGTCTCCATCG
Organism: Thermomicrobiales bacterium; assembly: GCA_041390745.1. GTDB lineage: Bacteria > Chloroflexota > Chloroflexia > Thermomicrobiales > UBA6265 > JACCXM01. The sequence goes on along the minus strand of JAWKPJ010000002.1, from coordinate 223,444 downwards.
CCCCGATCTGCCAGGCAAGCCCGACCTCGTGTTTCCGCGGTACAAGCTGGCAGTGTTTGTCCACGGCTGTTTCTGGCACTGGCATGGCTGCAAGCGATCACGCATGCCGGCCGCGAACCGTGACTACTGGGAGCGGAAGATTGCCAGGAATATGGAGCGCGACAAGCGTCACCTTGCGGATCTGGCTACCCTGGGCTGGACCGTTTCCGTGATATGGGAGTGTGAACTGCAACAAGGCATCGATGCGCTCATTGCTGACCTTGACGAGCGTCGCCGGGCGGACAGAGCCAGAGAATGAGCGGGGGATACCCCTGCTCGCTCACACAGCTTCAGGAAGAAGGTTCGCACCTGGTGGCCTGGCGTTTGGCCTCAACCGCGCCAGTATGCTCTCTGCATCCGGCATTACGCTTGTAGGAGAGTGTGGAGGCACGGTGGACGAGCGGTTGCACGCGGCGGCGGAAACAGGGGATATCGCAGCGATCACGGCGCTGCTGGCAGGCGGCGCGAAGGTTGATGGCATCAACAGCGATGGCGAGACGGCGCTGCTGGTGGCGACGCACGGCAACCAGGTCGAGGCGGCGCGGACGCTGATCGAGGCCGGGGCGGATGTCAACAGGAAGGACTTCATCAACGACAGCCCGTACCTGTACGCCGGGGCGCGTGGTTTTCACGAGATCCTGGTCATGACGCTCGAGAACGGCGCTGACCTGACGAGCACGAACCGATACGGCGGCACGGCGCTTATCCCGGCCTGCGAGCGCGGTCATGTCGAGAACGCGCGCACGCTGATAGAAGCAGGCGTCAATGTGGACCACATCAACAAGCTGGGCTGGACCGCGCTGCTGGAAGCGATCATCCTCAGCGACGGCGGGGCGCGCCACGTCGAGATTGTGAAACTGCTGGTCGAGGCCGGGGCCGATGTCAACCTGGCGGACGGCGAGGGCGTGACCCCGCTCGCGCACGCGCGGCAACGCGGTTATTCCGAGATTGCGGCAATCCTGACGTCGGCGGGCGCGCGCGAGTAGGCGCGCGGCAGCCACGCGGCCTGTTGCGGGCTCAGGCTCGGGCCTACCTGGCGTATTGTCGTCAATACTACCGGCAGGCAGTTCGCACGACGCCATCGGGGAGGGCAGTTATGCCGCAAACGCATCACCTCGACAAGAACGCAGTCATGTATCGCTGGAATCGGGATGCCGCACCGGCGCTGACGGTGCAGCCGGGTGATACGGTGGTGTTCGACACGCCCGAGATTACGCGCGGGCAGATCACGCCGGACTCGACCGCCGATGCGCTGCTCAACCTCGATTTCGGGCTGATTCACCAAATCAGCGGACCGGTGGCCATCGCCGGGGCAGAGCCGGGCGATACGCTGGTCGTGGAGATCAATGAGGTCAAGCCAAAGGCGTGGGGCTACTCTTTTGTGCTGCCCGGGTTCAACCTCCTCAAGGACGACGAGGCGTTCCAGACGCCGTACCTGAAGCACTGGGACCTGACAGGCAACGGCGAAGCCGAGTTCATGCCCGGCATCGTGGTGCCGTTTGAGCCGTTCTGTGGTCTGATGGGGCTGGCCCCGGCTGAACCCGGCGAACTCAGTACGGTGCCGCCCCGGCGGGTAGGCGGAAACCTCGACATCCGGCAACTGATTGCCGGCACAACGCTCTACCTGCCAGTCGAGGTTGAGGGTGGGCTCTTTGCCTGCGGCGACTGCCACGCCACGCAGGGCGATGGCGAGGTCTGCGGCACCGGCATCGAGATGGAGGCGCAGGTCACTTTGCGATTCGACCTGCGCAAGGGCGAGAACCTGCCGGAACTGCAGTACACCATGCGCGGCGCGATGACTGGCTCCTGGAACACCAGCGGCTGGCATTGCACCACTGGCCACGGCCCGGACCTGTGGGAGAACACCCAGAACGCTGTGCGATACATGATCGCCTGGCTGAAGGCGAACAAGGGGCTCACCGATCACGAAGCGCTGGTGCTCTGCTCCACCGCCATGGACCTGAAGATCAGCGAGGTCGTGGATGCCCCGAACTGGCTGGTTTCTGCCTGCCTGCCGCTCGGCATCTTCCGCGAGGCGTAATCGTGTAAGGTCAACGTTCAGCCGCGTTGGGCGGCAGGAAGCCAACAGGAGATGTCATGCAGAATCCGGAAAGTGCAGGTCCCGATCCCGTCGCCACGCTGAAAGAGGCCTGCGGCGTCGTGGAGGGGCTCATCGCCAGTATCACACCGGAGCAGATGGACCTGCCGACCGTCAATGATGAGTGGAACGTGCGTGAGTTGATCAATCATCTCGTGCGCGGAAACGTCTGGGCAACCCAGAATCTGGAGACGGGCGGCGCGCCGCGCCCGACGGAAGACCTGATCGGGGACCGGTCACCGGCGCAGGCGTTCAGCGAATCCGCGCAGGATATGCTCACAGCGTTCTCGGCGCCTGGGGCCCTCGGCGTCATGGTGACCATGCCCTTCGGCGAGATGCCTGGCGCTGGCCTGGCGATGTTCCGGACCGGGGATCTCGTCAGCCACGCCTGGGATCTCGCGGTCGCGACCGGGCAGGACCGCAATATTGCGCCGCAGCTGAGCGAGGCTGTGCTTGAAATGTCCCGGAAGCGGCTTGAAGGCATGGACCGCGCACAATCACCATTCAAGGAAATTGTCGAGGTTTCTGCTGACGCGTGCCCGGCAGATCGGCTGGCGGGCTACCTGGGCAAGTCTGTCCCCGCCTGACACCCCAGGAAGTTGCGGCGTCGCGAGCGAGGTCACACGACCTCGCTCGCTGGCGCGGGGGAGTCGAGACCGCCCGTCAAGGAGTTTTCAGGGCAGCGCCGTATCTGGCAGGCGTGAAGTGCCTCTCCGGATCTCAGGAGACCCAGTACCAGAGCGCAAACTGCGTCGTGAGCAGCACGAGTAGCGTCACCGAGAGGATCACCGCGGGGATCTGGATGATTTTTGGCCGTGTGATCATCCCCAGCATGACAAAAAGCGGAAAGAGCACGAGGACGAAGCGCGGCATGCTCATCAGGGCGTGCACCTCGGAGGGTTGCAAGAGCGGAATGAGCAAACCGGGCCAGACCCAGGCGCTCATGTAGTGCGGCAGCTTGAACAGCCCGATCACAGCCAGCACGAGCGCCAACACCGTTACCACCAACTCCAGCAGATCGCTGTTGGCAATGGAGACGCGCCACTCGTTGCTGGTGATCGTCGCCCAGCTCGGGTTAGCTTGCAGCATGTGCCACCAGCCCCAGGAGACGCCGTCTGGTTCCCCGCCGAGAAAGTGGCAGCTATTGACCGCGCACTGCAGGGTCTCCCACGGCATGGCGCTGTAGCGGTTCCACTGTGACTGGACCTCGATGAAGGCGTTCCAGTTGCCCTGGTCCCGCTGCAGGAGAGCCCCGAAGATGGCGGGGCCAGCGGCCGGGAACGCGGCCGGAATAATATCTGGCCAGTAGTCGCGCCAGTTTCGGCGGTGGCGGTCCCAGAGAATGACCAGGAAGGGGAGCGCCAGGAACACACCGCCAGAGCGACAGAGCGCCGCGCCGATGGCGACCAACCCGCCGAACCAGGGATGATCTCGCTTCCAGAGGTAGAGCGCCGCGACGACCAGAAGGAGGAAGAGCGATTCCGTGTAGACCGCGTTGAAGAAGAGCGACGTGGGGAAAATCGCCAGTGCCCACAGCGCGCGGCGTCCCACAGTGGGATCCCCAAAATCCAGCGCGATAAGCCGGTACAGGAGCATCAGGGCGCCAAGGAAGGCGAAGTTGCTCACGAGGTAGCCGATGCTGTCCACGGTCCAGCCAGTGGGGATGGCACCCGCGTGCATCGTTCCGGGCAGCAGCGGCCAGAACGCGGCCCGCGCGCTCTGGATGCCGCCGGCGTAGCCCTCCAGAGCGATCAGGCGGTACCAGAGACCGTCCCAATTGCGAAGTGGCTCCACGAACCAGTAGGCGAGCCCGGTCAGTGGCGGCGGCAACTCCCCGTACGGCGGCGAAGGAGCGTTCGGGACGCCGAATCGCAGGGCGTAGGTTGCGGGAATCTGCACCAGGAGCCAGTGAATAACCCACACCCGGAGCGGGAAGAGCCACAGTTCGTTGTTTGTGGCCGGGGAGCGGCGGCGGCGTTCGGTCATGCGTGCGTGGTCCCTGCCCGGGCCCGGCGCTCCACAGGCGTGATGGTGTTTCGACAAGTCGTCTGGCGTGGGGAAGCGCCGCCAGACCCACGTGTCTCTCGACTGCGCTCAGGACACGACGATTGGTGGCGGTTGTCGGTGCCCGACGATTGCGGACGGCAGCGGCGCTGAGGCGGGTGGCTGTGAGAACGTGTCAGGAATGCAAACCCATTCCCCCTGTCATCCTGAGCCCGCAGGCGACGCATCTCGTCCCCACGTCCTGGGCGGCAGCGGGCAACGGGCACGCGCCTTGCCGCGAAAAAGCCCCTCTCCCTGAGCTTCGGCAGAGGGGTTAGGGCGTGGAGGTCATGCATCGTCATGGGCGGAGAGGATAGGAGCCGGCCCGCGTCCCCGCCAGTGCACGGGGACGCGGTTGCCTCAAAGGAATTCAACGCACTCCGGCCTGCTCCGCCAGCAGTTTGATCATCCCGATCTCGCCACGGTGGACCGCTTCATCCTGGAGGAGGTGATACAACACCCACTCCGGGGTGACATCGTAGGCGGGCAGAGAGCGGGCACGGCGGAAGTCAGCAGGGCTCATGGCGGCGAAGGCGGCCAGCAGGTTTTCCCGTACCCTGGTGAGGCGCTGCTCCAGTGTGGCGAGGTTTTCACCACGCCAGCGAGCCAGATGGCCGTCGTCATCGCGCATATCGGCCGGGAAAAGCGCGATGATGTCGGCTGGCGGATCCTGCTCCAGCACTTCGGCATAGAGCCAATCCATTTCGACGGCGGCGATGTGGTAGAGCAGCGCGCCGATGCTGTTGCCGCCGATCTCCGGCTCCCAATCCAGGGTGGCCAGATCGAGCCCGGCCACGGCTTCCAGCAACATGCGCCGAGAGTCTTCCATCATCCAGAGCAGACTGGCAATGGTGGAATCGGGGTTGAGGTGGTCGTCGATGATGAGCGTTCTGCGCTGGTCCGTCGCCAAATTGCCAGTCCTCCCTTGAGCGGGCTGCGGGGCTAGATCGTGGGTGACTCCAGCCCGACACTACGCTCGGTGTTCCACCAGTTCCACACGCTGAGGTCCGGGGTCGTGATTCCGCGCTGCAGCAACGCCTCCTGCACTTGCTGGCGATGTTCCTTGCCGTGCAGGAACACTTGCCCGGCGAATACCGACGCTGGCGCGGTGTACTCGTTGTCTCGCCAGATTCCGGTCAACATCGGGTCGCCACTCGTTGCCTCCGCCCAGGCCACAAGTTGCTCGCCCGTGTCGAGCGCGAGGACGCGCAAGGTGGCCAGCTCACCGTCTGTCCCGCCAGAGAGCGTGAGGAACCAGGCGTTGGCGTCGCCGTGCAGCGCCGCCAGGTAGCGGTGCTCGATCTCCACAAGGCGCCAGAGTGTCTGGCGGATGGTGCCCAGGGCGCCCGGGGCTTCCGCGTCCAGCAACTCGTCGCCGAGTTGGGCGCAGCCATCGATGAGCTCCACATTGGCCCACTGGTTGAACCGGAACAGATTTGCCAGAATCGGGTTGCCACTTGCCACGTTGTCCATTGCGTTTCTGCCTCCGTGACCCAACGGGCGGTGCAGTCCATACGCCCGGCTGCCGGCCTCAGATCAGCGTCGTGGTCCGCGTTGCGGCCGCAGGTCAGCGCCGGCAGCCGGGTCAGCCGCGAGCCGTGGTCGAACCACAGGCGCACCCCTTACCGGTCGAAGCCGGCCTCGGGCGCCTTGCCGAAAGCCTCGGCCCTGGCGGCGTACGATTCGCCGGCGAAGGCTCGTATCTCCGGCCAGCACGCGCCGCGGAAGTGCGTGTTGATGCTGGCTTTCCGGGTGTCATGATCGTGAACCGCCGCGGTCGAGTTCCACTCCCGCGTCGCAAAGCTCCTCACTTGTTGGCCCCCCTCGTTGACGGGCTGGATGTTGCCGGCCGGCCAACGCTCGTAGGCAGCAACGTGGGCCAGCAGGTCCTTGACCGACCAGGCGTTGGGCAGGCTGGGTTCCTCCGCCGCGCCCGCAGGGACGGGGGCAACGAGGTTGTTGAAAGCGACGCGCTGCTCTCCCTGCCGCTGCCGCAGGTCAGCCGTGTTCGTTGGGAAGGGCGCGTCCATAGCCTGCTCCATTGCTCGTCCTGGCCGTCGTGCGGGCACGCGCATGATGTGCGCCAACTTGCGTCAGGACGCGGTCTTCGCCAGGGTGCGGGCGATAGCCGTCAGGATCTCCAGGTCCTGCCTGAAACCCTCCGCAGTGGTGCGCGGTTTCCGGCCTGTTTCGACACACTCGGCGAACTCAATCAACTCTCGCCTGAACGCTTCTTCGTAGGAGACAGTGATGCGCGTTTCTTCCAGTTCATCGCCCGCCATGCGTGAGACGTCGACGAGCGTCGGCGTGTTTTTCAGGTAGGGCGAGGGGAAGGTGATCTTCACGTACTCATCCGAGCCGTAGAAGTGGAAATTCTGGGAATAGCTGCGAATATGGGGCAGCAACGTCCACGTGTAGTTGGCGCGCACGTCGCCCGGGTAGGCGAGGGTGGCGGTGAAGCTGGAGCCGCCCGCCCAGGCGCTGGCGGTCAGCACGCCCTCCGGCTGCCCCAGCGCGCCTCGCAGCGCGTTGATGTCATGGATGGAGCTAACGATGAGCAAGAAATAGGCGACAAGTACGGTGGGGTCGTCACTGCCGGTCGCCTCCTTCAGGAGGTCGATGGGCTGGCTGGCGAGAATGCCTTGCTGCGCGGTGTGAAACATCTCCGCGCCAAAGGTCTTCCCGGCTGGTTGGCGGTTGGCCTGCCCGCGCACGATGGCATGATGCGCCTGGTAGACAGCGCCGCCTGCCTCAAGCGTGGTGGCATTGACATAGCGGAGGTCGCGCATCTCGCGCACCAGCGCCGCGCCGCGCTGGTAGCCGGGGTCGTACTGCTTCATCATGCCAACCATCAGCGTGCGGTCGGGCCGTTGCGCCGCGATGACGGCATCGGTTTCGCGCAGCGTGTAGGAGAGGGGTTTCTCCACCAGCACATGCAGCCCGCGCTCGATGGCGGCGAGCGTATCTGGCGCATGGTCGCCGCTGCTCAGGATCAGGACGGCATCCAAAGGCTCGTTCAGCAACTCGTCTGAGGCGCTGAACAGGCGGTCCACGCTGTACTGCCGGCCAACTTCGGCGAGCGTGGTGGGGTCCCGGTCGCACAGCGCGCAGATCTGGTAGCGATCTGCAAGCTCACGCAGGTACGGCAAGTGCATCATCTGCGCGATGGCGCCGCAGCCAATGACCCCGGTTCGTAGTCGCGTCATTGCTCCCACATCCTCGTTGCTTTCATCCTGAAACCCACCGTGCGCAGGATGCCATGGAAAGCCCGCCCGCAAAACAGGGACGGGCGGGCGCCGTCAAGGCGATGCGTGTGCCCAGGCTCAGGCAACCGCGACGGGACTCTGCAGGGCGAAGACCGGTCGAATTTCACCGACCAGGCGGCCATTGTGGTTACGCAGCTCGGGGCAGTGTCGCGCCAGGATTTCCTGGCGCATGGCGTCGTCCAGGATGCCGAGCTGCGCCAGGGTCGACACGGCGGCCACTGCGTGCGTGCGGTAGGAGCCATCGGCGATGCGGATGGCGATCCCCAGGCTGCGTTCGGGCACGGCCAGGCAGAGCAGCCCCTCCGCGCCGGTCTTGGCGGCGATGCGCCCCTCGCTGATCTCCATGATGGAAGCGACCAGGTTGCCCTCGCCGGAAACGTTCACCGGGTGCGCGGTCATGGCATCGCGCAGGCGATTGAGCGCCACAGAGTGCTCACGGCCTGCGCCGCCCGGGACCTGCTCCGGCGCGGCAAGGGCGGCGTAGGACGCGGCAAAGGCGCGGATGGGCGCCGCGAAAGTCGGCAAGCTGCAGCCATCGGTTCCCAGCACGATCTCGTCCGCTGGCACTCGCATGACCTCGGCCATGAGGCCGAGAATGCGCTGCTGCAACGGGTGCTGCGGATCGAGGTAGTCGGCCTGCGACAGCCCCTCGTGCACGATGGTGGCCAGCATCCCCGTGTGCTTCCCGGAGCAATCGCACTGGAGCGGCGTGCGCTCCACCAGTCCGAGCGTGATGCGGGCTGATTCTGCTTCGTCGCCAGTCAAGGGGCAGCCGCACTGCAGGGCTTCCGGGGTGAGCCCAAGTTTTGCCAGCATGGCGCGTACCTGCGCCTGGTGCGCGGGTGACCCCTCGTGGGAGGCACAGCAGAGCGCCAGTTCCGCCGGGGTGAAGCCAAAGGCATCGGCGGCGCCGCTCTCGATGACCGGGATTGCCTGGAACGGTTTGGCCGAGGAGCGGAAGAACACCACCTGGTCCGGATCGCCCGCGGTGGCGACGATCTCGCCGCTGGCATCGACGGCTACGACAACCCCGTGGTGAATGCTCTCGGTGATGCCACCTCGGGTGGTCTCCGCGATCACAGACAGCATGAACAAGGCTCCTCATCACATCTGCGCCGGGTCCGATCCCGGCTGCGACGGGCATCATACCGCTGAAAATTTGACAGGCGTTGTGTAGCTGATTTGATAGCCAGAAAGACAAGAGAGGCATAGGCTGTCCCGTGCCTACTGACGCCTGAGCGCCGCCATTGGTCTGGATAGCGACACTGCGCTCAACGGAGGAACGTATGGACTCGACAGGGTTCGACACGTGGACACGACGTCGCATCGGCATCGGTGGCGCTGCGGTGGCTGCGCTCACCGGGTTGGCTGGCATGCACGCAGCCGACGCGAAGAAGAAGCACAAGAAAAAGAAGAAGAAAAACAAGAAGAAAGACAAGAACAATCCGACTCCGCCACCAACGCCCGACGCAACCGGTCAACTCGTGCGTTCCACCGCCGCCCAGGGCGCCAACTGCATCGCCAACGCGAGTGGCTCCATCGAACTCTTCAAGCTCGATGGAGCCGAGAAGATGATCGTCAACGTGAGCGGCCTCCCGGCCAACACGGAGTTCGACGTCTTCGTCATCCAGGCGCCTGACGCTACCTTCGGAATGAGTTGGTACCAGGGTGATCTGGAGACGGACAGCAGCGGTGCGGGTACGCAGGAGTTCATCGGCCGGTTCAACGTCGAGACGTTCATTGTGGCGCCGGGTGCGCTGCCGGCTCCGCAGATCCACACGGACCCGCCTTTCCCGGATGCAACCAATAATCCATCAACTGCTCCCGTCCACACGTTCCACGTCGGCGTGTGGTTCAACTCAGCAGATGATGCAGTCGCAGCCGGATGCCCCAACACGGTCACGCCATTCAATGGCGACCACACGGCTGGTATTCAGGCCCTGAAGACGGTCGAGGTCGGTGGCAAGGGGCCACTGGCGCAGCTCGGCTCGTAGCACCTGCACCAGCACGGGTCGCAACCCATCGCCCGGCAGGTCCGGGTGATGGGTTGCTTCGTTGCAGCCGCGTATTCCGTGACTACAACGGCTGGGGCCAGGCGGGCACGCAGGCCGTGCCCTTGCTGCTGCCATTCACGCCGGTGCAGAAACCATCGTCTGTGCCGGCGCACTGAATGCACGCCGCGCCGGCGCCGTGCTCGGCAACGCAGTCGGCATCCCGGGCGCAGGGCGCGCAGTCACACGTTCCCAACACCCCGCAGAAAGGCGCGTTGCCGGTGGTCGTAAAGCAACTGCCGTCGCCACCGCCGCAATCGCCCGTCCCCTGCTCAAGGCAGGTGTGCGCCGTGGCGGAACACGTGTCGGCGTTGTGTCCGGTGCACCTGCTGTTCTTGCCCGTGCCGTCACAGATGCCGGAGCAGCAGACATCGCTCTTGCCGTAGCACTTCTGCCCGACATTGACGCAACCGAAGGTGTTGCGCTTGATCTTCTTGCGACGCTTCCGCCGTTTCTTGCGCCGGGCATCGACGCCGGAACTGGCGGCAAAGCCAACCAGGGGTGCGGCCAGCGAGGCCACAAAGAACGAGCCAAGCACGCGGCGGCGTTGGACGCCGGACTCAAGAGCGCGCACGACCTGATCAAACTGGTTCGTGTCCATGGGGATGCTCCTCCACGATAACCGTCTCTGCGAAGTCGTGGGTGGAGAAGGTAAAGAGTACCTGCATCTGACCGGACGTGCAGGTGAATCCATGGACGACGCCCGGTGGCACGAAGAGCGTCACGCCCGGTCCAATGTCAACGACGTCACCGCCGAGCGTCGCCACACCCTCTCCGGTGAAGAACGTGAGGCTTTCTTCGACCGGATGCGTGTGCAACAGCACGCGCTCGCCGGGCTGTAGCCACTGCTGAGCGACGAAGAGACCCCGCGAACCAATGGCCGACGAGACCAGGTGCCGGGTAGGCAGGCCGCTTGGGCTCTTCACAATTGGCAGCTCTGCGTGCACAATGCGCCGCGCTGGTGGGAGAGGCATCATGGCGGCAGTTTAGCGCCGTGGTACCTGCGCCGCTGCGCGCTGTCGTCAGGTGCTGATCGCGACGGGTGACACAGCCGGGCAGGAAAATCTCACATCTCGCACGCCACGACCCACAACCGGGGGTGCGTGCTGTACACTAGCGCCGACTTTTCGCCGGGAGATTCTGCCCCGGCACGCTGGGGTGGAGGAGCCGCGGTATGCGCTTGGCGACCGTTCGCGCTGCAACGCTGACGGTAATGCGCTGATGGCCATGAGTCAGTATCTGTTTCTCATACCGCTACTGCCCCTGCTGGCCTTCATCGTCAACCTGATCTTCGGGCGCTACCTGGGGAAGACAGCGGCCTGGATTGCCATACCGGCAGTCTTTGCCTCGTTCCTGCTGTCGTTGCTCGTTTTTGCTGACATCAATGGCAGTGGCGAGCCGCTTCGGCAGGCGGTGTACACCTGGATCAATGCGGGTGATTTCCACATCGGCATCGATCTGTACGTCGATCAACTGACCGCAGTGATGTTGATCGTCGTCACCAGCGTCGGGTTCCTGGTGAACGTCTATTCCCGGGGGTACATGGCGGAGGATCCCAGTTACGCGCGCTTCTTCGCGTATCTGCCCTTCTTCGTGTTCTCCATGCTCATGCTCGTTCTGGCGGACAACTTCCTCCTGCTCTTCTTCTTCTGGGAGGGCGTGGGCCTCGCTTCCTACCTGCTCATCGGGTTCTGGTTCACCCGGCGCTCGGCAGCCGCCGCGGCGCAGAAGGCGTTCATCGTCAACCGTGTCGGTGACCTGGCCTTTGGCCTTGGTCTGATGTGGATCTTCTATCAGTTCGGCTCGCTGCAGATGCGCGACGTCTTCGCGCAGGTCCCGGCGGCCCCGGCGGCAGTGGTAACTGGCATCGCGCTCCTCCTCTTCGGCGGCGCGTGCGGCAAGAGCGCCCAGTTCCCACTCCATGTCTGGCTGCCAGACGCCATGGAAGGCCCGACCCCGGTTTCGGCGTTGATCCACGCCGCAACCATGGTCACGGCGGGTATCTACCTGGTCGTTCGCTCGAATATCTTCTACCAGTACTCTCCGGACGCCATGCTCGTCGTGGCCCTCATCGGCGGCTTTACGGCCTTCATGGCCGGCTCCATCGCCATGGCCCAGAACGACATCAAGCGCGTTGTGGCGTACTCCACGCTTTCGCAGCTCGGGTACATGGCCCTCGGCGCCGGGGTTGGCGCGTTCATCCCGGCCATCTTCCATCTGGTCACGCATGCCTTCTTCAAGGCTTGCCTCTTCCTTGGCTGCGGCAGCGTGATTCACGGGATGCACGAGGAGCAGAACATCCAGAAGATGGGTGGCCTGCGCAAGTACATGCCGATCACCTTCATCACGTTCCTGATGGCTTCGCTGGCCAACGCGGGTCTCATTCCGTTCGCCGGGTTCTGGTCCAAGGACGAGATCATCGTCGGCGCCTGGATCACCAACTCGATCCCGAATGGCGTTGGCAAGGTGCTGGCGGTGGTGGCGCTGATCACGGCGTTTTTCACGGCCTATTACATGTTCCGCGTGGTGTTCCTGGTTTTCACGGGCGAGCCGCGTTTCGACACACATCACGTGCACCCGCACGAATCCGGCCCCTCAATGGCCTGGCCGCTCGTGATCCTGGCGGTGCCGTCGGTGGTGCTCGGCTTCCTGATCGGTTGGCCGCCGGAAGCGGGCAAGATACACACCTTCCTGGAGCCGGTCTTCGCTGCAGACGCCGGGGATCATGCCGAAGGCGACGAAGTTGCATCGCTCTACACGACTGAGCAATTGACCGGCGGCGCCGTGGCGCAGTCTGAAGATGGTGAGCACGCCGAGGGCACGGCGACTGCTGAAGGCGACCACGCAGAGGGTGCGGCCGTCACGGAGGGCGAGCACGCTGCCGCAGGTGAGCATCACGTTTCCAACGAAACGATCATCCTTTTCGGGGCCCTGTCGACGCTGTCCGTTCTGGCAGGAATTGGCCTCGCGTGGTTGGTCTACGTCAGGAAGTCGATCACGTCTCCAGAGGAGACAGCGTCGGAGTGGTTCCTGTTTCTGCGTGACAAGTGGCGCTTCGATGAGCTGTACGAAGGCATGATCGTCAAGCCGCTGCGTAGTTTCTCGCAGTTCCTGTGGCAGATTGTGGATGTTCGCATCATCGATGGCGCGGTCAATGGCGTTGGCCTTGGGATTGGCGCGGTCAGCCAACGGCTGCGCCGGGTACAGACCGGTCTGGTGACGAACTACGCACTGGCGATTGCACTCGGCATGGTGGTGCTGCTCGGAATTTACCTGGGCTTGTCCAGCACCCTGTTCCGGTAGCGTATCGAGCGACGGCTGCCGGGGTGCCGGGGCGTCGAGGGGGCTCGCGTGGAGACCTTCCCGTATCTTAGTGTGCTGACTTTCCTGCCCATGGTGGGCGCGTTGGTCATCCTTTTCATCCCCCACATCAGCCAGTCGACGGCACGGACGGTTGCGCTCATCAGCGCGCTTGGCTCCCTCCTGGTGTCGGTTCTCGCGTTTCTGCGCTTCGATCCGAATGCGCCGTTTGACGCCAGTGGCCCGGTGCCATTGCAGGAGCGGATCAACTGGGGGAGGGAAGTGGGCGCGTCCTACTTCCTGGGTGTCGACGGCATTGCCATGCTGCTCATCCTGCTCACCACGCTCATCTCCGCAATTGCCATTGTGTGGTCCTGGGACACTATCAACGTTCGTACCCGCGAGTACTACATTGCCCTCCTGCTGCTGGAAACCGGCATGCTGGGCGTCTTTGTGTCGCTTGATCTGTTCCTCTTCTACATCTTCTGGGAGTTGATGCTGATCCCGATGGCGTTGCTCATCGGCATCTGGGGGAGCACGAACCGCGTCTACGCGGCCGTGAAGTTCTTCCTTTACACGCTGTTCGGCTCGCTGCTGATGCTGGTCGGGATCGTGGCGACATACTGGTCGTACTACCAGCAGACCGGTGAGCTCACACTAAGCGTGCTTGATCTCCAGCAAGGAACCTACGGGACGAACTTCCAGATCTGGGTTTTCCTCGCGTTCTTCATCGCCTTCGCGGTGAAGGTGCCGCTCTTCCCGTTCCACACCTGGTTGCCAGATGCGCACGTGGAGGCGCCGACGGCAGCTTCCGTCATCCTGGCCGCCGTCATGCTGAAGATGGGTGGCTACGGCTTCCTCCGCTTCAACCTGCCGTTGTTCGAGGAGGCGTCCCACTTCTGGCAGCCGTGGATCATCGCCCTATCGGTGATCGCCGTGATCTACGGCGCACTGGTGGCGCTGGTCCAGCCGGACATGAAAAAGTTGGTCGCGTATTCCTCCGTTAGCCACATGGCCTTCGTCACGCTCGGGACGTTCGTCTTCAACATCCAGGGCATGGATGGCGCCATGCTGGTCATGTTGGCGCACGGCTTCAACACGGGCGCATTGTTCCTGCTCATTGGCGTTATCTACGAACGGGCACACACGCGGCTGATCGCCAAATTTAGCGGGTTGGCAGGGGTTATCCCGACGTGGGCCGGCATGTGGGTCCTCTTCATGTTTGCCTCCATCGGGTTGCCCGGGCTCTCCGGGTTCGCCGGCGAGTTCCTGGTGGCGCTGGGCACATGGCACTACAACCCGGTCCTGGCGGCCATCACCTTCTCGGTGGTCATCTTTGCTGCCTGGTACATGATGTACATGACGCAGCGCGTCGTCTGGGGGCGTCCCAAGGGTGTGCTGCCAGATCCGCATGACGGTGCATTGACCCCGGCTGAGGCCGCCTTGCTGGCCGCTCAGGATCATCACCATGGGCACGGCCACGCGGCGCCCAGCATTTCCGGGGCATCCCAGGAGCACCACGACGATCATGGCCATGGCGCTGGCGCGGCGAGCCAGGTTCCTGGCGAGGAGCGGCAGGTCTGGCCGGATCTCAGTCGCAAGGAACTGTTGACCCTGTTGCCGCTGGTGGTGCTCACCATCTATATCGGTGTCTATCCACAGTCGGTGCTGACGATCTGTGAGCCGGCGCTGCAGCGCATCCTTGACATGGTTGTGCGCTAGGGCCGGAGAGCGCGGCGCAAGGGCAGCGAGAGCCCGGGGGACGGAGAACCTTCGATGCTGGTCGATCTATCGCGCGGGTTGTTCTCGCCAGAGTGGAGCCTGCTCTATCCGCAGCTCATTGTCTTTGGCCTGGCGCTGGTGCTGCTGGTTTTCGATGCCTTCGTGCCGAGGGAGCAGCACTTCCGGCTGCTGACGGCGGTCTCGTTGATTGGCTATACCCTTGCGGCGCTCGCACTCTGGACGCAGGATGGCAAGAACCAGGCGACCTTCTGGTGGGTGTTCCGCGCTGATGGTCTGACGGTGTTCCTCACGCTGGTCATCCTGGTCTCCGGGGTACTCAGTGTGGTCACGGCGGCATCGTACGTCGATCAACTGGAGGGCCATTTGCCCATTGGCGAGTTCTATGTGCTGCTCGCCTTCGCTGTCTTCGGCGCCATGTTGGTGGCAGCCGCCGGCGACCTGGTCATGATCTTTGTCGCAATCGAACTCTCGTCACTGGCAACGTACATCCTGACGGCCTTTGCCAAGCGCCGGCAGACCGCCCTCGAAGGCGGTATGAAGTACTTCCTGCTCGGTATTTTTGCTTCGGCCATCCTCGTCTATGGCATGGCCTGGGTCTATGGCCTGACGGGGTCGACGGATCTCACCGCGATCTCGCAAGCACTGCAGAACAGTGTCGCCGGCGAGGAACGGCTCGATCCCGCACTGATCCTTGCCCTGCTGCTCGTTATCGTTGGCCTCGGCTTCAAGATGGCGGCGGTGCCGTTCCACTTCTGGACGCCAGATGCCTACGACGGCGCGGCCACGCCAGTAACCGCATACATGTCCGTCATCCCGAAGGTCGCGGCATTCGCCGCCAGCATCCGCATCCTGGTCCAGGCGCTTGGTCCCGTTGCTGACAACTGGGTCAACGTGATGGCGGTCCTGGCGTTCGTGACAATGGTCTTCGGCAACGTGGTTGCCATCTCCCAGCGCAACGTCAAGCGCATGCTCGCGTACTCGTCCATCGCCCACACCGGTTACATGATGGTTGGTCTGGCGGTGTTCCGGTCCAGCAGCGGGTTCCTGGCGCCTGGCGCCACGCCGACCACTGGCGAGAGCGGCATTTCGGCGCTGCTGACGTATCTCCTGGCCTACGCCGTCATGAACATCGGCGCCTTCGCGGTGGTGACCTGGGTCCAGCACCGGGGGCGCGGCATGGACCTGGAGGACTACAACGGCCTGGCCACGAAGGAGCCGCTGGCCGCCGCTGCGCTGACGGTTTTCCTGATTTCACTGATGGGGATTCCGCCAACTATTGGGTTCTTCGCAAAGTACCGCCTGATCGTAGCGGCAATTGAGATCGGCCCGGTGGGCCTCGCCTTGTCGATCGCCATCGTCGTCATGTCTGCTGTCTCCGCGTTCTACTACCTGCGGGTGGTCGTGGCGATGTACTTCAGCCCGGCGGAGGACGAGTTGCGGCCCGCCAGGACCGGGCTTCTGAATGTCGGTATCGGCGTGATGGCAGTTGCCACACTCGTGGGCGCCATCGTTTCCTCCGGCGGCGTCTTTGAACTGGCAGACCGCTGGTACCGGGCGCTCACCGTTGTGCCGGTGCTTGGTCTGGGCGGCTAGCGGCCACCAGGGCGGCCGTCAGGCCGAGCGCGTCAGGTGTCGCGTCTGCGGCCCGGCCCCATGTCACGAAGTCAGGCCCGGCAAACCCTCGGCCTGAAGCTTGCGGGCTGGTGGCGAGCACTCCAGGATTCACTGCGAGAAACGCCTCCACGATTCATCGTGGAGGCGTTTCTCGCCGTAGTGGCTGCGACGGTCTTCATGCTCCCGTTCCGGGAGCGACTGGGTGTACTCAATGTCCTCCTCGTCTTTCTGCTGCTGACCTTCGCCCTGGCCTTGACCCGCGGGCTCTGGCCGTCGGTGCTCTGTGCGATCCTCGGCTTCGTGACGTTCGACATCCTCTTCATCCCTCCATACCTGACGTTCTCAGTGGCCGACGAGGATCATGTCTCGGCGCTGTTCGTGTACCGGGCGTCGCTGTCGTCACTGCCCGGCTCATCTCTCGCGTGCGGGAGCAAACGACCCGGCAGCGCTGGAGGGACGCCGGGCCGATGTTGGCGGAACTGAACGCCGCACTGATTGGCGATGCGAATCTGGGCGCTATCCTCGGCGCGGATTGCCGAGCGGGTGGTCACGGTCTACGGCGCGGAGGGCTGCCGCGTGCTAAGTCCCGATGAGGACGGGTGCTTCCGGGTGGAGGCCTGGTACCCTGAGCGCATTGGCGCGGAGATAGACCGTACCAGCGAGGCGCTCGTGGCGTGGGCGGTTGAGCACCGGCAGCCTGTTGGACGCAGCCACCGTGACCGGCGGGTCATCGACCTGGCGCGCGTGCGGGGAATACCGGCGCCGAAGCTGCAGGCGGGGGAAACGAGCGATGTACTGTACCTGCCTGTTCTCACCCCGGATCGGGTTGCAGGCGTCCTGGAAGTCATTGGCCGCCCAGGGGCAGGCGCGTTTCATGCCGACGACGAGCGGCTACTGACCACGTTTGTCAATCAGGCGGCGCTCGCGCTGGAACGCGCAAGGCTGGGGCAGGAGGCCGCACAGGCAGCGGTGCTCGCTCGCTCGGACGACCTGAAGTCCGCGTTGCTGGCGGTGGTGTCTCACGACCTGCGAACGCCGTTGGCCGCGATCAAGGCGGCGGCGACCTCGCTCCTGGATACCAGTGTCACCTGGCCACCCGAGGCACAACAGGAACTACTCACCGCGATTGATGAGGAGACGGACCGGCTGACACTGATGGTCAGCAATCTGCTCGATCTGTCGCGCATTGAAGGCGGTGCACTGCAGCCACGCAAGGACTGGTACGATCCCGAGGAGGTCGTGACTGATGTCTGGCAGCAAGTGGCTTCGCGCTATCCGGGACATCCACTGACGGTCCGCATTGAACCAGGCGTGCCCCTCGTAGAGTTCGACTATGTGGAGATTGCCCAGGTGTTGCTCAACCTCCTGGAGAATGCAGTCCGTCACACCCCACCCCGAACAGCAGTTGAGGTAACTGTGTGCCGGACCTCAGATGCCGTTGCCTTCGCGGTGCATGATGATGGGCCTGGCATCCCGCTGACGTTTCAACCGTACCTGTTCGACAGGTTCTATCGGGCGCCGAGCAAGTCGCAGACGCCCGGCTCCGGCATTGGCCTGGCCATATGCAAGGGTTTGGTGGAGGCGCATGGCGGCACAATTCGGGTCGCGAGCACGCCTGATGCCGGCACGACGTTCACCTTCACGTTGCCAGTGCCTCCGGATCTCGAACCGCCCGGAGGAGCTTCACCACCGGGCTTGCCTGAATGACTGCAGGTGGAGCGCGCATCCTGGTGATCGACGACGAACCCCAGATTCGGCGTGCCTTGCAAACGGCGCTGACCGGCCATGGCTACAACGTCGAGACAGCCGTGAATGGCAGCCTGGGACTGGCGGCAATTGCCACCTGGGCTCCCGATGCCGTGGTGCTTGACCTGGTTATGCCCGTCATGGATGGCTTCGAGGTTCTCCGTCAGCTACGCGCGTGGTCTGATGTCCCGGTCATCGTCCTCTCCGCGCGGGGCCAGGAACCGGACAAGGTGGTCGCGCTGGACCAGGGGGCCGATGATTACCTGACCAAGCCCTTTGGGATGGGTGAACTCCTGGCGCGGCTCCGGGTCGTCTTGCGCCGGCAGCGCGGCGTACAGGCCGCAAGCCTCCGTGCCGGGGATGTGCTTGTCGACCTGGAGCACCGCCGGGTAGAGCGTGCCGGAGAAGAGGTCCGCCTCACCCCGACAGAACTGAGCCTCTTGCTCGTATTGGCCCGTGACGCCGGCAAGGTGCTCACGCACCGCCAGATATTGCAGCGCGTGTGGGGTGAGTATGCTGCCGAGAACTCGGCGCAGCTTCGCGTCTACATCAACTACCTGCGGCGAAAGCTCGAGCGAGACCCTGCTCACCCTGTCCTGATTGTGACGGAACCTGGGGTCGGCTACCGGCTCAAGACGGATACTGAAGGACCAGGATCGCGGTAGTGGAGCCGGTCGTTCGTCCGGCGCAGCCCCGGTGGCCGTGCTGACTGCCGGGCGGCATTGACGCCCGGAGCGCCGTGCAGAATCGGCCCGAACGGCGCCCCGCGACGCCGAAGTTTCGCCGTTCCCGTGCCATAATAGAAGAGAGACAATGTGCGGCAAGCGCCGGGCGGCGCTTGCCCAACCCTGTTCCAGGGCGTCCACCCCGGGCAACATGAGTGGACTGACAGATGGGTGATCTCAGCGCGTTCCATGGACCGAACGCCGGATACGTCCTTGATCTCTATGATCGCTACTTGCAGGATCCGGCCTCTGTCGACGCGGAAACGCGGGCTGTGTTCGAGACCATAGATCCAGCGGACATCGAGGCGCTTACAACGACTCGCCCAAGGGCCGCCGCCGCGCTTGCCGCAGCACCTGCGGCTGCCGCGCGTTCTGGTCCGGCCTTCAAGGTGTCCGATGTGGTCGGCGCGGCGGGGCTGGCCCAGGCGATCCGTGACTACGGCCATCTGGATGTTCAGCTCGATCCCCTGGGACGCCACCGCCGGGCGCGCCGGAGTTGCACCCGGCGTTCTATGACATCACTGAGGCGGTGCTGGATTCCCTGCCAGCTGCGGCTGTTCCGTGGCCGGTAACGCCCGAGTCCACCACCGCCCGCCAGGCGATAGCTGACTTGCGTCGTGTCTACAGCGGAGGCATCGGCTACGACTTCGATCAGGTCCAGATTGCGGAGGAGCGGGCGTGGTTGCGAGAAGCGGTCGAGAGCGGCTTCTACACGCAGAGCCGAGCACCGACCGCAAGCGCCGGCTCTTGAAGCGGCTAACGGAGGTAGAGGGGTTCGAGCGCTTCCTGCACCAGACCTACACGGGGCAAAAGCGGTTTTCGATTGAAGGCACCGATGCGCTGGTGCCGATGATCGACGCCATCATCCACCGGGCCGCCGGCAGTGGGGTGCGCGAGGTCGTGATCGGCATGGCGCACCGAGGGCGCCTCAATGTCCTGACGCATATCCTGGGCAAGCCGTACGCGGCCATTATCGCCGCGTTCGAGGGGAGCAAGGCGCGCGGGGCCGCCACCCCGCCAGATTCCATCAGTGACAACGGTGTGACCGGGGATGTGAAGTACCACCTGGGCGCGCGCCTGGCGAAGACGCCGGACGGCGCGACGGTGGAGGTGCCGCTGGTGCTGGCGCCGAACCCCAGCCATCTGGAGTTTGTTGACCCGGTGGTGGAGGGGATGGCCCGCGCCTCGCAGGACACGCGGAACCAACCCGGCCCGCCGCCGCAGGATCGCAACCGCTCCTGGTGATCGCGCTCCACGGCGACGCGGCGTTCCCGGGTCAGGGCATCGTTGCGGAAACGCTGAATCTGTCTGGGTTGCCGGGATACAACACGGGCGGCACGATCCACATTATCGTCAATAACCAGATCGGCTTCACGACGGACACGCGTGATTCCCGCACGACGCTTTACGCTGGCGACCTGGCGAAGGGCTTCGAGATTCCGGTGGTCCACGTCAACGCTGACGATCCCGTTTCTTGCCTGGCGGCAGCGCGGCTCGCCACCACCTACCGGCAGCAGTTTGGCAAGGATTTCCTGATCGATCTGGTTGGTTATCGCCGCTGGGGCCACAACGAGGGTGACGAGCCCGGCTTTACCCAGCCGCAGATGTACGCCAGAGTGACGAAGCACCCAACCGTGCGCCAGAAGTTCGCCCGGCAGCTCGATGCTGAAGGCGTCGTTGCCGCTGCCGATGCTGACGCCATGGTGCAACACGTGCTGGACAACCTCGCAGCCATCCGCAAGCAGGTTATCGAGGCTGGCGGCGCCGGAACGACCCGCGATGAGCCTGGCCGCAGCGGGCACACCGAGACCATCGAAACGGGTGTCCCGGAAGAGAAGCTGCGTGCTTACGACGCCGCGATCCACCGGCTGCCGAAGGATGTTGTCCTCAGCAGCAAGCTGCAGCGGCAATGGGAGCGCCGTGGAGCCATCATCGATCAGCCAGAAGGCAAGATTGACTGGGCCCACGGGGAAACGTTGGCCTTCGCTTCGATTATCGCTGACGGGACTCCCATCCGACTGACCGGGCAGGATTCCGAGCGCGGCACCTTCTCGCAACGCCATCTGGTGCTCCACGATGCCGAGTCGGGCAGGCGCTGGGTGCCGCTGCAGGAACTGCCTCAGGCGACGGCGTCGTTTGCGGTGTACAACAGCCCGCTCTCTGAACAGGCGGCCATGGGTTTTGAGTACGGCTACACCGTCCATGCGCCAGAGGCGCTGGTGCTGTGGGAAGGTCAGTTCGGGGATTTCGCAAACGGTGCACAGGTCATTATTGACCAGTTCCTCGCCGCAGCCTATGCCAAGTGGGAGCAGGAACCAGCCCTGGTGTTGCTGCTTCCCCACGGTTACGAAGGGCAGGGACCTGAGCATTCATCAGCGCGCCTCGAACGCTACCTTCAGTTGTATGCGCGGGGGAACATCCTCGTCGCCAATCCGACCTCTTCAGCGCAGTACTTTCACTTGCTGCGGCGACAGGCGAAGTCCCTGGCGTCCGAGCGACGGCCGCTGGTGGTGATGACACCCAAGAGCCTGCTGCGCAACCCGCAAGCCTCTTCTCCGCTCGAAGCCTTCACGTCCGGAGCGTTCCAGCCGGTTCTGGATGACCCGCAGCGCGCAGATAACGCGCAGCAGGTGAAGCGCCTGGTCTTCTGTTCCGGCAAGATTGGGGTGGAGCTGGACGCCAGCCCGGCCCGTGCCGAAGCAACCACGGTGGCAATTGCCCGGGTTGAGCTGCTGGCGCCGTACCCGGCGGCAGAGATTGCGGCAGTGGTGCGCCGGTATCCGAAGCTGGAAGAGATCTTCTGGGTCCAGGAAGAGCCCCGCAACATGGGAGCCTGGGTGTTCATGGAGCCGCGCCTGCGGGAGACGTTGGCGGCGCTGGAGCGCGAGATTCCGCTTGGCTACGCTGGTCGTCCTGAGCGGGCCTCACCGGCGGAAGGGTCGCTTGACCGGCACGGTGTGGAGCAAGCGCGCATTATCCAGACGGCTTTGGGAGCCGCGCCAGCCCCGATTGCGGAAAACGGACATTTCACAGCAGACGAGATCAGCACCCAAAGCAACGGCGCAGGCCGGAATGGGGCGCGTACAAAGCGTGCCCGCGCGAGCGCGGGCAACGAGTAGCACAGCAGGCAAGGAGCGGAGTACACAGCATGGCGGTCGAGATTCGCGTTCCACCGCTGGGGGAGTCGCTGGTTGATGCGGTGGTCGGCGTCTGGTTGAAGCAGGAAGGTGATCCGGTCAGCCGCGGGGAGAGCCTGGTTGAACTGGAAACCGACAAGGTGAATCTCGACGTTACGGCCGAGGACGACGGCATTCTGTCCAGCATCACCCGCCAGGCTGGTGAAGTGGTGACAGTCGGCGATGTCCTGGGCCTGGTCCGTTCGAGCAATGGAGCGTCTGCGCCTGCGCCAGTTGCGGCAGCACCTGCTGCGGAGACCGCGCCGTTGCCGGCGCCGGCTACAGCCCCGACTCCTGTTCCCGTGGCCGCAGTTGCGCCGTCTGCCCCTGCGCCCGCAGTCATAGCGCCTCCAGCGGAGGGTGACGGCAGTGGGCGCGCAGGTCCCGCCGTGCGCCGCCTCGCTGAAGAACACCACATCGATCTCGACGCCATCGTAGGCACAGGCCCGGGTGGGCGCGTGACCCGGGAAGATGTCCTGATTGTGGCAGGTCGCCAGGCCGCCCAACAGGGAGCCCCGACGCCACAGGCGCCTGCGGCGGTTGCGCCCGTGGCCACGCCCGTGGCGGCAGTGCAGACGTCACCGCCACGTACGCCTGATGTGCCGGTAGCCGTGCCGACGAGTGCGAATGCCGACCGCGAAGAACGGAAGCGCTTCTCACGCCGCCGCCAGACTATCGCGGCCCGACTGGTGGAGGCTCAGCAGACGGCGGCCATGCTCACCACCTTCAATGAGGCGGACATGGGCGCGGTCATGGAGCTGCGGGCCCGGCGCAAGGACGCGTTCAAGCAGAAGCACGGGGTGAACCTGGGGTTCATGTCGTTCTTCACGAAGGCTGTGGTCGGTGCGCTTAAGGCGTTCCCGGAGATGAACTCCGAGCTGCAGGGCGACGAACTCGTCCTGAAGAAGTACTATGACATCGGGATCGCAGTGGGCACGGAGGATGGCCTGGTCGTGCCGGTCATCCGCGATGCGGACCGCAAGACGTTCGCCGGGATCGAGCAGGATCTCGGCGCGCTGGCAGCGAAGGCCCGTGAGGGCAAGCTTGCGCTCTCCGAGATCCAGGGCGGCACGTTTACGATCACGAACGGCGGCATCTACGGTTCGCTGAACTCCACACCCATTCTGAACCTGCCGCAGGTCGGTATCCTGGGAATGCACGCTATCGTGGAGCGGCCGGTGGCGCGTGGTGGCGACGTGGTGATCCGCCCCATGATGAACCTGGCGGTCTCCTATGATCACCGGGTTATCGACGGCGCCACCGCTGTGCAGTTCCTGGTCAGGATCAAGCAATTGATCGAAGATCCAGAGACACTCCTCATCGAGGGGTAAGAAACTCAGCCGTTCGAGCAAGGGAATACGCACGCATTGTGGGGTCGCTCCGCCCGGCGGAACGACCCCACATCTATTGGACCCGTCTGTTGCCGCCTGGCGCTCTCGCCACGGCGACGCGATCTTCCGGGCAGTGTACGGTGTCGAGGACTGAATGATGCTCGGCGCCGGAGAGCGATGCTGGCGGGAGAGGGAGTTGCCGGAGCGGGCCTGGAAGTGGGCGGCAGAGACTCCCGCCACACAAACAGCGTATTGCAAAAGACCTGACCTGCCAGGCAACAAACCCGTGTCTCGAGCGGAGTCGAGAGACCTCGTTCACCGGCGCTCGCGACGAGGTCTCTCGACTCCGCTCGAGACACGAGGATTCACGGCGGCCCACCTTCTTTGCACACCGCTGAAGGCGGGTTGTCGCAGGCACAGGCGGCTCCGCAATTTCTGGCGCGGCGATCCGGGGGGCTCCGGCCAATATCAGGGGGATGCGAGACCTCCGGAAGGCGAACTGACTCCGGCTGCGGTCAAGGACGCGCGCGCCTGGCGCCAGCGGGTTGCATGAGATCTGACCCGCCTCGTGACTTCGATCGAGACACGGAGGGTTACGCCTCGTCAGCCAGTTCCGAAGCAACCGGCTGACGGAATGTAGGGAGCAACACCGTCATATCAGATCGTGCTTGAAGCCAAAGCGACTCCAGAGTCTGAGGCAGCAATGAACGCACTTCACTCGAGGGGAGAGGCCAGCGTGGCCTCCAGGTTGTGCAGCAGTGGGCGTAACCGCGACGCGCCCGGGATAAGGGCAGGTGTATCGCGGGACAGGGCTTGAAGCGAGCCCCGTCGTTGGGCGCTGCCGGCCACGCAGGCGCCGGTTGACCGGGTAGTATGGAGAAGGGGCCGCCATTGCTGGCAGCCCCTTTGCAACCTGCCTGAGCAGTCTGCTCCCGGCGCTAGAACGAGGAAATCGGCGCGTGTGGAGGGGCGTCGCGCCGGAAGCTGGCCGGTGGGCGGTTCCAGCCGAAGTGCTCGATTTCGTCGCCCTTGGCCGCGAGGAACGCAGAGCCCGTCTCGGGGTAGACCGCGTAGATTGCCTCAACGGGAATCCACATCTCCTCGTTTGCGCCAAAGAGGCCAGTGGCATACACGAGGCCCCGGCGCACCCGGCCGTATTCTGACTCACCTGGCAACACCGTCACGACCTTGGCCAGGGGGCCGTTCTGGGCATAGAGCGTGAAGCCAGGAGCCAGGTCGCTCCAGGTACCGCGCGGACCGCGCTGCGTGGCCTCCAGGTCCGTTGCTGGCGGCGCGACCGGCGTGAACATCGACTTCTCGCCGATGGCGACGGGTTGATCCAGAAAGCCGGGCTCCGTGCGCGGGCGAGCCAGAACCGCACAAACGACCAGGACCAGCAGAGAGAGCAGGAAGGCAGCCATCAGGTCCGGCCGGAGAAACTCTTCCCGCATGACGGTCAGGTCAGGTGGGACGTACTCGGCGTGCAGCGCCTGCTCGCCGCCTGGATGCAGCATGAGCAGCGTGTTGCCGATAAACAGGATGATGGCCGCCACAATCGCCGCCACCAGCAGGAAGACAGACGCGGGCCGAAGAATTGCCCGTGCGAATCCCATTCCGTAGTACTCCCTGGCCAGCACGCTGCGCGCGCCTGACCGTTAACCCCTCCCGGTTCTGACCGCAAGTATACGAGGTTGTTTCACTTCATGAACGCCTCGGTTGTTTGACTGTTGGCAGCGGTTGTTCGTCATCCAGCATCCACTCAGAGCGGCGCAATGCGTCTCGCTTCGCGCGCGCCTTTCGCAGCCGGAAGTAGAAAACCACCGGGCCTGCTCCCAACAGGATCAGCGGTGGGAAGAAGTACCAGAAGGTTGCGCCGAGAAAGAGTCCTGATTCCCAGGTGCGCAACTGCCAGAAGATGACGATCACGGTGACGAGTTTGAAGACGAACAGCGAAAGGAGGAAGCCCCAGACAGTGATCTCGGCTTCAATCTCATCCTCGTGGCTGGAGTCTGGTGGCTGAGGAACCGGAATCATGCGCACTGCTCCGGAGCGAGTACTTCGAGGTAGACAAAAACCTCGCACATGCCGTGCCGACCAGTGGGTTTAGCTGGCCACCGGAGCATCCGATTGAACGGGTGGCGACGGTTGCGGAGCTGCGCTGCGAGGCAGCGGTTCGTTGCGCTCTTCGCGATTGGCCCACTTGAAGAATGTGACGGTGATCAGGGCGAGATAGATCGTGGACACCACAACCCACATCAGGAGGCCGGCAGCTTGCTGGTCAGTCGCCAGATCGATGTTGAAGATACGCCGCGCCGTATCGTACGGGGAGTAAAGCCCGGGCTCAGCGAAGGTGATGAAGGCGCCGACAGCACCGCCGGGGATAGTCATGGCGAAGAAGTACAGGCTTTGCAGGGGCAGGGAGAGACGTGGCCACTGCGGCAGCGGACCCGCGATCGGCCACCAGGCCAGAATGCCCGTTGCGATGAACGTCGCGTGCTCCAGGACGTGTAGGGGCTGCGAGCGCAAGGCAGCGTCATAGAGCATGGGCATGTGCCACAGGATCACCACCAGATTCGCAATGGCGTACGCAATGATCGGTCGCGTCAGCCAGTAGCCGAGCGTGTTGGTGATGCGGTTGCGGGTGAGAGGCTCCAGCATCCAGGCCGGAATGCCGGCGAGCAGGAGCGGTGCAGCCAGGAGAATCAACAGCAGGTGCTGCACCATGTGCGCCAGCAGCAGGTAGTGATCCGACCAGTCATCGAGGGGCGGCCCCAGCGCTACGAAGAGCGTGATCAGCCCGCCGATGAAGGACGCTTTCTGTCTGCTGGTGGTGACACGCTCAGGACTGGCCGTGGAACCCGTGTCTCTGGTGAGGAAGAGGTACCCGGTCAGCATGGCCAACAGGCCAATCGCTATTGTGGGTTCAATGTTCCAGTCGCTCCAGAGCCACCCGGTGGGATCGACTCCGCCTGCATGAAGTAGTGGACCGCGAAAGAGCTGGAACACGGGGAGATCCTCGAAACGCCTGAGGGGGAGGCCGTTGGAACGCCTCCCCCTCAGGCACACGAACTCACGACACGAAAGGAAGAATCTCCAGCATTTCGGAGGTTGCCGTCCAGAATGTGGCGATCATCGCCAGGAACACAGCCAGCGACAGAATGAGGCCGACGCCAAACGTGTAGCGGAACAGGCGCTTGTCGTCCTTCAGGTGCATGAAGTACCCGACAACGGCCAGGAACTTGACGATGGACAGGAAGAGCAGCATTGGCACCAGGATGCCACGCATGCTGGGCAGATAGTAAATAAAGACCTCTACAAGCGTGATGATTGCCAGGAAAACCGCAATCCGCACGTAGTCAGCTGGGGTCGGGTGATGCTCCGCGTGGGCGTCGTGTGCGCCATGGGCTGGTGCGTGGCTGGCCATTCTCGCTCTCCCGTTCCTTTCCTCATCGTTCTGCCTAGAAGGGCAGGGCGTGCATCACCTGCTGGCCGAACTCCGTGATCCGCACGAATGCGTGCGGCGCTGCCTCGGCGGCGCCTTCAGGCGGGTTGGGGTAGGGCACCAGGTAGACCAGCGTGAAGATGATGATCCAGACGATGTCGACAAAGTGCCAGTAGAGACCGGCAATCTCGACATCCATTGCCTTTTCCTGGGGCAAACCACCGCGCAGAGAAACGAACACGAGCGACAGCAACCAGAGTACGCCAATAGTCACGTGCGCGCCGTGGAAGCCAGTGAGGACATAAAAGGATGAGCCAAAGACGTTGCTGGAGAGGGTAAGCCCTTCGTGCGCGAACGTCGTGAACTCAAAGAACTGCCCACCAACGAAAATGGCTCCCAGCAACGCGGTTGCACTCAGCCAGATGCGCAGGCCACGGTGGTTGCCTCGCTGGATCGCTGCCAGCGCCAGCACCATGGTGAGCGAGGACATGAGCAAGACGAAGGCGCTGACGGAGGTATAGGGAATATCAAAAATCTCATTCGGGTACGGGGGCATCTGCAGGTCGATGCTGCGATTGCGGTACGACATGTACGTGGCAATCAACGACCCGAAGAACATGCAGTCCGAGGCCAGGAAGAGCCACATCAGCATCTTGCGGCTGTCAACTCCGGCGCTTGGCGGCGGATGACCAGCATGATCATGTCCGTCATGGCTGTCGTGGCCCGCGCCGTGCGCAGTTACCACTTCAATCGCGGTCGCCAACGTTGCTGCTCCTTCAGACCGACGTTGCTGCGGCGCTACCCCCTGGTAGCGCCGCCCTCACGGGGCAAACCACGCGGCTCGCCCCTGCTATCGCCATGCGCTATCCGGCCGGCTCGAACGACCAGCCATAGATCGACGTGACCAGAATGAGGAACCCGGCCGCCGTGAGAATCGGAATGCCGATGAACCCGAGCTGGATGTGCGGGTTGTTCAGCAGGAAGCCGGAAGCCAGGAAGAAAAGCCCGATGGCGCAAAGAAGCGGGTAGTACGACGGATTCGGCATGTGAATGTTGCCAACTTCCGCCTGAGCTTCGGCCACCGCGACTCCGACGGGGGAGGTGGCTGGCAATTGATCGATCTCAACAATAGCGTCCGCTACCGCCTCGCGCGGGCCGGGCGCAGCGTCGTACTTGTCGTGCCAGAGCTGATCCCGGTGCGTGATGACGGGGATGATGCGGAAGTTGTAGACCGGCGGCGGCGAGGGAATGGCCCACTCAAGCGTGGCGCCATCCCAGGGGTTTGCCGGCACGTCCTGGTGGCTGCGCGCCGTCTTCTGGACGTTGAAAAGGAAGACGAGAATCGATGTCGCGATCAGCAGGGCGCCAAGTGTCGAAATGGCATTCCAGAACCAACCACCAGCCGCTGTCAAACCCGTAGGTGGAGTACCGGCGGGGCATTCCGGCCAGCCCCAGGAAGTGCATGGGGAAGAAGGTCAGGTTGAACCCGGCAAACGTCAGCCAGAAGTGCACCTTACCCAGGCGCTCATCCAACAGCTTCCCGAAGATCTTCGGCCAGTAGAAATACAGACCACCCAGGAGGGCAAAGACGCTCCCGCCAAAAAGCACGTAGTGGAAGTGGGCGACCACGAAGTAGCTGTCATTGTGGTGGGTATCGACCGGCACAACTGCGTGCATGACGCCGGAAAGGCCACCGATTACGAACTGGGAGACCAGGCCGATCGCAAAGAGCATGGCCGTCGGAAATACCAGCGACCCGCCCCACATGGTCGCTGTCCAGTTCAGGATCTTCACGCCGGTTGGGATAGCAATGAGCATTGTCGCGCCAGCGAACGCTGCCACGGGCGTGGGGCCCAACCCGGTGGTGAACATGTGGTGCGCCCACACGCCAAAGCCCAGGAAGGCGATTGCGGCGAGCGCGTAGACCATGACCGCGTAGCCAAAGAGTGGCTTGCGGGAGAAGACCGGGACAATCTCGGAGACCAGGCCGAACGCTGGCAGAATCAGGATGTAGACCTCCGGGTGGCCGAAGATCCAGAAGAGGTGCTGCCAGAGCATGGGGTCGCCGCCGGCGGTGATCAACTGCCCGTCCGCGACATTGAAGGCCGAGAAGAAGTGCGTTCCACCGAAGCGGTCAAACGTCAGGAAGAAGAGGGCGATCGTGATGGCCGGGAACGCCATCATGAGGAGAACCGAGACGATCAGGGTAGACCAGGAAAAGACAGGCACCCGCATCATCGTCATGCCGGGGGCGCGCAGGTTCAGGATCGTCACGATGAAGTTGAACGCGCCGAC
Source organism: Thermomicrobiales bacterium (assembly GCA_041390745.1). Taxonomy (GTDB): domain Bacteria; phylum Chloroflexota; class Chloroflexia; order Thermomicrobiales; family UBA6265; genus JACCXM01. The sequence continues at coordinate 194,575 of JAWKPJ010000002.1, read as the reverse complement.
CATGGAGGCAACGCCGAGAATCTGCAGGCCGAACGCCCAGAAGTCGATCTGGTGGCCGGAGAACAGTCGCTCGGTCAGGGGTGCGTAGCCGTACCAACCCTGGTCAGGAACCTTGTCTGCGAATGGCAGGCCCTGGAGCGCCGTCACTGCGCCCTGAAGCATGGGAGTGCCCGAGATGTTCGTGAGGGCAACACTGGCCATGTGCATGAAGATGCCGGGCAAGGCGGCCATGACTGGCAGGTTGATGATGATGGCGCCGGCGACAAACGTCCAGTACGAGAAACTGTTGAGCCTGGGGAACGCGACATCTCTGGCGCCGATCTGCAGCGGCACCAGTAAGTTGAAGAACGCCACACTGAGTGGCATTACCACCAGGAAGATCATGGTGGTGCCATGCATGGTGAACAGTTCATTGTAGCGCTGGGCGTCCAGCACATTGTTTTCCGGGCGCGCCAACTGAATGCGAATCAGGAGCGCTTCCATCCCGCCAATCAGGAAGAAGACGAATGCTGTTACGCCGTACAGCTTGGCGATCCGCTTGTGGTCAACCGTGGTAAGCCAACTCCACAACCCATGCTCAGAAGCCTTTGGCTTGGTGAGTGTTGGCGCCTGAATATGTGGCTGTGCGATCGATGCCATTGCCTGACTCCTGATCGTTCCTGACACCTACGTGGTTGCGAGCGCCTTGCTGGCGCTCGCCCCAATTACTAGCTCCCGGCGGGCGTGGCCACCGGGCTGGCCACCGGCGCTGCAGCCGGTGAAGCCCCCGGGCTCGCCAGCGCCGGAACGTCTCGGACAACCGCCGGGTCGAGCAAGCTGCCGACTGGCATATTGGCGTCCGGGCAGCCGCCCGCTGGCTTGAGGCTGCTGAGCCAGTTCACGACTTCCGTGATCTGCTCGTCGGTCATGCCCTGCTTGTAGTAGTTGGGCATGTATACGCCTTCCTTGACCTCGTCAGTGTGCTTGAGCCACTTCTCCAGATTCTCAGGAGTGTTTTCCAGGATGCCTGCGCCAATAGTGTCGCGGCAGGCCAGCAGCGTCAGGTTGGGCCCTGGCCCCGGCACGATTTCCTGGGTTTCCGGATCGCGGTACCCCGAGATGTAGGGCATGCCCTGGCCAGCAATGACCGCGTTGGTGCCATTGACCCGGTGGCAGGCGAGGCAGGCGCCGAAGGCAGGCGGCGCATCCACGACATCAGCCGTTGCGGGGTTGCCATCCGTGGGCGGCGTGCGCCAGGCAGCTACCCAGGCGTCGAAGTTCTCCTGGGGCACGACCTTGACCTTGAAGCGCATCCAGGCGTGGGCGCTGCCGCAGTACTCTGCGCACTCGCCAAAGTAGTCACCGACGCGTTCGGCAGTGAACTGCAGCTTGTTCTCGTGGCCCGGCATGACATCGACCTTGCCACTGAGCTGCGGCACCCAGAAGGAGTGGATGACGTTGTTGCTCTGCATGCTCAGGACGACGTTCGCACCCACTGGAACGACCAACTCGTTTGCCGTTACGAGCGGCCCGGCGGAGGTATCTGCCGGGTTGGCTGCGATATCGGGGTAGGCAATCTCCCACCACCATTGCTTGCCGACCACCTCAACCTTGAACCCGTCCTCGACCTGGGCGGCCTGGGCTTGTTCGAAAATCACCTTGATCGTCGGGATGAACAGGGCGAGCAAAATCAGCGCAGGAAGCACTGTCCAGGCGATTTCCAGCACCTTGGAGCCGTGCACCTGTTCAGGGCGAACATTGTTCCGGCGCCGGAAACGAATGACCACGTACGCGATAGCCAACTGGACAGCGACGAACACGATCAGGGCGGCCCAGAAGATAATCTGGTACAGCCACTGAATCTGTTCAGTCTTGAAGTTTTGCGGTGAAATGGTGGAGTACGGTTGCGCCACCTCGGGACCGCACCCAGCCAGCAACCCCACGACGCCGACCAGCGCCAACATCGGGATGGCGCGCGCGCCGCGCTTGCCATGCGATGTCTGACTGTCCCCCCGGCGCGGACCGAACCTGCTCATTCCCGCTCCCTATCATCCCCGGATCATGTGAGATGCGCGCGAACCCGCCCTCCCCAGGATACGGGCCGCATCATCTCACAGCGGAACACTAACCAAGCCCGGCAAGCGGGTCAACCCCCGCCGCAATCACTCAGGGCTGCAACATCTGTTCCACCGTGACGAAGGCGTAGCCGTTGTCACGGAAGAACTGGACCAGCCCAGGAAGTGCTTCAAAATCTCCTGCGGCCGCAGCGCCTACGTGCAGGAGCAGGATTTCGTCCTCGGCCAGATTGGTGGTGCAGTAGTCGATGATCTCCTGCGCACCCCAGCCTGCCCAACCGTGCGAATCGCACGTCCACCAGATAGTGAGATAGTAGCCATTTTCGTACAAATAGCCGAGGGATGTTGCATCATAGTCGCCGTACGGGGGGCGGAAGTAGGGGCGCATTTCGTAGCCGGTCAGGCTCCGCACCAGATCTTCGGTGCTGGAGAGTTCCTGGACAACCTGGTCCGGCGTCATTGGCGGCATACCGGTGTTGGCCCCTGTGAGCGAGGCGTGATCCCAGGTGTGGTTGATGAGTTGGTGCCCTTCGCTCACCATCCGCTGCACCAGCTCGGGATTCTGCTCGGCCCACTGGCCGGTCATGCCAAACGTGGCCTTGATGCCCTCATCCCGCAGGTAGTCGAGTATCTGCGCCCCATATCCGGTGTCCGCGCCGGCGTCAAACGTGAGCGCCACTTCCAACCGGCCGTTTGTGCCGCCTTCGATGATCTGACTCAAGCCTGAGCCATCTTCACCAGGTGCGGCGGGGCGGCCCGTGTCCGTCAGTGGCGCAACCTCTGCCGGCGCGACGGCTGTCTCTGCGGTGGTGTCGCCGGCCGCCGCGTCAGGCGCAGGTGCGGTTACGACGGGAGCCTGCCCGGTGGCCGGATCGAGCACCGCGTCAGTCTGCGTCACCACATCGGGTTGTGGTTCGCCGGTGTTCACGCCCTGATCCGGCGGCAGCCCGGTGTCCGGCGCCTCCACTTCGGGGACATCCTGCGCAAAGGCAAGGCTTTCCGGCGTCTGTGCCGCCGGAATCGCGGCTGGTTCCGCAGACGGCTCCACTTGCGCAACGGCTGGCGCCGGCATAACTGGAGCGTCCTGGGCAGCCAGAACGGCGCTGGCCGGCGTTTCGTTCACCGGGACGACGACCGGCGATCCGGCGGCGCACCCGCTCATGAGCAGGACGCCACAGAGCGCAACGGTGGCGATTCCACCTCGCCAGTTCCGTTGCATCAAACCAACCCGCGACGTTCAGTCATTGTGGGTGGAGTGTAACACCGGCCGCTCTCGCGCCGGCATGTCTCTCTGCTACCAGATGCCAAGTTCGTCACGCGCATCTTCGCTCATCATGTCCGGCGACCAGGGTGGGCTCCAGACCAGTTTGACGTCGACATCGCCCAGATTGGGGAGTTCGCTCATGGCGCTGGTCACTTCCTGCACGATGACCGGGCCGAGTGGGCAACCAAGTGACGTGAGCGTCATGGTCACCAGCACATCGTTGGTATCCGACACATCAACGTCATAGACCAGGCCGAGATCGACAATGTTGATGCCAATCTCCGGATCGTAGACGTTCTTCAGGTTGTCGCGCGCCTGCTCGGCGGTGAAATCAGACATATCCTTGCTTCCCTTCGTCGGCCAGCACGATCAACCGGATGATCGCGCGCCGAGTGCCTCCAGTGTACCCGGAGCGCTCTGGCAAGGTGCTATGATATGTGCGCTATGGCGCACATATCACTGCAGTCCCCAGCGAATCCACTGACCGACGACTGCGAAATCGCGGCGATTCATCCCCCTGCGGTGTTCGCGGCCCGGGCGGCTCTCGCCGCACTGCCTCCGCCCGCCGATGTGTCCGCGCTATTCGCCCTGCTTGCAGATCCGACGCGCCTGCGCCTGCTCGCTGCGCTCTCCGCCGGGGAGCTCTGCGTCTGTGATCTGGCCGCAGCGACCGGAATCAATCGCACGCGGGTTTCGCACCAGTTGCGCATTCTGCGTGAGGGGCGCCTTGTGCGCTCCCGGCGTGACGGGCGGGTGGTTTTCTACAGTCTGGACGATGCCCACGTTCACGATCTGCTGGCGATGGGTATCGCGCACGCTCGAGAGGGGCAAGAGGGTGATGGGTCATGCCAGAGCCAGTAGCAGCCGCCGGTCTGTCCAGCGTGACCTTGCCGATTCACGGGCTTGATTGCGCCGTCTGCGCGGAATCGTTGGCTGCTGGCCTGCGCAACACCCCAGGCGTCCAGGATGCCTCGGTGAACTTCGCCACTGGCTCCGCGCGCATTGCCTTTGATGCAACCATCAGCCGTAGCCACGTGGTCGAGCGGATCGCCGTCCTGGGCTATTCGGCGCCTGAGGTTGCCCAGGGTGATCCGCTGCGCTTCAGAGTTCGGGGAATGGACTGCGCGGATTGTGCAGTCACCCTGCAGAAGGCGGTGGCGGGGCTGCCGGGCGTTGACCATGCCCGCGTGAACTTTGGCGCAGCCACCCTTGTCGTGACTCCGGCCGCGACCCGGCCGGCGGCGCCGGTGGATATCGCTGTCACTGCCGGCCGCGCAGGCTTCGAGGTGACGCTGGAAGCAGGAAGCCAACCCCCGTCCGTAAGCCAGGTTGCCTGGTGGCGCGACGCACGCTTGCGCTGGGTGTTGGTCGCGGCTGCGCTCTGGATCGTGGGCATGTCGTTGCAGCTCGCGCACGTGAGCACCGCGCCTGATCTGGCCTTCGGGGCGGCGATCCTGCTGGCCGGGTGGCCCTTTGCCCGGGCATCGCTCCAGTCGCTCCGGATCCGCCGCCTGGACATGAACGTGCTGATGACGATTTCGGCCATCGGCGCGGCTCTGCTGGGGGAGTGGGGCGAAGGAGCGGCGGTTATTGTGCTCTTCGCGGTGGGTGGGGCGCTCCAGGAACGCACGCTCGAGCGCACCCGGAGCGCCATCCGGAGCCTGATGACCCTCGCGCCGGCGACGGCTTCTCGTCTCGAGGCAAACGGCGTTGAGTCTGTCGTGCCCGTTGATGCCCTGCGCGTGGATGATCTGGTGCGGGTGCGCCCCGGACAGCGCCTGCCGGCCGACGGAACCGTCGTCGAGGGGCTCAGCGCCGTTGACCAAAGCCCGATCACCGGCGAGTCGATCCCAGTCGACAAATCCGCCGGGGATGCGTGCTACGCCGGGACGATGAATGGCTCTGGCGCCCTCGTCCTGCGCGTTTCCCGCATGGCCAGCGACTCGACGTTGGCGCGCATTATCACGCTGGTGGAGGAAGCCCAGGGCAGCAAGGCGCACAAGCAGCAATTGGTAGACCGCTTCGCCGCTGTCTACACGCCGCTCGTCATCCTCGGCGCGGTGCTGCTCGCGCTGGCCGGTTCCTGGATTACGCAGGATGCCAGCACCTGGGTCTACCGCGCGCTGGCGCTGCTGGTGATTGCCTGCCCGTGTGCCCTGGTGATCTCGACCCCCGTGTCCATTGTGTCGGCCATCGGCGAGGCGACCCGGCGAGGCATCCTGATCAAGGGTGGCGCCGCGCTGGAAGCCGCAGGCGCGGCGCAGGTGGTTGCCCTGGACAAGACCGGCACGCTCACGGCCGGAAGGCCCGTCGTGACCGAGGTCGTCAGCCTGTCCGCGGACGTCGGGACCACCGAACTCCTGAGCCTCGCTGCGTCGGTCGAAGCGCTTTCCGAGCATCCGCTCGCGCGTGCCGTGCTTGCGCGTACGTCCCTGGCTGGGGCCGACATCCTCCCGGCGCAGCAGTTCCAGGCCCTGCCGGGCAAGGGGGCGCGCGCCACCGTCGCTGACGAGGAGATTGCGGTCGGCAGTCCCCGGCTGGCGCGCGAATTTGGTCTTGCTGGTGGCGTGGACACGCCTACCCCGCTGTTTCAGGAAATGCAGCGCCTGGCGGCTGCGGGCGCAACTCCGCTCTTCGTGGCGCGCGGAGCAGGCGATCGCTGGTTGCCCCTCGGGGTTATTGCCGTCGCTGACGAGGTGCGCCCACACGCGGCCGCCGCGATTCAGCGCCTGCGCCAGGCAGGTGTGCGGCGCGTCGTGGTTCTCACGGGCGACACTCAGGCCAGCGGCGAGGCCGTTGCCCGCGCCGTCGGGGCAGACGAGGCGCAGTCGGAACTCCTGCCTCAGGACAAGGCGACAGCGGTGGCCGCGCTTCGCGCCCGCTATGGACCCGTGGTGATGGTTGGTGACGGGGTGAATGACGCCCCGGCGCTGGCGGCAGCGGATGTCGGGGTGGCGATGGGGGCAGCCGGTACGGACGTAGCGCTCGAGACGGCCGACCTGGCGCTGATGGGGGATGACCTCAACGGCCTCGCGGACGCGCTGATCCTCTCCCGGCGCACCAGCCGCGTCATCAAGCAGAACGTGACCTTCTCGTTCCTGATCAAGTTGCTCGCGCTGGTGCTGGCCGTCTTTGGGTTCGTGAGCCTCTGGATCGCCGTTCTGGCTGATGTTGGGGCATCGCTCATCGTCACAGCGAACGGCCTGCGGCTGAGCCGGGGACGCAGAGGGTGAGAGGCTGTCGGTGGAGTTACGCCGGCGGCCCTTCACACCCCATGCCGTCGCCATTGCCATCGAAGTGATGCGGATCGGGCGGCAGAACCCGGATGTGATCAAACGGGATATCCGCGCAGGAGAGATCTGGCGGATACGGAGGTACACAGACATCCGGGTAGGCCGGGTCACAGCCTGGGCGATTGTCCGCGCCTGACGACGGTTGATCTGCGGTTGAGCCGGTCGGTGTTGGCGCTTGGGTGGATCGTGGTCCGCTGCCTTGCACCACATTGGAGGTCGCCCGGTACGGCATGTCGCAAGCAGTCCACAGGCCAAGTCCATAGGCCTGGGCGAACGCCTCGGCGTCCAGCAGTTCCTCCAGATAGAGATCATTCGGCGTGTTGCGGTAGCGCTCTGCGAAGCCAGCGCGCACCAGCGCCTCATTGAGGAGGTACACCTGGCCTGTGCCAAAGTCCGCCCAGACCCAGCGCAAGAGCCGCCCGTACTGGTCGCGATCCTCGACGTCCTGTTCGATCCAGATGTCGCCACCCACGCTCAGGAGCGCCTTGAGAAAACGCGACGCCTCCGGGCCGTAGCATTCCTCCTGCTGATAGCCGCCGCCCACCTCATGCGTGTCGATGCCAACCAGGCGCACGCGCTCGTGGCGGTTGTCCCGCCAGACCTCGATGGTATCGCCGTCATTCACGGAGACAAGATCAACGGGTTCAGCGTCTGCAGGAATGGCATCGGTCCAGGTGGCGGGCGCAATGCCGTCCGGCAGCGCGTCACACGCAACGCCGTCACCATCCGGGTCGAGCGCGCGTTCCTCGCCGGGGTTGTTGTCGAAGACTGTCTGGGCCCAGACCCAGCTATTGAAGCTGGCGCATGTGTCCTCGGCGGCAGTGGCTCCCGGGCCCGTCAGCGAGACGACGAAGGCAAATCCAGCTACGGCGCTGGCCACAAGAGAACGGTTGATGATGGTCATGCATCTCGCTCGCGTTCACGGTCGTGGATTCCCCAGAGGCGTTGCAACCAATCTGGCACAGTGGCGTCAGGGCGTACATCGTCACGGGGCGTGTAGCCTTTGATATCGAGGATCGGGGTTCCGGGCCAGGCGTCAATGCCAGTCACCCTGAGCATCAGGCCATCACGTCGCAGGAGGCGGGGCGTGCTGAGGCCAATCGGATTGGGGCGCTGCGGGGTGCGTGTGGCAAATGCGCCCACCTCCGGCATGTCCGGGCGTCGCTCTGGCCGGAGCCGATAACCTTGGCGGGCGCGCTTCGCACGGTCCAGCCAGTAGACCACGATGAGGTGGCTGTAGGCCTCCAGCCCATCCAGGGCGTCAGCCCAGCGCGGCAAGATCTCCAGGACCGATTCGGCGCCGGGGTCGTAGTAGCCAGCGTGGGCAAGCGATTCCGGTTCGGCGCGGGCGACGGCGCCGATGGCCTGCACGCGGAACCAGCGCGTGGGCAGGAGAGCATCGTCCTTCGCCATGCGTTACGTGTGCTCCACTGGAGCAGGTGGAGCGGAGGCATGCAGGATCGTGATGGCGCCGACGGTGACGGGGGGCGTCTCAGGTACGCCCGCTGCATCCTGTCTGCGCCGAACCCGGACCTCGACCACAACGGAGCCCGCGTCCGCAAACTGCAAGGTGAGCGGAAACACCTCACTCTGCACAATGCTCTGTCTGAGCCCAAGCAACATAAGATGCCCGGCTCCTGGCTCGAGGCTCACCAACGAATGCGCCGGGATCTCGATGTCGCTGACGTCGGACATGAGGCGCTGGCCGTGTTCCAGATGCGTTGCATGCAGCACAACCTTCTGCGCGATGGGTGAGGCTGCGCCCGTGAGCCGGTCAGAAGATGACCCGGAGTTTTGCATGAGGAGCGATACAGTGACGCCGTGCCGGGCGTCTACTGCGGCTGGCGTTGGCGTTGCCTGCGCAGCGCCTGCTGGCTGATCCGGTCGCTGCGCCAGGAGGGCAAGGCCTGTGAGGAGCGACCGGCGCGACAGCCCGCTCATGAGGCGGCCCGGACTGCCGTTTCCTTCGCGCGCAGTTGGCCGCAGGCAGCGTCGATATCGAGACCGCGCGAGTAGCGGACCGTCGTCGGGATTCCCGCCTCGCGCAGGATACCGGCAAAGCGTTCGATGCTGGCCGGATCTGGCCTCTCGTACGGAAGCACGTCCACGGGGTTTAGTGGAATGATGTTGACATGGCAGAGTCGCCCACGGAGGAGCGCCGCCAGTTTCCGGGCAGTGTCATCGCTATCGTTGATGCCGCGCATCAGGGCGTATTCGAACGAAACGCGGCGTCCGGTGCGCGCGATGTACTGGTCAATCGTGTCCATGAGCATGGCAATGGGATAGCGCCGGTTGATGGGAACTAACTCCGAGCGTTGTTCATCGTCTGGCGCATGCAGGGAAACCGCGAGGTTGACTGGCAGGTCTTCCTGCGCGAGCGCCGCGATGCGTGGCACGATGCCAGAGGTGGAAACCGTAATCCGGCGGGCGCCGAGGTTCAGGCCGTCCGGATCGTGGACGATGCGGATGAACTTCATGGTCTCGGCGTAGTTCTGGAGTGGCTCGCCCATGCCCATCATGACAATATTGGTCAGGGTACGGCCCCGCTCGCGGGCCTCGCGGGTGGCGCCAACGACCTGGGCCACGATCTCCCCGGCGCTCAGATTGCGAGCAAGGCCCATCAGCCCGGTGGCGCAGAACGCACAGCCGACGGCACAGCCCACCTGGCAGGAAACGCAGACCGTGGCGCGGTCCGGGTAGAGCATGAGCACCGTTTCCAGCAATTCGCCGTCCCGCGTGCGATACAGCGTTTTGATTGTCTCACCATCATCGGCGGTTACCGTGCGCACGGGCTCGAGGGTATCCATGGGCGCCACTGACTGGAGTTCCTGGCGCAGGACCGCCGGGACGTTCTGCATGGCGGCGTAGTCTCGCGCGAACTGACGGTACGCCCAGTTCCAAACCTGACGGGCGCGGTACGCAGGGTGGCCAAGCTCAGTCACGCAAGTTTCCAACTCAGCCAGGGTGAGATCGTAGAGACCGCGCGGCCGGGTGCGCCGCGAAGCACCTGGCTGCAATGGCGCCAGCGGGAGCGCAACGGAGTCGGCATCGGAGGGAGAGGAGGTGTCGAACATCATCACCGGTGAAGCGTAGCATCGGGAAAGTCAGAAAAGTGCCGTAAAATGACGGTATCGTGTCATGCGGGACAGGCTGGACAGTGGCCTGGCGAAAGGACATGGCGATGGCAACGCACGCTTCAGACGAGGCTCCCCGGCGCAGGCGGCTTTTCGTGCAGGCCGATACTTCAGAATCGCCACAGGGTGGCATTGCCAATCCCATGACGTTTCTGCTGTTGGTGATCCTGGCGGTCTTTTTCTGGTGGAGCATGCGACGACGCCGGATGCAGGAGGAACGTTTCCGCGAGCAGCGGCGTCAGGAGACGGTGACGCACGCTGAAGAATCTGCCCGCAACGTCGCGCACATCATGCGCCAGGCGCCGACCCGCGCACAGGCCGAGGCCGTAGCGACCGAGGGGCTGGCCGCTGCGGCGCGTTTGCCCGAGCAACCAGCCGCCGTCATGCCCGAGCCCAATCTGAGCAGCGACAACGGCGCCGCCGAGATTGAGATTGCCGAGCGTGAGTTGCCGGGTTCCCGCGCCGCTGCCGCCGCCGCTGCCGACCGGGCGGCCGAATCGGAAGCGGCGGACGCCGCCCACCGGGCTGGTCTGGAAGGGCCGTCCGACGCGCGCCGCGTCGAGGCGGGGCGCGCCGCCGCCGTGGAGGCTGCGGCCGACACAGCCGATATCCAGCGCATGGAGACTGCCTCCCCGAGTGGGCCAGCCGAGCCAAAGGCAGAGCACCCTGATCACGGCGATGCGGAAGATTTCGCCCGGCCCGATGCAGACCTGGTCAAGGACGAGAGACCGGCCGACGCTGCGGAAGATTCCCGGGCGGCGCTTCGCGCCGGGCTGGCTGAACTTGAGGCTGAGTCTGCGGTGGACGTGCCGTTCGGGGCCATTGCTGGCGATGGCACCGCCACCTGCCCGCCAGACTACCCCATCAAGGGGAATCAGCAGTCTCTCATTTACCACGAGCCGGGGCAGTCGTCGTACGCTGCCACCATTCCCGAGTTTTGCTTTGCGTCCGGTGAGGCGGCAGAGGCCGCTGGTTTCCGGCAATCTCGCGCCAGGGGCAGGACCAGTCACGAGTAGAAACTGGCATACGTACCGAATGTAAAGGAGGGACGCCGTGCCTCAGTGGTTGATCTGGGTCATTCTCGTTGTTATCGCCGTTGGGATACTCTGGTTCTTCTGGAATCGCAGCCAGGCGAGCAAGGCTGCCGCCGAGCGGGCAGAATCGGAGCGGCGACGAGCCACTGCGGCTACGGCGCGTTCTGCGCCAGCAACTCCGCGGGCGGCTGCGCCGGCGCCTGCAGGTGAGCCCCGCGCAGAGCGCGTCGAGTCACGGCTGAAGGACGCAGCGGATTCGGCGATGGGTACGGACCTGCCAGTGGAGACCGCCCGGATCGACGCTGCAGCCACGGACCTTGCCCAGGCCCGGCGTGAGGCGGATGCCGCAGCGGATCGCCTGTCTGACCAGGCGGAAGCCGCGCTCGCAGAGGTTTGGCAGGTAGGCGGCCCGATGACCAATCCCGATGAGCCAATCGAGGTTGAGACCGTGCTCATCGACGAGCGCCGCAACGTTGCGAACCTGGCTGCGCCGGACCTCCCTGCTTCTGGAGGAGATGTGCCGCCGGGCGCGGTGAGAGGCGATGGCGGACGTGATTGCCCACCGGTCTACCCGATCAAGGGCAACGCGCAATCGATGCTGTATCACACGACTGCCTCGCGCAGTTACAGCCGCACCACGCCAGAGTTCTGCTTCACGACCACCAGCGCGGCGGAAGCGGCGGGTTACGCGCCGGCTCACGACTGACGATGCCTGGCGGCAATCTGGCTTCCGACCCTCCTCTGCCGCGCGATCTGGGCAACGGGCTTCACTTGCGGCGATCCGGCCCGGAAGATCGGGAGCGGATCGCCGCGTTTCACGCCAACACGCTGCTCGGTCCGGACGAAACGCCGCCGCTGGAACGACTGCACTACTGGCTGCTGGATATGCTGGGGGGCATGCACCCCACCGGGCGGCCGGGCGACTTCCTCTATGTGGAGGACACGGCCTCCGGCCAGATCGTGTCCTCCGTGGGGCTCTTTTCGACAACCTGGACCTACGACGGAATCGAGATCCCGGTTGGTCAGGCCGATGTCGTCAGCACCTCGCCGGAATTCCGGCGGCGTGGCCTGGTGGCGGCGCAGTTCGCGGAGATTCACTCCTGGAGCGAACGCCAGGGGCACCTGATGCAGGTGATCCCGGGCATACCCTGGTACTACCGGCAGTTTGGATACGAGTACGCGCTGAACCTGGAAGGTGGGCGGGTTGCCTACCGCGCCAATGTTCCGGCGCTGCCTGAGGGTGCGCCAGAGGACTTCACGCTCCGCCCACTGGCGGAAACTGATCTCCCGTTCCTCGTCGATCTTTACCAGCAGGCGTGTGCCCGGTCACTGGTCGCTGTGCCGCGTGACGCTGCGTTCTGGCGCTTTGACGCGTTTGGCCGCAGCGAGCAAAGCGGCCTGGCCAGCGAACACTTCGTGATCGTGCCCGCGGAGAATCGGGAGACGCCGGTGGGGGCCGTGGTCTGTGCACGGCGGTTGTGGGGCACGCAGCTTGGCGTTCGCTTTCTCGAAGTTGCGCCGGGCACGCCGATGAGCGCTGTTGCGCCCTCGTTGCTGCGGGCCCTGGACGTGCTGGGCCCGCAATGTGCCGCCCGTACGGGAAAGGTGTTCGACGCGATCTGTTTTGAACTCGGCGCAGAGCACCCCCTGTTTGACGCTCTCCCGAGTGCGTTGCCGCGCGAACTGAAGCCGTACGCGTGGTACATCCGCGTACCGGATCTGCCGCAATTTCTGAACGCCATCGCGCCAGCCCTTGAACGGCGGCTGGCTGCGTCGCCGGAAGCAGGTTGGAGCGGCGATTTGCGCCTGAGCTTCTACCGGAGCGGCCTGAAGCTGCGAGTGGAACGTGGGCGGGTAAGGGCCGAGACCTGGCGGCCGGACCACGCCGAGGCAGGGGATGCTCTGTTTCCCGACCTCACGTTCCTGAAAGTGCTGCTCGGTTACCGGTCCCTGGCCGATCTGCAGTACGCCTTTCCCGACTGCATCGTGGCGTCGCCAACCGGCCAGGCGTTGCTGCCGATCCTCTTCCCGCAGCGGTACTCTCACGTTTGGGATCCGACCTAGGTCGCCTGTGGTCGCAGCGTGATAAACTGAGCGTCGCTTTTGCGAGCGAACGGTTTTCTGGCGCCATAGCCAAGCGGTAAGGCACGGGTCTGCAAAACCCTGATCGGCGGTTCGAATCCGCCTGGCGCCTCCTGGCGGCATCCCATAGGGATGCCGCTTTTGCATTTTTCGGAGGTGCAGGTTCGTGACCCACCCGGTTGATCCTCCCCTGGGGGTTGTCCTCAGTTCATCGCGCGGCTTCGACGGCGCCTGGCTCCACGTCCGGGTCGATAGCGTCCGGCTGCCAAGCGGGCGCATAGCCACCCGGGAAGTCCTGGAGCACCCGGGCGCAGTTGCCATTGTGGCCATCACGCGTGACAGCAAGGTCTTGCTGCTGCGCCAGGCCCACCATCCGATCCAGCGCGTCCTTCTGGGGTTGCCGGCCGGCACGCTGGAGCCCGGCGAGGAGCCGGAGGCCTGTGCCCGCCGCGAGTTGATGGAGGAGACCGGCTACAAAGCGGGCACCATGACCCGGATTGCGTCCTACTTTACGTCGCCGGGATACACCAGCGAGCAGTTGACCATCTTTCTCGCGGAGGATTGCTCATTTGCCGCCGGAGAGATCGATCCGGACGAGTTGATCGCGGTTGTCCCCACGCCCGTGCACGAGATTCCGGTTCTGGTTGCTCCCGGTCCGGAGCAGGTGCAGGACGCCAAGACATTGATCGGGCTCCTGCTGCTCTGCCAGTTGCACGGGCTACGCTGACGCTTCCGGTCGTCCTTGCCTCAGAGGCATGGCTGGTTTCCGCGAGAAAACCTGATAAAGCACGGCATCCAACGGTCCTGCTGCCGAAGTCTGGAGGACTCCTGGCGCACCGGCCACAACCAGACTCGTTATTGCAGGCGAACGTTACGCAGGGGATGAGGTTGCCTGTGCCAAACTGTCCGTTGCCTTTCCCACCCCTGGGCCATAGCATGGGAACAGGTTCGTTGCTGCTTGCGCTCGAACAGGGAACACGAGGCAAGCGCCCCCGCAAGCGACGGCCACCAGGGGAGATGGGTTGGCGCGATACCCACGGGATGCTGTGGTCAGTGAGTGGATGGCTCTGACCACGATCTCTGCATCCGGTTCGTGCCCATACAGCGGGGAGGGATGGTCCGTGCTAGCACGGCGAGTGCTGTTGGTCGATGATCACCCGGTGTTTCGCACCGGCCTGCGGCGGGTGCTGGAAGCCACCGGACGCTACGAGATTGTCGGTGAGGCGGGCAATGCGCACGAGGCCATTCGGGCTGCGGAGGAAACACGCCCAGGTCTGATTCTGCTAGATGTCCAGTTGCCCGGGATCACCGGGTTGCGCATTACACGCATCCTGCGGCGAAAGCAAACGCGCGCGCGCATCGTCGTGCTAAGTGTGCATATGGATGATGACCGCATCATTGAGGCGGTGCGCGCGGGCGCGGTGGCGTTTCTGCAGAAGGATATCGGCGCTGAGGCGTTCCTGGGATCGCTATCCCGGGTCTGCGCCGGGGAGAACCTGTTGCGTTCGGAGATGCTGGCGCGGCCGGAGCTGGCGCGGCGCTTGCGGGCTGAACTGCGGCTCCCGAGCGAGGAGAGCAGCGGGGATGGCCCCATGCCACTCTCGACTCGTGAGCTTGCGGTGCTCGACTGCGTGGCGCAGGGGCTTTCCAACCGCGAAATCGCTGACGAACTCTTCGTCTCCGAGCAGACGGTGAAGAACCATATGACCTCGGTGCTGCGCAAACTCAATGCGACAGATCGGGTAGGAGCGATTCTGCACGCGGTCCGGCAGGGCTGGATGGAGGTTACGCCACCGAACGCGGCTCCAGTGGTCGGGGGACGCAACGGCGAGGTGATGGACGAAGCGCAGACCGCATAGAGCGCCGTGCACACCTTGTGTCGGATACGATGCGCGTCGAGCGACTTCGGTTCTCGCTGCCTCCTGGTGAGGACGAGGTTCCACAACATCACCCGGGACGGTTTCGGCTCGCGGCTGTAGTGGTGTAACGCAGCGTGGCCCTTGCCGGCAAGCAGCGCCAGCAAGGGCCATGCTGCGTGCCCGGTATACTCCGCACGTTCGGAGCTTGAAGAGTGGTTTCTTTCACTGTCAGGAGCAGCGCAAGTATGGAGTTGATTCCGTCGGATACCCGCGTTTTCCTGTTTCACAGCGCTTCGGCCTCACGCGACACCAGCGGCGCGATGGATGATGTTAACCAGTGGCTGAGCAAGGACCGCTCTGCCGGGCAGTATGCGAATCTGCGCGTGCGTGACATCAGCGTGACGCCAGATGGCGCGGGCGGTGTACACCATTGTGGTTTGCACGCTGGGCCGGGTGGTCGATGCGGTGGTGGAGACCATCGTCGAGGCCGCTGAGTAGGTTCGGCGCACGTCGTGACCGCGCGTATCGCGCTGCTGGCGGGTCCCACGACCTATCGTGGCGAGGCTTTCCTGGAGGCGGCGCAGAAGCTGGATCTCGTGGTTTTGCGCGTGGTGGATACGCCCGCCGCGCTGGCATCTGGCGCGCGCGGCAATTGGCTTGAGCTTGATTTCGCGGCGCAGCAGGACGCCATTGCTGCCCTGCGTCGCAGGCATGCCCAGGAGCCGCTGGCTGCTGTCGTCGCGCTCGACGACAGCGCCACGATGTTGGCGGCCCAGGTCGCGGCGGCCCTGGGCCTGCCCCACAATGACCCCAATGCGGCGCTGGCGGCGCGGAACAAGTGGGTGATGCGCGAGGCGCTTGCTCGCGGCGGCGTGCCAGTGCCCACCTACCGGCAGGTTGCCCTGGATGAGGATCCGGCGCCTGCCGCGCTCGAGATCGGCTTCCCGGTGGTCGTGAAACCGATCACGCTTTCCGGTAGCCGGGGCGTGATTCGCGCGAACGATGCAGCTGAACTGCGGGCGGCGTTTGCACGGGCGCGGGAGATCGTTCGCGCGGCCGGATACGGGCCAGACGAGGGCGTCCTGCTGCTGGAGCGCTACCTGCCCGGCGTGGAGGTGGCGCTGGAAGGGCTGCTGACGGCCGGCAGCCTGCAAACGCTCGCCCTGTTCGACAAGCCGGACCCGCTGGAAGGTCCGTACTTCGAAGAGACTATCTATGTCACGCCGTCGCGCCTGGCGCCGGATGTGCAGAAGGCGATCTCTACCCGCACGGCTGAAGCTGCGGCGGCCCTGGGATTGCGCGAAGGCCCGGTGCATGCCGAACTCCGCATCAACGATGAGGGCGTCTGGCTGATCGAGATGGCTGGTCGCTCCATCGGCGGATTGTGCTCAACGGTGCTGGAGTTTGGCGCGGGGATCAGCCTTGAGGAGATCATTCTGCGCCACGCAATGGGTGCGGAGTTGCCTGCCGACACCGGCATGGATCACGCTGCCGGTGTCATGATGATCCCGATCCCCCGGGGCGGCATACTGCGTGAGGTGACCGGCACGGAGGCCGCCGCGGTGGTCCCTGGCGTGACGGGCATCGATATCACGGCGCCGCTGCACCAACCGCTGGCGCCGCTCCCCGAGGGCGCCAGCTACCTGGGGTTTATTTTCGCGCAGGGCAGAACTCCGGAGGACGTCGAGGCCGCGTTGCGTACGGCCCACGCCGCACTGAAGTTCCGGATTGAGCCGGCGATCCCGTTGCGCGTGGCATGATCCGGCGCGCCCGGCGTTAGCCTGGTTTCGCACACTCGGCCGGCGGCAGCGACAGCCCCAGGATTCCAGCCAGGTCCTCCATCGAATCGGCGATGGCGAACGGGCCAGCCGCTTCCAGTTCTCCCGGCCGGGCGTACCCATATCGCACCGAAATAGTCGCTATCCCGTGGTGGCGTGCCCCGAAGACATCGTGCTCGCGGTCCCCAATCATGATCGTACGGCGGGGGTTCATTGGCGCGGGGAGGTCTCGCATGACACGGGCGATGACATCAGCCTTTGTGTAGACACCGTGATCCGGACTGGCGCCCCCCATGACGGCGAAATGGTGATCGAGCCCGAAATGCTGCAGGATGCGCTGCACATGGTGCTCCCCTTTCGTGGACGCCACCGCCAGCGTGGCGCCGGAGGCGCTGGCCGCTTGCAGAAGGCAGGATGTGAGCGGAAACACCTCATTTTCCAGCCACCCGACGGCGCCGTAGCGCTCGCGGTAGACGCGCGTCGCTGTGATGACCTGGTCGTCATTGAAACCGTAGGTCTCCACGAAGGAATCACGCAGCGGCGGCCCTATGAAGTGCGTGAGGTCGGCCAGGTTCTCAACGGCGATCCCGACGTGTGAAAGCGCATGCTGTACGGAACGGGTGATGCCAAGGTGGGAATCTGTAAGCGTGCCATCAAGGTCGAAGATCATCAGATCGTAAGGAAATCCGGAATCGGTCACGCAGCGGCCCTCAAGAAATCACGCGAAGCACTCCGCAGGTGATACCCGCGAGAGACGCAAGCGACAAGGCAAGTGGTGTGGGCTTCAGACGAGTCCGAGGCGCACGGCCCGCACAGCGGCATCCCCGCGCGAGACGGCATGCAGCTTGTGCAGGATTCTGCTGACATGCTTGGAGACGGTGCGCTCGCTGATGTACAGCGTGGCCGCAACGTCACGGTCGGTGCGTCTGGCGACCATGAGGTCCAGCACCTCGCGCTCGCGGTGCGTGGTGCCTGTGCGCGCCGCTGCGCCATCGCTTTCCACAATCGCCTGGCCTTCACGCAGTACGTCCTGCGACACCGCCGCCGGATCTTGCCGGCCACGTTCCTGTTCGGAACTGAAAGTCACCGGGCCCAGGGCCGCGCTGGTCAGCGCCGCCGCGCCCAGGCGACGCGCAGCGCGTTTGGGATGCCCCTCCGTTGCGTCGATCAGCTCCAGCCTCGCCAGCGGCGTCATGGCTAACCACGAGGTGTGCGTGGGCTGCCACGCAACGTGCCCCACACAGTAGCAGTCTTGCGTCGGGCGTTTGCCCATCCGGAAACAGCCAGCCAGCCAAATCGCTGAAGACGAAGATTGTCACGGCGACCCCTGCAATCTGCCGGAGTTCATCCACGCTTTGCGCGGAGTCCTGGGCGCCGCGTTCGTTGCCCCCGGGCAGGCAGGAGGCTGCGCCACGGTGAGACCGCGCATTGGCGCGAAACGCACGCTCGGTTTCGGACGTGGGAGAATCCATGTGAACGAGCGCCTGGTCAAATTCCTTTATCGCCCGTACCGCATGGCCGCCCAGAAGCGAACTGCAGCCACATTTCCAGTACAGCTCGCCCTGGAGCCAACGGTCAGCAACGTGGTCCGTGAAACCTGCGCCTTGGTGGAGCGGCACGCGGCTTGTGGTCAGGATCCTCACCCCCGGGTATTCCTGGACCCGGCGATTGACCAGTGACTGAAGTTCGGAGCCCATTCGGTGTTCGAGGTAGTCCGGCACCAACAGGCATCGCGCTTGCTCGAGTGCAGTCAGCACTGATTGCAGCAGGGAGCGTTCCGGCTGGCCACGGGCTTCCAGCGAACTGGCGATCGCGTCAGCAGCCAGGTGAGGCTCCCTCAGCCCCGCGAGTGCAACGCCACCTGGAAGATCATTCGCTGCGCGCTCAGCCGCAGCCAGAGCCAGGCGCGTCTTGCCAACGCCGCCGGGGCCCAAAGCCGAAACGAGCCGATACCGGAGATTGCGCAAAAGGCGCGGAGTGTGGCACGTTCGCGGCTACCGCCCAGATAAGGTTTGCGCTGTGGGGAGGCCGGTCAGCGCCGGAACCAACGCACGACGTGATTCAGGAACCTGCGTTATCTCCTCAGCGGTGTGCAAAGAAGTTGGGCCGCCGATCCCCTCGTGTCTCGAGCGCAGTCGAGAGATCTCGTCGCGAGTGCCGGTGAACGATCTCTCGACGAGCTCGAGACACGGGCTTGTTGACTGGCAGGTCAGGCTCCTGCAATACGCTGTGCGGGCCATGGGCAGGATGAAGGGGCGAGGCGGGTACGGCGCTTTCGAGGCCACAGTTTTCACCCTGACGGCATTCGGCGCGTCTGCGTACGGAAGAATGCACGGAATGGCATGATGTGTCGGATGCGATACGGGTGCGACTGCTACGGCCCTGGATCGGGAGTTGGCGCGTGAGCAGCAAGGGGCGAGCGCGGCCTGGGCCTGATCCGTCAGGCGCAAGCTGGGTGATTGCACGTAGAACACTTCTTGCCGCGCAGCAGGAGGCGTGCGGCCGTATCTTCCGTAACAAGCGCGATGTCGTCCGCGCTCTCACCATTGAAGATGCCGCCCCAGCGACCTTCTTCGTAACGCGCGAGCGCGGCTGCGAAAGCACGCGCGTCCTGTTCGGTATCCCAGGCGTGCGCCAGACCAGCGCTTCTCGCCGCCTGAGGTGGCCCAGAGCGCATACCGGTCGCCGTCCCAGCCAGCCGCCGCGTTCAAGGCGGGGTGTCCGGTATGGAATATTGACCCGTGATGCTGTTGATCCCGCCGCCTGAAGGCAGATTAGCCAGCAGCAGCGCAATCTGGAGTTCGCCCAGCGTGTTCTGGTGGACCTCGCTCCACTCCTCGCCCATCGCCTCAGCGGGTTCCGGCAAGGTCAGTGTGACCGGATCGTCGCGGTCGAGGTACTTCTCCGGGTGCAGGATCTGTTCCGTGGAGGCCGGCATATCGAGGTAGGCCGCATCAACCGCACCCCAACCGCCTTCCTGGTAGAGCTTTGTGACGAAAGGCTGACCGGAGATGTACGGGAAGACCAGGGTGACGACCATCGCGGCGGGAGCGGCACTCAACTCGGTGCTGTCAGTCTTTGCCTCGCGCAGCAAGTCGAACGCCAAATCGGGATGCCGGTTCAGGTAGAAGGTCGAGGTGACGACCGCGTCGCCCTCGTACAACGCGGCCATCGCCAGCGACTGGTCGTCGTTGTCGGTGGTGACCTGCTCCATGAGATCGTCGGGGTCGAGGTAGGCATCCTGCAAGGCGCACCACTTCGTGGGCGTAGTAGTAGGCCCCTGCGCCGAACTCGCCGTCCGCCACCACGATCATCTCGTCGGTGCGGGGGTCGTAGAAGCCGGCGACCTGCTCTCCCAGGAGACGTATGGTCAAATCGAGCAGGTCGCTCCCTCAGGCAGAAGACCCAGCGCGATCAGGCGCGGCGTCCTCGAGTTCGGCGAGGTCCAGTTCCTCCGAGATCATGTCGGGCAAACGCTGGACCAACTCGGGCCGCGTCAGGACCACGTCATCGATTTCAGGTAGAGGCTCAAGCGCCCAGATTTCTGCCGTTTCGGTCGCGATGCCACTCCTAGTTGCCGGGCGAGCGCCGGATTCGGGAGTGGTGTTGCGTCCTGTGCCTGGGCGCCAGGAATGGCTCCGGCGGTGAGGACAAGCGCCATGAGTGCTGCGCGCGGCAGCGCCAGAGTGGGTGCGTCATGCAGGGTCCTGTGAGCGTTGCCACACAACGACCAAACCCTCGTCCGGGTCATCTTCCGTGGCATCCGTCCGGTTCAGTCCAGCATACGCGGCGACCCGTTCCGAGGCGATGTTGCGGGGCGAGATGGTGGCCTGGACGCCAGCAACGCCCGGTTGGCTCAATGCCCAGTCAGCGAAGCGCGCGAGCGGCCTCCGAGGCGTAGCCAAGGCGTTGAAACGCGGGGAACACGCTGTAACCCATGGTTGCCATGCCCTGCGTATCAGGAGGGCCGCCAAACCCGCCCATACCGACGATCTTCGCGTCTTCAGGGTGACATAAGCACGAGCACCCCAGGCGGCGCCTGCGGACCGGCAGTGGCGATATTCAGGAAGTATTCGAGCGCGTCGGCCATGAGCGGCGGCACAAGTTCTGCCGGCGGGAAGCGCCCGTTCAGGGCGTGTTCAGCCGCCGGCCGGTCGTGTTTCATGAGCGCGGTCAGCGCCTCCGGGGTGAGGGGAATGAGGAAGAGGCGCCGGCTGCGGATGATCGTCATGAGATGCGGTTGACACCGTTGGTGAACACCTTGACGGTGTAGAGTGACGTGGTGCCGCAGATGTAGAGCTGGTTTAATCGCTCGCCGCCGAACTCGACATTGGCCACCACCTCGGTACGAGAACCTTGCCGATCAGTGTGCCATCGGGATCGTAGATATGGACGCCATCGAAGGCGCTTGCCCACAGGCGGCCATCGACGTCGATGCGGAAACCGTCAAAGAAGCCGTTGCTGCACTCGGCAAAGACTCTGCCGCCGGAGACGCTCTTGCCATCGTCGTTCACCGTGAAGCGGCGGATGTGGCGCGGGCCATCGGCGGCGTGGGTGGCGCCGGTGTTCGCGGACGTAGAGCAGGCTTTCGTCGGGGAGAGAAGGCGAGGCCATTCGGGCGCACCATGTCGGTGATGACCGCGGTCAGATCCCCGGAGTGCTTCGTCGTACCGGTAGACGTAGCAGCCTTCCTGGTCAGCGGCTGCTTGTCTGCCCTCGTAGTCGGAGTCAATGCCGTAGGAGGGATCGGTGAACCAGATGGCGTTGTCTGACTTGACGATGACGTCGTTCGGGCTGTTGAGACGCTTGCCCTGGTAGCTGTCCACGAGCGTCGTCACGGAGCCGTCGAACTCACATACGACTGACGCGGCGCCCACTGTGCTCAGCAACTCAGCAGGCGGCCTGTCGATCAACGGTGTTGCCGTTGGTGTTGCCACGTTAGTGCGGAACACACTCACCGTATTGTCCGCCGTGTCCGGGCGCATCTGCCGGTTGTTCGGGATATCGCTCCAGATGACGGATTTCCAGGCTGGCGACCACGCGGGGCCTTCTGCCCAGGCGTACCCTCAGCGAGGCTGTAGACGCGCGCGTTGGGATTCATGCAGGCCTTGAACCGGTCGTCGATGTACTCAAACGTGCGCAGCCACGGCTTCTCCTTGCCACCTGAGCCTCAAAGTCGTAGCCGATACGGTATCACGCAATGTGCGGGTGGACGCCGACAATGCGCCGTTCAGCATTGCGCCGGCTCCCCGTTACAGACCCTCAGCGGCGAACCCGGCCGGAACGCTGGCTGCAGGGTCCCCGGTCATCATCCCACTGCGGAACTCCGCCGCCGTGAGGGCCCCGTTGAACCCAGGCCACAAGGCGTTTGCCCTCCTGGCGCACGATGTGGAATGATCGTCGGTGGTGACATGAGATCGGTCACCCCGACGTGCAGATTGGGAGCGCCTTGCCGGCAGGATGAAGACCTTTGTTTTCTCGGATATCCATGGTTGCTTTGACGAACTGACGTCTCTTGTCCGGCAACTCCCCTTGCAGCCCGAGCGGGATCGCATGGTTTTCATGGGGGACTACATCGACCGGGGCCCCGACAGCAGGCGCGTTGTCGAGCAGATGATGGCCTGGCAGCAGCAGTACCCGCACTGGGTCTTCCTGACCGGAAACCACGAAGACATGATGCTCGACGCTCTTCACAACGGCGGGCGCTTCTATGACGCCTACTACAACTACCCAAACCTCTGGCTGGCCGCCGGCGGCAAGGCCACCTGCCGCTCGTACCTCTCCGCGAATGAGCAACCGCGCGAGGTGACGCTGGAGTTGGCGCGGGACGTGATCCCTGAAACGCATCGCGCGTGGTGCGCATCATTGCCACGGTACTTCGAGGACGACCAGTACATCTACGTGCATGGCGGCATCAAACCGGGCCGGACTCCGGGCGAAACCGACCCCTACGACCTGATCTGGTTGCGCGACGAATTCCTTCATTCCAGCTACGACTGGGGCAAGAAGGTCGTGCACGGGCACACGCCAACACTGAGCCGCGAACCCGAGGTCTACGCAAACCGCATCTGCATTGACACCGCGCTCTGCTACGCGCCGGGCAACAAGCTGACGACCGTCGAGCTGCCCGCGGAGAGGTTCTACTCCCAGCCCTGGCTCGATGCGTCGCGGGGAGACTTCTCAGCCATTTGACTGCGAGCGCCAGCGCGCCTCCACGCGCCGGCGCTTGCTGAGCAGCAAACGTGCGGGGTTGCCGAAGATCCGCCGGGCTCGCGTGTGGCCCCGCTACGGTGTAGCCTGCTCGACCAGTGACTCGTACTCGGCGATATCTGCCTCATACCCGGCAAACCCGCTTCTCCAGAATTCGGGGTCGTGCAGGTCAATCCCAAAGCCGGCGGCAAGCTCGTTTGCGGTGCGCATGCCCGAGCCAGCGAGCAGTGCATCGAGCCGTTCGTAGAAGCCCACGGGTTCGCGGTCTTTCACGGCCAGCAATCCGAGCGCAAAGAGGAGCCCGAAGGCGTACGGATAGTTGTAGTACGCGATGTCGCTGATGAAAAAGTGTGGCTTTGTCCAGCGGTAGACGGCGACCGTCGCCGGATCAACGGCATCACCGGTGACGCTCAGCCAGGCCTCGCGGGTAATCTCGGTCAGCTCGGTCGGCGTGAGTTCGCGCTCCGCACGGAGCGCGAAAATCTGTTGCTCGACCAGGAAGCGCGCGTGGGTATCGAAAACCGTGGCCGAGAAGGCGACCAGCCAGGAATCGAGAACGGCAAGCGCCTGTGGACCGGTCGCCCCGGCGCGTGCCGCCCGTTGCACCAACGCCTCGCAGAAGGTACTGGCCGTTTCGGCCAGCGTCATGGGGAACGCCAGGGGCGCGGGGAGGTCATCTGGCGGGTTCTGCAACGGCGTACAGCCGGCCTGTGCGGCGACCGCGCTGTGGTACGAGTGGCCGAGTTCGTGCGCCAGGGTGCTCATCTGATCGTAGACGGGCAGGTAGTTCATGAAGATGCGCGTGGCCTCGCCGCCCACGCCAATGGAGAAGCCACCGCCATCCTTGCCCTGGCGTGGCTCGGCGTCGATCCAGTGCTCACGGAAGGCGCGCTGCGCCAGGGCAGCCAGCGGCGGATACTCCGCCGCGAAGGTCTCCAGGATGAACGCCTGCGCCCGTTCGTACGGCCAGGACATTGGCTCGCCAACTGGCGCGTCGAAGTCGTAGCCTGCCAACCGGGGCAGGCCGAGGAGGCGGGCCTTTGCGCGGAGGTAGCGCTGGTACAGCGGAACCGCCGCGCGAATCGCGGACTGCATGGCAGCCAGCGTCTCACGGTCAATGGCGTTCTGCGCCAGGGTGACCTCCAGCGGGTCTGCCCACCCGCGCCGCGCGGCCAGCACCCGCTGCTGCCCCTTGACGGCGTTGACGGCGGCAGCAAGCGGCACGCCGAGCGACTCCCAGACCGCGTTGACTGCCTCGTCCGCTTGCTGGCGCAACGCCCGGTCCGGGCTGTACGCAAGGTTGCCGGCCTCACTGAGGGCCATTTCCTGCAGTTCGCCTTCGACCTCAATGGTGGCCGTGGCGCGGCCGCCCAGTTCATCGCGCAATGATGACCAGGCAGATGCCCCAGCGACACCGAGTTGGGCGGCGAGTTCCTCTTCGCCGGGCGGCATGAGGTGCGCACCCATCTCCTGCACGCGCGTGAGCGTGGGGAGATGCGCTGCGACCACTGGCGATTGCGCTGCCAGATCCGCCAGTTCGACGGCGTCGAGCAGGGCTGTGAATCGTGGCGCGATCCCGCCCAGGTCTGCCTTCACCAGATCCCAGGCGCTTGAGGCAGCTCCCGCATCCTCGTCGGTGACATCCGCGGCGACCAGGCAGTAGAGGTACCCCTCAACGCGGGTTGCCGCATCGAGCAGGGCGTTGTACCGGTCGATGATCTGACTCAGCGACGCCGCCGTGAGGCCCGTTCCCTCGGCTACAGCCAATGCGTCCTTGAGGCTGGAGGCGTCTGACTGGATGGCTTGTATGGCTGCCCGGAGTTCGGGCGCGTCAGGTCCAGGGAAAAGCGCGTCGAGTTCCCATCGCGGCAGGGTTTCCTCCGCGTTCGTCGTGACAGTCATGAACTGGATTCTCCCGTCGGGTGGTGCAGTTAGCCCTTGACGTAGGCCAGCTTCTCGGCCACCTTGCCATCGCGAACCGTGAACACGTCGACGCCACGCACGTGGCCATCGCCCCAGGAATAGCGCCACCGGACAGTTGCGCGGTTGCCGGCGGCAAACACATCTTCGGCCACGAAGTGCGCTCGCGGCGAGTTGGCAAAGAACGAATTCCAGTAGGCGCGGACGGCCTCCTGCCCGGTGAAACGTTCACCATCCGGGAACGGCGAGGTGTTCTCAAAGACGACATCTTCGGTCATGAGGGCCATGACCCCATCAACATCGTGGGCATTGAACGCCTCGTTGAACCGCGTGATGGTCTTCAGCGTCTCCTCGGTCGTAGAGTCAGGCATGTGTTCCTCCCGGGATGTGATGAAGTTCAGGATGGTCGCGCGTCTACCGCGCGGTCAATGAGCCGGTCCCGGATTCGCAACGCATTGCCGAGCGCGAACGCGAGGGGGTCGTGCGCTTCGAGGTTGGCCAGGCCTGGCTGCCGGTACTCGATCATGGGAATGGTGAGCAGATTGCCGCGTGGCGTGTAGTCCATCAGGATGAAGCCGTAGAACAGGCCGAGTCTCTGCGCCAGCGTGTCCAGAATCTCGGCGGTCGCCAACTCGTGTGAGATAGTGCGCTCCCGGTAACTATTGAGCCAGAGCTTGAGATGTTTCAGCTCCAGTACCTGCTGGTCCGGGATTGTGACCAGGTGAACGGTCGCGAAGTCCGGGTAGGCGGAGCGTGGGCAGAGGCACGTGAACTCCGGGAAGCGCTGATACAGGACTTCCCGGTGGCCCTTCGGGGCGGGCCAGATTTCCCACGTCGTGGGGTCGCTCGCCTGCTGTACGGCGTCTCGCCCGTAGGTTCCCGGACGAGAGCCAGATCGTTGTTCAGCCATGGTCATTGCAGGCCCGGCCCGCGCGTGCTAGCGCAGGGACTCACACGCCTCGCCATCTCCATCTGCATCCAACCCGAAAATATCGTTGCCACGTCCACCGTACTCATCATAGAAGCGCTGCGCCTCGGCTCGCGATGAAAAATCCGAGCAGTTGTAGTCAATGGTGTTGTCATCTTCCCAGTCAGGATTTGACTCGCCATAGCCGCTTGAAACACTGTCGTCCCCCAGGACATCCCACCAGTTATCCTGGGCCAGCGCCGTGCTGGTCGTGGCGCCCAACGTCACGCTTCCCAACGCCAGTGCGGTTGCAGCCCAACGTACGACGCGCATGACACTCTCCCTTCGCCAAACGACGACGTGCCGTCCTCAGTCTCCCTGATGTTA
Source organism: Thermomicrobiales bacterium (assembly GCA_041390745.1). Lineage (GTDB taxonomy): Bacteria > Chloroflexota > Chloroflexia > Thermomicrobiales > UBA6265 > JACCXM01. The sequence goes on along the minus strand of JAWKPJ010000002.1, from coordinate 168,653 downwards.
CTCTGCCGGCAGCGGACCGACGCCGCCGAAGAGCGTAATTGCCTCAATGTCGCCGGCGTTGCTGATATCAACCGTGTTGCCGTCCGGGAAGTAGACGGCGTCGCCAGCACCGAAGGTGACGGTGTCGCCCGCTGTTTCCTCTGCAACCGCCGGCTGCTCGCCGGCGCCAATGCTCTGGGCAAAATCGCGCAGGACGACGAAGCCGGGACCGCCTGTCGTCTTCATGGTGAATTCCCCGGCTGTCCCGGCTCCGAGTTCGGCTCCCGGCTGGGCCTGGCCCGGGAAGGATGCACCGGGCTGGAGTGTGAACTGCCCAAGCCAGAAGAGCGCGCCTCCATCGAGTTCTGGGGTGTCGCCGGCGGCAAGCGGCGTGAACGAGACGCCCTCCGGAGCCACTCCTGCAGCGCCATTGTCTGGAGCGCCAGGCGCCGCCACCAGGAGAAGCGCGGTCAGGGGCGCCCCGCTGGCGGTCACCTCGCCGGTTGCTCCCGCCGGGAAAAGGGCAGCATCGCCCGGCGCCAGCGTGAAGGTGGTCCCTGCGGCTACCTGCTCGGTTTGACCGGGGGCTGCGTCGGCCCGGCCAATCTCGATTGGCATGTCGATTTCGGCGGAGAGTTCGCCTTCGCGCATGGCGACGAGCGAGACGATGTGCGAGTCTGGCGCCAGCGACAGGGTTGAGTCTGCCTTCATCGTGAGTTCGACGAGCAGGATCTGGTCGGCCTCCTGAGGGACCTCAGCAGCGATGCCGTTGGCGAAGACCTCCAGGGAGACGCCTTCGGGCATCTCATCCTGAGCGGAAACGGCGCTGGCAATGCCGCCGGCGATGAGGACGCCGAGAACGAGACTGCGTCCAAGGGTGAAGAAGCGCAAGGGGAAGTCCTTTCTGCATCAGGGGTGATCACGAACCACTATCTTAGCGGTTCAGTTTCCGGTAGGGTGTTGATACACGGCCCACGCCAACGGAGGCGTTCATGAGCAAGCAGTTCTTCGCAGAGATCGATGCCAACGCTCAATGGCCCAATGACGCAGCAGATCTCACGCGTCGCCACCGGGAGAGCCTGTTCCCGAGTGTCGGGCTGTTCTACGACGAGCCGATCGAACTGCGGCAGGGGGAGCGGCAGTACGTCTACGACGGCGCGGGCCGGCAGTATCTCGACTTTTTCGGCGGGATCGCCACCGTATCGTCCGGCCACAATATTCCGGAGATTAACGAACCGATCAAGGCGCAACTGGATCGCATGATCCACAGCAGTACGCTGTTCCTGATCCGCTCGCAGATCGAACTTGCCGAGCGGCTGCGCGCAATGACGCCGGCCCGCCTGAACAGGGCGCTCTTTACGAACAGCGGCACTGAAGCCAATGAGGCCGCGTTCCTGATCACCACCCTGGCGCGCAATTCCAATGAGTTGATCGCGCTACGTCACGCCTATCATGGGCGCTCCTTCGCCACCACGAACGCCTCGCAGACCCCCTGGCGCGCGAGCACGCTCTCCCCGCTGCATGTGCACTACGTGGGCAATCCCTACTGCTACCGGTGTCCGTGGGAAAAAACGTATCCCTCGTGCGACATGCTTTGCGCCCGGGATGTGGAAGCCGTCATCCGCACCACCACCAATGGCCAGCCGGCGGCCTTCATCGCGGAGCCGATCCAGGGGGTGGGCGGGTTTCTCACCCCGCCGCCGGAATACTTCATCCGGGTCAAGGAGATCCTGGACCGCTACGGCATCCCGTTCATCAGCGATGAAGTGCAGACTGCCTGGGGCCGCACGGGCGTGGCGGACTGGGGATTCCAGGCGTATCACGTTGAGCCCGACGTCATTGTCTTTGCCAAGGGGCTGGCGAACGGCATCCCGATTGGCGGCCTGCTGGCAACCGATGAGTTGGCGGGGGCTATCCGCTCGTTGTCGCTCTCCACGTTCGGCGGCAACCCCATCGCGACGACGGCAGCGCTCGCCAATCTGAACTACCTCACCACACACTATCTGCGGGAGAACGCCTTGCGCGTAGGCAGTTACCTGATGGAGCGGCTGTACGAGTTGATGGAGCAGCATCAGGTCATTGGAGACGTGCGCGGCATGGGCCTGATGATCGCCCTCGAAGTGGTGAGGGACCGCGCCACGAAGGAACCTGCCCCCGATGTCCTGTTGCGTGTTCAGGATGAAGCGAAGACGCGCGGGCTGATAATCGGGCGAGGGGGATTGCACGCGAACGTCATCCGTATCTGCCCGCCGCTCATTGTCACCGAGCGCGACGCCGATGATGCTGTCCAAATTCTCCATGATTCGTTCACAGCGGCCTCACAGGTCTCCTGAATCATGGGGGCGATGGGCGCAAGAGACCGGTAAACTGGAGGCGTGCAGTAGGGGAATGCGGGCGAGGAGCAGGGATGTCCAGTGAGTGGCAGGAGTCGTTTGGGGACCGATTGATCGGTGTGGTCAGGCTCAACCGCCCGATCTACGAGGCGATCAAGCGGGATCCGCGCGCCACGACCCAGGCACTCCTGATCGTTGTCTTTCTGGGGTTGGCCACTGGCATCGCGCTGACAACGACATCCTTCGCCATCGATACGACTGGCATGGACGCCGAAACGGCGGCGTTCGTCAACGAGTTAACCCAGGCCTTTACTTTCCAGACCAATGGGCAGAAGGTGATGGCCCTGGCCTCCAGCGTGATTACCTCGCTCATTGGTTGGTACATCACCTCCTGGTTACTGACGCTCGTGGGCAATCGCATGTCGAGGCAGCCTGGGGACCGCACCACGAGCGAGCAGATGCGCCGTCTGGTTGGTTGGGGGTATGCCCCGCAGTTGGCTTCGTTTCTCGCGCCCATTCCGGTCGTCGGCCCGTTGCTGGCTTTCGTAGGGGGGATCTGGGCGTTTGTCACGGGCGTCATGGCCGTGAGGACAGCCTTCAATGTCAGTATTGGCCGGGCAATTGCCATCGAGATACTGGCATTCCTGGTCTACCTGTTCGCGATATTCGTTGTGGTCTTCCTGGCCGCCTTGCTGGTGGTGGCGATCACCTGACAGGCTGGCGCGCGTAGTCCCGGAAGGGGGTCATCATGCAACCGGCGACATTCCGTCCATCATCCTCGTACGCTGACCGTATTCGCGGCATTCTCAGCCTGAACCCTGCCACCTTCCGCGATGTGGAAGAGGATATGGATGCCACCGGTCAGGCCGCGCTGACGGTGGTGCTGGCCGCCTTCGCGTCCGGGGTCGGCGCGTTGCTCAGCCGCGATCTCCTGCCCAATGCCCTGGGCATCGCCGTTTCCTCGGTTCTGCAGTGGATCGTGTTCTCCATCGTGGCGTACTTCGTAGGCTCCACGATTTTTGCCACCCCGCGCACCTCGGTCACACCGGGGCAGGTGCTGCGCACGGTCGGGTTTGCGCAGGCGCCCAAGTTCCTGATGATCGTGGGCTTCGTACCGCTGTTCGGGTGGATCGTCGCGCTGGTCGCACTGATCTGGTTCATCGTCGCGGCGATTTACGCGCTCCGCACGGCGTTCGAGTTCGACACCGGCCGGGCCGTCGCCACTGGCTTCGTGGCGCTGATCGGCATTGCCATCCTGGATGTCGGGTTGAGCGTGATCTTCGGAATCGGCTCCGCGCTTTTCGGCGCGATGGACTCCGTCGTTCGCGCGATCATCCCCTTCTAGCATGCGCCGGCCTCCACTCCGCCTGGTCGAGCCGCCACGGGCTGGCGGCGACTCAATCCTGGCCCGCGTCCTCGGCGTGGTGAAGCTACAGGAGCCGGTCTACGGCGAGATCAAGCGTGACGCTTCAGCCCTGAACCAGGCGGTGTTGGTGGTGCTTGCCTCGGCGCTCGCGACCAACGTCTGGGTGGCGGTGTTCGCGCCGAACGGGCTGGTGCGGGCGCTGGGTGGGGTGGTACTCGCCCTTGTCGCCTGGCTCCTCTTCGGCACGTTGGCCTGGTGGCTGGGGACACGCTGGTTTGCCCCGAAATGGGCGCCGCCTGATCTGCGGCAGATGCTGGCGCTCACCGGGTTTGCGACGGCGCCAGCGGTGCTCAACATCCTGGGTTTCGTGCCGTTGATCGGCTGGCTGATCCTGATGGTCGCCTCGATCTGGAGCCTGCTCACGGCCTACACGGCAGTCCGCGTGGGCCTCGCGGCGGACGAGCGGGGTGGGCTGGCTGCGACGTTCATTGCCTACCTGGCGAATGCCGTGCTCTTCGCGCTTGCCGCGAACCTGCTGGGCATTGGCCGTGGTGGTGGGTTCCTGTTGCAATAGACACTACGGTTCGACTCGAAGCACCTCATCCTTGTCTCGGATGACGAACCCGCAGGCGAAGCATTTCGTCCTCTCGCAGCCTTGTGCGAACTGAGCATCAGAAGAAGAACACCCGCGCGAAGGCAACCAGCACGACCAGCGCCCCGAGCGAGTACCAGGCCATCTGCCGCTGCTTCCCCAGCCACGCCAACGCGACCGGGATGCAGAGCAGCGCGGCGGTCAGAATGAACTCCAGGATCAACTGGGTCCCGGAGACGGCGCCGCTGCGCGCCAGGGCAATGGCGATCTGCGTAAAGAACGCCAGCACGGAGAAAAAGATGGTGACGTTCCAGAGTGCATTGGGCAGCGCTCGGATAAATGCTCTCATGGCACAAGCGTAGCTTGCGCGGCTCGCTACATCACCCCGCCGCCATTGGGCGAGAGCGTTTGCCCGACGTACAGACTGCTGGCCGGTGAGGCCAGGAAGACGGCTGTCGCGGCGACTTCGTCTGCCTCGGCGAAGCGTTTCACCACCTGGGCGGCGAGCTTGGCTTTCGCCCACTCGGGGTCTTTTGCCCGCTCGGCGATCAGATCGGTGCGCAGCGGGCCGGGCGCAATACAGTTGACCCGCACGCCCTGCTCACCCACTTCTCGCGCCACTGATCGGGTGAATGCGATGACGCCGCCTTTGGCGGCAGCGTAGTGGGCCAGGCGAGGTACACCGAGCTGGGCAGCACGGGAGGCGATGTTGATGATGGCGCCGTGCTGGCGAGCGACCATGCCGGGAAGTACAGCCTGTGTACACAAGAACACGCCGGTCAGGTTCACCGCGATCATACGGTTCCATTCGGCGAGCGCCATTTCCGTGACAAAGGCCTCGCCGGAGACGCCGGCGTTGTTGACGAGGATATCGATCTTGCCGGCCTCGGCCTCGACGCGCCTGACCAGGCTTTGGACGTCGTCCGGGTCTGCGACGTTGCCAGGCGCGAAACCCGCGCGCCGGCCTGTCGCGCGGATGGCAGCCAGCGTGTTTGCGACTTCCTCAGTCTCGGCCAGGTCGTTGATCCAGACATCGGCTCCGGCCTCAGCCATGGCCAGTGCAATGGCGCGGCCCAGGCCACGCGCTGCGCCGGTGATGAGCGCCATCTCGCCATCGAGGCGGAAGACATCAATACCCATCGGCGTCAGGACGCCAGGTCGCGCATGACCGCGTAAAGGGGCTGCTTCAGTTCGAAGCCGATGCCAGGCGCATCCGGGAGCGCGACGTAGCCATCCTCAACCGGGATGGTGTCCGCAAACCCGCCGAATGGCTGAAAAATGCCAGGGTACGACTCGTTGCCGCCCAATCCCAACCCTGCCGCCATGTTCAGCGAAATCTGGTGGCCGCCATGCGGTATCACCGTGCGCCACGACCAACCGTATTCGCGCAACATGGCGAGGGTGCGCAGGTATTCCACCAGGCCGTAGGAGAGTGCACAGTCGAACTGCAGGATGTCCTTCTCCGGGCGCATCCCGCCGTAGCGGATCAGGTTCCGCGCGTCCGGCATGGAGAACAGGTTCTCGCCGGTCGCGAGCGTGTTCGGGTAGATCTCACCGAGCCGCGCCTGGATCTCGAAGTCAAGCGGGTCGCCTGCTTCTTCATACCAGTGCAGGTTGTAGGGCGCCAACGCCTCAGCGTAGGCAACTGCCTCCTCCAGGCCGAAGCGGCCGTTGGCATCGACGGCTAGCCGGGTTCCGTCGCCATCCAGCACCTCGATGACCGCCTCGATGCGCCGCAGGTCGTCTGCCAGCGACGCCCCACCGATCTTCATCTTGACGGTGCGGTAGCCCATGGCCAGGTAGCTGCGCATCTCGTCCTGGAGTGCGCGCAGATCTTTCCCTGGCTGGTAGTAGCCGCCCGCGGCGTAGACCCAGACGCGCTCGTCGGCCTCGCCGTCGTGGTAGTGGTCAGCCAGCAGGCGCCACAGTGGCACGCCTGCGATCTTGGCCACGGCGTCCCAGACCGCCATGTCGATGACCCCGACAGCGACAGACCGCTCCCCATGCCCACCCGGTTTCTCCCCGGTCATCAGGGTCTGCCAGATACGGTGCGGGTCAAGGTTGTCCCCCGCGTCATTCACGAGTGTTTCCGGCCTTGCGGCCATGAGGCGAGGGATGAAGCGGTCTTGCAGCAGGCCGCGTGGCGCGTAGCGGCCATTGGAGTTGAAGCCGTACCCGACAACCCGGCGGCCATCGCGCTCCTGATCCGTGACCACCGCGACCACTGAGACATCCATCTTGCTGAAATCGATATAGGCGTTGGCGATCGAGGAGGAAATGGGAACGGTGGTCTGCCGGATTTCCGTAATTCGCATGGTGTCTCCTGAACGGTTCGAGTTACCTGTGTGCGGGCTTCATTTTGCGGGCAAAGCGCCAGCGCTGGGCAGGGTCCGTGACTGCCCGCGCCCATGTTGCGAGCAGGTTCAGCGCGAGGGCGGTAATCAGGATCGCCAGCCCGGGGAAGGTCACCAGCCACCAGGCGGTGGTCACGTACTCGCGTCCCTGGGCCAGCATCAGCCCCCAGGAGGGCACGGAGAGGGGCAGGCCCAGGCCCAGGAAACTGAGCGAGGCCTCGATCAGGATGATGGTTGCCGTCTCCAGCGTCGCCAACACCAGGATTGGTGAAAGCAGATTCGGGAGCAGGTGCCGCGTGATGATCTCCCGGTCCGTACAGCCCGTGGCGCGAGCTGCCTCGACAAAGACGTTCTCGCGGTAGGAGAGCACCAGGCTGCGCGTGACGCGGGCGTAGACCATCCAGCGTGTGACCGCAAGAACCAGCACCACGTTCCAGAAGCCTGCGCCCGTGACGTACAGCACGATCAGCGCCAGAAGCAGGGAGGGGAAACCCATCCAGACATCAACCGCGCGCATGATGACATCGTCTACTGACCCACGGTAGTACCCGGCGATCAATCCCAGCGTGGCGCCGACAAGGCCCGAGATGAGCACGCTTGTTGCTCCCACCGCCAGGGAGACGCGTGCCCCAAAGATGAGGCGGCTCAGGACATCGCGGCCCAGCGCATCTGCTCCCATCACATAGGGGAAGGCATCTGGCGCAGGGCGGGTCATGGGTGGGTCGTTACGCATGGACAGGCTTTGCTTCGCTGGATCGTAGGGAGCAACGGCAGGCGCAAAGATGGCGATCAGAATCATGGCCAGCAGCACGACGGACGACAGCAGCGCCAGTCTGTCCATCCGGAGTGCTTGCCAGAGGAACGCCAACCGCCCCTGGCGGGTTGGCGCGCGCAAGTTGTTGACCGCGTCGGCGGCCGCCACCGTTGTACGTGTCAGCGTGGAAGCGCTCACGTGTAGCGAATCCGGGGATCAAAGAATGTGTAGGCCAGATCCACCAGCAGATTGGCGAAGATAATCATGACAGCGATGGCGAAGACGCAGGCTTCGATCAATGGCAAGTCGCGCCGCTCAATGGCCTGAATGAGCAACAATCCGATTCCCGGCCAGCCGAAGACTGTTTCGATGACGACGGCCCCGTTCAGGAGCGCCGCAGTCTCGTCGCCGATCAGCGTCAACGCCGGGATGGCGGCGTTTTTCATGGCGTGCAGGGTGACCACAACGCGCTCGCTCAAACCCTTGGAGCGGGCAGTTGTGACATATGGCTGGCCAAGTTGATCCAGCATGGAGGAGCGGATGACCTGGCTGATGCGGCCCAATGGACGCACCATCAGCGCCAGCGCGGGCAAGATAACGTACTGCGGGCCGCCAAAACCGGAGGTGGGGAACCACCCCAGGTTGACCGCAAAAAAAAGAATCAACATCAGGCCGAGCCAGAAGTCGGCGATGGAGACCCCGGCCAAACCGACGACGGTTGAGGCGCGGTCGATGAGCGAGCCAGGCCGCAGGGCGGAGACGATGCCGAGTAGCGCGGCGAGCGGAATGGCGATCAGGATGGTGATGCCGGCCAGGTAGAGGGTGTTTGGCAGGCGATCAAGCATGATCGGCAGTGCAGGCGCGCGCTGCCAGATCGATTCTCCAAAATCCCCACGCACCGCGCCGCCCATGAAGCGAAAGAATTGCTCATGCAGAGGATCATTCAGACCGAGGCGGTCACGAACAGCCTCGACCTGCTCCGCCGTGGCCTCGGGACGTAGCATGAGCCGGGCAGGGTCGCCCAGCATGTGGGTGAAGAAAAAGACGGCAACCACCAGCCCGAGCAGGACGACGACGGAGTGAACGAGCCGTCTCACGATGTAGCGGCCGATGGCGAACCTCCCTCAACCTGCGTTGAGTGGTGACAGCGGCGGCGCGGCGGGTATCCCGCCGCGCCACGAGCGGCCTAGCCGCCGAGCGTCATTTCCTTGACCAGCATGAACCCGTCCAGGCGTGGCGTCCAGGTTACGCCTTCAGCCAGGCCATAGTAGTTGGGAAGGTGAATGAGCGGCACCACCGGGATGTCCGCCATAAACGTCGCCGTGATGTCCTGGAAGGCGGCATCGCGCTCGTCTCCCGTGAGCGGGTTGGCGGCGTCGATCATCGCGTCCAGGTCTTCATTGCAATACGTGGACACGGAACCGTTGCAGCGGTAGTAGCCGGAGGCAGTGCCGCCGACATCCATCAGTTCGTTGCCGTGAGAGTTGGTGCCGATCCAGCCGCGATCCTTCGCCACGTTGGGTTGCCCGATGGTGAACTGCTCCTCGTACGCCGCCGGCTCGATGATCTCGGTGACGGCGTTGAGGCCGATCTGCTGGAGCTGCTGCGCGACGTACTCGCCCATCTCCTCGACGCGCGGGTACGCGCCGCCACGTACCGCCACGGTGATCGGCAGGCTGATGTCTACGCCATCTGCCGCGGCCTCCTGCACGAGGGCGGTGGCGCGCTCCATGTCGTAGGGGAGTGCTTCCAGGTCCGGGTTGTAGCCGGTTGCGGACGGCCCCACCATCTGTGTCGCCACGTCGGCGCCGCCAAAGAGCGCGTCGGCGAGTTCCTGCTTGTCCACGGCCAGCCCAATGGCCTCGCGAATCCGGATGTCGCCCATCGTGGGGTGCATGGTGTCCAGGCGCAGGGTTGGGGTTTCAATGCTGGGCGCCTTGTGACAGGTTGGCGTGGTTTCGCAATCCTCGGGCGCCAGGAAGCGGGCAATCTGCGCCTCGCCGGCGTTGACCTGAGAGGCGCGAACGGCGGATTCATCGCGCCAGACGTACTCGACATCCTTGATGCGCTGAGCGCCCAGGGCGGCGTCTGGATTCGCATTCCCCCACCAGTCCTCGTTGGCGGTGAGTTCCAGGTTCTGCCCCCGGTTCCAGGCTACGAACTTGTAGGGACCAGTGCCAATGGGCGTATCGGTGATGGAATCCGGGTCATTCTTGATTTGCTCGGCGCTGCCGATGGGGGAGAAGTAGAGGCGGTTCGGGAGAATCGGGTCCGGAGATTCGGTGCTGACGCGCAGGGTGAGTTCGTCGACTGCTTCGGCGCTGATCTGCGGGCCCTGGAACTGGATGATGTCAAAGGCCGTTTCCGGGTCCCAGGTCCAGTTCAGGCTGGTGGCGGCCGCTTCAGCGTTGAAAGGCGTGCCGTCGTGGAACGTGACGCCTGGCCGCAGCTTGAACTCTATGGTCTGGTCGTCCAGCCACTCCCACGACTCTGCCAGTTCTCCGACGAGCTCGTTGGTTACCGGGTCGCGGTTCAGCAGGGCCTCGAACACGTTGCGCAGCGGGGCCACGCCAATCGTCGAGTACGCGTACCACGATTCCAGCGATGCCGGCTCTGAGGCCAGTGAGATCACGATCTTGCCTTCGGGAGCCGCAGCATCCTGCGCGAACGTCGCCTTGCCGGCAGCCCGGGTTCCGATGCTGGCGAGGCCGACGGCAGCGGCGCCCTGCATCATCTGGCGCCGGGTGACATGCCGCTGAAGCGATGCGAATGCGCGCTGGGACACCTGGTTCAGACGAAATCGATCCACTCGCGCCTCCTTGCGCTGGCTCGAACCGGCAACCTGACGGCCCACCTCGGCGTCCTGTTCGGTTGAGCGAGAGTTCACCTGACTCTAACGACGGGGTTGCGCCCTGTCAATATGCACGGGAACGTGCGCTGTGAGGCGCCTGACCACGCGGCCCGGGGCTACGTGAGCACAACGATGACGCGATCTCGTTCAACTTCGACGGGATACGTTTCCGCCTGCAACTCCTCCACCTCCACCGGGTAGCTCTTGACCCGGGTCCGGTTGGGATCGAAGACGCTGCGGCCGGTCGCCAGGTCGAACTCCCAACCGTGCCAGGGGCAGCGCAGGATTTCGCCTTCGCGGGTGTAGTGAATCTCGCCCGGTTTCTCGGCAGTGGCCAGGCCGACCGTGGGCCCGAGACACAATTCGCCACCCTGATGCGGGCAACTGTTGCGCACGGCGTAGAACGTCCCGTTGACGTTGAAGATGCCAATGGAGCGGCCAGCGATGGTGACAATCTTGCGCTGACCTGCCGGAATCTCCGAGACGTGCGCCACCGTGTGGCGCTGCGCGGGCCTAGAGGCCATAGAGTTCTCGTGCGTTGTCAGCAAAAATGCGCTGCCGCAGTTCCGGCGCCATCCTTGGGAATGCCTGCTGCGGAGAATCGAAATCCCAGTGCGGATAGTCGCTGGAGAACATCAGGGTCCTGTCTGCCTGCATCATCTCGAAAATTTCGAAGAGATGGCGGTCATTCTCCGGCTCCTCAATCGGCTGGGACGCGATGCGAAAGTGATCGAGGATGATTTCGCTTGGCTTGCGCGTGAGCCAGGGGCATTCGGAGCGCATCGCCTTCCAGTTCTTGTCCAGGCGCCACATCACGTGCGGCATCCAGGCGAAACCGCCTTCCAGCAGCGCGAACCGGAGTGTGGGGAATTTCTGGAAAACTCCCTCGCAGACCAGGCTGATTGTTTGGGCCTGGAAGACCTGGGACATGCCAGTGTGCCACTCGAGGTAGTAGGAGGGCCATCCCGCCGGAGTCGGCGGGTGCATGATGCCGATGCCGCCAAAGTGAATCCCGACCGTGAGCCCGTTGCGTTCGCAGGCTTCCCAGATCGGGTCGTGGAACTGCTGGCCGTACGGCATACGCGAGCCGGCGGGGATCAGGATTTGCACGATATCCGGGCGTGAACCCAGGCGATCGATCTCCTTCGCGGCGGCGGCCGGATCCTGCATGGGAACGGTCAGCGAGCCACGGAAGCGGGAGTCGGCGCCTAGCCAGACCTCGATCATCCAGTCATTGAGGGCGGTGGAAAGCGCGGCGGCGAACCCGGCGTTCGCCAGGAAAGCCACGTTGTAGAACTGCCCCGTGAGGATGGCGATATCGACGTGCCATTCGTCAAGCAACTGCCGCCGGAACAACTGCACGTCGGAGCCAGCCAGTTGGCCCTCGCCGGGCCGGGCGTCCACGCGTTCGCCGCCGTTCACGCCTTTCGGATAGGGCGAACCGGGCAGCGACTTGAACTGGCTTTCGATCACGTAGTCAGCCCAGTACCGGGGCAGATATGGCAGGATGTCCTTGATGCCGCTCCAGTTGTGATGTGCGTCAGTATCGATCAGGGAGTACGCGGGGCGGGTGGCATCGGCAGCGGCCGTAACCGGCTGGGCGATTGCCGTCATCTTGCTATCCTCCTTGCTGAGATGGCATGCAGCACGGCGCGCGCGCAAGCCTGGGCCGCATCGTCAGCATATCGTCCGTGGTTGATCAGGGCAACAGATCAGGAGCTACGCGTGGCGGTGGCAGTGAAGCCATTCAAGTTCGGTGTCCAGAGTCGCGGCGTGGGCCCGCGCGATGCCTGGCTGGCGTCGTTACGGCGCATCGAAGCACTGGGATATAGCTCCGTCAGTTGGGCCGATCATTTCCTGAGTGGCCTGGACCCGCTAGCCTCCCTGGCCGCTGCGGCTATTGCCACCGAGCGCCTGCGGTTGACCAGCTTTGTGCTGGACAACGATTTCCGGCACCCGGTCGTGGTGGCCATGGCTGCGGGAACCATCGACATCCTTTCGGGTGGCCGGCTTGAGTTAGGCATTGGCGCTGGCTGGATGAAGCCGGAGTACACCCGGTCCGGCATTCCGTTCGATCCGCCCGGGGTGCGTATCGCGCGTCTGGAGGAGTCGCTGCAACTCCTGACGTTGCTCTTCACCGGGGAGCCCGTCACGTTCCAGGGCGCGTTCTACCAGGTGGACGGGCTGGTCTTGCCGCCGGTACCGGTGCAGCGGCCTCGCCCTCCCTTCGTCATTGGTGGCGGCAGCCGCAAGATCCTGACTCTGGCCGGGAAGTACGCTGATATTGTCGGCATCACGAACCGGGCCTTGCCAGACGGCGCCAAGGACCTGGAGGACCTGACCGCAGAGGCCATGGAGCGCAAGGTCGGCTGGGTCCGTGACGGCGCGGGAGCGCGCTTTCCAGATATCGAGTTGAACATGATCTGTGGGCGAGTGGTCGTCACCGACGATCGGGAAGCTGCCGCCGCTCAGTTGGCCGGGCAACTTCCTCTGAGCGTGGAGCAGATTCTGGATGCTCCTGCGATCCTGATCGGGTCTGTTGACGAGATTGTGGCCACGCTCAAGGCGCGGCGCGAGCGGTTCGGGGTCTCCAATATCGTGATCGTCGAGCCCATGATGGAAGCATTTGCGCCGGTGGTTGCCCAACTCGCCGGGCGTTAGGGCGTCGTGCCCACCTCGTATCGGGTGCGGTGCGTGTCGAGAGCCCTCGTGTCTTGCCGGCTCGCGCAGAGAACGAGGTCTTGACCTCATCAACGTCGCTCGGGACAACGCCATTTCGGCGCACGGCTACAGGGGAAAGCATGAGGATGCGACCACTTCGCTATTCGATCAACGTCACGCTCGACGGCTGCTGTCATCACGAGGCAGGCCTTCCCCCGGACGAGGAGTCGATGCGCTTCTGGACCAACGAGATGGAGCGAGCCGATGCCTTGCTCTTTGGCCGGGTGACCTACGAGATGATGGAATCGGCGTGGCGGAAACCGGCTACGGGCACGTGGCCCGACTGGATGGAAACGTGGCAGATCCCGTTCGCCGAGGCCATTGACCGGGCAAAGAAGTACGTCGTGTCGAGCACGGTGAGCGAGGTCAGTTGGAACGCCGAATTGGTGCGAGGCGACGTAGTCCAAGCGGTTCGGCGGCTCAAGCAAGAGTCAGGCGAGGGATTGTGGGTAGGTGGCGTAACGCTTCCCCTGGCGTTGGCGAATCAGGGACTGATCGACGAATTCGAGTTCGTTGTGCAGCCAGTCCTTGCCGGCCACGGGCCGACGTTGCTCGCCGGCCTGCACGAGCGCGTCGAACTGGAGCTCGTGGACCGCAGTGCATTCCCGTCGGGTGCAGTCGCCCTGCGATACCGGCCCATGCGAGTACCGGCTTGACATGTTCTGTCCCGGAACGTTCGGCGCTCCCTCGTGGAGGCACTCCGGCGCAGGGTACATTGCCTCGCGCCGGCCGTGCCTCCGAGCGCGCGGACGCATCGACCGGAACTCGTCCCGAGGCGCCAGGTGCGGCAAGGATGAAGGTTGGTGGCGTCTGTCGCTAGATACGCTCCTCCGCCTTCCGCCGCCGCTGGTCGAGATAGACTGCCAGGATCAGCACACAGCCGATCGCCACGTTCTGCCAGAAGGGCGGCACACGGGTAATCACCAATCCGTTGCGCAGAACAGTCGGGATGAACGCGCCGATCACGCTACCGCCAATGGCGCCGATGCCGCCAAAGAGACTGGTGCCGCCGATGACCGCTGCCGAGATCGCAGCCAGGTTGTCCGACTGGTGGGAACCGACTGACGCTGTGCCGAAGCGCATCAAGTCCATGGACCCTGCCACGCCCGCCAGCGTCCCGGCCAGCGCGTAGACCTTGACGAGGTGCCTGTCGACATCGATACCGGCGCGGCGCGCAGCGGCCGCATTTGACCCGACGGCGTACGTGTAGCGGCCAAACCGCGTGCGATTCAGGACGAACGCTCCGATGGTCGCGATGACGACCGCGATCAGGATGGGCGGGATAATCCTGACGTGCTGGTCACCGATATCGAAACCGACAAGCTCGCGCAGGCCGATCTCCGTTTGCACGGCGGGTGGTACGTTCGGCACCGATGTGCCCCCGGAGAGCAGTTGACCAAGCCCAAGGGCAATGCCAAGCGTGCCAAGGGTCACGATAAAGGGCGGCATCTGCAACCGGGTGATCAGCGCGCCGTTGACGATCCCACAGACAAGCCCGGTCAGAACCCCGGCGACCAGACCAATGGGGATGCCGATATGCTGGTTCGGAAACTCGAAGTTGGCGATGTCCTCGGGCGATCCTGACAACGCGATCATGACTTTGGCTGCCACCACGGATGACAGAATCAACACCGATCCAACCGAGAGGTCAATACCGGCGGTGATGATCACAAAGGTCGCGCCGATAGTGATGACGATCAACTGCGACGAATCAACCAGAATCTCATTGAAGTTGCGCAAGCTGAGGAACTTCGTCCCCTCCAGCAGCGAGAAAACCAGGATGATAACGAGCAAGATCAGCAACGTGAACTGCTGGGCCACGCGCGACAGATATCGCTGACGAGCCGGCAGCACCTCAGTCACCGCCGTCTCGAAGGCCTTGTTCGATTCCGCCACGTCAGTTGTCCTCATGCCGCGTGAAGCGGCTCGAGCCAGTCATGGCCGCTACGGCATCCTCGATGGTCGCCGTCCTGGGATCGAGTTCCGCCACCATGCTGCCCAGACGAAGCACAGCGATGCGATCGGCAACGTGAAACACATTCGGCATGTTGTGGCTGATGAACACGACCGGGATCCCGGTGTCGCGAACTTGCCGGATCAGTTCCAGCACGCTGTCGGTTTGCGCCACCCCCAGCGCCGCCGTCGGCTCGTCCATGATCACGATCTTGCTGGCCCACATCACCGCCCGCGCCACGGCCACGCCCTGGCGCTGTCCGCCGGATAGCGTCACCAGGCGGCGACCGAGCTCAGGAACGCGAACCCGCAGCCGCGAGAGTTGGGCCAGCGTCTCCTCACGCATCCGGTCATTGTCCAGGACGCCGATGAAGCCGAGCGGCCCACCCACCTTGGTCTCGCGGCCAAGGTAAATATTGGCCACCGCGTCGAGGTGCGGCGCGACTGCCAGATCCTGGTACACCGTTTCAATCCCGGCTTCGCGCGCCTCATGAGGCGAGTTGAACATGACCGGCTTGCCGTCAAAAATGATCTCGCCTGAGTCAGGTTGCAGGACGCCCGTCAGGACATTGATCAGCGTGGATTTCCCCGCCCCATTGTCTCCAATCAAGGCAACAACTTCGCCCGGATGCACACTGAAGTCCACGTTCGTCAGCGCCTGGACCGCCCCGAAACGCTTGGTGATCTTTCGTGCATCGAGCACTGGCTCCCTGCCGGGCCCACCTGTCCCCATCGAACGCTCCGCTCCGTTGTCCTTGCAGTCCTGTTCTGTACTCCGGAGTCTCACCCTCACACCCCGGATCGTCAACATCGTCAACATTGCGGGAAGCAGCGTAACCCGCTGCAACACACGCTCCGCTATGCTCTCTGCAGCGAGCAACGGCCAGGTGAAAGGACGCCGGTGAGTCTGCTACAGGGCAAAAAGATCGTGCTCGGGGTAACCGGAGGCATTGCCGCCTACAAGGCGGCGGCCCTCGCCAGCCTCCTCGTTCAACAGAGCGCCAGCGTCGATGTCATTATGACCGAGGCAGCCACGGCCTTTATCCAGCCGCTGACGTTCACAGCCCTCACCCATCGTCCCGTACACACCAAAGCGCTCGCAGACTGGGATCATCACGCCTCGGGTCACGTTACGCTGGCCGCTGGCGCTGATCTTCTCCTTGTCGCTCCCGCGACCGCTGCCTCTCTGGCCCGCCTGGCCCTCGGGCTTGCCGATGATCTCCTTGGGCTGGTCGCCCTCGCCACCACCGCCCCGCTACTCGTTGCCCCGGCGATGGAGCACCACATGTGGCATCACCCGGCCACACAGGAGCACGTGCGGGTGCTCCTTGCCAGGGGCGCGGTCATCGTCCCACCGGAGCCGGGCCGGTTGGCGTCGGGCGCAAGCGGGGATGGCCGGCTTGCCTCTCCCGAAACGATTGTGCAGGCGGTCGTCTCGCTACTCCAGGAGTCGTCCACGCTTACCGGACGCCACATCGTGGTCACGGCCGGCGGCACACGGGAGCCCATAGACCCCGTGCGCTACATCGGCAACCGCTCCAGCGGACAAATGGGTTATGCAATCGCGCAGGCCGCCGTACGCGCCGGGGCAAAGGTCACCCTGATCAGTGGCCCGGTGGCGATCACGCCACCGCCAGGGGTCACATACCTACCGGTCGAGACCGCACGCGAGATGGAGTCCGCGGTCCACAGCGCCATTCCGGATGCCGACGCGCTGATCATGGCCGCCGCCGTCAGTGACTACCGTGTGGCAGACGCATCGGACCACAAGATCAAGAAGGAGGCGGGTGCGCATACGTTGGATCTGCATTTGGTCCAGAACCCGGACATCCTGGCCGGCATTGACCAGCCAGGTTTGGTCAAGATCGGGTTCGCCGCAGAAACCGACGATCTCCTGGACAACGCTGCGTGCAAACTCGCCAGCAAGGGCCTGGCCATGCTGGTCGCCAACGACGCCGTGGCAACGATCGGCGCGCCGGATAGCCGCGCATGGCTGCTTTTCCCGGGCGGGCGGGTGGACGAACTCCCCCGCATGGGTAAGGATCAGGTTGCCCGGCGCATTGTCAGTGAACTTGGCATGCTGTTTGCCGAGTTCGACCAGTTGGCAACCTAATGC
Source organism: Thermomicrobiales bacterium (assembly GCA_041390745.1). Classification (GTDB taxonomy): domain Bacteria; phylum Chloroflexota; class Chloroflexia; order Thermomicrobiales; family UBA6265; genus JACCXM01. The sequence goes on along the minus strand of JAWKPJ010000002.1, from coordinate 151,634 downwards.
ACTCCTTGCGCTCCTCACGGCGCTCGGCGCGCGTGGCACGCTCGCAGTTAGCCACTCGCCTGGGACTGGCGCTCTATGCGGGTCTGACCACCGTGGTGGCCATGCGCTGTCTGGTGCTCTTCTTTTCCCTGCCAGCCTCAGTGAATTCAGTCAGCACCATTCTTGCAGTGTCCAGCCCGATTGTTCTCCCCTTCCGCCTGCTGCCAGTTGCCGAGCGCTCAATGCTCGGCTCGGCTACGCTTGCGGACCTGACGGCAGTGCTGATTTTGCTGGCATTGCCGCTGCCATTCCTGGGCAGGCGCCCACACTCAACCTGAAATGGAGGCTCCGAAATGGGAGAGAGCGACGACATGATGCGGAATACGGTGCGCAGCATCCTTGGCCTGATTCTGGTTGCCGCCGCCACCTGGCTCGCCAACTACATCACCGACCAGATCTTTGGCGAAGAGATCACGGAAACGCCAGCCTAGCCTTTCAATCGCACCGAACGCCATGACCGCGTACGCGGCTGTCATCAGCCTGAATAGCCGTCTTGGAGCAGGGGCCATCGCCGAATCGCTGGCCCGCAAGCTCGGCGCCTCCGTCGATCTGACACTGACCTTCGTCGGCTCGTCCGAGGAAGCCACCCAGGCAGCCCGTGCCGCCGCGAAACGGGCGCACCTCGTCATCGCAGTCGGCGGCGATGGCACCGTGGCCGATGTCGCGACCGGTATTGCCCATAGCAACGCCGTGCTGGGAATCGTGCCCGCCGGCTCAACCAACATCACCGCGCGCTCGCTCGGGGTGCCGGCAAATCCGCGCGCGGCCATTCAGCTCCTGTCAGAGGGGCACATTGCCCAGCCGATTGATGTCGGCATCAGCGGCGACCGCTGTTTCCTGCACATGGCCGGGGCAGGGTTTGACGCAGAGATCTTTCGCAGCGCAAACGCTGATCTGAAGAAATTGCTTGGTTGGCTCGCCTATCTGCCGGCGGCCGCGGCCGCGCTCCGCCTCACCCCCTCCGAGGTCACCGTGCGCACCGACGATGCCATCCTGCAGGCGAGGTCCCCGCTGGTCCTGGTCGCGAACGGCGCTTCAGCCGTGGCGCCCTCATTTCGGCTGCACCCCTCGATAGTGGTCGATGACGGCTGGCTGGATGTCCTGATGTTCACGGCCACGACGCCTGCGCAGGTTGCCGCGACCATTGGTCACCTCGGGAGCATGCGGCTTGACCGCTCGCCCCACGTTGTCTGGCAGCGGACCCGCAGCGCGACCATCGAGGCGAACCCACCGCTCAGCGTCGAACTGGACGGCGATCTGCGTGGGGAAACACCACGGAGCTTCTCGATTCTGCCCGGGGGGATGCGGGTGCTTATTCCCGCGAACCTGGAACCCTGACGCACGGCGCCAGCAACGAAGCGCCTCGCGCCTGTCAAGAGCGTTTGTTCAACCGGGTCATGGGCATCGCCCGCAGCGTTGCGCCTCTCATGAGGGTCACGCGCCTGGGACGCGCTAACCGCCGAGGTAGTACGTCTCGTAGGCGCCGTAGCCCATGTAGAACTGCGCGCCCGTGTTGGCGTTCTCGAAGAGCGTCAGGCTACCGTTGGATGTCGTCACCGCAAAGGTGCTCGCAGTCATCCAGTCAGTAGAATTCCCGGCCCCGAGCCAGCCCGAATAGATCACGACCCCGTCGGCCTCAATCGTAACCTCGATGTCCCCCTGGGCAACCACGCGAATAGTCGCGGTCGCTCCAGTGGGCTGCTGGGCAACCTGTGGCGCCGCCGGTGCTACAGGCTGCGTCGGGACGGCCTGCGCGACAGACACGTTCGGAATTGGAGTAACTGTCGGGATGACTTGCGTCACCGCGGTCGGCTGGGGGGTCGCCGTTGGCGGGACCACTGTGGCCGTGGGCAGCGCAGTCGGGCTTGGGAGGGCGAGCCGATCCTCCGGAATCGGCGTCACCGTGGGAATGGCAGGGGGCACCGTGCTGGCAGCGGGCTGTGGGCTAAAGGAGATACTGTACACCCAGGCGAACACCACCGCGCCCATGACTACCATGAACGCGATGATGGCGAAGTTCGGTGACCAGTGGCGAGGCATGTCCAGTGGTTTGACCGAGGCGACGAGTTCGCCTGCGGCATCACTGCCGCGAGCTTCCTCATACATCACCAGGGTCTTGCCGGGATCGAGATCGATGTAGGTTGCGTAGTTGCGAACGATGCCGCGTTGAAAGACCAGCGGCGGCAGGACAGCGAAGTCCTCTTCTTCAAGGGCCTGCAGGTGATGCCGATTAATACGCGTGCCAAGCTCGACTTCCCGATAGGTAAGTCCCTTGGCTTTGCGCGCCTGCTTCAGCGTATCCCCGAAGACGCCCATGGTGACGGTCTGGCCCCCTCTCGATGGCGCGCCCGTAACAGGGAACCCGCCTTCGCCCATCGTCATGCTACCGGTTTCAGGACGATTGGGCAACCACGATGCTATGGGAAACAGGACTTGCGGACGCCCGCGCCCCGGTCACGACCGCTTTTTCTCGGCGGTTTTCGCCGGTAGATACCGGTCCATCAACGGCGTAGGGCGGCTGTGGTGCGAGACATCCGCTGCCACGAGCCAGACATCATCGACCGGCGCCCACCAGTTGCCAATCGGAGATGCACAGGGAACGACCTCGTCTTCCTGAACCAGTTGTTGAGGCTCCCCTTGCGCCTTGTTGAACGCCCAGCGGTTCGCACACCAACCCGTATCGCCTTCGACGGAGGGACGAAAGTCCCGGCACGTTCGGCAGGTCCTCGGCAAGTCCGTGCGGAACCAGGCGGGAATCGGGGCGTCGGCAAACTCGAAGAGCGATGCAAGTCGGAGTTCGTCGTGGTCGGGTTCGTTTTCGATCAGCTGCGAAGGCGCATCCTCCAGCCACCGGCCGAGTATGGCGTCATCCTCCTGGCTGTAAACCGCCGGGCTCATGTCTCCCGACGACAGGGTCATCTCGGCCCCGCGCTCAGCAGACACGCCGCCGGTGGAACTCACGTCCACGCCGGGTTCCTCGCGGAAGGCGGGGGGCGCTTCCTGCTGAGAAACGCCGATGCCGGGGTCGCTGTCGCCCGACGGCCGGCCAGGTTCGATGCTTTCTGAGTGCCGCACCGCGGCATCTTTCGCACGCATTCGTTCGCGATGCGCCTCGTGAGCCCGGAACAACGCCGTGCGGGGATCAAAGCCCTGGCCCGGGTGTGGCGGTGCGGCATGGTGCGACGCCAACAGTGGGCGCACAGGCCCCGTGAGGGGCGAGGACTCACTCAGGAGCACATCTTCGCCGGCATCGGCGATGACGGTGTCCTGCAATACGACCGCGCGAATGTCGTCGGCATTGGCTGGTGGCAGCGGCCCGAGCGCCATCGCGTGTCGAGGCGGCTCTTGCTCTGCATCAGCAGCGCCGGATGCTGGCTCCCAGAGGCTCGCCGACCACGCGTTGCGACAGGCAAGTTCGTTTCGACGAACCATGACCATGACGCCACTGGATGTCTTGCGCTGCGGATGGTGGCACCAACCGCTGCCGGCCAGGCCAGCTTCCTGGAAAAAGCGGCAAGTCTCACACTTCTGCTTCGCCACGCCTTCCCCCAGGTGCGGCTACCTAGTCGAAGCGGCAAGACCACGCCGAGGGCAAGCGACTCGAACCCAATTCAGGCAGTCCCCAATTCCCGCCCGATGTTCAATATCGCCACCCAGGGGATGCTGTTACCGCAGGTGCGCCCGGATTCTACCAACGCCCCACGCCTTTGTCTATCAGTCACATCACGGAGAGTCGCACGTATTCGTCTCACGGTACTCCGGCCTGCCAATGCCAGATCGAAACGTGTGTTACACTCGCCGGTTGGATTTTCGCTTTCTCGCTGGTCATGCGCGCGGGCTCTTCGCTTCGCGCCCACTGGAGACCCGGCGCCCCCATGTCACAACGACCCACGATCCCGCTGTTGCCTGCCACATCGCCCGTCCGGCTGCCTGCCAATGGCAAGCAGTTCCACGTCTGGACCATTGGGTGCCAGATGAACGAGGCAGACAGCGCCAAGATTTCCGCAACGCTCCAGGAAGCAGGCTACACCCCGACCGGGGATGAACAGGCTGCGGATATTGTTATCCTCAACTCCTGCGTGGTCCGTCAGGCCGCCGAGGACAAGGTGGCCGGGAAGCTGAACTCGCTGATTCGCCTGAAGCGCGAGCGGCCAGATGTCTCTGTCGTACTCACCGGCTGCATGGTCACAAACCAGCAGGAGAAGCTTCGCAAGAGCTTCCCACATGTTGACCTCTTCTTTAACCCGTCCGACTTCGCGGCGCTGGAGGCGGTGGCCCCGGAGATTGCCGATCTCAATGATGATCTGGCGCAACTCCCCCACTACTATCAGGACTTCGCGGCATCGACGTCGGGCACGTCAGCCTTCGTTCCGATTATTTACGGCTGCAACTTTCTGTGTTCCTACTGCATCGTGCCGTACCGGCGCGGGAAGGAACGTAGCCGCCCCCTGCAGGAGATTGTGACCGAGGTTGAGCGCATGGTCGCCACCGGAGTGCGCGAAGTGACTCTGCTTGGGCAAACGGTGAACGCCTACGGCCATGACCTGCCCGACAGGCCTGGCCTGGCCGACCTGTTGCGAGCGGTCGATGCGGTCCCTGGCCTGGACCGCCTGCGCTTCCTGACCTCTCATCCCAAGTACATGTCCGACGAAATCATCTCGACCATGGCAGAGCTCCCCTCCGTCTGCGAGCACATGAATCTGCCGGTCCAGGCGGGCGATAACGACGTGTTGCACCGCATGCGCCGCACCTACACGCGCGACTACTGGCTGGACCGGATTGCCTTTACCCGCGAGAAGATGCCGTCGGCCACGGTGGCGACCGATATCATCGTTGGCTTCCCTGGCGAAACCGACGCGCAGTTTCAACAGACCTACGATCTTCTTGAACAGGCTCGCTGCGAGAAGGTCCACCTGGCGATGTATTCTCCACGTCCGGGCACGCTTTCGGCCCGCTGGGAGGACGATATCCCCGCCGCCGAGAAGCATCGTCGCCACCAGGCGCTGGAAAAACTCCAGGAGCGACTGCAGACGGAGATTCACGCTCCCAAGCTCGGTCAGACCTTCGAAGTGCTGGTCGAAGGCAAGCAAAAGGGCCGGTGGACCGGCCGGACGCGCGGCAACACACTGCTTCACTTTGACGACGAGCGCGACCTGGCTGGCAAGCTGATCGATGTCGAGGTTACGTCTACCAGTCCGTGGTTCCTGATCGGGAAGGCCGTGTCCGCTCCCCGGTAAATTGCACCACCAGAATCGCTGATGCCACGGGCACGTGGCGCTGACAGGAAGGACATTTCGTGGCTCAGAAGCAGATTACGCGCCGCCAATTGGCGGAAGACGCTCGCCGAGCGGCGCTGAGCGGCAACTGGGAAGATGCCGTAACGATCAACGAGCAGATCATCGCCCAGTCCGACCGCGACACCATTGCCTACAACCGGCTTGGGCGGGCGCACATCGCCCTCGGCCAGTTGAACGAGGCAAAGGACGCCTACACCAGAGCGCTCCATACAGATCCAGCCAACCTCATTGCCCGCCGTAACCTGCAGCGGTTGGAGATCATGCGTGGCCCTGGCGGCAAATTCACCGCCGAGGTGAGCCGTCCTGGCGCAATGCCGCGCACGAGCGTTTTCCTGGAAGAAGTTGGCCGCACCTGGGTAGATGAACTCGTCAACCCCGGCGAGATGCTGATTTTGGCGGACATTTCCTCAGGCGAACAACTGGTGCTCAGCGATGAGGATGATCGCCTGATCGTGCGTCGCGCAAACGGCGACCTGCTCGGCGAAATCGAGCCAAAGACGGGCCGCCGCGTCCTCGACCTGATGGCCCAGGGCAACCGGTACGAAATCTTCGCGCTCGGTCTCGCCGGTCAGACTCTGCGCATCATTCTGCGCGAGGTGCACCGCGATCCGTCGCTGGCCACCACAGTCTCCTTCCCGCGCCAGATCACCTCCCGCGCTTATCTGCGGGACCGGGATCTCCTCCGCCAGCGAGACGAATCGGACTTCTTCCTGCTGGACGAAGACGAGGAAGAAGAGGACACCGAGAGTGCGGTCATCGAATCCGACGATGAGGACTCCGGTGACTCCGATACGGATTCAGAGCAGTTTGTCGATTCAGTCACCGAGTTGGAAGACGACGACAGCTCTCTCTAGAACACCCGCATTGTGCAGGACGGGGCCGGCTTTCGGCCCCGTCCTTGCTATTTCCGCCGATCCTGGTTACCGCTCGATGATGTACAGGATGACAACCATCAAGACAAGCAGGCCGCTGGCCACATAAATCAGGCGGCGCAAGTCATCGCGGATGTAGACCATCTCCTGCTCGCGCGAGAGCGTGACTGCCGTTGCCTGGGCCGCCGCGCCGCCCCGCCGCGCCCGAAACGCCGCCGCACGCGGAGAGAGTTTGGGAGCGGGCGGCGTGGCTGCGCCAGAGTTGGCGCTCGCCGCAGCGCGTGTCGCGTCCTTCTTTGGCGTGCGGGGCTTCCCCTGCTTGCCCTGCTTTCGCTGCTGCGCCGAGTGACTCATCTTGCTCCCTGGAGTATCGCGGTCTCAGGATCGCACAGTGTAGTGAGCATCCACAACAGGGTCGACCCGGGTCGCTTCCGGCCCCCTGAAACTCGCGTTGCCGTTAATGTCCGCCGTATGTTCACGCAGCACTTCCGCAGGCGCCAACTTCGGGATCAGCTTCAGGGCGACCATGACTCCCAGAACGGCGATGCCCAGGTCGTCCACCTGCCCGATGCCCAGCAACAGGTCAGGAATCGCATCGATGGGCGACGCAACGTAGAGCGCCAGCAGCGCGGGCGCCAGATACTTCCACGACGTCACCCGCTCATCGCGCAGAAGACGCCAGGACAGTTTCATCTCATTCAGGATGCCGGGCTGCAGCAACAGCGCCGCGCCCGCAAACGCACCAGGTTTCCTGTTCATCAGCTACTCCGTTTCCCCCGCAGCGCACGACATGGCCCGCGCTGCATCGTGATAACGGCAGGGAAAAGTCAACTGTTCCGCCTGGAGAGTTCGCGTGCAGCCGCGAGCGCATCCGGTGTATTGGTGTTCATGAATGTGCGTTCGTGCGGATCAAGCGCCAGCAGCTCAGCCCGGTCCAGCACCTGCACGTTGACCTGCGGGAAGAAGGCGACAACCTGGCGATTGCCAGTAGCAAGCTGGCCGGCTATCGGCGCCGCACACTGCCGCGAGTAGATCGCGTGCAGGGTTTGATAGATCTGCCCGGAGTTTCCCTGCCGGCTAACTCCGGGAGTCTGCGGGATGAGCACGTCGTAGTCACGCGGCTGTGCCGCCATGTACTCCAGGACTGCCGGGCTGAGGAGCGGCATGTCGCAGGCGACGATCAGGCAGTGTTCGTGAGCCGCGGCCGAGAGCGCGGCGTGTATGCCGGAAAGCGTGCCAAACCCGGGCAGAGCATCTGGCACGACCCGCGCGCCAAAGCCTTCATGGCGCTGCGCATCATTTGCCACGATCAACACATCGTCAGCGACTCCACGCAGGCGGTCCAGCACGATCTCCAGCAACGTCAGACCGCCCGGCTCCAGACGCAGGAACGCCTTGTCCCGTCCCATGCGCTCACTCTTCCCGCCAGCCAGCACCGCGGCGCTGAGAGGTGGGTGATCACTCCTCGTCTGGTGTCCTTTCTCGCCCACGGCCACTCCCTGCGCTTGGCGTCGTTTTCACGCCACGACTATAATCGGGTTCACGATGGCCGCGCTGTTGCGGTCGCGCCAGGGGTTCTCCATCAGGAGGCGCCACCCATGGACGAGCACAATTCACATATGAGAGCTGCCCTCAGCACCGCCGGCAATTTGCCTCGGTGCTGTTTTGTTTACTGACCCCGCGTTTTCATGGCGGATTCTGCGCAGCATCTCCGGGACTGGCCCATCACGGTGCTGCGCGCAGAAGAGAGGAGCGCAGTCGCGATGAACTCGAGCATGATCGGCAAGATCGAGAAGGCTCATCGCTACGCCAAGGAACCGGAGCGCGTTCGTCTCCACACCTTCGAGGCGACCTTCAAGGGGAGTCACGATGACTACCGGGTTGGCCTGCAGGATGGTCAGTGGAGTTGCACCTGCCATGCATTCTCGTCTCACGCGTTGGGCACCTGTGCCCATGTGATGGCGGTCCAGGAACTCCTTTCCCCAATGCTGTCTACCGATGATCGCTACGCGGGAGACAGCCTGGCGGCGCCTGCGCTCTCGCTGGCGAACTAGGCGGTCTCCACCGTACGGTTCTTTGCCGGGAGCAGCTACCATCCCAGCATGGAAGTACAGCTCTCGGGAGAAGAACGCGCGATGCTGGCGGGTGAGCTTGGCCCGGCGACGCAGCTCGCTGCCAGCATCCTGTGCCGAATGGCTCCCATTTACGGCGCTACCGCCCTGCTCCCGGTCACACGCGCGCATATTGACGGCGTGATCTATACGGGAAACGCTGGTCTCCGCTTCGCCGAGCACCTCGCTGATCTCGGCGCCAGAGTGGCGATTCCAACCACGCTCAACGTGGGGTCGGTTGATCGCGAGCGATGGCGAGAAATCGGCCAGGCGCCGGAGTTTGCGTCTTCAGCGCGGCGGTTGGGTGAGGCCTACCTGCGTATGGGTGCTCAGCCGACGTTCACGTGCGCGCCCTATCAGCACGGCCACGTTCCGGCCTTCGGTGAGCAAATTGCGTGGTCGGAATCCAACGCAGTGGCCTATGCCAACTCTGTGCTTGGGGCGCGGACCAATCGCTACGGAGACTACCTCGATATCTGCTGCGCCATCACTGCCCGCGTGCCTGCCGCCGGGCTCCACCTCGATGAAAACCGGCTGGCCACCTGCCTGGTTTCCCTACGCGGCGTGCCGGAGCGGCTGCAGCTCCGCGATGACTTCTACCCTGTGTTGGGTTACGCCCTCGGCGCCCGGGTCCCTGGTGAGACGCCCGCCATTGCTGGCCTTTCGGTGCAGCCGGGCTCTGACCAGCTGAAGGCGGTTGCTGCCGGCGCCGCATCATCCGGCGACGTGGCGCTCTTTCACCTCATCGGGATTACTCCGGAAGCACCGACCCTGGAGGCAGCGTTCGGCGGCAGCTCTCCCCGGCGGACGCTGGACCTGACGCTCGCGGACCTCCGGGAGACACGCGATATTCTGAGTTCTGCCACGGGTGATGCGGTCGATGTTGTGGCATTCGGCAGCCCGCACTGCAGCCTGGCCGAGTGCCGGCGACTGGCGGCGCTGACGCAGGGTCGCCGCGCCGCGAATGGTGTACAGGTGTTCATCACCACGAGCCGCGCTGTGCGTGACCTGCTACCGAAAAACGGTGATCTCGCGGACCTCGAAGCGTTTGGCGCCGAGGTCACCGCGGATACGTGTATTGTCGTTGCGCCGCTGGTGAAGCCTGGAGCGCGCGTACTGATGACCAATTCTGCCAAGTACGCGCACTATGGGCCAGGCCTGCTTGGAGTTGGGTCTGTGTTTGGCTCAATGGAGGAGTGCGTGGAATCTGCGGTGCGGGGCCGGGTGGTCCGGGATGACGGTGCGTGGAACTGACGCTGCGCGGCACGCCCGTAGTGCCCGGCGAAGCGCGCGGGCTGGCATTGGTTGCCGAGATGCCGCTGAGCTTTTGGGGTGGCTATGACCCACAAACCGGTGAAATCATCGACCAGCGACATCCGCTGGCCGGAGAAATGGCGGCTGGGCGGGTGCTCGTGATTCCCGCCGGACGCGGTTCCTGCTCCGGCAGCGGCGTGCTGCTCGAGGCAATCGCCTACCAGACTGCTCCTGCCGCCATCATCACCTCCCGGCTCGACCCGATTATCGGGCTTGGCTGCGTCCTCGGCGATGAGTTGCACCAGCAGTCGCCACCGCTGATCCTGGTCTCGGAAGCGGACTGGGCGCAGATTGCCATGGACGACGATGTCTCCATCGCCGCCAATGGCACGGTCACCGTCAGGAAACCCGGCTAACCGACCGCCGCTGCCAGATTGTTCGCCGCCGTCGCCAGAGCATCGGCCTTGTCGGTACGCTCCCAGGGGACATCCAGGTCATCCCGGCCGAAGTGGCCGTACGCTGCCGTCTGCCGGTAGATCGGGCGCTTCAAGTCCATTGAATCAATGATGGCCTTCGGCCGGAGGTCGAAGTGTTCCCGGATCAGCCCGGTCAGGACATCGTCCGAGACCTTCCCGGTGCCGAAGGTCTCGATCATGATCGAGACCGGCTTCGCCCGGCCAATAGCATAGGAAACCTGGATCTCGAAGCGATCCGCCAGTCCCGACTTGACCACGTTCTTGGCCACGTAGCGCGCCGCATACGCCGCAGAACGGTCGACCTTCGTGGCGTCCTTGCCGGAGAACGCGCCCCCGCCGTGCCGCGCCATACCGCCGTAGGTATCGACAATGATCTTGCGCCCCGTCAAGCCAGCGTCCGCCATGGGGCCGCCAATCTCGAATCGGCCGCTGGGGTTGATCAGCATGGTGGTGTCATCGTCGAGCAGGTCGGCGGGCACCACGGCCCGGATCACCTTCTCAATGATCTCCTGCTCGATCTCCTCGTTCTTTGGCTCGGGCAAGTGCTGCGTGGAAATGACAATGGTATCGACTCGTGCCGGCTTGCCCTGGTGGTATTCAACCGTTACCTGGGACTTGCCATCCGGCAGCAGCCACGGAATCTCGCCACTCTTGCGCGCCTCCGCCAGCCGACGTGAAAGCCGGTGCGCCAGAGAAATCGGCAGCGGCATCAGCTCCGGCGTCTCGTTGCTTGCGTACCCGATCATCATGCCCTGGTCGCCAGCGCCAACCTGATCGTAGGCATCCGCCGCTGTACCAGTGCGGACTTCGACCGAGCCTCCAACCCCTCGGGAGATTTCGGGACTTTGCTCCTTGATGGAGACCATGATGCCGCAGGTCTGGGCATCGAACCCGTGCGAGGAGTGCGTGTAGCCGATCTCCTCGACCGTCTTCCGCACGACGGCCGGGATATCCACGTACGTATTCGTGGTGATCTCCCCGAATACCATGATCATTCCGGTGGTGGTCGCAGTTTCGCAGGCCACGCGCGCTTCAGGATCCTGGGCGAGCACCGCGTCGAGCACGGCATCCGAGATCTGGTCACAGACCTTGTCCGGGTGCCCTTCCGTGACCGACTCCGAAGTGAAGTAGGTCTTCTCCGCGTTCATCAAACTGTCGCCGCGCGTGGCCATAGGTACTCCGCATTCAGTAACGGTCAGGTTCACATCTGCTGTTGGCGAGTCACCGGCCTAGGTGCCGCCTTCCCACGAGTTCAGGTACTTCTCCTGCTCGGCGGTCAACTGGTCGATCTCGATTTCCATTGCCGCCAGCTTCAGGCGCGCAATCTCCTGGTCGATATCCTCCGGGACACTGTACACGCCTGGCGCCAGGTCCTTGCCCTCGCGCACGAGGTAGGCGACTCCCAACGCCTGGTTCGCGAAGCTCATGTCCATCACGCTCGCCGGGTGCCCCTCGGCCGCCGCCAGGTTGATCAGGCGACCTTCGCCAAGCAGGATCACGCGCTGGTCCGGGCCAAGGATGAACTCCTCAACAAACGGGCGCAGCGTCCGGCGTCCTTCGCCAGACATCTCCTCCAGCGCCTTGATGTTCAGCTCGGAGTTGAAATGGCCGGCATTCGCCATGATCGCGCCGTCCTTCATCTGGTCGAAGTGATTGCGATCAACGACGTTGATGTTGCCAGTGGCGGTGATGAAGATGTCGCCAACTGCCGCCGCGCGGTCCATGGTCGTCACCTGGAAGCCATCCATGGCGGCCTCCAGCGCCCGCACCGGGTTGATCTCGGTCACAATCACGCGAGCGCCCATGCCGCGTGCGCGCATGGCAATGCCCTTACCGCACCAACCATAGCCTGCCACGACGATAGTCTTGCCCGCCAGCAGGATGTTGGTGGCGCGCATGATGCCGTCGAGTGAGCTCTGGCCAGTGCCGTAGCGATTGTCGAAGAAGTGCTTTGTCTCCGCGTCGTTGACCGCAATCACCGGGAACTGGAGCAGGCCCTCATTCAGCAGCGCCTTGTGGCGAATGACCCCCGTGGTGGTCTCCTCGGTCGCTCCGATGACGTTCGGGAGGAGGTCCTTACGATCAGCGTGGAGCATGGTCACGACGTCTGCGCCATCATCGACGATGATTTGGGGATTGTGCTCGAGCGCGGCGCGGATGTGTTTGTAATAGGTCTCGTTGTCTTCGCCCTTGATGGCAAAGACGGGGATCCCCGCTTCCACCAATGCCGCTGCAACATCGTCCTGCGTCGAGAGCGGATTGCTGGCGCAGAGCACCGAATCGGCGCCGCCTGCCTGCATGGCCAATGCCAGATTCGCTGTCTCGGTGGTGATGTGCGCGCAGACCAGGATGCGCACATCCTGCAGCGGCTTCTCCCGGGCGAACTGATCACGAATCTGCCGCAGAACCGGCATTTCGCGGGAGGCCCAGTCGATACGGCGGCGGCCAGCCGCCGCCAACCCCGGGTCCTTGATATCGAAGCGCCGCGCGCTCGTTGTTTCGGCCATAACCCTATGCTCCCATCCCGACAAGCGCATCCAGATGCGCGTTCGCTGTTGCTCGTTCAACCGGGCGCCCAAGCCACCCGGCCTGCAGCGCTCCGGCATATTCGGGGAACGTACGGTCAAAACGTTCCACGAACGCCTCGGCCGTGTAGTGGTGTTCCTGCGTTCCGTGCTGCTCCACGGCGTACGTGGCTGCCAGGGAGCCCGTGCGTCCGGCAACTTCCAGCGGCAGCCCGAGCATGAGCCCCTTGAAAAGCCCGGCCCGGTACGCATCACCTCCGCCCGTGGGATCACTGAGGGGGTCTGCCGGCGCAGCGGGCACGTCGCACGCAACGCCGTTGGCGTAGAGCGTCGAGCCTTCGCCACCGCGCGTCACCGTCACGAACGGCACATTCTCAACCAGATCGGCAACTGTGAGGCCGGTCTTTTGCTCGATCACTGCCATCTCGTAGTCGCTACCGACCACACCCCAGGCCAGCCCAATCCCCTCACGCAGTTCATCCGCCGAGAGCGCGACGACCTGTTGTGAAGCGTCGTAGATGAGGCGGCAGGACGCGTTGCCGAATTCCCGGGCGTGCCGTTGCATGGCTTCCCGCGTGGTCGGCTCCACAAACCCGAAGATCGCGTGTTCCGCAAGCTCACTCACGCACACGTCATCCCCGAGGGCAGACGCGCCAGGATAGAAACCGGCGATCTGGTTGCCAGCGAGGTCGGTCGTCATGAACGCTGAGCCCGTGAGCACATCGGCGGACTCAAGCACATGGGAAGTGTCAATACCCATAGCGTCGAACGCCGCGCGATACTCAGCAAAATCGCGCCCACCGCCGCCAACCAGCGCCGGCCGCTCGCCCAGCAAGGCAAAGCTGTAGGCGATATTGCCGGCCACGCCGCCGCGATGACGGACCAGCGAATCAAACAGGAAGCTGACCGACAGCACATGGACCTTGCCCGGTATGATGTGGTCGGCAATAGAACCCGGGAAGGTCATGATGTGATCGTACGCCAGCGACCCACTGATCACGATTGAAGGGCCTGTCCCACTCTGTCCTGAACCGGTCAACCGCGCGTTCCCCATTCGGTGAAGCGAACACAATCGCCCGAGAATAGCACGGGACCTCGCATTCGCTTCAGGCCACGGCTATTGCGCGATTCACCGAACGCAGGGCTGCCAGCACGGCCTGGTCCGGGACATCGTCACGTATCACTACCCCGCCACCGTCGAGCGGCAGAACAAAGCGCTGCCGGCCTGCCACCCGCTTCTTGTCGCTGAGCAGCAACGACAGGACCCGTGCCTCATCGACCGAGGTTTCGTCGGGTAGGCCGGCAGCCCGGAGAAGTGCGCGCACGCGCTCTCCGAGGTCCGGCGCACACGTGCCAACCCCAGCGCCAAGCGCCGCCGCAGCGCACATGCCCACCGCAATCGCCTCACCGTGCAGCAGTCGGTAGTCCGCCGCCTCGATGGCGTGACCGAGCGTGTGCCCGAAGTTCAGGTAGGCGCGAATCCCGGCTTCGCGTTCATCCTCCTGGACCACTGCGGCCTTGAGCGCAACGTTGCGCCAGATGGCATAGGAGATCGCTGGCTCCGCCAGCGCCAGGAGGTTCGCTGCGTTCCGCTCCAGGAAAGTAAGCAGGTCATTTCGTTCACCAGCAGGGGTGGAGCGTTGAATGAAGGCGTGCTTGATGACTTCTCCCCACCCCGAGCGCAACTCACGGGGCGGCGCCGTGCGGAGCAGATCGGGGTCAATGATAACGAGCGGCGGCTGCAGAAACGCGCCGATGAGGTTCTTGCCAGCCGGATGGTTAATGCCAGTCTTCCCGCCAACGCTGCTGTCGACGGCAGAGAGCAATGTCGTCGGCGCCTGAACCAGCCCGACCCCGCGCAGCACAGTCGCAGCCACGTACCCCGCAAGATCCCCGACTACCCCGCCACCCAGCGCCATCACGACGTCGCCGCGCTCAATCCCGCCGCCCAGCATCCAGTCGTACAAATCTGCGCTGGTCGCCAAACTCTTGCTGCCCTCACCGGCCGCCACCACATGCGACTCCACAGCAAACCCGGCCTGTTCCAGAATGGCCGTCGCCCGGGGCAGATGATGCGGTGCGACGTTGGCATCGGTCACGATCCAGACCCGGCGCGCCTTCGGCCACCGCTCGCGGAGCCACGCGCCGGCGTCGTCGAGTGCGCCGCTTCGGATCCGTATCAGCGACTCGGCGGAATCCGCTTCCAGCCGAATCTGCAACGGCTGCCCGCCTTGCAGCGCCACCACCTGGGCGATCTCGCCGGCCACGCTCGCGGGTGAGACGTTGTCGACGACCAGGGACAAGTCTGCGCGGTCGTAGTACGCCTGGCGCTCCGCCTTGAGGGCGCGTATCCGCGCCTCCGGATCATCTCCCGCCAGCATCGGGCGCTCTGCCGTTTCGCCTAACGCTGCCTGCTGGGCCCGCAGACGCGCCACTATCGTTGCCGGGGATGCCTCCAGCGTGATAACGAGCGTCCCTGGCGAGCGCAGCAGGTCACGGCTCCACGCCGCGTCACTGGCGGAGGCCCCGCCTCCGGTGGCCACGACAACCGCATCCTGGCCGATAGCGGCCCGCAATGCGTCGCGTTCGTGTTGCCGGAACGCCGCCTCGCCATGGTCCCGGAAGATTGCCGGAATCGACATTCCTGCCTGGCGTTCGACTTCCTGATCCATGTCAATCGCGCGCCAGCCAAGGCGCTGCGCCAGCAGGGCGGCCACCGTGGACTTCCCGGTACCACTGAAACCTGTCAAGACCACGCGTGCTACCGCTGCCACTGCTGCCTTACCTTGCCCTCGTCCACGACGCGCACGATCCGGCCAGTATAGTCGGCGCAGTTCGTGGCCCCGGCACGGGGCAGCAGGGAGCACGCCAGCCACATGAGTGATCAGCGCTTCATCCTGGCCCTGGATCAGGGCACAACGTCCAGCCGCGCCATCGTCTTCAATCAGGCCGGGCAGGCCGTGGCGATGGCCCAGTCTCCGACCACGCAGATTTTTCCCCGTCCCGGCTGGGTAAACCAGGACGCCACGGAGATCTGGCGCACCCAACTGGCAACCGCGCGCGAGGCTATCGCCCGGGCAGGCATCACGCTGGCTGAAGTCGCCAGCATCGGCATCACGAATCAGCGGGAGACGCTGGTGGTCTGGGAGCGGGCCACCGGCGCCCCGGTCCACCCGGCCATCGTCTGGCAGAGCCGGCAAAGCGCCCCGCAGGTCGATGCGCTGCTGGCGCGCGGCATGGCCCCCGCCTATACCCACCTCACTGGTCTCGTCCCGGACGCCTACTTTACGGCGACCAAGCTCGCCTGGCTGCTGGAAGAGGCGGCTGATCTCCGCGCTCGTGCCGAGGCCGGTGAATTGCTTGCGGGCACGGTGGACAGCTGGCTTGTCTGGAATCTGACGGACGGGGCCAGCCATATCACGGACGTGACCAACGCCTCCCGCACCATGTTGCTTGACCTGGAAACGCAACGATGGTCGCCGGAACTGCTGGAAGACCTGGCGATACCGGCCCACATGTTGCCGGACATCGTCGCCAGCAGCGGCGAGCTGGCCACGACGTCAGCGGCGTTCCTGAGCAAGGAGGTCCTGATTGCCGGAATCGCTGGCGATCAGCAGGCCGCCCTCTTCGGCCAATGCTGCTTTGCGCCGGGCGACGCCAAGAACACGTATGGCACGGGGTCCTTCCTTCTGATGAACACCGGGAATCGCCCGCGCCGCTCACAGCATCGGCTACTGACCACCATCGCCTGGCAGCGCGATCAGCAGACGACCTTCGCGCTGGAGGGATCGATCTTCGTCAGCGGCTCAGCGGTGCAGTGGCTGCGGGACGGCCTCGGGCTCTTCGAGGATTCGTCGGAGGTCGAGGCGCTGGCAGCTTCGGTCCCATCTTCAGAGGGCGTCACGTTCGTCCCGGCTCTGACCGGGCTCGGCGCCCCGCACTGGGACCCTGCGGCTCGCGGCGCGATCTTCGGGATCACGCGGGGCACAACCTCGGCGCATATTGCGCGCGCAACGCTGGAAGCCATCGCGCTCCAGGTGCGCGACGTTATCAACGCCATGGCCGTGGACTCGGGCATCCCGCTGCGTTCTCTGCGTGTCGATGGCGGGGCCGCGCGCAACAATCTGCTGATGCAGATCCAGGCCGATCTCCTTGGGGTACCAGTGGTGCGCCCGCGCAACGTGGAAACGACTGCCACCGGCGCAGCGTACCTGGCCGGCCTTGGTGCTGGCCTCTGGCAATCGCAGACTGATCTGGAAGCCCTCCGGGAGATCGACCACACGTTCGAGCCGAGCAGCGACAGTGATACGCTGCGCAGCGTGCAGGCGCGCTGGGACGACGCGGTGCCGCGCTCTCAGCGGTGGGATACGGGGTCGCCTCCGGGCTGAATGGCGGCTATCCGGGACCAATCCGCCAGCGCTTGCGCTCTTCGGGCCGCGACTCCGTCTCAATCACCGTCACCTGCGGCGCGCCAGTCACCTCGCTGTGAGCCTGATCACGTTCCGTGCGAAAGCGCTTGAGCATCTCCGGCAGATTGAGCCGGCGCATGCGCTCCAGGGCCATCGCCGTGAACTCGTCCATTTGCGCCCTGGTTGGCTTGAGGCCGGTGCGGTAGTAGTACTCTGCGGCTCGCCCCACTGCGACCGTGCCGGCATAGGCGATGGCCAGCTTGGGCACGGCGCCGGCGGCAAATGGCAGGACGGCGCTCGCCTCCCGCGCCAGCGTGCGCCAGACCAACCCGGCGCCAACTACCGGCAAGACCTCCTGCAGAATCGTCCGCTGGTCGTTCAGGTTGCGGCCGTAGATGGCGGCCAGCTTGTAGAGCATGATCACCTGATTCTTGGTGAGCACGATGAAATCTGCGCCCGCCGCCGCCAGGCCGCCGATGATGGGGATCAGGGCGGGCAGGTTCGAGACGATCGAGAACTGCGCGTTGGCAATTGACGTCTCGTCGATGACCTGCTTTGCCGCCGCCTGGCGAAACGCCGGCAGGGCTCGCCCGAATCCAGTGACGCGGTCTCCGTTCCGGCGCAAGATGTCGAGCCGGAGTTGCTCAATGGCGCGCTCATCGTCCGGGCCTGTGCCCTCGAAGCGCACGATGGGAACGGGGGGAGAATCGTACTGTACCGCCGTCGAGACGCGAGAACCTGCCCCGGTACGGTCGGGGTCCCAGACCACTGCGGCGTCGAGCCGTCCGAGGTCATCCAGAGGCTCGTTTGCGGCACGATACATGGAGGAGAACTGCCCCTCCGCGCCGGTCAGCGCCAACCCGAGTCGCCGCGCGGCTTCGCTGGTTGGTCCGACGATGAGAACGCGAGGCGGAGTCTCCGCCTGCTCACGAATTTCATCGAGGCTGACTTCGCGCAGCACACTCAGCATGCCACGCACGCCGTCGAATGCACCAAATGCCTGCATGGTTGTTGTTCTCCTGAATCACGGCCACGTTGGGCGGTTCACTGACGAGCGGCTCAATGCCTGAACAATGCAAGAAGGTCACCAATCGAGCCGTATAGCCTGCAAACGCGTTCCTGCCTCAACCTGTTCCAGTGTTTCAGGCACCACCAGCAGCGCGTTCGCCGCTGCGAGAGAACTCAACACGCCAGCGCCCTGCTCGCCCGCCGCCCGTGCGCGGAGCACGCCATCGGGATGGGGCTCCAGGATGACGCGCATGAAGTGCCGGCGCTGGCCCCGGTTGTCGATCGGGTCCGTCGTCAGGGCATCGACAACGGCAGGGGCCACATCACGATGACCCAGCATCCGCAAGATAGCGGGCCTGCCAAAGAGAACGAAGCTCACGCCCGCCGCCACCGGGTTTCCCGGCAGCCCCAGAAGTGGCGTTCCCCCCAGCACGCCGAAGGCCAGCGGCTTGCCCGGCTTCATGCGCACCTGCCAGATATTGACCTCGCCCTCTGCGCGCAACACATCCTTCACAAAATCGAAGTCGCCCAGCGATACCCCGCCGCTGGTGACGATGAGGTCTGCCTCTCGCGCCTCGCGCAAATGAGCCGTCAGATGCTCGACCGTGTCCCGGGCGATGCCATGCAGCCTTGCCTCAGCGCCCCAGGCCTGCGCCATGGCTGCCAGGACGTACGCGTTACTGTCCCGGATTTTCCCTGAGGACAGGGTCCCCCCCGGCGGCATGACTTCGTTCCCGGTGGAAAGAATCGATACCACCGGCCGCCGGTGGACCGGCGCATCCACCACCCCGACCGACGCGAGCAACCCCAGCCGGGCGGGCGTCAGCGGCTGCCCGGCGCTGGCGACCTCCGCGCCGGGCGCGATATCTTCGCCAGCCTCCCGCACGTTGTCGCCAGGGTTCGGCTGCCGGTACACCTGTACTTCGCGTGCTGGTCTGCCAGAGGTGGACCGCGCGACATCAGTCTCTTCGAAGCGGACGACCGCGTCTGCGCCTTCGGGCAGGACCGCGCCAGTCATGATGCGGATCGCCGATCCCGGCTCAAGCACGGCGCCGGCAGCGTCGCCAGCCGCGACCTCGCACGAGACTGGCAGCCGGACCGGGGCCTCCCACGTGGCATGGGCCACGTCCTGGCAACGCACGGCAAAGCCATCCATCGCCGAGTTGCGGAACGGCGGCACGCTATCTTGCGCCCAGACTGGCTCTGCAACCACCCGCCCGATAGCCTCGAGCAACGGCAAGCGTTCCATGGCAAGAGGCGCCACAACCGCGAGAATGCGGTCGAGCGCATGGTCGACTTCAACCATGCGCTCGACATCTTCCCAGGGTCGTTCAATGAGTGGTGTCGTCGGCTCTGGCACGCGCCGGCTCCCTGTGGCCGTCCCCCTGGTTACGCGGTAGCGGCGTTCTCGCCCTTCAGGCGGTTCATCGCGTCAACGAGGTCCTGCACAGCAGCAGCGGACTTGCGCAGCGCGGCGTTCTCATCCTCTGTCAGGTCAAGCTCTATGACCTGGCGAACGCCGCCCTCGCCGAGTTTGACCGGCACACCCACGAACAGGTTGTTCAATCCGTACTCGCCTTCGAGGTGGACGCTGCACGGCAGCACGCGGCGCTTGTCGAGGAGAATGCTGTCGATCATCTCGACAACCGATGCGCCCGGAGCCTGATAGGCGCTACCTGTCTTGAGCAACGACACGATCTCCGCGCCGCCACTTGCGGTGCGGTCCTCAAGCGCCTTGACCACCTCGGGCGTGAATAGCTGCGTGATCGGGACACCGGCCACCGTCGAGTAGCGTGAAATTGGCACCATGGTGTCGCCGTGCCCACCAAGGACCATGGCGCTGACGTCCTCAACCGAGACATCGGCCTCCGCTGCGATGAAGCAGCGGAATCGCGCCGAATCGAGCACCCCGGCCATGCCGATCATCCGCTCGCGCGGCAGCCCCGCCGCCTCGAAGGCAACATGGCACATCGCATCCAGCGGGTTGGAAACAATAATGAAGATGGCATCCGGCGAGGCCGCTACCGCCTGCCCGACCACCGACCTCACGATCCCCATGTTGGTGCGCAGCAGGTCATCGCGGCTCATGCCCGGCTTACGCGCGATGCCCGAGGTAACGACGACTACGCTTGAATCCCTGGTGGCCTCGTAGTCATTCGCACCGGACAGCGCGCTGTCGTAGCCAAGCACTGGCGCAGTCTCGGCCAGGTCAAGCGCCTTGCCCTGCGGCATACCCTCGACAATATCGACCAGGACAACATCTGCGTAGTCCCGCAACGCCAGGTATTGAGCGACCGCGCCACCCACCATGCCTGCGCCGATGACGCTTACCTTTGGCCGTGCCATACTCGCCTGCTTCTCCCTCGATAAACCGGCGCCATCGACCGGTTTGCCCCACGTTTCCGCTATCCGAAGGATACGCGCTCAGGACTTCCCGCCGTGGGCCACGGTTTCGCAATTACGGCCAACGGACGCATTGACGCGTATCCGGGCGCGTCCCTATAATCAGCCGGTGCCTGCCCAGGTGGCGGAATCGGCAGACGCGCTAGCTTGAGGGGCTAGTGCCCGTTAAGGGCGTGAAGGTTCAAATCCTTTCCTGGGCACCGCAATGAGCCAGCCGCGGGCGATTAGCTCAGCTGGAAGAGCGCCACGTTTACACCGTGGATGTCAGAGGTTCGAGCCCTCTATCGCCCACCAGGTCAGGCGCGGCACCCTGATAACCTGCCAAGGTAGCTCAGTTGGTAGAGCTCACGACTGAAAATCGTGCGGTCAGCAGTTCGAGTCTGCTCCTTGGCACCACGGCTGAATAGCCAAAGGACTCCCGTGTCCCGTCGATGGACACGGGAGTTCCTGCATTCTGCTGCCTGGCCAGCCTGTCAATCTTGCGTGTCGCGCTCGACCGGCAAATCTGTCCGCTCGCCCCACTCATTCCAGGAGCCGTCGTAGTTGGCAAAGTCGCTGTGGCCGATGCGGTCCAGCGCGAAGAGCAGGGCTGTCGCTGTCACGCCGCCGTTGCAGTAGGCGATCACGCGCTCGTCGTCTCGCACGCCACTGGCATCCAGGATTTCTCGTAGCTCCGCGACAGGCTTCCAGGAGCCATCCGCATTAACCAGCGACTTGGCCGGGACATGCCGCGCTGAGGGAATGTGCCCACCGCGGCTCCCACGCGTCACCGCACCGGTGTATTGCCCCGCGTCCCGCGCATCCAGAATCTGCAACCCCTCGGCGCCGATCGCCGCCTGGACCGCGTGAACATCAGCCACCAACTCCGGCCGCGCCCGCGGCGTGAAGCGTGCGGCGCGCTGTTCCGGCGCGTCTGTCGAAAGGGGGCGCCCCTCTGCCTGCCACTTGCGATAGCCCCCATCGAGGACGGCGACCCGGTCATGGCCGTAGTACTTCAGCGCCCACCACAGGCGGGTCGCAAAGTTCCCGCCGGTGTGGTCAACAATCACGACATCGGTAGCGTCGCCAATGCCGCGTGCCTCCATCGCCTCGGCGAACCGTGCGGGCGGCGCGATTTGCACCTTGACGGGGTTGTCGGGGTCCGTAATGTCCTGGGTCCAATCGACATAGACGGCGCCGGGAATGTGCCCGGCGTCGTATTCCTCGCGCGCCGCCACATAGTCAGCCTGCTGCTTGCCCTCGCCCAGGTCCGTGGTGTGCACGTACCCACGGATATCGACCACCCGGACGGTGGGTACGTTCAGATGCTCACCGAGCCACTCTGTGCTCACGAGCGTACCGGGAAGTTGCGAATTGCTCACGGCGCCTCCAGGAATCTCCTTGACGACCTTGCTCAGGCTGCCTATAGTACCGGGGTTGACGCGATGCGGAAGTGGCTCAGTGGTAGAGCATCTCCTTGCCAAGGAGAAGGTCGCGGGTTCGAATCCCGTCTTCCGCTCCAGGCTCGCCCGGACAGGTTCCGGGCTTTTCTGTGTCCATTGGGAACCCGCGTGGATCAGGTATCCTCCTGGCGCACATTGGCGGACGTGGCGGAAAGGCAGACGCCGCGGTCTTAAAAACCGCTGAGGGGCAACCCTCGTGCGGGTTCGAATCCCGCCGTCCGCACCAGAGAGTCGCCCAGCTACCGCTACGAGGGACGGGCCCGGGCCGCAGTTGCCCCGAGCCCCTCGACTCTCATTCACAGACCGCAGCTCGACGGGAGAGCGCCACAATCAGGTGCAGGTGAAGTTATCCCGGCAGGTCTTGGGCGGAGTGCAGTCACTGTCACCGATGCACTCAATGAGTTCACACAGATTCGTGCTGAAGTCGCAGCGACTCAGCCGCGTTCCCAGCACCGTCTCGCAGTACCCGTGGTTGTCACATCCCCGCAGACAGAGACCAAAATCGAGATCGATCTCGTCGAGTCGCGAGCAGAAGTAGTCGAACGGACATTGCGATGAGTCGTCGCATTCCTTGACGCATTCATTGGCAAAACACGAGTAGTTCCTCGGGCAATCGCGCTCCTTCGTACAGGGAACGGGTGTTCCGGACGGCTTCTTCCCCTTGTGCTTCTTCGTTTCTTCTCCGGCGCTTGCCCACGGCGATGTCCTACGCGACCCCGCCGATGATCCCCGCCAGCAGGCTGGCGATCAGCGAACGACGAGCGGTGGCGGCACGGGTCAGGAGGGCGTCCAACTGGTGGCCATCCATGGCAATACTGCTCCAGATGTGCGGCGATTCGCACGGTCCTTGCCGCTGAATGCAGGGCGTGCAGGACGGCGGGCCGCAGGATCAATGCAGACCTGTGATCGTCGCGGCATGGTCTCCGGGCAACCATCGGGTGGACACCGGAATCGCCACGGAAATGATCACAGGAGATGCAGACGACACGCTCCGATGGTCTGCCGTTCGCACCCGGTTCTTGCGTCTCGCGACGGAAAATCCAATCGACGGCAAGCATCTTTGGCAGCGGCGTCAGGTGGTTTCGGCCGGCGCGATGTCATCAAGCGTCGCCCTGGCCCAGCCGGCAACTTCTGCAGGCTATGCGTCGTCTGTCGCGCACACGATGTCGATGACGGTCATGGTCCACTGCCGTGGCTAGCCTGGGGCGTAGGACCGGTCGCCAGCCGGCGGCCGATTCGTGACACGCTGCGAACCATTGGTGAATCGCGAGAGGTCCCGTCGCATCTCCTCAATCGGGCGCGCGTTTGGCGCCAGCATCTCGGTGACATGAGCCTGAAACTGATGGAGGTTCGGCGAGGTCAGCCTGGATGGGTGTTGAAGCTGGTACTTGGCGATAGCGAAGAAATGTGCTCGCCTTGCAGCTTCGAGGTCGAGCAAGGCCAACGCCCGGCTTTCGATCCAGGGAGCTGATACACCCGGCCCTGGCAGCCACCATCAGCGGCCAATTCAGCGCCGCAATCCTGGCAGATCGCATCGCTGGTTGTCACCGCCCCCCCGCCTCGAAGTCAGCGGTGTCGCCGCGCCGACGTCTCGGTGCAGCGTGTCCCTGTCACACTGCACCGCCAGTTGAGCACCTGGCCGCTTTGCAGCCAGGGGTACGGCACGCGTGCGCGACCACCACAACTTTGGCGCGCCTACCGGGTGCAGATTGCGGTCGCGATCACCTGACCACCCGCCGCTCCAGCCGCCGCTGTGCGGCGCAACGTTACCTGGCATCTGCCCTCCCCGCGGAAGAAGCTCGGAGTGACTTGCGTAATCGTGCGGTCAAGCTCGGCTGCGCTGCCCGCGTAGTGCCACCCACAATTCACCGGAACCGAGTTTGGGCCACATGCTGCAATGGCCTCGACCTCGCTGTTGACGGCGGCAGCGAGCGGAGCGCTTCGCTCACCGGTGACGGTGACAAAGGTCACCGGCGCGCCTTGCGGCCCCACCGGGCCGGCTGGGCCAGCAGGGCCGACTGGACCCTGCGGTCCTGGCGACGCTCGCTTCTGCCTCTTCTTTCTCTTCTTCGCGGCAGCTTCGTCGCTGCTGACCACGGCGGCCATGGCCCCCAGCGCTGCAGCGCCACCCAGCATGCGGGCCAGGCAGCGTCGGGTCCAGAATGTGTTCAGGCTGTCCGGGTTTTCGCTCGTCGCTCGCTCTTGCATCAAGTTTCTCCTTCGCCAGGTTCGGTAGGCGTGGGCTTGCGCCGGCTGCGGCTCAAGTTCCGGCGGAATCTGCGCTGGGCCAGCTGCGCCTCCAGCGCCTTCAGGATCGGCAACCGCCGCTGAGAGAGACCGAACCTGTGCCTACGGTCCTGACGCCCGGGCGTGGGCTGTATCCATGTCGATTGCTGCGGCATTGACCCGGCGTTCGCGTTCAGCCAGGCGGCAGTTCCTCTCGGCGAGTCGCCGGTGAGTAGCGCGTCACCGTCTCCAGATGCGCATTCAGGTCGTTTGTAGCCAGAACGTCACCCGCCTGGCTCAACGCCGTATCCGGCCTCAAGCCAGGCGTGCAGGCCACCCTTCAGGTAGGCGACGCGGGCGTAGCCCAGGCGGGTCAGCGTTTCAGCAGCAAGCGCTGCGCGTGCCCCGGAAGCGCAGTACAGGATGGTTCGGCGCGCCGGATCGAACTCCGGGTGGAAATAGGCGCTGGTGGGATCGGCATGAAACTCAAGCATCCCGCGCGGAGCATGAATCCCGCCTGCAATCACGCCGTGCTCAGCCCGCTCGTCTGGCTCACGCAGGTCAACGAGGAGCACCTCTCGAGCTGCGAGCTCCTTCGCTACCTCATCCGCCGAGAGGTGTTCGACGTGAGCCTTGGCTTCGGCGATGAGGTGTGCAGCCGTTCTGTTGGTCATGAGCGCTCTCCAGTCGGAGTTCGATCGCACGTTCGTTCACTGCGACAACGTTAGGTGGGTTTCCGGATCACGCCATCGGTAATTCCACCGGGGTTGTTGGGGAGGTTGTCCCAGATTTCGGCGGGAATCCCACGTTTCATGCGAGTGCGTGCGTCCCCGGTACGCATCATCGCGCCGCGCCCGGCAGAGGCGGACATGAGGTAGCGACTGACGAGTGTCAGCAGCGCTGCCCTGTCCTCCTCGTGTTGAGTCACGCGTCCGAGGGGCAATTGCTTGACGAACGACGGCAAGGGTCATGAACCACGTGCCTTCGAAACCTGATCCAACGAGATCTGGGAGTAGGCCGGATGAAATCTGGGACGTCTCCCCGATGGCCCGGAGCCCGTGAACGTCCAGGATTGAAGTCAACGGAGCATCCCGGCCCGGCGATTCGAACTGGAGAAACCAGGAGCGCAATCCTATGACCACAGGCATGATTGACACACCCGTCGCCACGTCCGACCACGCGTGGCGCTTTCATGAACGTGAGGCTGGCGACAATGCTTTTGTCGCCCTCGCCGCGTCACTCGGTTCGGTCTTCGCGCCCCTCGCGGCTGACCATGACCGCGAGAACACGTTTGTCTACGAGAACTTCGATCTCATGCGCGACGCTGGCTACCTGCGACTGGCTGTCCCACGCGAGCTCGGCGGCCTCGGCGCGACCATGCGGCAGGTCTGTTTCGCGCAGGCAGAGCTTGCCCGCCACTGTGCATCAACCGCACTGGCGGTCAACATGCATTTGTATCTGTCCCTGAGCAATGTCTTCCGCTGGCGGCGCGGCGCACCCGGTGCAGAGGCGGTCCTGAGACGCGTCGCCAACGAGGGACTCGTCCTGATGACGAGCGGCGGGTCGGATGGCATCTACACCTCGGCGACCGCCATCAAGGAAGACGGCGGCTACCGGATCTCCGGCCGCAAGATCTTTTGCAGCCAGGCCCCGGTGGCCGGCGTCATCACGACGATGGCCCGGTATGAGGATCCGGAAGAAGGCACAGTCGTGCTGCTCGCGGGCATCCCGATGTCAGCACCGGGCGTCAGCGTTCCCGAAACCTGGAACGCGCTTGGCATGCGCGCCACCGGGAGCCACGACGTGATCCTCGACAACGTCAGGGTCACTGAGGCCCAGGTGGCCGCCCGCCGCCCCTGGGGCAAGGTGGACCCCGCCCTGCGCGTTGCAGGAATCCACTTTGCTCCGCCCGTAGCAGCGGTCTACGCCGGGCTCGCTGCTGCCGCGCGGGACGAAGCGGTGAAGGTGGTCACGCAGCGCCGCCAGGGCGACGGACGGTCCATGGCGGAAGACGCTGCGGTCCAACGCCAGATTGGCCTGATGGATGTCAAGCTGAAAGTGCTCTGGTGGGCTCTCCTGGGCGCGCTGGATGAACTCGGGGACGAGTACGTGCCTGATGATCGCGCGATGGCGCCCCTGATGATCGCCAAGCGCCAGATCGTGACCGAAGCGCAGGAAATCGTAAACATCGCGATGGAAGTGGTCGGCGGCAGCTCCTACCTCGCGCCATCCTTCCTTGAACGCGCCTATCGCGACGTGCGCGCTGGCGCCTTCCACCCACTCAACCCGGAGCGCACGCTCTCCTACGTCGGCCGCCTCACGCTGGGTGTCCCGGCGGATACGATCTGGTAGACGCCCTTCGCCAAGACGTGCGCAGCGCGCCGCGTTGCGGGTGAGAGACCAGTCTCTCACCCGCATTCTTGCGTGTGTACGTGCCGGGGCGGAACGCGCAAGCAGTGTTAGCATCGCTCCAGGCAGGCTGTACGAAAGGTCCCACAGCACCGCGTCTGTGATGTCTCAGGTTCTTGCGCAGCCCACGCTTCACGCATCGAAGGGAGCGAGCACATGGTTCTCGAAGTCACCAAGGGTCCGACCCGGGTCGTTATCGATCCCCGGCGTTGCATTGCCAACGCCAAATGCACCGCCGCTGCACCCGGCATTTACGTACTGGATGAAGAGACCGGCGTCGCCGTCATCGAGAACGCCGACGAGGCGACGATGGAGCAACTCTTCGCAGGCGCCCGCGCCTGCCCAACGCAGGCCATCACCATCGAGCAGGCAGGACGCCGTGTTTTCCCGCTGATCGTGCCGCCCATGTTCGGTGAGAAGGGCGATGATGCCGGGGAGTGATGAGTCCGGCGATCGACGCTGATCAACGCAATCATGCAGGGAGGAAGACATCTTGAGGCCAGCGCGAGCCGTCATCCTGACCCTCCTTCTCGTGGCGACGATCGCCGCCAACGCCACACTCGTCGCAAGCCAGACCGTGGCGCCGGCGGCCACGCCCGTTGCGGCCATCGATGAACTCCCCGCCTGGCTTGAGTTCGGCCCTGACGGCGTGCTGCTGGCGCGTGCCCTGACCGCCGGGACCTGTCCGGATCTGAACATCGACGGTCACCAGGTGGTGATGCAGCCCCGGGGCGAGGCCGACGCGAGTTTCCCCGTGATCGCGTGTGAGGCGATTATCCCGTTTGGAACCAATACGGCCAGCATCAACGACGCGGCGTTGCCTCTACCCGGTGGGCCCCTGGAGCGGATCGCCGTGATCGGCGACACCGGCTGCCGCCTCAACGACTGGGAGAAGAGGTTTCAGAAGTGCAACGACCCGGCAGAGTGGCCGTTCGCCCAGGTGGCAGCCTCGGTTGCCGCCTGGCAGCCAGACCTCATCATCCACGTTGGAGACTACCTGTACCGCGAATCTCCGTGTCCGGCAGCGATGTCTGGGTGCGCCGGCAGTCCCTCCGGTGACAACTGGGCAACGTGGAATGCGGATTTCGTAAGCCCGGCCACGCCGCTCTTCGCAATCGCTCCGCTGGTCCTGATGCGCGGCAATCATGAAACGTGTGACCGCAACCCCGAAGGTTGGTTCCGGTTCTTTGATCCACGCCCGTACCAGAAAGCCTGCCAGACATTCACAAACCCGTACCTTGTTCCGTTGAACGGCGTGACATTGGCTGCCCTCGACTCGGCGGAAGCCTCGGATACCAGGGCAACGCCGGAAGAGTCGAAGGAGTACCGCCGCGAGTTCGGCCTGATCGCGGACACGGCGCCGGCCGGCTCGTGGCTCGTCACGCACCGGCCCGTCTGGGGCGTTTTCTCCGTTGAGCATCGCGACACGGAAGGCGAGAACGCCGCCTACGAATCCGCCATTGGCGACAAGCTCAGCGCCAACCTCGCACTGATCGTCTCCGGGCACATCCACATAGCGGAGGCACTCTCCTCCGAGGCGTCTTCCAACCTGCCACCGCAGTTGATTTCGGGCAACTCGGGGACAGCCCTTGACACCATGCCATCCGGAACGCCTACCGGGGCCGAGCTCGATGATCCTGAACTGGAAGAAGCCGAAATCCTCTCCTCGTTCGGGTTTCTGACCCTGGAACCGGGTCCAGAGCACTGGATCGCCACCCAGCGCGATGCCGCAGGCAACGCGAAAGTGGTTTGTGAACTGGGGAGAGACGCCGCAGCGTGTTCCACCCCATAGCGCAATGATCCCTGTTGCACCCGGCGTCCGATCGGGAAAGAGCGGTCGGCGCGTCAGCAGCTTTCGGTTACGATGCACGAATCCCGACGGTTGAAGTCGGAGTTATTCGCACCGTCGCCGAGAGGAGTTGTAGCTTGCCGGAACGTCGCCTGGCTGCGTTCAAAACGAATCGTCGCGTTGCACTTGGCGTCCTGGGCACGCTGGGGGTTGCTGGTCTGGGACATAGTGCGCGTGCCCAGGCTGGCACGCCAACAGCGCTTCCCGAAAACGTCGCGTGGTCATTTACCGATGATCGCGGTATGACTATTGAAATCAGTTCCCGTCCGGAGCGCATCGTCGCATTTTCGCCGGTCGCCGCCGCCCTCTGGGACCTCGGGCGCCAGCCGGTCGGCGTCTTTGGCCCATTCACGAATGCCGATGGCGCCGTCGATCCGCAGGCGGGCAGCATCGATCCCGCAGATGTCACCTGGCTCGGCCTGTGGGACACCTTTGATCTCGAGAAGCTCCTGGCCCTTGGGCCGGACCTGCTGGTGGGGCTGGACCTCCCGGATGTTCCCAACACCCTGTGGCACATTCCGGAGGACATCTATCCACTGCTAAGCGAGCGAGTGCCGACGGTGGGCTTTCACATGCAGCCAGACCAGCCCACAACGGCGATGTTCGACCGGGTTGAGGATCTTGCCGTCTCGCTCGGAGTAGATCTCACGTCTGACCAATACGTGAAGGAGAGGGCTGCGTTCGAGGCTGCTGCGTCGGCAGTGACGGAGGCGCTGGGCGCGAGGAGCAGCCTGACGGCACTGGCTATCTCGGCGGACGCCGAGTCTGTCTTTGTTGCGAATCCCACCTGGTTCAGTGATCTGCGCTACTTCCAGGACCTGGGTCTGGAGATCATCACACCGGAAACGCCAGACGGCAGGTGGCAAGAGGTGAGCTGGGAACAGATTGGACAGTATCAGCCCGATCTGTTCCTCGTCGATGCCCGGTCGGGCGAGATTCCTCCTGAACTCGCGGGCATTGCCACCTGGGCCAGCCAACCTGCGGTCAAGGCCGGCCAGGTTGCACCGTGGTTCGCGGTCTACCCATACGGGCGGAAGGCGTTCACCCCGATTCTGGAGCGCCTGGCGGAGGCCATACGCGCTGTTGATCCTGCTGTCGTATCCTGACAGGCAGCCTTGCTGCAAACGCAACGAGGGCGGCCAACTGGCCGCCCTCGTTTCCGATTTCCCGCCAGGGAAGAAGGCGCTGGACTAGTAGTCCATGCCGCCCGGCATCGCCGGAGCCGCAACCTTCTCTTCCGGCTTGTCGGTGATCAGCGCCTCGGTGGTGAGAATCATGCCAGCGATGCTGGAGGCGTTCTCAACCGCAGAGCGGGTGACCTTGGCCGGGTCGATGATGCCAGCGTCCACCATGTCCACATAGGTGTCGCTGATCACATCGTAGCCAACCTTGCCGTTGTTCTCCGCCTTCTGCTTCTGGCGCACCATCTCGATGACAACAGCGCCGTCGCGGCCAGCGTTCGCAGCAATGCCGCGCAGAGGCTCCTCAAGCGCGCGGCGCAGGATGCTGACGCCGGTCTTGACATCGCCCTCGGCCTCGACGCTGTCCAGCGCGGTCAGGGCGTTGATCAGGGCGACACCGCCGCCCGGCACGATGCCCTCTTCCACCGCGGCGCGGGTCGCGCTGAGCGCGTCCTCAACGCGGTGCTTCTTCTCCTTGAGCTCGGTCTCGGTCGCGGCGCCGACCTTGATCACCGCCACGCCACCGGCCAGCTTGGCCAGGCGCTCCTGCAGCTTCTCGCGGTCGAAGTCGGACGTGGTGGTCTCAATCTGGGAGCGGATCTGATTGACGCGAGCATCGATCGCGGACTTGTCGCCGGCGCCTTCGATGAAGGTGGTGTCGTCCTTGGAGGAGACCACGCGGCGAGCACGGCCCAGGTCTTCAAGAGTGGCGCTGTCCAGGCGGCGGCCAACCTCTTCCGAGATGACCTGGCCACCGGTCAGGGCGGCGATGTCGCGCAGCATCTCCTTGCGGCGGTCGCCGAACCCGGGAGCCTTGGCAGCGAGCACATTCAGGGTGCCACGCAGCTTGTTCACCACCAGGGTCGCCAGCGCCTCGCCGTCGACATCCTCAGCGATGATCATGAGTGGGGCGCGGGCAGCAGCCACCTTCTCCAGCACCGGCAGGATGTCCTGGATGGAGGAGATCTTCTTGTCGGTGATCAGGATGAACGGATCGTCGAGCTCGGCCTCCATCCGCTCCGGGTTGGTGACGAAGTACGGCGAGAGGTAGCCGCGATCGATCTGCATGCCCTCGGTGTACTCGGTCTCGAACTCGAGGCCCTTGGACTCCTCAACGGTGATAACGCCGTCCTTGCCGACCTTGTCCATGACCTCGGCGATGAGGGAACCGATCTCCTTGTCAGCGGCCGAGATGGCAGCGACCTGGGCGATCTCGTCCTTGCCCTTCACGGGAACCGCCATGTCCTGGATCGCGTCGACCAGCGCAGCCGCGCCGAGGTCGATACCCTGCTTCAGCAGCATGGCGTTCGCGCCGGCAGCGACGTTGCGCATGCCCTCGTGCACGATGGCCTGAGCCAGCACGGTGGCGGTAGTGGTGCCGTCACCGGCAGCGTCATTCGTCTTGGTGGCGGCTTCCTTGAGAAGCTGCGCGCCCATGTTGGCGAACGGGTCGTCGAGCTCGATCTCCTTGGCGACGGTCACGCCGTCGTGGGTGACGGTCGGGGCGCCGTACTTCTTGTCGAGCGCCACGTTGCGGCCCTTGGGGCCGAGGGTGGTCTTGACGGCGTTGGCGAGAGCGTCCACGCCCTCCTTCAGCGACGCGCGCGCTGTCTCGTTGAACTCAATAACCTTGGCCACGTGTTCCTCCTCGATGCCTCAGTGAACCAGAGCAAATGCGTCAAGCAAACGCTGCTTAGTCAGCGATCTTGGCCAAAATGTCCTTCTCGGACAGGATCAGGTAGTCCTGATCCTCAAACTTGAATTCGGTGCCGGCGTACTTCG
The DNA here is from genome assembly GCA_041390745.1 of Thermomicrobiales bacterium. GTDB lineage: Bacteria > Chloroflexota > Chloroflexia > Thermomicrobiales > UBA6265 > JACCXM01. Next base: position 120,351 of record JAWKPJ010000002.1, on the reverse strand, counting down.
CGAAGAGGACGGTGTCACCGACCTCGACATCCATGGCAATGCGATCCCCATCGTCATCCTTGCGGCCAGCGCCCACAGCCACGATGGTGCCGCGCTGCGGCTTCTCCTTGGCGGTATCCGGAATGACCAGACCAGACTTGGTGGTCTCTTCGCGGCTGGCAGGCTGCACGACCACGCGGTCGCCCAACGGCGCGAGCTTCACCGCAGTTTCCGTTGCCACGATTCCTCTTCCTCCTACATACGTACCCACCATGCGAGGCTCATGGCGAACCCCGCCTGTCAACGGCAGATAGATTAGCAGGTGAATTGGCACTCTGCAAGCGGGAGTGCTAACAAGGAGTCAAATCACGTCGGAGCAGGGAGTGCGCCAACGCGCCATGTTAGAATGCCGGGTGCGCCGAGCACCATGCCCGTTGGTCATGTGCTGCGGCGCATTCCCATAGCATCACCCTGGAGGTTACCGTGACGTCCGTGGCCCAACGCTCTCCCTCAGGCTTTTTCGCACAGCGGGTCACGAACCTTGCGCCTTCACCGACCCTTGCGGTGTCCGACAAGGCCCGGCAACTGAAGGCGCAGGGCGTCGATGTCGTTGATCTGGGTGGCGGCGATCCCGACTTCATCACGCCGCAGCACATTCGGGACGCCGCGACGGCGTCCATGAACGCCGGCAACACCCATTACGTGGCCAGCCCCGGCATTCCGGCCCTGCGCAAGGCAATCGCGAAGAAGTTGCTGGAAGACAACCAGATTGAAGTCGAGCCCATGGGCGGCGTCGTGGTGACCCCGGGCGGCAAGCAGTCGCTGTTCGAGGCCACACTTGCATTCGTGGAGCCGGGCGTCGATGTGCTGATCCCGGAGCCAGCCTGGGTCTCCTACGTCCCGATGGTCGAGCTGGCCGGTGGCCGGCCAGTTCCGGTAGTTCTGGACCCCGATGACGACTGGCGGATCACGCCAGAGGCGTTGCAGGCTGCGGTCACGCCTGCCTCGCGTGTTCTCTTCCTGAACTCGCCCAGCAACCCGACCGGCCGCGTGCTGGATGCTGCGGAGTTGCAGGCCATCGCGGATTTCGCAATGGAGCATGACCTGCTCATCTTCTCGGATGAGATGTATGAGAAGATCCTGTACGACGGCCACACGCACACCAGCATTGCCACCCTGCCGGGGATGGCCGAGCGCACGCTGATCTTCAACGGTTTCTCCAAGGCCTACGCCATGACTGGCTGGCGCCTCGGCTATGTGGCCGGCCCCAGGGCGTTCATCTCCCAGGTCGAGAAGGTACACAGCCACTCCGCCACCTGCGCCACCTCGTTCGTGCAGGAGGCCGGCGTGGCGGCCCTGACCGGTCCGCAGGCGTTCATCGGGGAAATGGTGGAGGCGTGGGATCGCCGCCGTCGCGCAGTGGCCAGCGGGCTGAATAACGTCAAGGGCATCACGTGCCCGCTGGTGGAGGGAGCCTTCTACGCGTTCCCTGATATCCGCGCTACCGGCATGTCGTCCACCGAGGCCGCCGACCTGCTGCTGCGCGAGGCGCACGTGGCGCTGACGCCGGGCGTCGCGTTCGGCGAGGCAGGGGAAGGCCATCTGCGACTCTCCTTCGCCACTAGCGACGAGGAACTGGCCAAGGCCGTCGAGCGGATCACCAACGTTCTGGGCGCCAGGCCCGCCTGACCAAATACGTACACGTTGTACTAACTGCCTCGATGATGGAGGAGGGAATCGTGCACGTCGAAGAGCGACTGAAGGAACTCGGAATCGTCCTGCCAGAGGCTGTTTCGCCCCTCGCCAACTACGTGCGCTGGGTGCAGACCGGCAACCTGCTCTTCATTTCGGGCACCGGACCCGGCAATGAAACGCAGAAGGGCAAGCTGGGCAGCACGATGTCCGTAGAAGAGGGGTATGCCGCTGCGCGCGAGGTAGGCCTGCAACTGATCGCGACGGCCAAGGCGGCCCTCGGCGATCTCGACCGGGTCGAGCGCGTGGTCAAAGTGCTCGGCATGGTCAACGCCACGCCCGACTTCGGTCAGCACCCGCAGGTCATCAATGGCTGCTCGGATCTGCTGGTTGAGGTCTTTGGCGACGCAGGCCGGCACACCCGATCTGCCGTCGGCTTCGTCTCCCTGCCGAACCAGATCCCCGTGGAAATTGAGTGCACGATGCAGGTGAAGTAGCCCGATCCTCCTGGACTGCAACGGAGTTTCACTGTGACCAAGCGAGAAGTACCCGTCACACGGGAAGGTCTGGAGCGCCTGCAAGCTGAACTGCAGGAACTGCGTGAGGTACGGCGCCCCGCCATTGTGGCCGCGCTGGCCGAAGCGCGATCGCACGGCGACCTGCGCGAAAACGCCGGCTATGACGCCGCCAAACACGACCAGGCCATGACCGAGAAGCGCATTGCGGACCTGGATGCCCTCCTGCGCCAGGCCGTTGTCCTGGAAGAGGACGCGACGGCGAATCCCGACATCGTCCGCATTGGCTCGACCGTTGTGGTCGATGTGGAAGGTGACGAAGAGCGCTACACCATCGTCGGGGCCATTGAAGCCAAGCCCACGCAAGGGCTGATTTCGAACGAATCCCCCGTCGGCATGGCCCTGCTCGGGCTGCGGCCCGGCGAAACGGCGATGGTTGCCGCTCCGCACGGAGCAATGCAGATTCGCGTGCTGCGCATCGAAAGCTAGTTCGAGACGTGCCGGGCGCCTCCGAACTCCAATCATCCTACTGCCGCGTCTGGGAGGCGTTTGCGCGCGCTCCCGGCACGGCGGATGGCCGCCATGACACATCGCGGTGGAGAGGCAGCACCGGCCCGTACGCAGCCTGCGTGGTCCGCGTGCCAGCGGAACTCCTCCAGCCGCAGCTCTCGAGCCTCCGTGAACACTTGCAGGGCTTGCCCGAAACGCGTCTCCACCCGGATCACTTCCTGCACATCATGCTGCAGGAGTTAGGTTTCGTCGTCCCCTACCCATCCCGCCGCGACGAGATTTCGGCAGATCGCCTGGAGGAGTTTGCCCAATCTGCAGTTGAACCCGTTGCTGGCGCCTCCCCGTTCCAGATCGAGCTCGGGCCTGTCAACGCCTTTGAGGACGCAATCTTTCTCGAAATCGGGGGTGGGGCGCGGCTGAGCAAGCTCCACAACCGGCTTTTCGAGCTTGCGGCTATCCCGAGCGAGCCAGACTTTCCGTACCTGCCACACTGCACGCTGGCACACTTCACGGGGGTGTCGAGCACCGCTGGCGCGGTTGCTGCGCTGACGCCTTTCCGGTCTGTGTCCTTCGGCGCCCTGGAGGTCACGGAAGTCGAGATCGTGACGATGAATGCGGCAGAGTCCTACCCAATCCTGGAAAGCTACGCGGTTATCCCGCTTGGCCGGTGAGTTCAATTCCTCACCTGTTCCGGGCTATCAGGTCAACCTTCCAGCAGCAGGCGCCATTCGGGTTGGGTGCGATGCGTTGCGAGGGCTCTCGCTTTGTCTCGCCCTTTGCGCACGAGGCGGTCTGGACCGCCTCGACATCTCCCGAGGCGAGTGATCTGTGGCACGTTCGCTCGCTCAGCCCGCCCCTGAAGACGGAGTGCGGGTCGAGCGAGCGCGCCTTGCTAGGACTCCCCGGTTATGCCGCCTGAATTCGCCTGACCACTTCGTCGCCGAACTCACTGGTTGTCACCACGGGCACGCCAGCCAGGGCAATATCCGCCGTCCGCACCCCGTCGGCGACAGCGCCCAGCGTCGCAACCGTCACGGCATCGGCGGCCGCATCTGCACCCAGCGACCACCGCAGCAGCATCGCTGCCGAGAGGATAGCTCCGGCCGGGTTCGCCTTGCCCGTCCCAGCAATGTCCGGCGCACTGCCGTGAATCGGCTCGTACAGCCCAAAGCGCGTCCCGGGTTGCGCACCTGCCTTGTCGCTCACGCTGGCCGAAGGCAGTACGCCAATGGAGCCCGGAATCACGGAAGCCTCATCGGTGAGAATGTCGCCGAACATGTTCTCGGTGACGATCACATCGAAGTGCGCGGGATTGCGCACCAGGTGCATGGCCATCGCATCGACCAGCACGTGCTCCAGCTCGACATCGGGAAACTCGGTGTGTACTTCGTCCGCAATGGTTCGCCACAGCCGTGAGGATTGCAGCACGTTCGACTTGTCGACGCTGGTCACCTTGCCGCGCCGGCCCTCCGCCAACTGGAACGCCAACCGCACCACGCGCTCGATCTCGCTGTCCCGGTAACGCAGCGTGTCGACCGCGAACCGGCCGAGAGCATCCTCGCCCTGTTCGGATGGCTTTCCGAAGTAGATGCCGCCGGTCAGTTCCCGGACCACGAGCAGATCGACGCCCTTCAACAGCTCTGGCTTCAGCGGGGAACTGGCGGCAAGTTCCGGCATCGCGGCCACCGGACGCAGATTGGCAAACAGCTGAAGCGCCTGGCGAATCTTGAGCAGGCCGCGCTCAGGCCGGAGGCTCGCTTCCACCGCATCCCAGTTGGGGCCGCCCACGGCGCCCAGCAAGGCCGCGTCCGCGTCGCGCGCGACGGCAATGTCTTCATCGCGCACTGGCACGCCATAGGCATCCAGCGCCGCGCCGCCAATCGCCAACTCCGCGAAATCCAGCGCAAGCCCAAACCGCTCTGCCGCCGCGTTCAGGGCTCTGACCGCTTCACGCGTGACTTCCGGCCCGATGCCATCCCCGGGAAAGACCACGATCTTTGCCAACAGATCCTCCTTGCACGGTTGCACGAAAGCGGGCGAGACATTTCGCCCCGCCCGCCTTCCATTCCCTCGTCGTCGTCCGCTACGGGGCTGCGATTCGCGGCATCCAGGCCGGTCGCCGCGCCTCGTAGGCCGCAATCTTGTCTTCGTGACGCAACGTCAGCCCGATGTCGTCCAGGCCCTCAACCAGGCGCGTTCGCGTGAAGTCATCCAACGGGAAAGACGACTCCAGCCCGATGGTCGGCGCGGCGATCCAACGTTCCGCCACGTCAATTTCGATCACGAGCGACGGGTCGGCTTCGACGGCGCGCATCAACTGGTCCGCGAACTCCTGCGAGACCACCACCGGCACCAGGCCCGTCTTGGTCGCATTGTTCCGGAAGATGTCGCCAAAGCGCGAAGAAACCACCGCCTGGAAGCCATAGTCAGTCAGGGCCCACACCGCGTGCTCGCGGGAGGAGCCGACGCCAAAATTTGGCCCGGCCACGAGGACGCTGGCGCCCTGGTACTCCGGCAGGTTGAGCGGAAAGGCCGGGTCGCTTTCTCGCCATGCCGAAAAAAGCCCGACGCCGAACCCGGTGCGCTCGACGCGCTTTAGCCACGACGCAGGAATGATCTGGTCGGTATCAACATCGCTGCGATCCAGCGGAACGCAGGTGCCGACGATGCCTCGAACGGCCTTCATGGCTTACCTCATATCCGCAGGCGTGGCCAGCGTACCCGCTATGGCCGTGGCGGCAGCTACGGCTGGCGAGACCAGGTGCGTGCGACCGCCGGGTCCCTGCCGGCCCTCGAAGTTGCGATTGGAGGTGGATGCGCAGCGCTCGCCCGGCCTCAGCTTGTCCGGGTTCATCCCAAGACACATCGAGCAACCAGCCGCCCGCCACTCGAAACCGGCATCCTTGAAGATTTTGTCCAGCCCCTCAGCCTCGGCCTGCGCGCGGACACGCATGGAACCCGGCACCACCATCGCGCGCACACGGTCCGGAATGTGCTTGCCCTCCACGACCGAGGCAGCGAGGCGCAGGTCTTCGATGCGGCTGTTGGTGCAGGATCCAATGAAGACCGCGTCGATAGCAATGTCGCGCATCGGCGTGCCCGGCGTCAGGTCCATGTACTTCAGCGCGCGTGCCGCGACCTCCCGGGCCGCCGGATCAGCGAAAGAGTCGGGATCGGGCACCGTGCCGTCGATGGAAATCACCTGGCCCGGATTCGTGCCCCACGACACATGCGGCCGCAACGCAGACCCATCCAGGAACACCTCTCGGTCAAATGTCGCGCCCGCGTCAGTCGGCAACGTGCGCCAATCGTCCAGGGCCTGCTCCCAGAGCGCGCCCTTGGGAGCGTGCCTGCGTCCCTCGATGTAGGCAAAGGTGGTGTCGTCCGGGGCAACCATGCCCGCCTTGGCCCCGGCCTCGATCGACATGTTGCAGATCGTCATCCGCCCCTCCATCGAGAGGGAGCGAATCGTGCTGCCACGGTACTCGACGATGTGGCCGATACCGCCGCCCGTGCCGATTTTGCCGATAATCGCCAGGATGACGTCCTTGGCGCCCACGCCCGGCTGCAACTCACCGTCTACGGTAATCGCCATTGTCTTCGGGCGGATTTGCGGCAAGCTTTGCGTTGCCAGGACATGCTCAACCTCGCTGGTGCCAATCCCGAACGCCAGCGCGCCGAACGCGCCATGCGTTGAGGTGTGGCTATCCCCGCAGACAATGGTCATGCCCGGCAGGGTGATGCCCTGCTCCGGCCCGATGACGTGGACGATACCCTGGTTCGGGTGCGCCAGCGGGTAGAGCTGGACGCCAAACGCGCCGCAGTTGGCATCCAGCGCAGCCAGTTGCGTCGCCGAAATCGGGTCGGCAATTGGCTTGTCGAGGTGGATCGTCGGCACATTGTGGTCAGCGGTGGCAATGGTCAGGTCCGGTCGGCGCACCGGCCGGTCTGCCATCCGCAAGCCCTCGAAGGCTTGCGGCGAGGTCACCTCATGCACCAGATGCATGTCGATGTACAGGATGTCCTGTTCGTCGGGCGCGGAATGCACCAGGTGCCGCTCCCACAGTTTCTCGCTCAGCGTGCGCTGAGGCGCACTTTCGCTCATCGTCGAAACCTCTCGGCGTGAAGATCAAGTCGCGGCACGTGGCTCAGGACCAGCGAGAGACCGCCGAGACTGGTCCGGGAATCATGGCCGTGGGCTTGTCCTGCAGGATCTTGCTCATAGCCGCGAGGTACGCGCGCGCACTCGCCTCGATGACATCGGTGGCCAGCCCGTGGCCGGTGTACACCTGATCCCCCACTCGCACCCGGAGCCGAACCTGGCCCTGGGCATCCTCACCGGGGGTCACGGCCTCGACGTGGTACTCCTCTAGCTCGCATGTAATGCCGACGGCCGCGTCGATGGCTTCGAACAGCGCGTCCACGGCGCCGTTCCCCTGTCCGTCGCCAGTCCGATCTTCGCCATCCCGGCTGACCACCACACTTCCGGTTGCCGGCCCGCCGGAGCCCAGGCTGGCGTTCCAGCGCACCAGTTGCAGTGCGTCCTGGGCGCCCTCCAGCTGGTTGCTGACGAGGGCCTCCAGGTCGGCCGCCGTGACGCTTTTCTTGCGGTCAGCAAGCTCCAGGAAGCGCTGGTAGGCCTCATTCATCTGTTCTTCATCGAGGCGAATGCCGATGTCCGCGAGCGTGCTGCGAAACCCGGCGCGCCCGGAGTGCTTGCCCAGGACCAGCCTGGTGCCCTCCCAGCCTACGTCGGTCGGATTCATAATCTCGTACGTTGTGCGCTCCTTGAGCATGCCATCCTGGTGGATACCGGCCTCGTGCGCGAAGGCGTTTGCGCCGACGATCGCCTTGTTTGGCTGCACCGGAACCCCGGTCAGCGTGCTGACCAGGCGACTGGTGGGCACCAGGCGGTCCTTGCGGATGCGCGTGGCAGCTCCGGAACTGCTCCGAGCGCGTCGCCAGCGCCATCACGACCTCTTCCAGCGAGGTATTGCCAGCGCGCTCGCCGATGCCGTTCATCGTCACTTCGACCTGGCGAGCGCCGGCCCGCACGGCGGCAAGCGTGTTCGCAGTGGCCATTCCCAGATCATCGTGACAGTGGACAGAGATGATCGCGCGGTCGATGTTCGGCACTGTCGTCAGCAGGTGTTCCATGAGCGCGGAGTATTCGCCGGGCGTGGTGTACCCGACGGTATCGGGGATATTGACCGTCGTCGCGCCGGCCGCGATAGCCGTCGTGATCACCTGGCTCAGATACTCCCAGTCGCTCCGCGTGGCGTCCTCGGCGGAGAACTCGACATCGCTGGTGAAGCCCCTGGCGAACTTCACCATGCGATCGACCCGCTCGATCACCTGCTCCCGCGACATGCGGAGCTTGTACTCGAGGTGGATGTCGGAGGTGGCGATAAACGTGTGAATGCGGGGTGCTTCCGCACCCTTGACCGCCATGGCGGCCCGCTCGATGTCGTGCTCGTTGCAGCGGGCAAGGCCTGCCACCGAGACACCCTTGACGCGACCCGCAATAGCGCGCACCGCCTCGAAGTCGCCCGGTGAGGCGGCCGGGAACCCGGCCTCCATGATGTCCACGCCCAACTCAGCCAGGGCATCGGCCACGACGAGCTTCTCTTCCGCCGTGAGCGTTGCCCCGGGAGACTGCTCTCCGTCACGCAGCGTGGTGTCAAAGACCAGCACCCGAGGCGGGGAAACGGTCGCTGACGGATCGACCACGATTTCGCTGCGCTCCACGCGCGTTACGCCACTCTCCGACGTCATGTTGGTTAGTCTCCTGAGGTTACGGCAGCCTCGGCCGGCCGCCCCTTCTTCAGCCAGGGCATCATCTTGCGGAGTTCTGCCCCGACCTGCTCCACTTCAGCGCCCTGGGCATTTGCCCGCATCTGCAGGAAGCGCTCGCGGCCAGCGGCGTTCTCGCTCAGCCACTCTTCCGCGAACTCCCCGGCCTGGATACGGTTCAGCAAGCCCTGCATCGTCTCCTTGACGTGCTCATCGATGATCTGAGGGCCGGCGTAGTAATCGCCGTACTCGGCCGTGTCACTGACCGAGTAGCGCATGTACTCGAGGCCGCCCTCGTAGATAAGGTCGACGATAAGCTTGAGTTCGTGGAGGCATTCGAAGTAGGCAATCTCCGGCTGATACCCGGCCCGCACCAGCGTGTTGAAGCCAGCCTCGATCAGGTGGCTGACGCCGCCGCAGAGCACCGCCTGCTCGCCGAACAGGTCTGTCTCGGTTTCTTCCTTGAACGTCGTGCCCAGCACCCCGGCGCGCAGCGAACCCAGGCCGCGCGCATAGGCGAGCGCCGTCGCGGTGGCGTTGCCGGAGGCGTCCTGATGCACGGCCAGCAGCGCCGGCACGCCCACTCCCTCCTGGTAGAGCTCGCGCAGGCGGTGGCCCGGGCTCTTGGGGGCAATCATGCTGACATCGACGCCCTCGGGCGGGGTGATGGCGCCAAAGTGAATATTGAAGCCGTGTGCAAACATCAAGGTCTTGCCCGGCGTCAGGTTCGGCTCGATCTCGGCCTCATAGAGCGGCTTCTGGATGTGATCCGGCACCAGGACCATGATGACATCCGCCTGCTTCACCGCGTCTGCAACCGATGCCACGCGCAGGCCTTCGGCCTCTGCCTTGGCGCGGCTCTTGCTCCCCTCGTGCAGGCCGACAACGACGTCGATACCGGAGTCGCGCAGGTTAAGCGCATGGGCATGGCCCTGGCTGCCGTAGCCAATGACTGCCACCGTCTTGCCAAGTAGCGCATCGAGTCCAGCATCGCTCTCGTAATAGACCTTCGCCGGCATTGAGTACTCCCTGTTATGCCTTCGTCCAGACCGCGCCGGACGTACCTGGCTCGTGCCCACTGCCCGAGCCCCTTCCACCTCGAAACGGAAGCGCCGCTTTCGCGGCGCCCCGGCTCAATTCACATGTGGACCCGTGCCGTTCCCGGCTACGGCCATCTCGCGCTCCGGGCGCGTCATCTCCTTGATGCCGACCGAGGCAGACCCGCGTTGCATGGCGACCGGCCCCGTACGCACCAGCTCCCGGATGCCGAACGCCTTCAGCATGTTCAGCAGCCCGTCAATACGATCCTCCGGGCCAGACGCCTCCAGCAGGAGCGTGCTTGGGCTGGCATCGACCACGCGAGCATCGTAAATCTGGGCAATTTGCAGTATCTCGGCCCGGGTCTGAGACTTGGCCGCCACCTTGATCAGCGCCAGCTCGTGCGCAACGCTGTTCAGGTTGGTGACATCCGTGACCTTGAGCACCTCCATGAGTTTGTAGAGCTGCTTGCCAGCCTGCTCCACCTCATCCTCTTCGGCATTGACCACGATCGTCATCCGCGAGATGCCCGGCTGCTCAGAGTGCCCGACGGTGATTGACTCAATGTTGAAGGAGCGCCGCCGCAGGAGCGAGACAACCCGGTTCAGGACGCCAGCGTGATTCTCCACCAGCACGCTCAGGATGTGACGCGTCTTCATCAGCTTACCCCTCGTACCGGTTGTGCATCATCTCGGAGTTGGCGCCGCCTGGCGGCACCATCGGCCACACGTTGGCCTCTGGCTCAATCACGAAGTCAATCAACACCGGGCCGTTGATGGAGCGAGCGCGTTCAATGGCCGGCTCGATCTCGGCATCAGTACGCACCGTGATACCGGTGATCCCGTACGCCTCGGCCAGCTTTTCGAAGTTCGGTGCGCTGATCCGCACCTCAGAGTAGTTCTTGGCGTGGAAGAGATCCTGCCACTGCCGCACCATCCCCAGATACCCGTTGTTGATGATGCAGATGTTGATATCCAGGTTTTCCTGAACAGCCGTCGCCAGCTCGTTGCTGGACATCTGGAATCCGCCGTCGCCGATGATGGTCCAGACCTCCAGGTCTGGCCGCCCGATCTTGGCGCCGATGGCTGAAGGCAGACCAAAGCCCATCGTGCCAAGGCCGCCTGAGGTGATCCAGCGGTCCGGATGCTTGAACCCGAAGTGCTGCGCGGCCCACATCTGGTGCTGGCCGACGTCGGTTGTCACAATTGCGTCGCCGTTGGTCGCCTTCGCGATCGCCTTGATGATGGTGTAGGGTTCCGGCCACTCTGGCCGATCTTCCAGCGCCTCGCTCATCGCCCGGTCGCGGCGGGAATCGATCCACGCCATCCAGTCGTCGTAGCGGCGCTCCTCAACCTCGGGGATGAGCAGTTTCAGAACTTCCGCCGCATCTCCCACCACTGGCACGCTGGTCTGAACATTCTTCCCGATTTCGGCGGGGTCAATATCCACATGGACCACACGCGCATTCTGGGCAAACCCGCTGATGCGGCCCGTTGCGCGGTCATCGAAGCGCGCCCCGATGTTCACGAGCAGATCACAGGTATCCAGCGCATCGTTGACGTGCTTGTGCCCGTGCATACCCATCAGGCCCAGGCCGAGCGGATGCTGCTCCGGGAACGTGCCCAAACCCAACAGCGTAAAGACGACGGGGATGCCGCTCTTCTCCACAAACTCGTGGAACAACTCGGTGGCGTTGGCGAGCAGGATGCCGTGCCCGGCCATGATCAGCGGCTTCTTCGCCTGGGCGATTGCCTCGGCGGCCAACCGCACCTGTCGGATGTTCGGGATAGAAGTCGGCTGATACCCTCGACGGAACGTCCTCTCGGGGAACACATACTCCGCCGACTGCTGGAAGAGTGTCTTTGGGACATCGATCAGGACCGGGCCTGGGCGCCCTGATGTTGCCAGATGAAACGCCTCCTTGATCGTTGGCGCCAGATCCTGGATTCGGGTAACAGCATAGTTATGCTTCGTCACCGGCAGCGTAATCCCGGTGATGTCAACCTCCTGGAAGGCATCCCTTCCAATCAGGGGTTGGATGACCTGCCCGGTGATGGCAACCATCGGCACGGAATCCAGCATGGCATCGGCCAGGCCAGTAACGAGATTCGTGGCGCCAGGGCCGGAGGTGGCCATGCACACGCCCGGCTTGCCCGTGGCGCGGGCGTAGCCCTGCGCGGCCATGGCCGCCCACTGCTCGAAGCGGACCAGAACGTGATGAAAGCCGGCAGCCGGGAGTGCATCGTAGAGCGGGATCACCGCGCCGCCGGGGTAGCCGAAGACGGTATCGACGCCCGCATCCTCGAGGGCCTGGCATACAATCTGGGCGCCAGTCATCAATGGGCGCTCAGATTGCTTCTGTTCCGCCGGCGCTTCAGCGCGCGGGTGCGCTGCCACATCGGTTGCTGCCATGGTTCTCCCCTCTCCTGGAAACCTCCGGACCGTCTCCGGATGCCGATCTCGACGGCCTGTTTCGAACATCAAAAAAGCCCCCCGCATTCGGGAGGCCTACCCATTGAACTGAACAACTCTTCTGTTGCCGGCTCTCGCCGGTGTTGCGGCCTCCCTAGCGCACGCGGCTCCCAATCGGGAGCCCCGTAAGTACGAGGCCCGATACCAGCGCAATCGCAATGCGGCCGACAATCGACATCAAGGTTCCCATTTCACCGTGGGCACGTTTGCCCAAGTGCCTGAATCCTAAATCAGGCGCCGCGACGTTGTCAAATGCAAGAGCGAGATCTGGCCCGGTCTACTCTGCACCCTCGTCATCCGGGTCCTCGATCTCCACGATGCGATGCTTGAAATGGCCATTCTGTTGCGGACAGGCGTGAGGTCCCGGCCCCATGGGCTGGCCGCACATGGTGCACCGTGGCCGGCCAGCAGCAACCACTGCCGCTGCTTCGGCGCTGAGTTCCCGTGCCTGATCCAGCGTCAGGCGGCAGGCAAACGCCGCCTCTCCTTCTACGTCCTGATTGAGATCATGCGCAACGATCACCAGACGATTGTCCGCGTCGTCGTATCCAAGTTCCATGCGGCCCACGCGGAACTGCTTGCGCGTATCCCGGTCAAACTGCTGTATCGACGCATTGCTCAGGTCCGGGCCGGATTCCGGCAGACGCTCCAGCATCTGTTCCAGAGCCAGGCCCAGGGCGTGGACCTGCTGCTTCTCCATCCAGACGGCATACGTCTCGCCATTCACCAGGGCCAGGAGGCGAAAACGGCGTTCGCCCGGCTGGCCGATGGCCTCCATCTGAATCCGCTCTGCGTCGAGATCAGCCATATGTCTGCACGTACCCTCACCGTCGCACAGGGCGACCGCGTTCCTTCCCCTAGCGTTCCAGAGCGGGCAAAAGATACCATGCAAGTTCCGCCCTCTCGCCGTCTTCGGCCGTGGCCCCCTATACTCGGGCGGCGGCCCCGACCATGTGAGCACCAGCCATCAATGTCTGTCACAACTACAGCACCAACACCCGCGTCATCGGAGCGAAGGGCCTCGTCAGAGGCCGCGTCGATCACGTTGCCCCAGGTCAGGCGTGATCCGGAAGTCCATGCGTTGATCAGCGCCGCGAACGAGAATCTCGGCGTGATCGGATACACCGACCACGGGTTTCGCCACGCGGAAATCGTGGCGCGGGACGCGCGGATGATCCTGCGGCGTACAGAGTTCAGCCGCCGCGAGCAGGAGTTGGCCGCGATTGCCGGCTACCTGCATGACATCGGAAACGTGGTCGGGCGTCATGGTCATGCCCAGTCCGGGGCGCTGCTCGCGCACAGCATCCTGACCCGGCTCACCGCCACCCCGCAGGACACCGCGATCGTGATGGGCGCTATCGGCTCCCACGAAGACGAGGGAAGCATCGGTGACCCGGTCCATGCGGTTTCGGCCGCGCTGATCCTGGCGGACAAGGCGGATGTCCATCGTTCGCGGGTCCGCGAGCCAGATCCCCTGACGCTGGATATACATGACCGCGTCAACTACGCGGCCACGGCGTCGCATCTGAACATCAATCCCGGAGACAAGACGATTACGCTCGACCTGCACATAGATACGCGCATTGCGCCGGTGATGACCTACTTCGAGATCTTTCTGCCTCGCATGTTGATGTCGCGACGGGCTGCCGAATTGCTCGGCTATGCGTTTCGGATAACAATCAATGGCGTACCGCTCCTGTAGCAGCGGCACACACCGAGAGAGCCTGTGAAACGACTGGGGCGCGGCTGGCGCGACTTTGACTGGTTGATGTTGATGTTGACGCTGGTCCTGATGGGCTTCAGCGCGGTCACCATCTACAGCGCAGACGGCGGCGGCCCGATCACGCCGGCAAATCTCGGCGTACGGCAGGGGCTGTATGGCATCCTGGGCGTCGTGGTCATGTTCATCGTGGCCTCCATCGACTACCGCATCCTGGGGTCGCTCTCCTGGATCATTTACGGCGGAGCTGTCGCCGCGCTCGCCCTTGTGCTCGTGCCTGGCATCGGTGTCGAGATTGCCGGTTCGCGTCGCTGGTTTGACCTCGGGTTCACCACCATTCAACCGTCTGAGTTCGCCAAGATCGCCACCGTCCTTGCGCTCTCTGCTTTCGTGGCGTCGCGCGGCGAAGAGATGCAGGAACTTGGCAACGTCATCCTGTCCGCCCTGATTGTCGGCGTGCCCATGCTGCTCGTTTTCCGGCAGCCTGACCTGGGATCCTCGCTCGTTTACGGCGTAATCTGGATCTCCGTCATGACCGTCGCCCACATGCGCAAACGCTACTGGGCCATCCTCCTCGTGGCGGCGCCGGCTGTCATTCTCGTGGCATGGGAGTTCCTGCTCCAGGACTACCAGCGCAGCCGCTGGACGGTCTTTCTCGATCCGGAATCCGACGCGCGCGGTGAAGGATTCAACCTGATCCAGGCGCGCATCAGCATCGGGTCAGGCGGCCTCCGCGGTTTCGGCCTGGAGGGCGGCACCCAAAGCCAGCTTGGCCTGCTCAAGGTGAGAGAATCCGACTTCATCTTTGCCCACGCCAGCGGCATGTTCGGGTTTATCGGCATGACCGCCCTGATGCTGACCTTCGTGCTCCTGCTGTGGCGGATCCTGCATGTGTCCGAAGTCGCCCGGGACACGCTGGGTCAGGCACTTGCCGTGGGCATCGCAGGCATGATTTTTTTCCAGGCCTTCGTCAACATCGGCATGAACATCGGCATCATGCCAGTTACGGGTATTACGCTACCCTTCATTAGCTCTGGTCTCACGTCGCTCTGGGCTTTCCTGATCGCTCAGGGGCTCTTGCAAAGCGTCCTCGTGCGGCAGAGGAAGCTCGCCTTCCAGCCGGACTGACGCCGCACCTGGCGGGCGCATCGCCAGTGCGTACAGTTCTGCGCGCGGTAGACCCGTTATCGACGCCGCCTCCCGCGCCGCCTTGCTTGGGCTGAGCCCGGCTCGCCGTAGCGCCGCTACGACCTCCGCCGCCTCGTCTGTCCGCGACTCACCCGTCTGGTTGCCGCCGACAATCAGCACGACCTCTCCTCGAACGGTTTCTGTTTCCGCCCAGGCAGCAAGGTCGACCAGGACCCCGGGCCGCACTTCCTCATGGACCTTCGTGAGTTCGCGCAACACCACCGCGTCCCGATCACCCAGCGCGGTGGCCAGATCCCGGAGGGTTGCCGCAAGCCGTAGAGCCGACTCGAAGATCACCAGTGGCCAGCCCGTTGCGCCAGCCCGGCCCAGTACGCGCTGGCGCGGCGCCGCGTCGCGCGGCAGAAACCCAAGAGTGACAAACGGGCCGTCGATGAGTCCAGAAACGCTGACGCCAGCGGCCAGCGACGATGGCCCAGGCACTGGCGAGACCGTGTGCCCTGCGGCCAAGGCAGCGCGGACGAGGCCGACGCCGGGGTCAGAGATGGCCGGAGTGCCCGCGTCGGTAATCAACGCCACATCACCTTCAGCCAGGCGAGTGAGCAGCTGGGCCTCGCGCTGCCGCTGGTTGTGCGCGTGGTAGCTGATCAAGGGCGTCGTTATGCCAAAGTGATTCAGGAGCTTTCGGCTGTGCCGCGTGTCTTCTGCCGCGATCACGGGAACCTCGCCCAGCACGCGCAGCGCCCGCGCGGAGATATCCTCCAGGTTGCCGATTGGTGTTGCCACGACGTAGAGCGTACCCACGGTATTCCTCTGCGCGGTCTCGCCAGTGGGATCAAACCCGGCACTATACTGGTGTACGGACAGCCACGCCGCCTTGCGGCTTTTTTCAGGAGGATTCGGATGGCCAGCGCGCCGGCTCACGGCACCCGCAAGGAAAGCAGCGGAGCCACGGCGTCTGGCGGGTACGCGCACACCTCCTCCCTCTACCGCAAGTACCGCCCGAACTCGTTTGCGACGGACGAGTTGGTCGGCCAGAGCCACATCGTGCGCACGCTGCAGAACGCAATTCGCCTGAACCGTGTTGGCCACGCCTATCTGTTCTGCGGACCGCGCGGCACCGGCAAGACGACAACGGCGCGATTGCTGGCAAAAGCCGTCAACTGTCTGGCAGAGGACCCGGCAGAGCGCCCGTGTAACGCCTGCGCCAACTGCATTGCCATCAACGCGGGCGCATCGCCAGACATCATTGAAATCGACGCCGCCAGCAACCGCGGAATTGATGATATCCGCGATTTGCGGGACAAGGTGCGCTACGCACCGGTCCAGTTGCCTTCCAAGGTCTACATCATCGATGAGGCGCACCAGATCACTGGCGCAGCCGCCAATGCCTTTCTCAAGACCCTCGAAGAACCTCCGGCCCACAGCCGGTTCATCCTGGCGACCACGGACCCGGAAGAACTGCTGCCGACGATCGTCTCACGCTGCCAACGCTTCGAGTTTCGCCGTCACAGCGCGGAGGACATGGCCAGGCGGCTGCGCACCGTTGCGGACCTGGAGGGTTTCCAGGTCAGCGAAGATGCGCTGGTGGTGATCGGCCGGCACGCCACCGGCAGCCTGCGGGATGCACTCGGTCTCCTGGAGCAACTGGCGCTCCAGGCCGGAGGCAGCGAGCAGCCAATTGAAGTCGCCGACGTCCGCGCCGCACTGGGCCTCAGCCGCAATGAGCGCGTCGAGGCAATCGCCGCTGCACTGGGCGAGCGAGACACCGCCGCCGCCCTTGGCGTCGTCCAGGCTTCCGTTGACGACGGCGAAGATCCGCGCCAGCTAAACCGGCAACTCATTGCCTTCCTGCGGTCACTGATGCTGGAGCGGGCAGGCGCCGGTCAGTCAGGCGACGAAGCGGTCACGGCGCTGGCAAAGCAATTCTCCCTGCACGAGCTTGCAGCCCATGCCCAGCGTTTTGCGGAGATCGACTTCAACATCAAGCATTCGCCATTCCCGCAGCTCCCGCTGGAGATTGCCATTGTTGCGGCAACAACCATGCCAGTCGCCCCTGCAAACACGCATCAGCCTGTCGGGCAGCGTTCTGGCGCGGCTCCCCTCCCGCAGGAAACTCCCGCCCCCATCCGGGAGGACGCGCCGCCCGCGCCGCGCGTCACGTCGCTGCGCGACCGCGTGCGGAACCCCGGCGCTGCCCGGGAGGCCGCGACTGTTCCGTCGCGTGAGCCGGCCGCTGCTTTGCCTCAGCCGCCGCGCTCCGAACCGACCCCCATCAAGCCGATCCGCAGCGCCCCCGAGCCAATGGCGCCACCTGCACAGCCCACGCCGGCGACGGCTGTTGGCGGCCCTGGCACGTATGAGGTCGCACAGATCGCCGAGCTTTGGCCGCGAATCCGGTCGGATGTCAAGGCGGTGAACCGGCGAATCGAAGCGTTGCTCAGCGAGGTTGACCCGGTCGCGATCTCCGAGACCGAGGTCACCCTGGCGGTGCCCTACCCGTTTCACCGCGACAAGCTGAACAGCGACGATGTACGCGCCACGGTTGCCGACGTGCTTTCAAGAAATCTTGGCCGCAAGGTGACAATCGCCTGCATCCTGCGCGGCGAGTTTGTTCCCGCAGCAGGAGCGACTCAGCCAGCCCCGCGCGTCTCTGCGCCTCCAGCCGCGCCAGAGCCGGCTCCTGCTGTCGGGAAGGCCGCGCCGCCGGACATTGAGCCCGACGACGACGCTGATGAAGCGCGCTTGCAAGCGGTCAAGAATCTGCTTGATGCCGATGAGATAGATGACCCGGAACTCGCCCGGCTTTTCGGCGACGCTGCGACGACCTAGCCCTCGTCGCCAACATTGGGAGACGCGACCGGCGCCGGTGTGGCTGCGCGCAACGGTTCTGCCCAGAGCGCGGACACGTTGCCGTTCGGTGCAACCAGCAACACGGCGAGAATCGGCACGCCGCGCCGGTCAGCTACGGTCGCAATTGCCAGACCCTTGCTCGTCCACCAGATGTTTTCGACGCTTCGTACCGAAGGCAACCCAAGCCGAACACCCTGACCACCGTCCAGGTCCCTCACCCAAACGCTGTCGACTGCCGGCGCCCCGTCGCCAGGCACAAGCACCGCGTATGCCACGCTCTTGCCATCTGGCGATGGCGTCACAGCCGTGATGCGGGCAACTGGCGCCGCCGCGCCAGCCGATGCGACCAGTTCACGCCCATCGCCGTCCGCGCTGATTCGCCACAGATCGATCCCGCTGATGGCAGTGCTCAGGGCAGAGCCCTCAGTGAACAACAGCCCCTGCCCCCCTGGCTCCCAGGCAAACTCCACCACGGTCCGCCCCGTGGCAGAGCCGACCAGGTCCGTCGTTTCACCGCTCTGCAGATCGTAGACGGCCAGTGAGCGCGTGCGTGCCTCGGCGTCTTCCCGCAGAAAAGCAATCTGTTGCCCGGTTGGCGACCAGGCTGGCTCCAGAATTGCGCCGTCTACCGCGCCGAGGTCGAGTGGTTCGGGAGTAGCGTCCTCCTCAACCGCAAAGGTGAGCAATCGGCCATCACCAGTCAGCAGGAGAATCCGGTCGCCCTGTGGGGACCAATCGACCGAGACGTTGTCAGCGCCAGCCGTCGTCGGAGCCGGTGAAGCTGCCGTTTCGCGCGGGAGGTCGAACTCACCCACCAGGCCGCCGTCGGCATCCAGGATCAGGAGCGATGAGGCCCGCCCACGGTCCCAGGAGACGATCACCGCCACCCGGGTGGCATCCGGCGAAGGCCCAATGGCGACCACCTGCTCATCTGGCCCGGCATCAAGAATGGCCTGATTCTCACCGCTGTCACTGATGGCCCAGACAGACGTGCTTGACGCCAGGAAAATGCGCTTTACGGCGCCACGGGTTCCCAGCACATCCTCGATAGTTACAGGCGTAGCAGCGACAACCGGCGTGGCAAACGTTGGCGGCGTGGCCGGAACGGCGGTCGGCAGTTCCCCGGCGGGGGCAGACGTCGCCGTTGGCGGGTTGTTGGCAAACTGCGGACCGGCCTCTTCCTCTACGCACCCGGCCAGGCCAGCCAGGATCAGGACACCAGCGCCTGCCAGCCAAAGTTTCGACAAGATCGCATTTCCGTTGCCTGCCATGTTGCCTACCCGGCCACCCCGTCATGAACTCGCATCGGCACGACGCTTCCGGACAGTTGCCGCGCCGAGGCAGGCATCGGAGCTGGAGACAGGCACCGGGCGATCGCAAGTCGGGAGTTTACCTCAGGGTTCCCACAGACCCCATGCTAGACTCAGCGAGTTTTGGTGCGCCCTGACGGCGCACCGCTGCGTTTCGGCGAGGGTATTGGACATTCACATGGCGCTTTCTCGCGAAGATGTTGAACACGTCGCGGCTCTCGCCCGGCTGGGGCTGACTGAAGATGAACTGACCAGGATGCAGGATCAACTTTCTTCTATCCTGGGGCATATTGCCGCGTTGGAAGCGCTTGATACCGCCGCTATTCCGCCCACTGCGCAGGTGATCTCCCTTTCCAACGTGATGCGCGATGACGCCGTGACGCCGTCACTGCCGCGCGAAGCGATCCTGGCGAATGCCCCGCGCCAGTCCCAGGGGTTCTTCGAGGTGCACGCGGTACTCGGCGGAGACGCGGAGGAAACTGCCTGACCATGTCCAACCTGACAACCCTCACACTGACCGAAGCCCGGCAGCGGCTCGACCGCCGCGATATCTCGGCGGTCGAACTCACCAATGCCTATCTGGATCGCATCGCCCAGGACGACCAGGTTCTCGGCGCGTACCTGCACGTCATGCACGAGGTCGCACTCGGGCAGGCAGCCGCTGCAGATACCGCGATCGCCGCCGGGCAGGCCGGAATCCTGACCGGGATTCCCGTCGCGCTCAAGGACGTGCTCTGCACCACCGACGCGCCAACCACGGCCGCTTCGCGCATCCTTGAGGGTTTTGTGCCTCCGTACGACGCGACCGTTGTGCGCCGGTTGCGCGAGGCTGGCGCCGTGTTCCTGGGCAAGGCGAACACCGATGAGTTCGCAATGGGCTCGTCCAACGAGAACTCTGCCTACAAGGTCGTCCGCAACCCCTGGAACACCGGGCGGGTGCCCGGCGGCAGCAGCGGTGGGCCAGCGGCGGCCGTAGCGGGTGAACTTGCACTCGTCAGTCTCGGTTCAGACACCGGCGGCTCCATCCGGCAGCCAGCTGGCTTCTGCGGCGTCGTCGGTGTCAAGCCAACCTATGGCCGCGTCTCTCGCCTCGGCTTGCTTGCCTTCGCCTCCAGTCTGGATCAGATTGGCCCGTTTGCCCGCACCGTCGAGGACGCAGCCATCACCCTGCAGGCCATTGCCGGGCACGACCCGCAGGATTCCACCTCAAGCCCGGTGGCCGTTCCCGATTTTCGCGCTGCTCTGAGCGGGGATGTGCGCGGCATGAAACTTGGGGTGGCGAAGCAGTACAACGTCGAGGGCATGGAGCCGGGCGTCTCAGCCGCCGTCGAGGCGGCCATTGCGCGTCTGGCCGATCTCGGTGCAGAAATCATCGAGGTGGATTTGCCGCACACCGAGTACGCGCTTCCAACCTACTACATCACGGCGCCGGCCGAAGCGAGCGCAAACCTCTCCCGCTACGACGGGGTGAAGTACGGTCTCGCAGTGGAAGCTGCGACCCTGGCAAGCCGAAACCTACGCCCGCACGCGGCGAGGGGCTGGGCCGGAGGTCAAACGCCGCATCATGCTCGGCACCTATGCGCTGAGTTCCGGCTACTACGATGCCTACTATGTCAAGGCGCAAAAAGTGCGCACGCTGATCAAGCAGGATTTCGATCGCGCATGGGAGCAGGTCGATGCCATCGTCGCCCCAACCTCCCCACGGTCGCGTTCCCACTCGGTAGCCCGGACGGATGATCCCTACCAGATGTATCTGGCAGACATATTCACCATCCCGGCCAATATGGCCGGCATCCCCGGCGTGGCGCTGCCCTGCGGCTTCAGCGATGGCCTTCCGGTGTCGCTTCAGGTTCTTGGCCCGGCTTCGCCGAGGACACGATCCTGCGCGTCGCACATGCCTACGAACAGGCCGAATCGTGGCACAACGTCAAGCCGCCGACCGTTGCCGGGGGCGGCTTGACGTTGACGACCAACTGATCGAACGATTATCCTTTCTGGCGTCGGGCCGCTAAGCTCAGTGCTTGAAACAACTGACTCTTAATCAGTTGGTTGTAGGTTCGAGTCCTACGCGGCTCACCCGATAAAACCACCAAAACCATGCGGAATTATGGCCGGAGCGGGTTATCCCACTCCGGCCATAATGCGTTTAGTCCGCCAACGGGTCCGCCAACGCGGTTTGGGTCCTACCCCAGCAGCCGCTCCATCGCGTCGGCTGTCACGCGCTCCGCGCCCGGCAAAACGTGCGCGTAGACGTTCAGCGTCGTGGACACCAGCGCGTGCCCCAGCATGGCCGACACGTCCGTAACGGGCACTCCGGCAGCCAGGAGCATCGACGGCGCGGAGTGCCGCAGATCGTAGAAACGGATCTCCGCGGCCGGCAGCCCTGCTGCCTCCGGGTTGCCGCTTGAACCGATGCGACAGGTTCGGCCCGTCCAGCGCCGTGCCGGTCGTTGACGTGAACACCAGCCCGGATTCCTGCCAGCGATCACCGGCCCGCGCCCGTTCGAATGCCTGCGCATCCTTGTGCGCCAGCGCCGCTGCCAGCGAGTCCGGCAGCGCCAGCGTGCACTGCTGCGCGCCGTCTTCAGCTCCTGAATGTGCAGTTCCTTGCCCACACGTTGAATGCTCTGCTGCCGCGGAGCGCTCTTCGGCCAGGTCCACGTCCTGCCAGCGCAGACCAATCAGTTCCGCCTGCCGCATCCCCAGGTACAGCGCCATTCGGTAAAGAGCCGCCAGCCGCTCGCCCTTCGTGCCCTCGATGGTTGCCAGCAAGTGCTGCCCTTCCTCAACGGTCAGCACCCGATAGGCGCGCTGCGTTCTGCGTGGCGCTTCGAGCCGCGACGTTGCGCTCCAGAATCCGCTTCTTGACCACGCGGGCATTCAGCGCAGCGCACCGTGCGGATATAGGCCACCGACGTTGACGACAGCCCGGCGTTCTCCTTGCGGCGCAGCATGGCATCCACATGCTGCGCCGTTAACTGCGAAAGCTCGTACCGCCCCAGTTCCGGCTCCAGGTGCAGCCGCACGAATCTGCCGGTAGCTAGCTTAGCGGTCAGCGCCAGCTTCGGAGAGACTGTATCGAGCCAGGCTGCAAGGCACGCCTTGACCGCCTGGCGCATTAGATTCGTTGTGTCGAGGCCAACCTCCGCCTGCCGCACCTTCTCCAGGCAACGGCGTTGGCCTCCGCCTGCGTCTTCGCGCTGGCGGTCACCCGCTTGCCGTCCGCAGTAGTCGCTCGCCACTCCCATAGCCCCCGGTCCGCCCGAGAGTGGGCTCCGCCGTTCCCGTTCGCGCCCTTTGGTCGCCGTTTCTTCTCGACTGGATCTGGCATCGTGATACCTTTCCAGATAGTCCGCTCTGACCATCGACCGGCAGACGGACGCTTCCACGATGCGGCCTAGAGGCTGTTAGGGACTTTGGATTTTGAGATGGAGCAGTTGCTGGAGCATGAGGCTTTCGAACGCGAGGAAAGAGGCCTTCGACCGACTCTGGCAACTGTTCGTCGTCTTTGGCCAGGCGCCGGAAGCCGTGGCCCAGGCGAATGAGTGCTCCACCACCCAGCGTGTCAGCAACAAGACGAAGCCACGTTTGGCCTCCGCCAGCTTGACAGCCACCAGGTCGCTGCTGTGCTCAGCGGCAGCGGCGCGGGCGGCAGTGCCCGTGTAGCCCTGGTCCACAAACGCGACCTCGACCGCCTGTCCCGTCGTTTCCTGCACCGCAGCCGCCAGGACCGCGACCTGCTCGATCCTGGGCATTCGCGGGCGTCACGTGCAGTGCCAGCAGATAGCCCGTGGGTGTTCACGGCGATATAGACCTTGCACCCTTCTTCCGCCTGGACCCATCGTAGCCGGCTCTCGCGCCGCTCCAGCGTGGATTTTGGCGTGGTGCTGTCGAATATGACGGCGCTGGGGCAGGATCGCGACCCGCGGTCCAGCGCAGCAGTTCGCGCAGATCGTGCGTTATCTCCCGGTGAAGACGCCCGCAGCGATCCAGCGCCGGGTCTGCTGATAGACCGCTTCCCCACGGCGGGAAGTTGGTCGGCAACATCCGCCGGGGGCACCGGCTCGCACGATCCAACGCGGAGCATGGAAGGCCTCGCGCAGAGCGTACCGGCGTTGAGGGTACATCCGGCGTCATCACCGTCCGGTACCGGAGCGACAAAACGCCCACTCCTCGCGCTGACATCCCTTGGATAGGGCTTGCGGGGACGAACTTCACTTTCCATCCCCAAGCCACCAAGTCCATAACACGCTCTAGGTCTGATCTAGAGCCTGTTATGGACTTTGAGCAACAGAGAGGAGGAGTCGTTGGAGCATCAAGCCTGCAAGAGCAGGAAATACAGCCCTTCGACCACTGAAGGCAGCCGTTCATAGTCCTTTGCCAGCCGCCGGAGGCGCGTCGCCCAGGCAAAGGAGCGCTCCACCACCCACCGTCAGGGCAGCAGCACGAACCCGCGTTTGGCCTGATCGAGTTTGACCACCGAGGTCGATGCCGTGCTGGGCGGCCGCCTCGCGCCGCTGGCCCGGTGTAGCCCTGGTCGACGTAGGCCACCTCCACCGTCTCGCCCGTGGCCTCCTGCACCGCCGCGCACAGCTCCGCCACCTGCGCGCGGTCCTGGGCGTTCGCGGGGTGACGTGCAAGGCCAGCAGGTTCCCCAGCGTATCCACCGCGATGGCGGACCCTTACTGCCCTTCTTCCGTTTGTAGCCGTCATATCCTGCCCGCGCGCCGCTTTCCGGCGTGGATTGGCGCGTGGTGCTGTCGAAAATCACCGCACTGGGGTCCCAGCATCCTCCCTTCGCTCAGCGCAGCAATTCGCGCAGATCGTGGGTCATGGCCTCGAACACCCCGGCCGCGATCCAGCGCCGGGTCTGTAGACGGCTTCCCACGGCGGGAAGTTGGTGGGCAGATAGCTCCAGGGCAGACCGCACCATCCAGCGCGTGGCGTTGAAGACCTCCCGCAGATCGTGGCGACGCTGCGGGGCGTCGGATCGCATCAGGGTCAGGTACAGGGCGACAAAGGCCCATTCCTCATCGCTGACATCACTCTTGTAGGGCCGGCAGGGACGAACTTCATCTTCCATCCCCCAAGCCTACCAAGTGCATAACACGCTCTAGGCCGCGTCTTTTCCCAGGTCATCCAACGCCGCGGCGAGCTCCGTCACATCACCCGGTTTACTCCCAGTGCCACCGATACCTTCCTCATCGCGGCGTTCTAATGATCCCTCTGTGACACGGGGGAGGGTGCTTTAGCTACGCTATTGGCCGGTCCTCGCATGTGTTTTCAACGCCAAGATGGCAGGCACAACGCTCGTGGATAGCAGTTTTTGGGGCGCAGTTCTTGGCGCCGGCATCGGTAGTTTGGTCATCGGTGCCATCAATATCTGGCTTCAACGACAAGAGCACGCGCACGCACGCCAGGTGCAGCAACGCCAATGGACCCAGGAATCAGAATGGAGGCAGGAAGCCCAGCGTGACGCAAGGGCGCTGCAAGTTCACGCCCTGGATGCTGCGCGCGCGGACCAGCGGAATGAGTGGGATCGACAGCGCGAAGATCGGCAGCAGCAGTTTGAGCATGAATCACTGGTCGCCGTACAAGACGCCGTCACGCGCTTCTCGGATGTCAGCCGTTGGATTCATCTGGACAAGCGGAGCCGACTCAATTTCGCAGAGAGGAATGAAAGAGAGGAAGGCGAGGAGTATGTGTCAGAGTATCCCAACCTCACGGAGTATGGGGCCGTGTTCAACGGCCTTCGATTCAGCATGTTGACCATCATTAGCCGGGTGGGCGACGAGAGGATTCGGACGGCAGCCTTCGATCTCTATGCGTTGGCGCTGGATATGGTGCTCTGGAGTCCCGAGACGTGGCGAGGGAATGTCTATGGCGGCGAAGATCCCGTTTCAATACAAGAGCGACGCTTGCCGCAGTTCATCAGAATGGTTGGCAAGCTCCTGAGAAACGAATCAATTGATGATGAGGTGTTCCCCGCGATTACGGTTGCTCATGGAGATGGAGTCGTTGTTCGGGCCGTGCGCGCGGGTGACGCACCGGGATAGTCAGACCGCGCATGGCGGATCAGCAGGGCAGCCACAGCCAGAGAGACAATGCGTAAGGCAAACAGGTCTGACTGACCGGTATTCCGGCAGCGCCCGGCCCGACTCTTATTCGAGCAACGCCTTCCCCAGCGCCTCTCGGGCCTCTCCGTAGTAGTGCACCGCGATCTTGGTCGCGACGTCGTCGGAGAGGTCGTTGAGCTGCCGACGGGAGCTGACCGGCATGAATATCGCCTCAGCGCCCTTTTCGACGGCGATTTCGACGACGTCCACAGCGTTGTAGACCGGCTCGATGCCGCCACCGAGGTTGAGCCCGCCGACGATAACGACGCCACCCCGGATACTCTTTTCCAGCAGCGCGCTGGAGAGGGCGAGCAGGATCGGCACACCGAGGGCGTTGCCACTGCGCGAGCTATCCAGCGGCCGCACCTGGATGGTCAGTTCGTGGTGGCGCGGCTCGCGGTCTCCCACCAGCGCGCGGGCCTGCGTGTAGAGGTTCTGTTCGGCCGCCTTGACGCTCTCCCGCATCGCGCCGGGTGCAGAGATGTTCATCAGGCGCACGCCGGAGCCGTGCGTCGAGACCACCTCGATCCGATACAACCCTGCGCCCTCATCGGCGCCGCCCGGCCCGATAGCCCAGACCTGGCCTGGCGGCAGGGGATCGGCGGAAATGGCATCGTCGCTCTGCAGTTCAGGCGTGGCGACGTAGCGGTCCACGCCGTCGTTGTTCATCTGGTAGCTGAAGTGGGTGTTGCGAAACTCGGCGCTGCCGATCCGCTTCTGCTGCTCCTTGACCCGCCGGCGCGATTCCAGCGCCAGCCGCACCGCCCACTCCAGATCATCATCCGGGATCGGCATGGCTGGGTCCGGGTAGAGCAGCTTCAGTAGCCCGCTCACCGTCTTGTTCACTGCGTTCAGGTCACGGCCGGAGAGTGCGCCGCCGTAGGTGACCCGGCCCTGGATTTGCTTCAGCCGGCTTTCGTTGCGCAGCGCGCTCCACCACGCCGCCAACAGGTCGCTGACCATCCCGTAATGGTGGGTGAAGAGGGCAGGGCTGATCTTGGGGATGTCCCAGCCCGGCAGGTAGGCATGGATGCGGTCCATGAACGCCGTGTCGTCGCGCATCTCCTTGGGCAGCGGGCCGAAGAGGTGACCGATGCGCTGCTGGTGCTCGACATCGACATCAAAGTTGCCAACCATGACAATGCTGCCGCTGGCGCGAATGCTCTCCCCTCCTCGGCTGAACTCGCCCGACTCCATGTACCCCTTCATGATGTTGACGCCGTCCTTCTGGTCAAAGGAGATGCCGGAGACCTCGTCGAAGCAGACGACGTCGTTCAGCGCCACCAGGCCACGCTGCCCGGTCGCCATATTGACGAACATGCGCGCCACGGTCGCCTTGCCCCCGGAGACGAGGTGCGAATAGGGCGAGACCTGCTGGAAGAGGTGCGATTTGCCGGTGCCGCGCGGACCAAGCTCGATCAGGTTGTAGTTGCGCTCGACGAAGGGGACGATCCGCAGCAGCATGGCGTCCTGCGCGCGGGCGGAGAGCATCTCCGGCTCCAGGCCGATCGAGCGCAAGAGGAAACCCTTCCACTCCTCCGTGGTGAACTGGCGCCGTCCCTCGTTGATGATGCCGGAGACATCACGCCGGGAGAGCTGGATGGGGCGCAGGCCAGTGATGCCGAAGGGGCGGCCATTCTTCTCCTGGGCGATGGAAGCGTCGTAAGCGAGACCGATTTCGGCGTAGAAGCCGCCGGTGAGCAGCCGCTCGTGCTCGCTGACTTCATCGACACCGATTCGCACGTCGTCCAGCTGCAGGCTGGGCACCGTCGCCAGGTAGGAGTCGGTCTTGGCGTCGAGGCGGGCGCTGATCAGGTCGATCACCTTGATCATGCCATCCTCGCGGGCGCGCGACTTGAACAGCTCGGCATCCCCGGCCCGGGCCGTGCGGTTCTGGAGCTGCATCTCGACGATGCGTAGCCCCTCGGCCACTTCGTCCGGGTCGGTGCTGGCGCAGTAGCGACCAATGAGGAACTCGCCGACATACGTGGGCACAGGATACTGGCCCTTGAAGCGCAGCGCGAGGTCCTTGCGCACCACGAACCCTTCGAAGACCGCGGTCGCTTTCTGATCGAGCGCGTCGAGCGTGATCTCCATTCCCGGTTACTCCCCGATCACGGTCTGCTGCTGGGCGAGGATTGCGCCGTTCGCATCGACCACGACGATGTAGGCCTCCTCACCCGCAAGGTCGTCACGCTCTGAAGCCAGGAAGATGGTCGCAGTACCGTCGGGGTCAGGCGGTTTGGCAAGATGAGCTACCGACGAGGAGGGATCAGCGGCACTGGTGCGCACATCGATGGTCATGGTCCCGGTGGACGCAGTCAGCTGAACGCGACACTTCAGGCCCGTCCAGCGAGCCTGTGTGATGACCACCTGTGCCGCGCTCGCCGCCTTACCGACGCGCACCACTGGCGTGACGCACTCCTGCGGGCTGAGACCGCCGTGCTCGTAGACCTTGCCGGCCTCGTAGCAGCGGATATCGGCGGCCATGGCGACGCGTACCTCGGGATCCCAGTGCCAGGGGACGGTCGCTTCATCCGTGGTCGAGCCGTCCTTCAACCGCGCGCAGCGCCCCTTGCGCACCTCGGTGAGGTGCAACGGTATCTCCGCTATTGGCCGCCCGGCCGGTAGCAACAGCCAACCGTGATCGGTGACGACGATCACTTCCCGCCAGCCCCAGGCAAGTAGCTGGTTGATGCGGTGAGATAGGCGCGCAACCTCATCAAGGCCATGCTTTGCCACCATCCAGTCGTTGTTGTGACCATAGGTATCAATCTGGCCGAACTCCGTCCATCCCTGGCCCTCCGGGTCGCCCAGGTCGCTCCCGGAGAGCACCTGGTAGCCCTCCCCCGCGATTAACTTCGCCAACTGGGCGGCAGTGGTCCTGGGGCCAGACGGGGCGACCATAGTGTTGAAGTCATTGCCGCCTCTGAGCAAATCACTCACTGGCGACACTGCGGGCTTGGCGGTCGGGGTCACAGGCGGCAGTGCTGCCAGTCGGAAATCGACGCTGACTTCGTGGCCGAGCGCCCGCAATCTCGCGGCCAACTCCTGCCCGAGATCGAAACGCAAGGCATCAACAAAGATGAGGCAGGCGCCATCATCGGCACGAACTGGTAGCGCGTCAGGATAGTCGAAGCCATCGTTGCCCAGGACCGAATCCTGGAACGTCAGTGCAGCCGCCTCCAACCAGGGACGATAGAGCGCAGATGACGCGGCCAGAATCGCGCCGCCCAGCCAGATATTGAGATCGGCGGCGATCGCCAGCGCGTGCAACATTGCTCTGTCAGTCTGCCAGGCGTCATTCGCGTACATGG
Source organism: Thermomicrobiales bacterium (assembly GCA_041390745.1). Lineage (GTDB taxonomy): Bacteria > Chloroflexota > Chloroflexia > Thermomicrobiales > UBA6265 > JACCXM01. Next base: position 91,890 of record JAWKPJ010000002.1, on the reverse strand, counting down.
CGGCTACGTCGGCCGTTGTTCCCGGGCCAAGGTGCAACTCGGTGCGATGTGCCAGTTCAACAAGCGGTTGCAGTGCCATTGCCAGCGGCGCCCGCCCCAGCTTTGCCCAGACCCACTCACGCCGACCCGCGTGTAAAGCCTCCTGTTCCAGCACGACCTCGCGCGCCTTCGCAGCGGTTTCTCCGGCCAGGGAGCGCAAGCTGTGCCGGAGGGCACTCTCAGCTTTGTCATTCACGACGGGCCATGAGGCCATAGGATCGTCCGCCCCAAGAAAGGGCTTCGGTTCAAAAAGGGCCTTTTGCGTGTAGTCAGGCTTCTCCTGTGACAGTCGCTCAAGGATCCCAGGGTAGCGCTCAGGATTCTCCGCGAAGAGTTGCCAGGCTCTGGCCCACGCGCCCTTCCGCTCCGCAAGCTTTCGCACACCCGTAATCGGGCCATCGCGTTCCGGCTGGAAGTTGTACGTCCCGTGACAGAGCGCGAGAAACGCGGTCCACTCGCCATCGGACAACGCCGTCTGGCTGCGATCCGGATCGTTCAGCCAGAGCAATAGACTCCGCCGAGCGTCCGGGTGAATCCACTCGTGGATTTGCGCGGCCTTCAGAGGCTGCGCCGCGACCAGGGCGGCTAACGGCTCGCGGGCGACCACCTCCAGGCCGAGGCGCAGGGCATCTCGTGTGGCGTCATCGCCCTCTACCCGAATGCCCAGGCCGCCTTCGGTGCTCTGCAGGAACGCGAGGATGCTCCAGTCGCGGCCGTTCTTGTGCGACCAGAAGACGCCCCGGTACTGCAACTCCGCCAGTGGCTGCAGGTGAGCCGGGCAGCTCTCGACAGCGCGCAGATCGGCACGAGAGACCCCGGGCAGGTAGACAATCGGGACGGTGCCCTCGCCGCCTGCCAACTGCACCTCCAGCACGCCGGCGATGGCGCAGCGCAGCCAGTAGGCCGGGCCAGTCAATGCGGCTGGATCGTAACCGCCAAGCGTGAGTAAAGGCAAGCGGGCGCGCAGCGCCGGGATCAACGGCGCCCATTGCCTTTCCTTGTCGGTCCAGAGGATGACGGCGGGCGGCACGGTGTCGTTCGGGTTGTGGGCGGCTGCCCGGCGCAGGCCAAGGGCCAGCGCGTCGAGGAGTGTGGCATCGCCAGGGAGAGCGTCGAGGAGGCTCATGGGCGAGGAGCCCTCACCCCACCCCCTCTCCCGATGCGCGGGAGAGGGGCTTTAGTCGGCATCAGTGGTGAGGGTTGGCGCACGCTCCCAGGTGTCATCCTGAGCGAAGTCGAAGGATCTCGTGAACCACCGCCATGGAACATGGTGTGCCATGAGGCACGGAGACCATCCCGGAGCGCCGGTGCATGCGTGGCGAGATCCTTCGACAAGCTCAGGATGACACGCGGTGCGGGGCGCCTGGCTGTGACGAGGTTGTGGCGAGGCGACCATCGGTCGGTCACTCCGTCAGCCAATGGCGCGCGTGGCAGCCAACCGTCTCCGCTCTCCCGCGTATCAGGAGAGGGGCCGGGGGTGACGGCCACTCGGAGTTGAGGGTGGGGGTCTCTCTCCGCAATCACTCCCGGCCTCCCGCCGCCGCTTCCGCCTGGTGCGCCGCACGCGCGGCCTCCTTGACTGCGCGTGTGAGGTGCAGGTCGTTGAAGCGCTCGCGCCCATCGTGCGAGGGGAAGTCGCCCCGGTTGAGGGCCGCCTGCTGCGCCTCGGCGGCGTAGGCGCGGGCCGTGCTGCCGGGCGGGTTGTCGCCCCGGTCCTTGTTCCAGTTGACCGAGAATTTGGCGCGCAGCACCCCCGCCGTGACGAAGGGGCGGATGTTCAGGCGCACGCCGTCGTTGAGGTCCGGGTCCCAGCAGATGGGCTGCTCATGGAGCGGCTTCCAGCGCACGTAGAGGTCGTACGGCGGCTCCCCGGCCAGAATCGCCTCCAGCTTCGTTTTCAGCTCGCGCGCCTTGATCAGCCGCGTCTCCGCCGTGGCATCACCGCCCTCGCGCGCCTGTTCCTGCCGCGTGATCCAGTCGCCGAGGTAGGTGTAGATCAGCTTCTCCAGGTTGCCGCGCGTCAGCAGGTGGGCATTGACGAGGACGGAGAAGCCATCGCGCGCGCCGTCCCAGATCTGCCAGATGAAGGGCCGGTTGTGGAAGAGTTTGGCGTGCTGGGCGAAGAACCCCTTGCCATCGGCCAGCCAGGCGGCGAGATCGCGCCCGGCGAACCCGGCCTCCGCCAGCAGCTGCTCCTGCAGGGCGGGGGACCAGGCGGGGCCGTAGGCGGCCGCCAGCAGGGCGCGCAGGCGGCCGGCGGCGGGGGGTTCGCCGCGCACGGGGGCCAGGGTACGATGCCGTCGGCGTCGGCGAGGCTCCAGGCCGTCGGTCTCCGGCTGCTCGGGCCAGCGGTAGCCGACAGCCGCGCCACCGCGACGTGCAGTGGCGCATCGGAGCCGTTGGGGTGCCCCCGGAAGAGCCACTGGGTGGGGTCGTCGGGTGCGGCTGCGGCAGGCCGTCCGGGTACTGCCCGCCGCGACCCGCTGCCAGTGTTCGAGGTCGAAGGGACTTTGACAAATGAGCTTTCGGTGACAGAAAGCGCTTGGTCTACAACCTCACATTCTCAACGAATTCTGGACTTAGAGCATATGCTGTGATCGCGTCAAGTTCTTGCTCGTTTGTTGGCACCAGCACACCGAGCGTGCAGTCAAACATGCTGCCGCTATACAAGGCTCTGGGCAGAGCACTGACAACACCAATCCCAACGCCCCGCGTGCCCCATGCAGAATTGCCACATATTCGGGCTTGGGGTGATGTAGCGAGCGAGCTGCTGCCTTGCTCCCACCGCACAATGCTATCCCAACCCGATACCAATGCTGCTTGCTGTGCGCTCTCTGGTAGTAGTCCCAACTTGCACCGCGCTGAGCTAATTCCCAGAAACGAAGCACAAACCGTTGAATGTCCGCTGTGATGATTCCTTGCATACAACGAGCAGATTGGCCCAGCAACGGTACGTTGGTGCTCCATGGTGCAGCGGCAGTTGTTATGCGACTATCGGGATTGTGAATCTGATCAGCTTGAAACGAGGCAAATCTCCCAACTCTGATGAAAGCCCGGTGCCCTTTGCCCCGACGGTAGCAGCCGACGAAACATCGACACTAAAGATGGTGTGCTTGTTGAACGGGCGGTCGTGGGTCAGGGTGACCAATGCGGTGTTTACGACTTCGCCAGAGATAGTTTCAAACGCTCCCGCACCTAATCTCGCGACGGAGACAATGGACTCTTCTGAGAAGGCAGAGCAGGGGTGAAGTATGACTTGAGAAACAACCAGTTCTGAGGTGTGACCATTCCGATCGAGCCGCCGCCAGATGCCAGAGGGCGGCAACGATCTAGAAACACCGTAGCCAGATCGGCTTTTATGTCGATGGTACTGTCGTTGAAGAGCTTGACAGTTTCAGTTTGAGCACCCCGATTTAGGTATGGAGGATTCGTCACCACCAATGTAGGTGCCTCCAGCAGTTTGGCCGCTGCGACCGCCACCGATTGCAGATGCCGCTATTGCCATAGCCGATGTGAAGGTTGAGACCAAGACTTCCTCTACGATATCCCAGTGGGGCGCAAACAACTCGTTCACTGACGATCCGCTTGGGATCTACGAGGCTCCCCAATTCCGGCGCATCCTCGAAGACCCGGTACAACTCCCGCAGCGTCTCCCGCAGGTTGACATCCTCCCCAGCCAGCTTGCAGCCAGTCCTCCAGTTGCCCGGCCACGGGCACCCCGAGCAGGCGACCTGTGGCGCGGGGATGGCGCGTAGCCGCCGCTCTTCCACGCCTCCAGCGCCAGGGCGAAGGCCGCAATCTGCACGCAGCGCTCGTCCAGCTCCAGCCCGAACAGGTTGTCGCGCAGCACCGCGTCGCCGGCGGCGGCGGCGTCCAGCCCCTCCTCCTCCATGCGCATCGCGCGCAACAGGTGGAAGGCGCGGGTCAGGAAGTGACCGCTGCCGCAGCAGGGGTCCATCACCGTCACCTCGGCGGCGGTCTGCGGCCAGCCGGGGAAGCTGCCCGCCGCCGGCGCGCCATCCTCGCCAAAGCGCAGGTAGGCCATCTCCGCCAGCAGCGGGCTGCCGGGGTGGCGGGCGGCCCACCACGCGCCGAGGCTGTTCTCCAGCAGAAAGCGCACCATGTAGTCCTCGGTGAAGAGCTGCGTCACCGGGGCCAGCTCCCGCGCGCCGATCTTCACCCCGCTGGCGTTGACCTCGTTCTTGCGCTTCGCCTGCCAGAACTGGTAGGTCCAGCCGAGGCCGTCGTCGCTGGTGAACACCGCGCGCGGCAGCTCCGCCACCAGGGCCTCCAGCGCGGCGCGGTGCTCGCGGGCCAGGCGCACCTGGGCGGCGGGATCCCCGGCGCGGAAGATGCCGGGCAGCATGCGGGCGGCGTAGCGACCGGCCAGGTCCCAGCCGTTCTCCGCGCCCTCGCTGGCGGCCAGCTCGGCGCACTCCTCGAGACTCAGTGGCGCGCCCATCGGGTGCATCAGCAGCCTGTTCTCGGCCAGGAAGCGGGCAAAGAGCAGGCGGTGCCACTGTTCGTAGGCGATCTCCTCGATGAGCGGCGCGTACCCGGCCTCGCGCTCCCCCTCGCCCAGGTTCTTCGCCTTCGCCCGCAGCGCCGTGCGCAGGTCGCGCTGCGCCGGGTCCATGCTGGCGAACGCCTCGCGCTCACGCACGGCCAGCGTCTGCAACGCGGCGCGCGCACCCGCCTCGGCCTCATCGCGGGCGCGGACCACGGCGCGCTCCAGTTGCTTTCGCAATCCCGATTCCAGCGCGGTCATGAAGAACCCTCACCTCAACCCCTCTCCCGGCGGCGCGGGAGAGGGGCTCTCTCGTCGTTCGTGGTCGCCATCCACGTCGTGCTGCCGATTCACCGCCATCGTGCTCCCATCCCCACTTCCCGTGCCACCGGGAGAGGGGCCGGAGATGAGGGTTCTATCTGGTAATCACGACTGGCCGCCCGCTCTGGATGAGCGCCATGATCTCGGCGCGCAGGGCGGTCAAGTAGGTATTCACCTCTGCCTCGTCCTTCAGGGTCGCCGGCTTCGGCTGCACCTTCCCGGCCTCCGGCTCCAGCAGCGTCACGGCCGCCTGGTGGGCGGCGGCGGCGCGGCCGGGCAGGGCGGCGGTGCGGTCGGCCCAGGTGGCCAGTGGCCGCTTCTCCAACTCTCGCAGGATCGCCTGGTCATCCCCCACCGCCACCTCTGGCACGGGCTCGAGGTTGTTCTCGGCCAGGATCTTGCGCCACTGCAGGTCCGTCAATTGGCCCCACTCCGGCGTGGCTTCCAGGGCCTGCACCTCGCGCTTCTGCGCGGAGGCCAGCGCGTCATGTGCGGCGCGCAGCGAGGTGCGCAATCCTTCGACCAGGCGGTCGATGGGGGCCTCAGTCGGGTCCGGGTCCTGCAGCAGCAACCGGTTGTCGCGGATCGCTGCCACGTGCGCGGCAATGTCGTCGTACTCGGGCAGATCCTCGGCTACACGCAGCAGCCGCTGCAGGCGCGCCCAACGATCCTCACGGGAGGGGATCTTCTGTGCGAGCGCCGACCACTCGTCGTACCAGGCACGCAAGGTGATGCTATTGGCGGCGATTTCGATGATGCGGCGCCCGCCCTGGGTCAGCCGCAGCTCCGCCAGCAACTCCGGGGCGGGCACGGCCGGCAGCGGCGCTGGTCCGCCGGCCTTCTGCGCGGTCTCCGCCAGCTTACTGAGCACTCGTTCGGCCAGGTGCGCATCATCGCCAGTCCCTTCCTTCGCGCCCAGCAGCGCCGATGCCAGGCTGCGCAGCCTCAGGCGATCCGGCACGGTGGCCGGACTATCTTCCAGTACGAACTCGGTCTGTCCGACCTGCGTGCGCTTCAACTCCGCGATGAGGCGGGGCTTGCCATTGATCGTCGCGCGCACCTTGAGGTCAACGATCAGAGCCAGGACCCCGCCGTCGATGGCGTCCTGCGGCCAGCCGAAGGGTGGGGCGCCGAAGTGCTTGCGCAGCTGCAGGCCCGTGCGTGGGGTCTTCAAGAAGTCGGCGATCGCGCGTGGCACCGGGTGGTTCATTGGCTCGCCGGTGTGGCCGATCGCGTCCAGCGGCGAGGCGTTCCCCTGCGTGGCGCGGTCAACAACCTTGTCCCAGCCCCTCTGATCGGCATCGGCAAAGCGATGAAACAGGCGTGACGCAGAGGCTTCCATGGCTCGCTGCAAGGCCTCCTGCAGCGATGGCTCCACGACCTCCACACCGCCGCCCTGGTAGACAACGGCGTGCTTCTGGATTTCCGCCAGCAGGCCATCCAGCCGGGTGCGCTCCTGCCGAACGCGCCCTCCATGCTTGCCCGCGCCTCGATCCCGCTGAGTGCTAGCCACCGCCGCGTCGCCAGCGTTTCCTGGGCCGCGCCGTACGCAGCCAGCGCAGCGCGGAGTTCCTCGGCATTGCGGCTCGGCAGGAAGACGTGGATCACCGCCGAGTCCATCCCATCGCGCTGAGCATCCTCGCGCACCGTCTTCTCGGTGACGGCCCACTGATCCCGCACCCAGATCGGGATGCCTTCACCCGCCGGTGGCGGCTCCGTGCCGAAATGCAGCGCCGATTGCCGCTTCTCCTTGCTCGTGCCCTGCAGCACTGAGAGACTCTTCAGACTGGTCAGGGCCTTCTTCAGTTCTTCCGCGCGATCAGAGGTGACGCGGGCGTCGTCGTTACGGATGCGCGCCTGGCGCGCCCGGAAGTCACTCTCCCACTCCTGGCCCTCACGCGTCTGTAGGCGGTACTGGCCATCCACCGCCATCAGCAGCCCGTCTCCGGCCAGGTCACCCAGCACCTGCGTGATTTCCTCTCGCAGGCGGCTGCTTCCGTGCGTGAGGTCCTCCACCAGCAGATCGGCAATGGTGCTGGCGGTGGCTTGCAGGCCCGTGTCACCCATCCCGCCACTCGGAAGCTGATTGATCAGGAAGACGAGGGCCAGGACCCGCGAGCGCAACTCGCCGTTCGTCCCGCCAGCCTCACGCTGGGCGTGGATGATGGCATCGGTTTCGTTGAGCAGTGCCCCGGAGTTCAGCATCGTGTCGCGCAGGCGGTCGAAGATGGCGTCGCCCGGGATCACCCAGCCCAGGGGGCGGTCCGCGATCTTCGCCGTCGCCTCGTGCGTCAATTGCAACTGCGAGCGCAGTTGCCCTCCGGCTCCCGTCTGATCGACCGCGCGCAGCACGGCTTCCCAGAAGCGGCGCCGGGTCGGCAGCAGCGGATAGTCGGCCACAAGCGTGGCGTGGTCTTCGGCCCTGGCTCCGATATTCGTGCCCTGCAGGTGGCGGTCAATCTCGCCCGATTGCTCCTCCAGCAACGCCCGGAGGGCGGGCACGTGCGCCGGCGCCTTCTCCAGGATCACCTTGCGCACCACTTCATCGACGTCGTTGGAGCGCAACTGCACGTGGATGCGGAAGCGGGCGATCAGCTTCTGCAGGTTCGGGGTCGATTGCAGCGCGGCCTGCCCGGTCGCGACGACCATCACCTGGCCGTCGAAGTCGCTCTGCAGCCGTTCAACAGTCGTCTGCACTTCCAGGCTGCGGTCGCTGTAATCCCCGATGTATTGCTGCAGCTCGTCGAGCACCAGCAGCGTGGCGGGCAGCTTGCGCTTGCTCCAGTCTGGCTGCGCGTCCGTGGATACTGACGCCAGGATCTGGCGCGCCAGGCGCACCAGCTCGGCATCGTCAATATCCGCCTTCGCGGCGAACTGTTCCTTGAGTTGCCGCAGCACCTCGGCTGGCGTGGCCGCCAGATCTGGCTGCGCGACGAGCAACGCCGCGGCCAGGTCGGTCGAAACGTAGAGGTGCACCACCTCCTGATCGAGCGAGAGCCCCTCCGCGGCGAGCGTCTCTCGCACCGCGGGCTCATACCCCTTTTTGCGCAGCCAGAGCATGAACGTGCCGGGGCCATACTCCGAGGGGAGATTCGCCGCCTCCAGCAGGATGCCCAGCACCGCCAGGCGGAAGCTGCGCGCGCCGGAACTCAACGTGCCCGACGCTGCCCAGAGGCCGCCGCTGCGCGCTCCGCTGGCGTTCAGCTCCACCAGGTGACCCTTGATGTCGTCCGAGAGCCCGTGGACCAACCCTCGGGCACGGGTCCCATCGGGCAATTCGAGATCGGTCCAGAGCGCGGCCAGCACGCGCGTGAAGTGCGATTTACCGCTGCCGAAGAAGCCGCTGACCCATGCCCCCGGCTGATCACCCTTGCCCTGGTTGGTCAGGAAGGCGTTGAGGATGCGCTCCAGCCCACGCTCGTACTCGCCCTCGCTGACGAAGTTGTCCAGTTCAAACCGCAGCACGTCCCATTCGGCGGTCGTGCTCGGGCGGCCCACCTTGCTCACACCCTGGTTGGGGATGGGCCGGGCAGGGTCCTTGAGCAGCGTATCGCGGACGGTAAGCGGGGGAACGGTCACGGAAAACACTCCTTTGTGCCGTACTGGACCTGAAGCAGCGCTATGACGCGGTGATTGGCACAGCGTGATAGTCCCACCCATCGCGGGCGTCGAACAGCCCAGCCGGTAATAGGACTTCTCGTAGGAGCCCGGGAAGAAGATCGCCAATCTCCCCCGAAGATGTCTGGCGCCACGGCGTCGATGACCTCGGACACACGGACCAAGCCAAAAAGCGAACCAACGCCCGTCACCGCGACCACGGTCACTCATCCGCCTCGGCGGATGAGGAAGCTTCTCTCAGGATGCGGGCTACGCCATCATTTACAATTTGCGCCAAAGGCGCGTAGACGGCATTCTCGGGTCGTCAAAATACGCTTCGCGGTGCCGCTGCGCATGCATCAGGTGGCGAAGGCATCGGTCAGGTCGATGTGCAGCCGGTGGCGATCCGCAGCCCGCGTGGCGGCCTCGAACTCCGAGATGCGGGGAAGCGCAGTCGCCGCTCCTGGGCGGGGTCGTAGACCACGAACCAGACCTTCTGATCTCCCACCGAGTGATGCGTCCCAGGGCCGGCTCACGTGGGCCGGTAGGCAGCGACCAAATCTTCGATGGTGCTCATTCGGTCTGGGTCACTGTCCGGCAAGAGATGAGGAAACTCGATTTCCGGCACTCCGCCAGGCTCTTGCTCGAAATCGAGCCAGCCGCAACGGGCGCCTCGCGCGCCTGCTCGCGAGACGAAGGTGATCAGGCGCGTCAAGGAGCTCAATCCAGAAAGTACCGAACAAGGCCCCCTCCGAGCCCCAGTCAGGTAACCGAGGGAGCCAGCGCGTAAACCGTCGATTCGGGGAAGAGGCTGGACGAACGCGGATGTTTCTTAAGCTTGCCTTGCAAATGACCCGATTGCTGCCAGGATGAGGCAGCGTTCCGACCAATTTTGGCCAGCATGCCGGCACTGAAAGCGCCCTGGCAATTCCCTTGAAGAACGCTCCGTAATCAATTGCCAGGTAACCAACTCTCCACCGGTGTCTCCAATACTGCTGACGCGGCGGCCCGCAGAGAGGGTCCCGTGCTGCAACACAGAGAAACGCCAGCATTGGCTGGGCATCGACGTTGCTGTCCCTGAGTCGCAAAGCCCGAAACACAGGAGGCTCGGCGATAGCCCATAAGGTTCGCGCGAAGCGCCGGGTGAGCCTTTGCGGTTGGCCAACGTGCAGCCTCTCCCAAGCACATTCTCTTCGAGAACGGCCTGCGCATAAGCCTCGTATGGTGCGTGGCTCGGAACGGCCTCCAGCAGCAGGCGAAGTTCGCTGAGCATGATGGTTCGGCTGTCGTGGGTACCACCTGGGCCATTGCTGAACCCGAGCTGGATGGCAGCTTCCGGAACGAGGTACACGTCGCTCCTCTGAAGGTGAGGCTGACCGTTGAAATCTCTGGCAACCATATCACGATGACGTGGCTCACGGCGCTCGTGCTCAGGAGCACGGGTGCGGCACTCGGCGGCCCATTGCTCCCGCTGCTGCTCGATCGCCGCCAGGGAGTGGCATATCTGCTCGCGCGTCAGCTCGGCCTGGGCATTGAAGAGACGCCATTGCTCTGATCGATCCTCTCTCGCGTCGGCTTCCTCGCATCCCCGGCGGATTCGGTAGATGGCCGGGGCGACCAGGAGAGCGCCGAGCGTGGCCACGCCCGCACTGTTGCGTCGAATTGGAGACAACCGGTCGTGCAGCCGCAATCCATCCCACCCTCCAGGAAGCTCTACCCTTCACACTCCCGCGAAGGTTCTGCAAGTCCCGGAATCAGTACGCTCATGTATCCTCAGGCGGTTCCACGAACAGGCTTCGCAGCAGCGGTAGCGCGGTGCCGCGATCGTGGATCGGGTTGCTCGCCGTGATGAGCCCGGATTCCTCGGAGTACGTGGCGGGCCAGCTGGTACGAATGACAGCCTCCTGAGCAGCCGCTACCAGCTCGTCGGCATCGCCGCTCAGCTGGCCATCATCCCAGGTGATCGCCCGGTCGCTCTCGGGATTGATCGCCGCCCTGCCGCGCATGGTGCAACGCGTGTCGCGATCCATGATCTGGACATGGATTTGGCTCGCCGGCACCGGGATGTCTTCCGGATCACCCTTGGGCCATGCTGGCCGCTCTTCCTGGGCCCGGACCACAGCCTTGCCGGCGCGCCGGGTACATAGCCAACCGCGGTAGCGATTTCCGCCATGGAAGGCGCCGGCATTGCGCGGTCGCGGGACTTCGTCCTCACGCGCTCGGGCGAAGGCTGCGCGCGGTGAAGATCACGGAACAGTCCGGACTTTCCTGCCATTGACTTTCCTGCGGTGGTGCTCAGGGGTTCTGTTCGTCTCGCGATGCGATGATTCCTACTCATAGGTTTCCTGCTGGCGGCTGCTTCCTAAGAGACTGTGTGGAAAGGGGGTCGGGTATGCTGCGGTATGCCTCGCCAAGCCTATCCCTCCGATCTGACGGAGACCCAGTGGAGCGTCCTGGAACCGCTGTTGCCACCCCCGAAGCCGGGAGGCCGTCCCCGCTCGGTGGAGATGCGGGAGGTGGTCAACGGCCTGTTGGATGTCCTGCACACCGGCTGCCCGTGGCGCAGCCTCCCGCATGACCTGCCGCCCTGGGGGACGGTCTGGACGTATTTCCGCCAGTGGCGTGACGACGGCACGCTGGAGCAGCTGCATGACCAGCTGCGCGCGCAGGTCCGCCTGGTCGCCGGACGCGATCCCCACCCCAGCGCCGTCATCCTCGACAGCCAATCCGTCAAGACCACGGAAAACGGGGGGCGCGCGGTTTTGACGCTGGCAAGAAGGGTGCGGGACGCAAACGCCATCTTGTCGTCGATCCCCTGGGACTGATCCATGGGCTCACCGTGCACCTGGCGAACGTGCGGGATCGGGATGGCGCGCAGTTCCGGCTACTACGATGCCTACTATGTCAAGGCGCAAAAAGTGCGCACGCTAATCAAGCAGGATTTCGATCGCGCATGGGAGCAGGTCGATGCCATCGTCGCCCCAACCTCCCCCACGGTCGCGTTCCCACTCGGCGCCCGGACGGATGATCCCTACCAGATGTATCTGGCAGACGTATTCACCATCCCGGCCAATATGGCCGGCATCCCCGGCGTGGCGCTGCCCTGCGGCTTCAGCGATGGCCTTCCGGTGTCGCTTCAGGTTCTTGGCCCGGCCTTCGCCGAGGACACGATCCTGCGCGTCGCACATGCCTACGAACAGGCCGAATCGTGGCACAACGTCAAGCCGCCGACCGTTGCCGGGGCGGCTTGACGTTGACGACCAACTGATCGAACGATTATCCTTTCTGGCGTCGGGCCGCTAGCTCAATTGGCAGAGCAACTGACTCTTAATCAGTTGGTTGTAGGTTCGAGTCCTACGCGGCTCACCCGATGGATCCACAGTACGATGTGGCCGCACAGGGCCGGGGCGAACACCCCCGGCCTTATGTTTTTGCACTGCCAATCAGAGCCCCCTGCCTGCTGTCTGCTCAGTTTCAGGCGCCCCTTCCCTGCCTCTCGCGCAATTTCCCCGTGTCGCCTCCAAACGCTGGAGCGCACGTGCGTGGCTGATCACAGGCTGCAAACACTCACAGAGATGCAGGCCATTGCCTTGCCCGGAGTGAGCAAACGGAGCGGCTGCACGACACGCATACGGTCGGGCGATGGGTTCGCCTTCGTCGAAGGTCAGTCGAGACCCCACAAATGGCTGCACAGGTGGTGGCAGCGTGTGCGGAGGAATAGCCTGTCACACGCCAATAACGCATTGATGCCACCTCGTGCGGCGGCTGAAAAGGCGTCAACCCGGTTCTGGAAAAGGTTGACCTACGCTCGCCGTTGAGGCGAACATTAAGGATGCTTCAACAGGGTGGAGGTGGGCGACCTTACGCGGGCGACGGAGGCCGGAGAAGCGATGCCAGATGCCGAAGACCTGTCCTCCGCTGGACTCGGGCCCGCAACATCAGGCGCTCGGTCGAGTTCCAATCTCATCTCGACTCTCGAGGCCTCCCGCCTGTTGCGACGAAACGTACGGTCGGTACGCCGCGCCATCGAACGCGGAGAATTGCGCGCGATCAAGGTGGGCTCCGCCTACCGCGTGGCTGTCGAGGAGTTGATGCGCTACGCAGCGCATACCTCGACACACCCACCGGCCCGGGCGCAACTCGTCGCGCTGCCGGCACTGGCCCCTGGTTCTCCGTCACTGCCAGAGCCGCTCTCCTCGTTTGTCGGACGCGACGACGAAATCGCGGCGGCGCTGTCATTGCTTGCGAGCCCGGCCGTGCGCGTGCTGACCATGACTGGGCCCGGCGGCATTGGCAAGACTCGATTGTCTCTCGCTGTGGCAGCAGCCATGCGAGGCCGCTTCCCTGATGGAGTTGCCTTTGCTGGCCTGGCGCCGCTCTCCCAGCCAGGCCAGGTCATGCCTGCTATCGTCCAGGCGCTGGGCCTGCGCGAGACTGCCGGGAGCGACCGCCGGGCAAAACTCCGTGCCTTCCTGGCGGAGAAGCGGCTGCTCCTGGTCCTGGACAATGTTGAGCATCTGCTAGAGGCTGCGCCTGGCATCGCCGAACTGCTGCGGGAATCACGGTCCTTGAAAGTGCTGGCAACTGGCCGGGCGCCCATGCGGATAGCCGGAGAGCACGAGTTCCCCCTGGCCCCTCTTTCGCTTCCCGAAGCCACTTCGACACCAGTCGATCTCCTCGCGTCTGACGCCACACGTCTCTTCATCGAGCGGGTGCAAGCGCGAGATCCAACCTTCACCGTGAACGCAGCAACGGCTCCAGTGATCGCCGAGATTTGCGCCCGGTTGGATGGCTTGCCACTGGCCATTGAGTTGGCTGCGGCCCGGGCGCCGATGCTCTCTCCACAGGCGATGCGCGACCGCATGGAGCGACGTTTGCCGCTCCTGACCACTGGTCATCGCGATGCGCCACATCGACACCGCACGATGCGCGACGCGATTGCCTGGTCCTACGAACTCCTTACCCCGGAGGAGCAAGCCTTGTTCCGCCGGCTGGCTGTCTTTGTGGGCGGCTGCACGCTCGACGCCGCCGCAGAGGTCGCCTTCGGTGTCGGAAGCGTCCCCCGGGCGGAGCCGGGAACGAACAGCCACCCAGACGCGCGGGGGACTACGATCACTGCCGCCGAGCAGTTCAACTTTCCTGCCGTTCTCGACCTCATGAGTAGTTTGCGCGAACAGAACCTGTTGGCGCGTGAGATCGGACCTACGAGCGAGCCTCGCTTTCGCATGTTGGAAACGGTCCGCGAATTCGGAACCGAGAAGCTGGAATCAGAGCAGGACGCAGCGTTTGCCGCTCACGCGGCGCACGCCCAGCATTTCCTGCGCTTCGCGCGTGCCATGCGGCCCTACAGCACGATCGCGGCGAGCCGGACGCACTTGAATCTGATGGCGGCCGACGACGCAAATCTGCGAGGCGCTCTCACGTGGTTCGATGAGCACGGACAAGCCGCCGAGGTCGTCGGATTGGTCGTCGCCTGCTGGCGCTACTGGCAGACAAATGGCATGCTCAACGACGCTTCCCACTGGCTCGCGCGGGCCACGGCCTTGCGCGAGGACGCGTCACCGCCTGATCGTGCCCGACTGGCAATTGCTGCGGCTGAATTGCTCATGATCAAGGGGGCTTCAGCCGACGCGAACCAGGCCTTCGATGTGGGTATTCCGCTGACCCGCGCGACAGGTGACCTGTTCGATCTGGCGTCGGCGCTGCTTTCCCACGGCGCCTCGCTGAAATACGACGGAAAGTATGTGGAGGCCGAAAGCCAGTTTGCCGAGGCGTTCAAACTGGCCCACCAGATCGCCCCGCCCGACCTCCAGATGGCCGTCGCCGGGCGGGCCCTGGGCAACCTTGGCACCGTCGCCCGCGCCCGGGGCAACCTTGATCTGGCAAAGTTCTATGGAGAGGCGTCTCTCAGGCACTACCAGGATCCAGCCTTCGATCTTGCGGAGACAAGTGCACTGGGGGATCTTGCTGAACTTGCGCGTGATCAAGGCAACCTTCACCTGGCAGTCGAGCGCTACCTGGCCGTGATCGAGCGAATGGGCGAAGAATACGAAGCCCGGATTCTTGCCGATGTCTTGCTCGGGCTCGCACACGTGGCCGCCGCGTGGGGGCAGCACCGGAAATCAGTTCTGCTCTTCAGTGCGGAGGCAACCCTGCGCGAGCGAGTCGGCTTCGCAATGGTGGTTCCCGCCGACGCCGCAACGGCTGAGGAAACCCTGGCCGTGCTGCGCAGGACGTTGGGAGAAGCGGAGTTCTCCTCGAGTTGGGCCGAGGGGCGCGGTCTGCCAATTGCCGAAGTAGCGGCCCTGGCGGCCACGCTGGCGCCCGCGACAGGCCTACCAGCCACCACATCCCCAGTCCGACCCGTCGCCTTGACCCATCGCGAGCAGGATGTGCTGCGCCTGTTGGCCGTGGGGCAAACTGACCGCCAGATTGCCGAGGCGCTGTTCATTGGTGCGCGAACCGTGAGTTGGCATGTCAGCGCGATTCTGGGCAAGCTCAACGCCCGGACCCGGCGGGAAGCTGTTGAGCAAGCGCGAGCAGTTGGGCTCGTCTGATCACACCCCGCGCGATGGCGGTGTATGACCCTGCCGGGACAGTGTCCCCAGCCCTATCCGCGCTATCCCCGTAGAAATCCCCGTAGCTCTTACAGAGGCTCGGCCTCCTCTACACGTGCACCCTTGCAGAGCAAGCGCGCACCTGTTTGCGCGGATGGCAGCCTGGGCGGATCAATCTCTTGCCTGCCTTGCCGCTGCCAGCCTGGTCACAGGAGGGTAACGCTCATGGACGTAGGGCAGTTCGACAGGCTGACCCGTGGTCTGTTTACCGCAATTTCGCGGCGGCGCACGATGGCGATGCTGGTGGCCGGAACGCCAGGTCCCATCGGGGTACCCCAGGCCAACGCCAGGAAGAAGCGGAAGAAACGGCGCAAGCGCAAACGCAAGCGCCGTAACCGTCCATGCTATCCCGGCCAGACCTGCCTACCTGGTCCAGGCAAGCACAACGCCGGATGTGACTTCACCGACTCGGTACGGTTCTTTGACCTGGACGTGAGTGGTTCGGACCTCAGTCAAACCAATCTCACTGGTGCACAGCTTGCCGGAGCAAATCTCCGGAACAGCAACCTCGGCGGTGCTTGCCTGGTAGGCGCCAATTTGATCAACGCCTCCGTCGATAGTTCGACCAACCTGGATGGGGCAATCTTCTGCCGCACCCTGATGCCGGACGGGTCGTTCAACGACGATGGCTGCGACAAGGGCACGCGCTGCTGTCCCACCCCTGAGTCCTGCTCGGACGGGACCTGCGCCCAGGCGCCCTGCGAAAGCCACTACTTTGGCGAGTGCTCCGTCATCGGCTTCCCGTCGCCGTACTGTTGCGAGCCCTTCGTCTGCACGCCGTCCATCTTTGCCCCGGTTCTCACTCGCTGCCAGGTGCCCTGCGAGGACGACGCCTATTGCCGGCGGGCGGTTGGAGGCAATTCTCGCTGCATGTACGACTTCATCTTCTGCCCGTTCATCGGGCCCTGTTGTCAGATTCCTTAGCACCAGCAGCAATCTGTGTGTCGCCACGGAGAGAAGCGCCGCCCCGTTGACGAGACAGCGTCTGATACACGAACGGAGTGCTTGCAGATGGATTACGAGCAGTTTGACCTTTTCACCAGAGTCGTTGGGATCAAGTTCGCGCGACGGACGGCGCTGGTGACGATAGCCGGCGGGGCGCTGCCGGGACTCATTTCCAGCCCGCCCACCGAGGCCGGGAACAAACACAAGAATAAGCGGAGGCACAAGCAGAAGAAGCGGCGCAGGCAGCGCCGCAATCGGCGTCGCTGCTACCGAAGCAGGCACTGTATCCCTGGCCCAGGGCAGGACAACTCCAGGTGCGACTACTCACACAGTCTGGACTTGTTCGGGCTCGACTTGCGCGGCGCCGACCTGCGGGGCGCCAATCTCACGATGGCGCAGATGGCCGGAGCAAACCTGGCGGGCGCCAATCTGGAGGACGCCTGTCTGGTTGGAGCCAACCTGATGAACGCGAGCGTCGATGCATCGACCAGGCTGGACGGGGCCATCTTCTGCCGAACGCTGATGCCCGATGGCTCTGACAATGACGCGGATTGTGGCAAGGGGAACCGCTGCTGTCCCGCGCCCATCGATTGCGAAGGCGATCTGTGTCCGCAGAACTGCATTGGCGCGCCAAATGCCCAGTGCTCGTACAACGTCCCCTACGGCGGCTGCTGTCACGGATTGCACTGTGTGCCCTCATCGACGAGCCCATTCCGCACGACGTGTCAGGCGCCGTGCCATGAGGATGGCGGGTGCAGGGCGCGCTTCGGGACGCCATGGATTTGCGCTCCGGAGCCGGTCACGTGCCGCTATCTCGGCGGGGAATGCTGCCAGCACGTTTAGGCGGGGCAAGGGACCGCGCAGGGTCGCTTCGCGGTCCCTACGCGTTGCTCGCCGTCTGAACGGCGCGGATCGCCGGGCGTCTGTCCCGGCTGCTGTCCCCGAGAGCCCCGTAGGAAATCCCGTGTCACGTACAGGGTCCAATCACGGCCCCGCTTGCCAAACTGGGCCGTGGGTTTCCCTGCATGGGCGCCCCGGATGCGCGGTGCCCATCCTTGAGGCCGCGTCACGCAGCCAGCGCCCAGGCGAACGACCGCCCGTTGGCCGCATCAAGGAGGATGGCTTTGGATACCAACAGCTTCGATCACCTGACGCGCACCCTTTCACACCCCAGAGCCCGGCGGGGCCTTCTGGCGGTACTGGCCGCACTGCCAGTACCGGGAGGGCTCCTGGCGCGAACAGGCGACGAGGCGGAGGCCAGGCCCAATCAGCGGCGCAAGAAACATCGGCACAATGACCGCACCGGCCGGGGCTCCGCTGGCGCGCACGCAGAGAAAAACAGCAAGAAGAAGCGCAAGAAGAAGTGCAAGAAGCGCAGGCAGACGATCTGCGACGGGCAATGCGGGACCATCACCTTCAAGTGCAACAAGCGCAAGCAAACGGTCGATTGCGGCTCCTGCGCCTGCAACCCGCCCTGCCCAACCTGCCAGCGCTGCAATGAAACCACCCGCACCTGCGAACCCGATCCCGGTCAGCAGGGGCAGCGTTGCGGCAACTGCCGCACGTGTGAGAGTACCGGCGTCTGCGGCGCTCCGGCCTGCCACAACCCCACACCTATCTGCGTCAACGACACCTGCACGGCCTGCTCAACCGAACTCCCCTGTCCGGACGGGGAGTATTGCGACAACGGCGCCTGCCTGCCGTGCGATGTTTGCTCCGGGGGCGGATGCCAGTTTGACTCGGTGCAAGCAGCGATTGATGCAGCCAGCGCGGGATCAACCCTCCATATCTGTGCCGGCAAGTACGCACCGGCGACCGTCAGCAAGAACCTGACCCTGATTGGGGCGGGCGACGGAAGCGGCCCAGCTACGAACACCATTCTGGACGGGAACAACAGCGCCCGAGTGGTTTACATCCCGACAAGCGTCACAGCGACGCTGCAGTCGCTGCGCATCACGGGTGGGAACCATGAATACGGGGGCGGTGTCCGGAACGACGGCGTCCTGACGTTGAGCCATTGCACCGTGACTGACAACCAGTCGAATGCTGGCGGCGGCCTGGTCAACGGCGGGTCTTCCGGAAACCTGACACTGAACGATTGCACCGTCACCAGGAACAAGGCGAACGGCCTGGCCGGCGGCATTTGGCAAAGCAACGTGGACACACTCATTCTCAACAACACCAGAGTTGTCGAGAACGATGTCCTTTCTGGCGACGGGGGTGGTGTCGTCGTAGGCCCGGTTGGATCGGCGCAGATCCTCAACGGCACCGAGATCACGAAGAATGACACGGTGGGTAACGGAGGCGGTCTCTATATCTATGCGCGTCCATCGGACAGCTTGACGTTCGAGAGTAGCGCCACCGTCGCCGGGAACCGGGCGCTGAGCGGCGGCGGCATCTTTCGGCAAGGAACGACCACGGTCACGCTGAACGGGGCTGCGGTAGAGGACAACTCGCCAAACAACTGCGTTGGCCTGACCTGCTGACGCTGCTGCTCCGGCCCGACGCCCGGCGTGCCGGGCGCCGGGCCGGAGACCAGGCGCGAAGTCCTCACAGCGTCGATCAGCCCGCCGCGCCGCCGTACCACCCATGTCCGACCGGCGAAGGCGCATCCGGCAACCCGGAAATCGTGGCAGGTTCACCAGCCAGGGTTGCCGCAAGGTACGGGACGCGTGATACCGTAGCCGTGTGGAAACCACTCCCTCCAGGGGGGCCGAACTCGGCCCCCTGCTGACCCGGTTCCGGACCGAGCGCGGCCTGGCCCAGAAAGAGGTCGCCCGGCTCGCCGAGATTGACGGCAGTACGCTGAGCCGTCTGGAAAACGGCGGGCGCGGAGTCAGCCGTGACGTCCTCGACCGGATTGCCGCTGCCCTGCAACTCGACACGGTGGGTCGACTCAGCCTGCATGTGGCCGCCGGGTTCCTCGATTCCGAAACCGCGCGGTTGTTGGCCGATCCTGACCTGACTGCACTCGCGGCAATCCTCACCGGGCAAGAAACTGATCCACGCGATGTGGCCACGTTGCGGCTCTACGTGACCCTGGCTCTGGAGCACGCGACCGCGCTCGGCTACCGGATACTCCCTGTTCAGGACGGTGGCTGAACCGCATCCGGGCCCTGGCGGTGGCGCGTGCGCACGCGGTCATGCCGCATGCGTTGCCGGCGCATATTCATCAGCAACATGGCCACCCCGACGACGATCAGGAGCAGCGCCACCGCTGCGAGCACGTTTGCCACGCCAAAGAGATCTGCGGCGGCTGCGGCGAAGAAGATCGGTACAAACGACACTACGCTGGTGATGGTGAAGAAGGTAGCAAACACCCGCGCCCGGATCGCCTCGTGCGAGCGCTCCTGGAGAATCGTCTGCGAGGGAACCAGCACCAATGCGTTGAAAATCCCGAGCGTTGCCGCCAGGAACCCCGCGACGCCGACCATCACCTGCTCTGGCACCGGGTTTGGCGCCAGGAGCGTGGTGAGGATGACGCGGCTGGTGGCAAGCAGGAGCAGCGTGACGCCGCCCAGCGCCACCGCCGTGTCGATCATTTGCTCACGCGGGAACATGCGCGAGAGACGTGGCACCAGCACCACGCCTGCGATCACGCCCAGGCCGGCTGGCGCCACGATATAGCCAATCTGCCCGGGCGCCAGACCGATAACCGTCGACACAAAGTTCGGGGCCAGAGCTGCCACCAGCATGAAGACGGTGGTGGCGAACGTCAGGTTGCCAATGACCTTCACCAGGATACGATCCTGGGCAATGAACGCCAGTCCCTCCTTGATGTCCAGCCACATCTGCCGGGCCGCCCCCACCTTCCGGGTGCTGGTCACCCGAGCCGGCAGCGGCATCTTTGGCAGCCAGAGCGTGAGGAGTGCGGCGACGGCAAAGCAGACCAGCGTGACCATGAACAGGGTGTCGACCCCCAGCGCCTGGGAAAGCAACGGCCCCAGAATGGCAAATCCCAGCAACTGGGTGGCGGTGAAGGTCAGGTTGAAGAGAGCATTCGCCGCCGTCAACTGTTCCCGCGGCACGAGCGCTGGAATCGAAGCGCCCTGCGCCGGCATGAAGAACTGCCCCGCCGCGCCAAAGAGGAACGCGAGGGCGTAGTAACTCCCGAGCGCCAGCCCCACCTGCCACGAGGGGTTGATGAGCAGGAAGAACACGACGAGCACTGCGCGCACGACGTTGACCGCCACCATGACGGTCCGCCGGCTGATGCGGTCCGCCACGACGCCAGCAATCGGCCCGAAAACGACCGACGGTAGCGAGAATGCCAGGATGACGAAACTGACTGCGGTGTTGGCCTGCGCAATCTTGTGGAACTCGACGACCTCGCCCACGCTGAGCAGCAGCGAAAAATCGACCATGCTATTGGCGGTCTGCGACACCGCCTGCGCAATCCAGAGACGGAGGAAAGCGTAGTTGGTGAGGACCGCGCGGAAAGAGCCCTGCGCCTGCGGCCTTAAGACGCGCCGCGGCGCAGGCGCCGTTGACTCGTCGGGCGGTTCTCCCTCCAGCCTTCGCCCTCGTTCGCCGGGAGCGGTGGAGACCTGGCCGCTCAAGACGCCGGCGCCGGAGGTGTGGCCGGCTCAGGATCGCCTTCGGTTGAGGTTGCCTTGCTCACCCAGCCTCGAAACCGGCGTTCTGCCTCCCGCCGCGTCAGGAGTACCCGGCGTTCGCATCCACGGCACTTCAGCCCGATATCGGCTCCCAGCCGGGTCACAGTCCATTCATAGCTTCCGCACGGGTGAGGCTTCTTGAGCTTCACCACGTCGCCGAGAGCAAAGGGCAATGGTTCATAGGGTTGCGAGGCAGCCATGGGCGGCTGTTGGATAACCAGCGCGATCAGTTACATCAGGCCGGGGATCTTCATGCCCCCGGTCAGCGCGCCCATCTTTTCCTCGGCCATTGTCGTGGCGCGGGCCATCGCGTCCTGGATAGCCACAGTGATGAGGTCCTCCAGAACCTCAACATCGTCAGGGTCGACGGCGCTGGGATCGATGGCGATGCCCCGAAACTCGCGGGCTCCCGTGACCTGCGCACGCACAACGCCGCCCCCTGCGGAGCCTTCGACAATCGTCTCTGCCAGCTCGGTCTGGATCGACTCCAGCCGACGCTGCATCTGCTGGATCATCTTCATGTTGACGCCGCCCATGCCGGGTCTCCTTTGCTGCTCATGGAAAGGCAGACTCTCCAGCCTGCGCGCGTACCTCTTCGGGCGGCGAGTATACCTGTGCCGCCGCCAGAATCAGCCGGGGCGGGTCGCCCGCGCCAGCATGGAACGGGCCGTTTCCAGCGCGCCGGGAGTGAGCGGCAGACCATCGAGCATGGCCGCCAGTTCCTCCACACGCTCCCGGTCAGTCAACTGGCCAATCGTGGAAACCACCCGCCCCTCCTGCTCGGCCTTGGAGATGCGGAAGTGCCGGTCAGCGAACGCGGCAATCTGCGCAAGGTGCGTGATAACGATGACCTGGTGATTCGCGACCAGGCCCGACAGCCGTTCTCCCACGACTTGCCCGGATCGGCCGCCAACGCCCACATCAATCTCGTCGAAAACCAGGGTCGGCGTCTCATCAACATCAGACAGAATCGACTTGAGCGCCAGCATGAGCCGAGCACTTTCACCACCGGAGGCGATCCGGGCCAGCGGCTTCAGCCCCTCTCCTGCGTTCGGCGCAATGAGAAACGTGACAGAGTCAACCCCGGAGGAGTCCGCAGCCAGTAAGGCCCGATCACTACCTGTCAAACTCGCCGGGATGCCGGCCAGGTCCGGGTGCTGCTCAATCTGGACGGCGAAGGCCGCGCGACCCATGCGCAGGTCAGCAATAACCTCCTCCACGTTCGCCGCCAACTCTGTCCCCGCCATGCGCCGCTTCGCCGAAAGCTCCGCCGCCAGCGCACCCGCTTCCGCTGCCAACGCTGCTTCCTGCTCGGCCAGGGCTTCCACACTCATCTCGGAATTGGTCAGCATCTCCAATTCGGATGCCGCATCGTCCGCAAAGGCCAGGACATCCGCCAGGCTGCCGCCGTACTTGCGCTGGAGATTGCGGAGCAGGTCCAGGCGCTCTTCGACCTCGGCCAGCCGCCCGGGATCAGACTCGATCTCGTCCCGGTAGTCGCGCACGCCGGCTGCAACATCCTCAATCGCGAACAGCGCATCATTCAGGCGCTCGCTCAGTTCACGCACGGAGGCATCGACTTCGCTGATCTCCTGCAGGGTGTGCGAGGCGGTGCGCAGCAACATGGCGGCAGCGGGCGCATCGTCACTCGTATCGCTGCCGGCAAGCTGGGCGTAGACCAGCGCGGCGTCGAGCGCCAACCGCTCGGCGTTTGCCAGGCGGCTCCGCTCTGCCGCAAGGAGAACATCTTCGTCGATCTGCGGCGCTGCCTCCCGGATCTCCTCCACCTGGTACTGGAGGAGGTCCATGCGCTGCATACGCTCGCGCGCTCCCCGCTCAAACGAAGCCTGACGCGTCCGAATGTCGCGCAGAGCTGCGTACACTCGGCTGAAGCGTTCCCGCAACTCGGTCGTCCGGGCGTAGCGATCCAGCAGTTCGAGTTGGGACGCTGGTTTCAGCAGCGACAGATGATCGCTCTGGCCGTGGACATCCACCAGCAACGCACCGAGCTGGGAGAGGACGGAGGCCGTGGTCGGCCGTCCATTCAGGCGAGCGCTGCTGCGGCCGGTGGCGAGGATTTCGCGGCTCAGGATCAGTTCGCCATTGTCTGTCTCAACCTCCAGATCGGCGAGCATGGCGTGAATCGCCTCGCCATTCTGGCTGGAGGAGATGTCAAAGACCGCGTCCACGGTCGCGCTGCGGGCTCCTGCCCGCACCATTTCGGGGCTGGTGCGCTCCCCCAGGACACTGCCCAGGGCATCGATCAGGATCGACTTGCCCGCGCCCGTCTCCCCGGTCAGCACATTCAGGCCCGGGCCGAAGGGAATTTCGGTCGAGTCGATAATGGCGAAATTACGAATCGTCAGTGTCAGCAGCATGGCAATGAAAACGGACCGGGTCTACGCAGCGTACGAGCCCCGGTCCGGGTAGACATGTCACCAGTCCCGTTGACCTGCTAGTCCGCCGCCGACGCTACCGGCTCGTCCCACAGCGCCCGCGCCACGACTTCAGGCCTGATCGGGATTTGAGTCACACGTACGCCCACCGCATCACGAATGGCGTTAGCGACCGCAGCCGGGCCTGGAATCGCAGGCGGCTCGCCGACCCCCTTGGCGCCATAGGCGCCGTGCTCGGAAGCAACTTCCACGAGCACCACCTCAATCGGGGGGGCCATCTCGGCGCGCGGCAGCGTGTAGTCCATCAGCGTCGCGGTCAGCAACTGGCCGTCCGCGTCATAGACCATTCCCTCGTAGAGCGCCCAACCCAGGCCCTGGACAACACCGCCATGAATCTGCGCCTCAACCGCCGCCGGGTTGATCGCGAATCCGACATCCTGGACGGCGACATAGCGCGCGGGCTGCACCTCGCCGGTGACATCGTCCACCTCAACTTCGACGAGGTGAACTGCGAACCCGGGCGAACTCTCCTGGATCGCCGAGGAGCCCGTGCCGTAGATCGGCGCGTGCTTCGCCGTAACGCCCATCGTCTGAGAGGCGATGTCCTTCAGCGAGATCTGGGTTCCCGGCACGCCCTTGACCCGCACCGTGCCATCCACCATTTCCAGGTCCTCCGGCGCCGCCTCCAGGGCGTCAGAGGCCACTGCCAGAATCTGGCGCAAGGCATCCTCGGCGGCACGCTGCACGGCCTTGCCCACCGTGTAGGTGATCTTGGAACCACCCGTGCCGCCGGCAAACGGCGCGGCGTCCGTCGGCGCGGTGGTGACTGACACACCATCCGCATCGAGGTTGAACGTCTCTGCGGCGATCTGGGCGAACGTTGTGTTTGTCCCGGAGAGGTCAACGGAACCGAGCACGACGGTGAGTTTGCCGTTGGCATCGAGCCGGCACACCGCCGTGGCTGGCTCGATGCCGCCTGGCCAGCCGCCAATCGCGATGCCGACGCCCCGGCCCTCCGCACGCGCCTGTTCCCGGTTCTGCCACGAGGGGTGATCCCGCAGGGCTTCCAGGGACTCCTTCAGCCCGAGTCGTGGCCATGCGCCGCCATTTGGACGCAGATCGCCTTCCACCACGCAGTTGCGCAGGCGAAACTCCAGCGGATCCAGGCCGAGCCTGCGCGCCAGTTCATCCAGCGCGGATTCAATGGCGAAGGTGGCCTGCTGCGCACCGGGCGCACGGTAGGCGCCCGCCGCCGCCTTGTTGGTCAGCACCTCGTGGCCGCGAATCTCCATGTTCGGGAAGCGGTAGTACCCTCCATGCAGGATTGCCGCAATTTGGAGCGGTGATGCGCCGCCAGACCCGGTGTCGAACAGCAGGTACGACTGCAACGCGGTGATGTCGCCATCTTTGGTTGCGCCAACCTTGACGGAGATGCGGCAGTCCGGGGCCGGGTTGCCCGCCATGAAGTCATCCATGCGCGAGTACCGCAACAAGACCGGCCGCTGGGCCGCCAGCGCCGCGGCAGCCACCATGGGCTCAATCAGGACGAACTTGCCGCCAAAGCCGCCGCCAACCGGCATGGGCGCCACGTTGACCCGCTGCACATCGATCCCGCACGTATCGGCGACGCGGGTCCGGCAGTAGAACGCCGCCTGGGTGCTGGTGTAGACGGTGAGATCTCCGAGCGGATCGATGTCTACCAGGCAAACCTGTGGCTCCAGATATCCCTGGTGCACCGTCTGCGACGAAAAGGTCATCTCAACCACCGCGTCAGCAGCCGCGAAGCCAGCCGCAACGTCGCCCCGCGCGTAGTTCACCCGGCTGGAGATATTCGGGGCCTGCAGGTCGTCGTTGGCCTCCGCCTGAACGGCGGCGTCGGCGTTGTGCATGGCCGCTTCAGAGTCGTCGACTTCGAACAGCTTTTCGCGGATGTGCGGCGATGTGGGATCCAGCCCCTCGTCCAGTGTGTTGACGACCGGCAGTGGTTCAAAGTCCACCTGAACTGCGGCCACGCCGTCCTGCGCCGCGACATCCGTTTCGGCCAGCACGAGCGCCACGAACTGCCCGGCGAAGACCGCCTCGTCTGCGGCTATCGGTGACTTGGCTCCATCCTTCCCGATGCCCCCCGCTAAATCATGCGCGGTCAGCACCTGCACGACGCCAGGGATTTGCAGGGCAGCGGAGGCATCGATGGCGCCAACTCGTGCGTGCGCGTAGGGGCTGGTGACCGGCCGCGCGATAAGCATCCCCGGCACCCGCAAATCGCCGGTGAACCGCTCCTGCCCGGTGAGACGTTGGGGGGCATCCTGCCGCCGCACGCGTTGGCCAACTGTGCGCCATTCCGACATGGGAAATCGTCCTTCTGTTGAGAGTGATTCAACGCTGTGAGACAGCGTTTCCCGGCTCCCTGATGGTAGCACCGGATTCCGCTCCCACCGTGGTCAACCCGGGCCTACTCGCCTCCCGCCAGCACATCGTCCGGGCCCCACTCGCGGACCTGAAAGGGTTTGGCGGTGAAGTCGTCCAGGAACCCGAACTCTTCCAACGCCGCGGTGATCTCGTCCGCTGAGCGCGCTTCCCACATGGTGAAGATGCGGTCGTCGTGGAGGTCGGGAGACCACGCCCTGATCCAGCGGGGGGAAGCATGCTCGCCATGTGTGGCGACCGCCAGTTCGCGCAGGCGTGTCGGCGGGCGGACTTGCTCGTCGTCACCCGGGGTGGGATCGTGGACTACCAGATAGAGCGCCATCCAGATTCCTCGCTGCCTACTGATTGCTGCCAGAGCCGCGTTTCGAACCTCGTCGCCGGCGTCGCCGCCTGGCCGGCGCCGGCTCGCCGGGCGACGCCGGCACAATTGCCTCCAACACCTCTGCCTCTGAGGACGGCGCCGGCCGTTCGACCACTGCTGGCGCGGGACGTGGCGCAGGCGCTGCGGCCGGCGGAGCCTGCAGCCCCAGTTCGTCGCTGCGGAATGTTGCTTCGCCGGCATCATCGTCCAGCCGCACGGTGACCAGTTCCTTCAGCAGGTGAAGCGAGATCACCACGCCGGAGCCGCCTGGAGTCTCGATAGACTGCCCCAGGCGCGGCATCATGGCCTTCATCTGCCGGTACTGTTCATTTTCATACGACAGACAACAGAGTAATCGCCCGCACACACCGGAAACCTTCGAAGGGTTCAGCGGGAGATCCTGGGTTTTCGCCATGTTCATCGAGATTTCCGGAAACACCGGCAGCCACGACGAACAACACAGCGTGCGACCGCAACGACCGAGGCCTCCCAGCAGCCGGGCCTCATCGCGCGGTCCAACCTGGCGCATCTCCACCCGGCACTGCAATTCATCCGCGAGGTCATTGGCAAGGTCCATCAATACCTCATTGGCCGGGGCGTGGTCGCGGTCCGGAATCGAGTAGGAGAGGAACGCCGTACCGCCGTCAAACGAAAACTCCGCACTGATCGGCTTGATGCCGATACGGCGCGATCGGATTCGTGCGCCAAAGGTGCGCACCGCCTCGGCCCCGCCGCGCCGGTATGCTTCCATGCGCGCGACGTCGTCGGCAGTCATGACGCGGTCGACACTGCCTAATTCGCCCTGCAACATGCTGGAGCGCACCTGGTGCGGGCTGATGACAACCCGGCCCGCTTCCGCTCCGCGCGCGGTCGGCACGACCAACCAGTCGCCAACAGCAAGCTCCTCGTCTTCAGGAGCGCGGAAGTAGTAGACGCGGCCCGAGTCGCGAAAACGCACGCCGACAACGCAGACCACGGGGGACGAATCGTCAACCCCACGGACCTCGTCCTCATCGTGGCATCCGCACCCACCGACCGGCTCGCCGGCCAGCAACCGCGTCTTGAACCGCTCGCGCGCCAGCGCCCGTGCCTCATCCAGTGACGCAGGCGGAGCCCACGCCGCGCTCAGCCTGTCTCCCATCCCGAGCTCGGCCATGCCAACACCATCGCTTCCATTGCCAGCCGGGGACGCACATTCGCGTCGAAGTCACTCAGGCACTGCAGCGTGCTGCTCAGTGCCCGAGCCAGCGTCGCCAGGGTCCCCTCACTGGATGTTTGACCATCATCTTGCCGCAGAACCGATGCCCCTGCGACCCGCAGTAGCTCTTCCCGCAGGAGCTGCACCACCATCTGTACGGTGGCAATCACGTCTTCGCGTCGTTTCGTGAACTGTTCACCCATCCGGTAGGCGGTCACCAGCCGCTCGTAGGGCGAACCAGCCAGCCAGTCCGTGGCCGCTGCCCTGGCATCGCGGCGAGCCGCCAGCAGTGCGCTGTCGTTTACCGCAGCCATTGCCCAGGCAGCGCTGCCGCGGCTCAGCAACGCGATCTCCTGCGCCTGCGCCTCCGCAACGCCCTGGGCCATCAAGGCCTCGCCGATGGCCGATAGCGGTTGCGGGCGCACCGCAATCTCCTGACATCGCGAACGAACCGTGGCTAACAAAGCCTCTGGCTCGTCACAGAGCAGGAGAATCGTGACGGTGAGCGGCGGCTCCTCCAGCGTCTTCAGCAACGCCTGTTGCGCAGGCTCCAACAGTGTTTCAGCATCATCGACAATCACCAGGCGGCGACTCGCCTCCACCGGCAGCAACGCTGCGGCGGCCGCATCCTGGCGCACCATCTCGATGGTGAGCGTCGCACCCTTGCCCGCTTTCGCCTCCAGCAGAGTCGCCTGCGCCCGCAGGTCAAAGACTTCGACATCGGGATGCGTGTGTCGCAGCACGTTCCGGCAGGCGCGGCAGACCCCGCATGGCTGCGCCTGGTCATCGCTTGCCGGCTGCTCGCACACCAGCGCCTGCGCAAACGCCTGCGCTAGCGCCAACTTGCCGACGCCCCTGGGTCCAGTCAGCAGGTAGCACTGGCCGATCTGCCCGCCAGCCACAACCTCACGCAAACGCCCGGTTGCTATCGGGTCGCACCAGGCCGGCCACCCGGAGTCCTGCACCGGCGCGCGTGGCGCCGGGGCACTGCGCGAACTGGCGCGCGCCACCTCAGGCCACTCGCCGCTTGACCGGGCGAGGCCGCGTCACGGCCTGCGGGGCCTCGAAGGAGCCCTCGGCGGTCAGTGCTGCGATCGCCTTGTCGCGCTCTGCCGTGCGAAACTCCTCCCTTGCCGGAAGGGCGGAGATGAACGGCCTCAGGCCTTCCCCATTCGTGACCGGAAACTCCGGTTCAGCCACGTCCAGCTTGACTGCGGGGTTAATGAACGCGATCACGGCGTCGGCATCCTGCGGCAGGGACAGTTGCTCCAGCATGACGTTCAACGCTGCCGTGTCAGAGGCCGCGTCGCCATTGGGATTCCCCAGCTGCGCGCCGCCCATCCCGAACAGGCGGCTGATGCCCTGCGAGACCTTGCGCCATCGCCCTTTCTCGTACTTGACCTCACCCGGTATCTCCCGGGCCACGATGCCCAGGACTCCACCTGGATACACCAACGCGTGTTCAACGGTGCGTTTGCCGATGCGCCCGTAGTGGACAAGCGCATAACGGTCCCCCAGGTCCTTCAGCAGGTGATCCAGCACCACGTCGTTCCGCTGCGGGCGGTTCCACTTCCCGACCTGCTGCATGCCGAGGTGGAAAAGGACGGTGCCGACAAGGAGCGGCACGTAGGCGATCAGGATGGCGTTCTCACCAAGACCGGTGGCCATCCAGAACGCGGAGCCAAGGAGCGCCACGCCCACAAGCGACGTGGCAATCGCCATGCGTTTGCGCTTCTGGACGTAGGTGGCGTCGCGATAGACTTTCATTGGGTTTGCACCAGGCGAGAAGCGGCGAGCACGCCGCAGACGATGGCATGAAACAGAAGTGGCTGCTGCCGCCCGGGAGTGTATCACACACCTGGTCCGGGTCATTCGTTATGGCAAGTTCATGGGGCCAACGAGATACTCAAGCAATCCCCGCCATGCCGCCAGTCCGGCCAGGAGCACGCAGGCGCACCCGAAGGCGATTGCCAGTGTCTCGTCGCGCTGTCGCGCCGTCGCAAACCCCCAACCGCGCCGCAGCGAGAGCGCCACGACCACGCTGGCCATGGCCCAGAGGGCGGCAAGCACTGACGCCACGATCAGGCACGAGAGCGGACCAGCCAGAACTGGCAGCCCACTCCCCGCGAGCGTGCACAAGGCAATGCTACTCACCAGCGGCGGCGTCAGCGTGTATGAGGGTGACGCCGGCCACCCTCCGCGCGGGCGATGTGTCAGTGAAATGGTCGCCAAATGGCTCAGGAGCGCGCCGATGGCCACGCCGGACAGAAGACCCGTCGCCACCCGGGTCAGATTCGTCGTGTTGTAGGGCGTCGGCGCCTTCAAATCCGCGGCCAGCGAGTTCAGCCCATCGAGAGCCATCGCCGCGATGCCCAGTCCCAGCAGGAGCCATACACCGCGCGTGAATCTCCCGGAGTATCTGGCGCGCAAGGCCACGAGATACCAGAGGAGCGACATCCCGGCGCCGAGGTACATGCCCGTCATTCGAGCGTCAACTGGCAGTGGCTGCCCTGAAAACCGGAAACTGTGCGAGGGTCGCTGGGCGCAGACCCCCTGCAGCACGGCGTGAGCCCGGTGCCCCAGATCCCCGGGCAGCAGCAAGAACACCCCGGCCGCAACCGCAACGGCGGTCAGTACCCGCCACGGAACGGCGCCCTCGGTCATGTTCTCAGGGCGCGGCGCTACCAGCGTAGACAGGGTCTATCCTCCACAATGGGCCAGGCAGGCGGACGGTCCGCCCGGCAATTTCCGAGGTGAGCATGCCACAGGACTCGCAAGGATGGTGACGCAACACCGCCCGGCACGCGGCACGCCGCGACGTCACGTCGTTTCTTCCACTGGTCGGCTCTCCGTTCACGAGGTGTTTCCGCCTCGTGTGGCTCTGGCCCGCGGCCGGTCCGCTATCGCGGTGGTGGCAGCAGCCCTTTCCATCTTTGCCGTGATCTTTGCGCTGGTAAGGCGGAACCACAGCGCCTCTTTTGACCTCCGTACGACGCGCAGGCTGCAGCGGCAACGGCAACCCTGGTTCAGCCGGTTGATGCAGGCTGTCTCGTGGCCTGGATACCCGCCGCAGTCGCGCATCATTCCGCCTGCTCTGGCCGCAGGCCTGCTGATCCTGGGCTTCCCCCTGGAAGCCCTCTTTCAGCTCGCTGCCTGGGGAGCGGGCGGCATTTCGTCGGTCATCAAGCGGGCAATGCGCCGCAGCCGCCCCTCCAGCGAACAGGTTCGGGTGCTGCCCGCGCGCATCGGCGGATCATCCTTTCCCAGCGGTCACGTCCTGATCTTCACAGGCGTCTACGGCTTCCTGGCGTTCCTGGTCGAGACGCTCGTTCGCTCCGACCGGCTGCGGCGCGCGGCGGTTGGCGCCCTGGTCTCGCTGATCGCGCTGGTTGGCCCCAGCCGCATTTACCTGGGGCATCACTGGTTTACCGATGTCCTGGCGTCGTACCTGCTGGGCGGGTCCTATCTGCTGGGGCTGACGGCGCTGTACCGCCGGGTCAAGACCCGCTGGCTCAATCGCCGCTACGAACGTATTCGCCAGGATCGGGAAGCCTAACCGCGCGGAACCTCCGTTCGTCTTTGGCCAGCGCGAATGCCACGGGTTTGTAGCACTCGCAGGCGGTAAGTACCATTCAGGCTACAGACGGTGAGGGGGACCGCGCCTGGTTTCGCGTCTGCCGCACAGCGAATCCGGGTTGCTGAGAGCCGGAGGCGGCAGTTGAACAGGACATCGCCCCGGAGTCGGCGTGCAATCGGCCCAGGCTGGGAGACACGTCCGGGTACGCCCGTTAGCGCGTTGTTGTGAGGGTCAGGCATGCCCTCCAGAGTGGACGCCGCTTCACGGCGTCAATTGAGGTGGTACCGCGGGTTTTCCCGTCCTCGACTGGTGAGGGCGGGTTTTTTGTTTTCCTTTTCCTGGCTGATCACTTGAGCATTTAAGTCTGGAGCACACGTACCCGATGACCTTTACGACAACTGGCATCCAGCGCGTCAACACCCGACCCGATTTCCCGGCCCTGGAGCGGGAAACCCTGGCCTGGTGGGAAGCGAACGACATCCTTGAGAAATACCTGCACCGCAACGACGAGTCGTCAGAGCGTTATTCGTTCCTCGACGGTCCCATCACCGCCAACAACCCCATGGGCGTCCACCATGCCTGGGGCCGCACGTACAAGGATCTGTTCCAGCGTTACCAGACCATGCTCGGCAAGAAGCAACGCTACCAGAATGGCTTCGACTGTCAGGGCCTTTGGGTCGAGGTCGAGGTTGAGAAAGAGCTTGGGCTCAAGAGCAAGCGAGACATCGAAACATTCGGCGTGGCCGAGTTCGTGGAGCGCTGCAAGCAGCGCGTGGTGCGCTTTGCCGACCGCATCACGGACCAGTCAATCCGCCTCGCCTACTGGATGGACTGGGACGAGTCCTACTTCACGATGTCAGATGAGAACAACTACACGATCTGGCACTTCCTGAAGACTGTCCACGACCGCGGCTGGCTCTACAAGGGGCACGATTCCATGCCCTGGTGCCCACGCTGCGGCACCGGCATCTCGGAGCACGAAATCGTGACCGAGGGCTACCAGGACCGCACGCACTACTCCATCTTCGTCGCCTTCCCGCTGCTGGACGAAGAGGGCGCGCACCTGCTGATCTGGACCACGACGCCCTGGACCATGGTGGCAAACGTCGCCGCTGCCGTTCACCCGGAGATCGACTACATCCATGTCCGGCAGGGCGGAAAGACGTACTACGTCGCGAAGGAGGCTGCGAAGAGCGCCCTGCGCGGCGAATACGAGGTGCTGGGTGAAGTCAAGGGCGCGGATCTGGTTGGCCGCCGCTATCGCGGACCTTTCGACGAACTCCCGGCTGCTGCCGGCGTGGAGCACCGCGTTATCCCCTGGGAAGATGTCGGAGCCGAGGAAGGCACCGGCATCGTGCATATTGCGCCGGGCGCCGGCAAGGAAGACTTTCAACTCTCCAGGGTCAACGACCTGGCCGTGATCGCGCCGATTGACGAATTCGGCGTGTACATCGACGGCTTCGGGGACCTGAGCGGACTGTACGTACACGAAGTCGCCATGCCGATCGCCAACAACCTGAAAGACAAGGGGCTCCTCTACCGGGGCGAGCAGTACAAGCACCGCTACCCGGTTTGCTGGCGCTGCGGCACCGACCTCGTCTTCCGCCTTGTCGATGAGTGGTTCATCTCGATGGACCCGCTGCGCGAGCCGATGAAGGAGGTCACCCGCCAGGTGACCTGGTACCCATCGTTCGGTGAGGACCGTGAGCTCGACTGGCTCGCGCACATGGACGACTGGATGATCTCGAAGAAACGGTACTGGGGTCTGGCCCTACCTATCTACGAATGCCAGGCATGCGGCACGGTGGATGTCATCGGCAGCAAGGAGGAACTGCGCGAGCGTGCCGTCGCCGGGTGGGAGGAGTTCGACGGGCATTCCCCGCACCGCCCGTACGTCGATGCGGTGCAGATCGCCTGCCGCGCCTGCGGTGAGCCGGTCTCGCGCATCAGGGACGTCGGCAACCCCTGGCTCGACGCCGGAATCGTGGCCTTCTCCACGCTCAAGTACCGCCACGACCGCGACTACTGGAACGAGTGGTATCCGGCGGATCTGATCTCGGAGAGTTTCCCGGGACAGTTCCGAAACTGGTTCTACTCCGTGATCGCCCAGAGCACCGCCTTGACCGGCAGGCCAGCCTTCCGCAACGTGTTCTCCTACGCCCTGATGCGGGATGAAAAGGGCGAAGAAATGCACAAGAGCAAGGGGAACGCTATCTGGTTCGACGACGCCGCAGAAGAATATGGCGTCGATGTCATGCGCTGGCTCTTTGCGCGCGCCAACCCCGATTCCAACCTGAACTTCGGGCCACACATCACGGATGACGTACGCCGTCAGTTCATCCTGCCGCTCTGGAACTCGTACGCGTTCTTCGCGACGTACGCGGAAATCGACCGGTTCGACCCGATGGACCCGGCGGCGCAGATTCCGCTTGCCAACCGCACCCTCCTCGACCGCTGGATCATCTCGCAGTTGCATCTGCTGATCGCCGAAGTTCGCGCCGCGCTCGACGGGTACGACCCGGACCGGGCTGCAAAGGCAATCGAACGATTTACCATCGAAGAGTTGTCCAACTGGTACATCCGGCGCAACCGCCGCCGCTTCTGGAAGAGCGAGAGCGATGCCGACAAGGCCGCAGCCTACGTGACGTTGCACGAGGTGTTGACCACGTTGGCACAGGTGCTTGCGCCATTCACGCCCTTCCTGTCCGAGGTCATGTATCAGAACCTGGTCCGGTCTGTGAATCCCACCGCGCCGGAGTCAATCCATCTGACCAGCTTCCCGGTCTCCGACCCGTCCCGCATTGACCTGGCCCTGTCGCAGGACATGGAGGCGGTGCTGGAAGTTGTGGGCGCCGGTCACGCCGCCCGGCAGGAAGCTGCCGTGAAGGTGCGTCAGCCCTTGCCAGCACTTCTGGTATATGCGCGCGATCCCGGCATCATCACCTCGGTCCTGAAGCTGCAGGAGCAGGTGCTGGACGAGTTGAACATCAAGGCGGTCACGCAGCTTGCCGATCCGGGTCAATACGTGACCTACGACATCCGGCCAAACTTGCGCGCCCTGGGGCCGCGCCTTGGCAAGCAGGTCAACGCGGTGCGCGAAGCCCTTGCCGCCGCCGACCCGGCGCAGATTGCCGCCCAGGTGGAAGCTGGCCAGAGCACCACGCTGGCCATTGGCGGCAGCATGGTGGTCCTGGAGCCATCAGACATCCTGGTTGATCTCGTGAAACTCCCCGGCTACGCCGTGGCGCAGGGACCGCGCACGACCGTCGTCCTGGACACAACCCTGACGCCCGACCTGATCGCGGAGGGCATCGCCCGCGATGTCGTGCGTGGCATCCAGGATGCGCGGAAGCAGGCCGCGTACCGTATCGAGGACACCATCGAGATCACCTACGTGGCTGATCCCGAGATCGCGGCCGCCATCGAGGCCTACCAGGCGTACGTCATGACTGAGACCCTCGCGGTCTCGCTCACCGGCCGGGCTGTTTCCGGCGTCTCCGACGCCGTCGAATCTGACGAACTGGAGGCCGCTGAAGGACGCACCCAGGCCGACGGCTCGTTCCTGACCCACATCGACGTGGGCGGCCGCGCGGTTCACGCCACGCTGCGCCGCGCCGTCTGACACGGCGGCAAGGCGCTCGGGGACGGGGCAAACCGCCCCACGCCCCGAGCGCCCTGCGAAGGCTCGAGTGCCGATTGATACCGACCACATGGTATTCTCCGCGTTCGATGGCGCGAGAAGAAGATGGTTTGGCGGATGCTGGCCCCTGCTCAGGGACAGATCGCATCAGGGCGACCTCCAATCTCGGGAGCCACTGCCGACGGCAGCAACGTTCGCTGCCGCTGCGTTGAGCGAGGGTGATCGATGTTGTCCGACCCCACCGTTAGTTTTCTCCGCACGCTCCATGCAAAGAAGGTCAACCGGCGGCAGTTAATCGCCACCGCTGCCGCCGTCCCGGCTGCCAGCCTGCTGGCAGGACCGGCAGTGCTGGTATCACCAGCCCGCCGTGCCAGCGCCCAGATGGATCCGCGCACGCTGGTCATTCTGGATAACATCCAGGGCGGGAACTGGCTTTATTTCGATCCGGGCCGGTTTTACGAGATCAACCCCACCGCCGGCCTGCAGGTGACCTACGAAACCCTGTACCACATCCCGGATGGCTACAAGCCGGGCGAAATTGTGCCGCTGCTGGCCGAGGATGTCCCCGCGATCAGCGAAGATGGCCTCACGGCGACGATCAAGATCAGGCCGGGAGTCAAGTTCCACAATAGCGAAAACGAAATGAAGGCGGCTGACTGGGTCTGGAGCTGGGACCGGCTGAAAAACCTGAAAGGCAACGCCAGCTTCCTGATTACCGACTTCATGGCCAGCTACAAGGCGGTTGATGACTATACGATTGAAATCACGCAGCTCGCGCCCAATGCCGCACTGGTCGCCGTACTGGCGTCAATGATGCTCGCCGTTATGGACAGCACAGCGGGCGCGGAGCATGGGGGCGTCGCCACCGAGACGGCTGACGCCGATGACAAGTTGACCGACTGGCTGAACGAGGGCAACTCCATTGGCACCGGGCCCTACACGCTCACCGGTTGGGATATCAGCAGCGAAATCACCATCGAGGCGAACCCGAACTACTGGGGAGAGCCCGCCGGTTTCGACCGCGTAATCTTCCGGAACGTGACTGACACGAGCACCCAGCTGCAGCTACTGGAGACCGGCGAGGCCGACATGGCATTCGCGGCGGATCCGGACAAGATGCAACAGATCCTGGACAATCCGGGCCTGCAGCTGCTTGAAGGGCCGTCGCTGGCGTTTGAATACGTCGCCATGCACACCGGCGAGGATGTCGGCGGGCCGTTGGCGAAGAAGGAAGCCCGCCAGGCCATTGCCCATGCAATTGACTACCAGGGCATCATCGACGGCCTCATGGGTGGCCGTGCCGTCCGCCCGGCCACCGTTGTGCCGCTCGGGCTCCTTGGTGCGGATACGGTCGCGCCAAACGCTTACCAGACTGATCTGGCCAAGGCGAACGAGCTCTGGGCGGCGTCAGGCAACGGCCCGACAGAACTGACGCTGACATACGGGGCGGGGCAAACGGCCCCGGGCGGCCTGAATCGCGACGTGCTGTCCGCCAAGTTGCAGGCAGACATCCAGGGCATCGAGGGCGTAACCGTCACGCTGCTGCCCATGGACCCGACCCAGCGCCTGGCCGACTACCGGGCCGCCAAACTCCAGTTCACGATGTCCGACTGGTCGCCAGACTACGTCGATGTCCACACCTACGCGGACCCGTTCGGTCGCGAAGGCGGGGCAGCCGCCAAGCGCGTTGCCTACTCCAACCCAAAGGTCGATGAGTTGCTCGACAAGGGTATCGGGGAACCTGATGTGGAAGCCCGCGAGGCGATCTACGTCGAGATCCAGGAAATCCTCCAGGATGACGCGGCGTTCCTTGTCGAGTTTCAACCCAACTACGTCATGCCGGCTGTCGCCAGCGTCAAGGGCGCCACGCCACACGGCGTGTACATCATCCAGTTGCGCGGCGCCAAGCGCGAGGAAAGTGCGTAGCTCGTCCCGGGGGCGGCAGGTCGACCTGCCGCCCCCGTGCGTCGGCTATCCGGCAAGGTAGACACTCATGGGCATCTGGGCGTATGCCGGTCGCCGGCTGCTCCAATCGATTCTCGTGCTCTTTCTGGTCAGCATCGCTACCTTTGCGCTCGCGCACGCGGTCCCGGGCGATCCCATCGAAGCGATCCTGGGCGAGCGGTCTGCCGGCAACCCCGAGATTCGCGCTGCTGCCGAACGAAAGTACGGGCTCGATCAGCCAGTCCCGTTGCAGTACGTCTACTACATGCGCAATCTCTTCCAGGGCGACCTGGGAGAATCTCTTTCCACACGCCGCCCGGTCATGGAGGATCTGCAGCAGTTTGTGCCGGGCACCATGGAACTGGCCCTCGCAGCCATGGTTTTCGCCCTGGTGGTCGGTGTTCCACTGGGCATCATCGGGGCAATCTACCAGGGGCGCTGGCCAGACAGCCTCGCTCGCTTCATTGCGCTGATCGGAACCTCTGTGCCGGTCTTCTGGCTGGGGCTGCTGGCGCTGTATGTCTTCTTCTACCGGCTGCACTGGCTACCTGGCCCGGGGCGACTCGACACCGGGATGAAGCCAGTCGACCGGATCACCGGCATGGTCACGGTGGATGCCATTCTGCGCGGCAACTGGGATGTCGCGAAATCGTCGATCGAGCACATCATTCTTCCGGCAGTCGTCCTCGGGTCGTTCGCGCTCGGCATCGTGGCGCGAATGCTGCGGTCGTCGCTGCTGGCCGCGCTTGGTGAGGACTACGTCCGAACGGCCCGCGCCAAGGGGTTGAGTGAGCGCAGCGTGGTCAACGGTCATGCGATCCGCAATGCCATGATCCCGACGGTGACCGTGCTCGGCCTGACCTTCGCGGGACTGCTGGCAGGCGCAGTCCTGACCGAGACGATCTTCTCCTGGCCCGGCATCGGGCGCTACAGCGTGCAGGCCGCGCTAAAACTGGACTACCCGGCGCTCCTTGGAGTGACGCTGTTCGTAGCCACTGCCTACATCTTCGTCAACTTCTGCGTTGATCTTGTCTACGGCCTCCTCGATCCGCGGATCAGGCTCTCCTGACGTGGCCAGCACCATGAGTACGACCGCCACGACCGCCCAACTCGGCTCTGCACTCACGGAAACCCGTCAACACCGCAGCCAGCTCTCCTCGATCTGGCGTGCCTTGCGGCAGCGGCCCAACGCCCTCGCCGGCATCAGCATTGTGCTGGCGTGGCTTCTGGTCGGGTTGCTCGCGCCCATCCTGCCGCTGGCCAATCCCGACGCGCAGGATCTGGCAAACCGCCTGTTGCCCCCGGGCCCGCAACACTGGTTGGGCACGGACGAACTGGGGCGCGACATCTTCAGCCGCCTCATCTGGGGGGCGCGGGTTTCGGTGCCAGCCGGCATCGCCGTCATCATCGTCACTGGCACGGTCGGCTGCCTGCTCGGTGCGCTGGCCGGATACATGGGCGGTGCGGTGGACGCCGTTCTTATGCGCACGGCGGACGCTATTCTCAGCTTTCCGTCGATCATCCTGGCCATGACGATCACCGCCGTACGCGGTGGGCCCGGTCTCGGCAACGCGTTGATCGCCGTCGGGTTTGTGCTTTGGCCAGAGTACGCGAGGCTGATGCGCAGCCAGGTCCTCTCGCTGCGTGAGAGCGAGTTTGTGACGGCCGCGCAGTCCGTCGGCGCTGGTCAGAAACGCGTGCTGTTCAGGCACATCCTGCCCTCCACCGACGCGCCTATCATCGTCAAGGCCACGCTTGATGTCGGTGCAGCCATCGTGCTTACCGCCGGGCTCAGCTTCATTGGCCTGGGCGCCGTGCCGCCCACTGCCGAGTGGGGCGCCATGATCAAACAGGGTGCAGACAAAGGCCTGCAGTACTGGTGGTACGCGCTGGTTCCTGGCGTAGCCATCATGAGCGTGGTCATGGGCCTCAACTTCTTTGGAGATGGCCTGCGCGACGCACTCGATCCTCGGCGGCGCGGCCGATGAACGCGGAGACCGCTCCGCCGCACTTGCTGGCGTTTCTGGCAGAGCACGACGTCGACCACGAGATCGTGGCGCCCGGCGTGCCCATGCCCACCGTTCCCGATGCTGCCGCCGCCATTGGCGTCGGCGTGGAGCAGATCTTGAAGACGCTTCTCTTCGATGACCGGAACGGGGGATTCGTAGTCGCCATCGCCTGCGGGACCGGCCGGGTGGACCGCGCGCGCCTCGCGGCGGCGGCTGGCGCCGGGAAACTACGCGTGGCGGATGCAGCTGATGTGCTCAGGGTCACGGGCTACCCTGCTGGCGGGGTGGCTCCGCTCGCCCTGCCACACGACCTGACAGTGGTCGTCGACTCCGCAGTGGTGAACCTCCCGGCTGCGTGGGGAGGGGCGGGCCGTGAGGAACTCCTGATGCGCATTTGCCCTGCGGATATTGTGCGGCTCAACAACGCCACTGTCGCGGAGATTGTCACGCCCGGCTGAGGCGCCCCGACTGGCCCACAAACGTCACCCTCCCCGATAATGGCGGACTGTGCGTAACCGCTGCCCGCCGTGGGCACGAGCCAAGGAAAGCCAACTCCGTGTCCACCACTCTCGTCATCATCGGGCTGCCTGCCAGCGGCAAGACCACCGTCTTCAACGCCCTGACCGGCTCCGAGGCCGAAACCGGCGCCTACTCGGGCGACGCTGGTGAACCGAACCTGGCGAATGTCAAGGTGCCGGATGCCCGCCTCGACACGTTGACCGAAATGTTCAACCCGCAGCGCCGGGTTCCTGCCGATGTGCAGTACCTGGACGTCGCGGGGGTGGCCAAGGGCATCGCAGAGAAGGGGATGAGCGGCTCCCTGCTGGGGCGCCTCAGCCAGGCAGACGCGCTGGTGCTGGTGGTGCGCGCCTTCGAAGACCCGGATGTGCCGCACGTCGAGGAGACGGTCGATCCGTTACGGGATGTCGAAACGCTGTCACTCGAACTCCTGTTCAGCGACCTCGCGGGCGTAGAGAAGCGCCTGGACCGCATCAAGTCGCAGCTGCCGAAGCTCACCGGGCGTGAGAAAGAGGCTACGGAGCGCGAGCGCGTGGTGATGCTGCGCCTGCATGAGGCGCTGGAAGCCGAGACGCCAATTCGCGAGGTGCTGGGCGAGTTGGAGCCGGACGACATCAAGATGCTGCGCGGGTTCGGATTCCTGACGCAGAAGCCGCTCCTGATTCTGCTCAACCTGGGCGAGGACCAGATTGGCGAACCGGGTGAGGCGCTGGTGGCACAGGTGCGCGAACGATTCGCGCGCCCCGGCGTGGCTGTTGATGCCCTTGCGGGCCAGATCGAGATGGAGATTGGCCGTCTCGACCCCGCCGACGCCGCCGAGTTCATGAGCGATCTTGGCATCGCGGAGTCTGGACTCGGCCGGGTTATCCGCCTTTCCTTCGAGTTGCTTGGCCTGATGCCCTTCTTCACCGTCGGCCCGGACGAGTGCCGCGCCTGGACCATCCGGCGCGGCGCATCGGCAGTTGAAGCCGCCGGGGAGATCCACTCCGACATCCAGCGTGGGTTCATCCGCGCCGAGATCGTGGGTTACAACGACATGATTGCCGCCGGCAACATGAATGAAGTCAAGAAGGCTGGCAAGTTCCGTCGTGAAGGCAAGGAGTACATTGTCCAGGACGGGGACATCATCAATTTCCTGTTCAACGTCTAGCGCAGCAGGCGAGGGTTGGCGTTGTGACCCAGGATGCCGATCGCGAAGTGTTGGCCGAAGACGAGATGGAGATCAACCTCCGTCCCGCTCCTGACATTGGGCGTCGGCTGCTGATCCTGGCTGCTCTGGCCGAACACCTGTCGTTCGCCGATGGCACAGGCGCAGATCCTGCTGAGCGTGCCTCCAGTACGTTCGATCTCCGGGAATGGCTGCGGGCCGAAGGAATCTGGCCAGACCTGACGCAGGATGAAGTCCTGCTCTTCGCAGACGGCAT
Organism: Thermomicrobiales bacterium; assembly: GCA_041390745.1. GTDB lineage: Bacteria > Chloroflexota > Chloroflexia > Thermomicrobiales > UBA6265 > JACCXM01. The sequence goes on along the minus strand of JAWKPJ010000002.1, from coordinate 51,753 downwards.
GCCGACCGGCGCTGAACTGGATCAGTTCAGCGTGCAGGAGACAGTCGAGGCGCTCGCCGCACTGGCCTGGGCCGTACGCCTCGTTCCAGACCTTGTAGCCGATCACCCGGCCAACGTGGATACGCTGATCCCGGCTCTCCCTCACCCCTGGGATCCGGCAGCAACCTGGCTACGGGGGCTGGTGCTCCAACCGCTGGAAGAGATTGCAGCGCAGCGTGAATCCGCCGAACTCTGGACCTGGCGACTCCTCACAGAGGACGACCTGCGCGACGCATTTGCCACAGAGCAGGCGGAACTCCGTGAGGTCATTCGGGAGGTAGAGCGTGAGGGTCGGGCGGCAGGCGTTCTTCCGCGCGGCGGGTTTCGCGTGCAGGGCCGCGACATCTCGACGCTGAACCTCACGGAACGCAACACCCTGTTGGCAGCCTCCCTGGCTCGCTTGCGTGCATTGAACTGGGCCTGCGGCTACGGCGACCGTTGGGACGACGTCCCACTCGATATCTGAGTTACCGGAGCGATTGGCTCCGCTCAAGAGCAGTGTCTCGCTCCCGGGCCGCCACTGCTCGACGTTCCGCGCCCACCCCGTGGGTCGCCCTGAGCGCAGTCGAAGGATCTGGTTCCACACCAACGCACGACGATGTGGCATCTCCCCCTTGTCCGTGACATCGTGAGGGTTACTCCAGTGGTGAGTTGCCCGGCAGCTGGCCTCCCCCAACCGTCAATCTGAGCCCGCAGGCGCAGAACCTCGTGCTCTTGCACCAGCGGCTCACCTGGCAACTCACCCGAAGGACGCACCACTGAACCGGCCGGCGAATGCTCTCGGCTGTGCCCGGCACATGCAGAGGCCCTGCGGCCCAGCCTGATGCCTGCCATCGCCCACTACAGGCGTCATCTCGAGGCGGTAGAGAAGGGAGACACGCTGCATGCGTTGCGCCTCGTCAGTGCGTCGCCTTGTGCAAAACGCTGTTCGATATTTATCATATTCGACAGACATCTAATATGATGGAGGTCAAATATGGACACAGTCAAGCTGGAACGTGTCGCGATCCTGTTCAAGGCACTCGCGGATCCCGCCCGCCTGCGCATCCTGGGGTGTCTGGCTGAGCGCCCGTACGCCGGGTATGAGTTGGCCACGCAGCTTTCGCTGACGCCGCCGACAATCTCGCACCACATGCGGAAACTGACCGACGCGGGGCTTGTGACGTCGACTGCAGAAGCGCAGTCTCGCATCTACACCCTGCGCGCGGACGAATTGCGGGAGCTGGCCAGCACAACAGAACCTGCCCCTGAGTCAGAGGACACCGAGGAGGCTCGGACCCTGCGTGCGTTCTTTGACGGGGTACGATTGAAGCAGATTCCGGCGCAACGCAAGAAACGTGTGATTGTCCTGCGCCACCTGCTGATGCGATTTGCCTCTGACCGGGACTACCGCGAACCAGAGGTGAACGACATCCTGAAGGCTGCAAATGAGGACTACGCGACGTTGCGCCGGGAACTGGTCGATTATGGCTTCATGACCAGGGACAAAGGCATCTATCGCGTTGCCACGGAGCTCCCCGCCAGGGGAGCCACCGTGGCGCAAGAGGTCGGCAACGAGGCGGCGTGGTTCGAGGAACTTCTCGCCAACGCCACCCGGCGTGCGATCAACGGGTTGCCGTAACAGGCTGTCGGGCGAACGCGGCCTGCGCTGCCGCCACGAACGCATGAATCTGCTCGCCAGACTTGCGGCCATCAATCTCCACGCCAGAGCTGACGTCTACCCCCACGGGCCGCACAATCTGGATCGCCTCAGCCACGTTATTCGGGGAAAGCCCGCCGGCAAGCATGACCGGCACGCGTGCGTTGACCGCCGCCGCCAGGCCCCAGTCCACTTTCTCGCCCGTGCCCCCAGCTCCCTTCGGGCTGAATGCATCCAGCAAGAACGCAGCCGGCGGCGCCCCTGCCCGCTGGTGCTCGCCGATCTCGAGAACGATCTCGTCAACCGAAACGCCAGGTTTTGGATGGATCGCCCTGGTTGCTGCAACCGGCAAGGCAGACATGAATTCCGGGGGCTCGGACCCGGACAGTTGGACCATATCCAGCCCAGCGCCACGCACGACCACAGCGATTTCCATGGCCGCAGCATTGACGAATACGCCGCACGCCAGTACGTCCGGCTTCGCCTGCCGCGCCGCCATGATGCACGCTTGCGCCACCTCCGCCGTCACCTGCCGTCGCGCCGGGGCAAAGATGAAGCCGAGGATATCTGCGCCAGCCTCAGCCGCTGCCACAGCGTGCTCGGGCTCGCGCAAGCCACACACCTTGACGATGTGGCCCCGCTCGTAAAGAGCCGCAATCGGCGACGCAATGCTCATGCGGTCACGCTTTCCCGCAAGACCCGCACGGCCTCTGCCCGGTCTGCCTGCACGATGACGCCTTCGCCCACCAGCACGGCCTGCGCTCCCGCCGTCCAAAGTCGCTCAATTTCCGCAGGGCCAAACACCCCGCTTTCGCCAACAACCACGGCGCCTTCTGGCGCCAGCGGCGCCAGGCGTTCGGTCGTGGCCAGGTCAACGGTGAAGGTGTGCAGGTCGCGGTTGTTGATGCCAAGGTTGCGCGCACCGAGCGCGACGGCCCGCGCCATCTCGGCCTCGTCGTGGACCTCGACCAGCGCTTCCAGGCCGAAGCGTTCGGCAACAGCCATCAACTCGCGCACCTGGTCATCAGTGAGTGCGGCCATGATCAGCAGCACGGCATCGGCCCCGTACGCCCACGCCTCGACCACCTGGTAGGGATCGACCAGGAAGTCCTTGCGCAGGATCGCGACGGGGCGCTCTGCCGCGTGGGCCACCCGGGCAGCCTGCTCCATATCGACCAGGCTGCCCTTGAAGAACGGTTCGTCCGTCAAGACCGAGATAGCCGCCGCACCGCCGGCGATGTAGTCCGCGGCAACTCTGCCAGGGTCGATCTCGACCGGAAACACGCCGCGCGAGGGTGAGGCGCGCTTGATCTCGGCGATCACGCTCATGCCCGGCAGCGACAGCACATCGTGCAGGCTCACGGGCGCTGGTCGCCCCTCCCCTCGTGCCTGCAGCGCTTCGACAGAGGTGCGCGCCTTGCGGGCGGCAACATCGCGCGCAGTCTGATCCAGAATCCTGTCGAGGATTGTGCCGGTCGTGACATGGCTCATGCGCGCACCGTTTCCTGTGCCGCCCGCGCGGCCAGATCCTGCGAAACCGTCACCAGCTGCTCCATTGCCTCCAACGCCTTGCCGTTGTCGATGGCGCTTGCTGCCACCGCAACTCCATCGGCGACGGATGCCGCACTGTTCGCGGCATAAATCCCCGCGCCAGCGTTAAAGAGCACGGCGTCGCGACGTGGCCCCTTCTCGCCGTTCAGAATGCCGAGCGTAATCCGCACATTTTCCGCCAGATCTCCGCCGAGCAGTGCGCCGGTAGGCGCCCGCTGCAACCCGACATCCTCCGGCGAAATCGCGTAGGTGACGACCTCGCCACGCCGGGCGTCGTACTCCGTCACCAGGGATTGCCCTGAGAGGCCCAACTCGTCGAGCCCTTCCTCAGCATGCACCAGGACAGCGTGCTCGCTATCCAGCGCGGCCAGCGCGCTTGCCAGTTTGTGCGCTATCCCCGGATGCCCAACGCCAATTAGCTGATGCCGCGCACCAGCCGGGTTGGTCAAAGGGCCAAGAATGTTGAAGACTGTCCGGATACCGATCTCGCGCCGGGTCGGCCCCACGAAGCGCATTGCCGGGTGAAAAGCCTGCGCGAACATGAAGCCGATGCCGACTTCATCGATACATCGCGCAACTGCTTCGGGCGACAGCTCGATAACGACGCCTAGCCCTTCCAGCAGGTCAGCAGAGCCGCATTTCGACGTCATTGACCGGTTGCCGTGCTTCGCCACCCGAATACCAGCCCCGGCGATGACAAACGATGCGGTCGTGGAGATGTTGAAGGTGCCCGAGGAATCCCCGCCGGTCCCGCATGTATCGACAACCGGGCTCTCGTCCAGATCCACATGCACCCGCAGCGCGTGCCGCCGCATGGCGCCAGCGAATCCGGCAATCTCCTCCACCGTCTCGCCACGAATGCGCAAGGCCGTGACCAGCGCCCCGATCTGGGCTGGCGTAACCTCGCCGCTCATGATGGCGTCCATCACCGCGCCGGCCGACAGGCTGTCCAGTGTCTCGCCTTCGACAATCGCCCTGATTGCGCCACGTATATCCGTATTCGTCTCTCCGGTCATGGAGATCGATCCTTTCTCGGCTATCCGTACGTAGCGGCAATCGCCAGTTCGCGCTCGGCACGGTGGCTGCTACTGCCCAGGAAATTGGCCAACAGGTCCTTGCCGTACGGGGTCAGGATCGACTCCGGGTGGAACTGAATGCCGTCAACCGGGAGGGTCTTGTGACGCACCCCCATGATCAGGCCGTCTGCCCACGCCGTCACTTCGAGGTCCGGCGGTAAGGTGGCCTGCTCAACAATCAGCGAGTGATAGCGTGTCGCCTGAAACGGATTGGGCAGCCCGGCGTAGATGCCCTTGCCATCGTGGTGGATCATTGAGGTCTTGCCGTGCATCAGGTGTGGGGCACGCTTCACAACGCCGCCGAACGCCTCGCCAATTGCCTGATGACCAAGGCAGACACCGAGCATTGGGACCTCACCAGCGAGACTGCGGATCATCTCGACCGAGATGCCCGCGTCCCGTGGCGTACACGGACCCGGCGACACCACGATGCCGTCCAGCTTCGGCAGCATCTGCTTCACCTCCGCAACCGACAACTGGTCGTTGCGGTGAACCACCACTTTCGCACCGAGCTCACTCAGCGCCTGGTACAGGTTGTAGGTAAAGGAGTCGTAGTTATCGAGGAGCAGGATCATGACTGGCCTCCGTGGCGGCGTTCACTGCGCTCAAGATCCTCTGCCAGTTCGATGGCGCGCAACGGGCCGCGCATCTTGTGCAGCGATTCGTTGTATTCCCCTTCGGGGGTGCTGTCGGCGACGATCCCGCCACCCGCCTGCATAGACACGATGCCGTCCTTGACGACCATGGTGCGCAGCGCAATGGCGGTGTCCATACCGCCTGAGAAATCGACGTAGCCCGCTGCACCCGCATAGGGACCGCGCCGGTCTGTCTCCAACTCGGCAATGATCTCCATGGCCCGGATCTTCGGCGCCCCGGAGACAGTGCCTGCCGGGAAGCAGGCGCGCAAGGCATCGAGGCCGCTCATGTCCTCAGCAATCTCGCCTTCCACGTTGCTCACGATGTGCATCACGTGGGAGTAGCGTTCGATCTCCATGAACTTCGGCACTGTCACCGTACCGGGCCGGGAAACTCGTCCAATGTCGTTGCGGCCGAGATCGACAAGCATTACGTGCTCGGCAATCTCCTTCTGGTCCGCTAACAAGTCGGCGGCGTTTGCCTGATCCTCGGCATCCGTTGCGCCGCGCGGGCGCGTCCCGGCAATGGGATGATTGGCAACTGTCGTGCCCTCCAACCGCACGAGCAACTCTGGAGAAGCCCCGACAATCTGGTGATCAAGGAGATCCAGATAGAACATATAGGGTGAAGGGTTAATCGTGCGCAGTGCGCGGTAGACCGTGAACGGGTGAACGGGCGACTCCACATCCACCCGCTGCGAGAGCACCACCTGGAAGATGTCTCCCGCCTTGATGTACTCCCGTGCGGTTTCCACCATCAGCATGTAGCGGTCGCGCGCGGTATTGGAGACCTGTCGTTCCTCAGCCGGAGTCTCCGGCGACTCCCCGCCTTGCGGCATTGGCGGCTGCGTGCGGCGAATGCGATCGATCAGCCCATCGATGCGTGCCTCGGCCAGGCGGTATGAATCCTCAAGCGGCGTCTGCCCATCCAGCACCACATGCGCGACTGCCTTTATCGTTCGCGCAAGGTGGTCAAAGACCAGCAGTGCATCGACCAGCATCCAGACGCCGTCGGGGAGGCCAAGTCCCTCACCCGGCGCCGAGGGGACACGCGGCTCAAAGTCACGCACTGCCTCGTAGGAGAGATAGCCGACCGCGCCGCCGCAGAAGCGGGGCAGGGGCAGGTTGTGGCTGGTGGGAGTGCGGAACTGCGCGACCATCTCCTGCAGCGGCTCAAGTGGGTCATCGTATTCGCTGACTGAGGCGCCCACTGCGGACTGCATCACGGCGACGTGATCGCGTAACGTCAGCAGGGCAATTGGGTCCGCCCCGATGAACGAGTAGCGCGCAAGTCGCTCACCGCCCTCGATGCTTTCGAGCAGAAACGATGGGCCATCACCCTTCAGCTTCAGGTACGCGCTGACCGGCGTTTCCAGGTCCGCCATCACTTCCCGGTAAATGGGGATGGCGCGCGCCTCTGGCTCGCGTCGCGCAATGTCTTCGACGGTTTCAAGGGCAGGCTGCGTCGCCCAGCGCCCGGACAGGTTCCGTACTGTCGGACCCGCCGCCGTCACCTGGACCATGTCACCCTCCTGCCCGCAGCTCACGTGCCGCGCCACACACAAAAAAACCTCCATCCCAAAAGGGACGGAGGCAAACGTGCCATTCCGCGGTACCACCCTCGTTGACCACCAAAGGTGGCCCACTCAGCCGCACGACGGATCACTCAGGACCAGGGATCGTGCGTCTCCCGGTAACGGGGGAGCTGCCGGCGCCGTCTACTTGGCCTTGCAGCCGTTTGAGGCGCGACTCACGGACCCATTCAGCACCTGCGGGGCCCCGGGCTTGCACCATCCCCGGTTCGCTCTGCCCACGCTTGTCGGCGCCTACTCGCTCCGATCAGCGTCGTTGCAATCTCTCACTATCGGCGGACTCTAGCAGCCCGCCCACGAGAAGTCAATCACGAATGACCGACTTCGTGCCCCTGTCAGCAGCTGTTGCTGCTGACAGGGGCAACCTGAAAACCGGGAGATTACTTGACGTCGGCCTTGGCGCCAGCCTCTTCCAGCTTCGCCTTGGCGGCCTCGGCCTCCTCCTTGGAGACAGCCTGCTTGACGGCCTTTGGCGCGCCATCCACCAGATCCTTGGCCTCCTTGAGGCCGAGGCTGGTCAGTTCGCGGACCGCCTTGATGACCTGAATCTTGTTCGCGCCGATGTCAGTCAGGATGACATCGAACTCGGTCTGCTCCTCTTCAGGAGCAGCCGCTGCCGCGCCTCCGCCAGCGCCAACCACGCCAACAGCCACCGGTGCGGCAGCGGAAACGCCCCAGCGCTCCTCAAGCTCCTTGACCAGCGCATTCAACTCGAGAACGGTCATGCCTTCCAGGCTGGAAATCAACTGCTCCGTATCTGCCACGATGTACTCCTCAGTGCCGCCCGGCGGCGCTCTGTATCAGTTCAACCAGCCCACGCCCAGCGCGGCCGGAATGCAAAATCTAGTCGGCAGCGGCCGCGCCGCCGCCAAGCTGCTCCGCGCGCGCGTTGAGCAGATACGCCATCGAGCGAGACGGGCCCGTAAGGACACCGAGTGTGCGCGTAAGCGGGGAAACCAGCATGCCAAGCAACCTGGCCTGCAGCTCCTCCCTGGACGGCAGTGTGGCAATGGCTTCCACATCTGCGGCGCTGATCGGGCGGTTGTCCATGACTCCGCCCTTGATGACCAGCACGCGGGACGTGCGCACGAAGTCCGATACGGTCTTCGCGGTCTGCACGGCATCTTCGAAGCCGAACGCGATCGCGCTGGGTCCCTCGAGATGAGGTTCCAGTCCCTCGACGCCGGCGTTGCCAGCGGCGATCTTCGTCAGGGTGTTCTTGGCGATGTGAAACTCGCCGCCCGACGTGCGCAGGTTGCCACGCAGCGTCTGCAGGTCGGACACCTTAAGCCCACGGTAATCTGTAATGATCACCAGCTTGGCCCGCGTGAGCTGCTCAGTCAACTCATCGATGGCTTTCGCCTTCTGCGGTGTAGGCATCGTGTACTCACCTCCTTTCCTCGTTGGCATTCGACCAACGAAACACCCCGGGTCAGGTAGACCCGGGGCGCTGGAGGGCACGCGTGTGCGTGACGTCTGGAAGCACATCCGGGCCTCGGTCGGGAATTAAGCAGCGCCTGCGCGCCACGCCGACTGTCTGCGGCCGGGTTGATTCGTTTGGTGTGTGAGATCGCTACGCGGCTGAAGCCGATGCGGCAACAACTGCGGGGACGTCCAGCGCAATGCCGGGCGACATCGAACTCGCAAGCGTGAGTGTACGCAGGTAGACCCCCTTCGCGCCACTTGGCTTGGCGCGCTGCAGGGCATCGACAAACGCATACACGTTGTCGCGGAGTTGCTCGTCGGTAAAGCTCCGCTTGCCGATGCCAAGGTGCACTATACCGGTACGGTCATTGCGAAACTCGACACGGCCGCCCTTGAGCTCTGCGAGAACCCCGGGGAGATCGGCGGCTTCACGCACCACCGTGCCAGAACGCGGGTTCGGCATCAGGCCGCGGCGGCCGAGGATGCGGCCCAGGCCACCGACCTTGCCCATCTGGTCGGCCATCGCCACGGCAGCGTCGAACTCCAGCCAGCCGCCATTGATCTGCTGGACCAGGTCGTCGGACCCAACGTAGTCAGCGCCGGCATCACGCGCCACGCGCTCAGCCTCGCCCTGAGCGAAGACGAGTACGCGCACGGTCTTGCCGGTGCCTCCGGGCAGCACGACGGTGGAACGCACGGTCTGGTCTGCCTGACGTGGATCAATGCCCAGACGAGCGTGAATCTCGACCGTTTCATCAAAGTTCGCGGTCGAAATCTCCTTCAGCAAGGCAATGGCCTCGTCGGCGCCGTAGAGCCTTTCCGGATCAATTTTGGCGGCGGCCGCCTCGTATTTCTTGCCGTGCTTCGGCATGGTAAACCTCCGGTGGTGCCAGCGGGGCCGTTCGCCCCTCCCACATCCTTGCGAGCCGGGCTTCCGGCTTACGCCACAACCTCGATGCCCATACTGCGAGCAGTGCCTTCAACCTGCTTGATGGCGCCGGCAATATCGACGGCGTTCAGGTCTTTCATCTTCAGTTCGGCGATCTCGCGCACCTGGTCCGCGCTGACCTTGCCCACCTTGGACAGGTTCGGCTTGCCCGAGCCACGATCAACGCCAGCGGCGCGGCGCAGCAGGTCGGCGGCCGGCGGAGTCTTTGTCACGAAGGTAAACGAGCGGTCTTCATAAACTGTAATCACGACCGGGATAATTTGCCCGGCCTGGGCCTGGGTGCGCTCGTTGTACTGCTTGACGAAGTCCATGATCGCCACGCCGTGCTGGCCGAGGGCCGGCCCGATCGGTGGCGCAGGGGTCGCCTTGCCGGCGGTAATGGCGAGCTTCACATACCCCTTGACACGCTTGGCCACGTTGCTAACTCCTCATGACACCAAGGTCGACCGTCGTCCAGCTTCCCTGACGGCCGCCCAACAATCCTAGGTTTCGCGCTCCGCCTGCAGAAAGTCAAGCTCCACCGGCGTTTCGCGGCCGAAGAACGAAACCAGGACGCGGATCTTGCCCTTTTCCTGGTTGATCTCGTCAATCTCGCCCCGGAAGTCCGCGAACGGACCGTCAGTGATGCGCACCGTGTCGCCAACCGCGAAGGAGACCTTCACCTTGGGCGCTTCGGCAGTCATCCCCTTCAGGATTCCCTGCACCTCAGAATCTGGCAGCGGGATTGGGACATTGTTGATGTTCACAAACCCGGTCACGCCAGGCGTATTGCGCAGCGCGTACCAGGTATCGTCATCCATCTCCATCCGCACCAGCACGTAGCCAGGAAAGACCTTCTTCTGGACGGTGTGGCGCTGCCCGGAGCGGATCTCGATTTCGTCCTGCGTCGGAACCACGATCTCGTAGACGCGATCTGTCAGGTCCAGGGCATCAATGCGCGTTTCGATCGATTTGCGGACCTTGTTCTCATAGCCAGAATACGTGTGCAGGACATACCACTTGCCGGCGGGCGCCTCTGCCGGCAGCCCCGCTTCCGAGGCACGCTTCGCAAGGAGTCGGTCGCGAAGTGAGACTCTTGCCATGTCAGTGCGCTCCTCGCATGATCGGCCGGACGGACAAGGGGGCTACAGCGCGGCGAAGATCTGCTGCATGAGCCAGTCGATCGCGCCGAGCAATGCACCCAGCACGACAGAGATGGCGATGACCACCAGTGTCAGATTCTTTGTGGTCTCGCGATCGGGCCATGTAACTTTCTTCAACTCGGCGACGGTGTCTTGCCACCAGCGCTTGAACTGGTCCAGCTTGTTCCGGTACGCACTCCGCTCCGACTCCGGAACTTCTGGCTGCAGCACGGGCTTGGGCGGGCGCGCAGCCTCCGAACGGCTCGGCTGCGGCACAGTTGGCGCTTTGGTGGCTGTCGGCCGTTGCGTACTCATCTGGTTGCCGTCCTCTCCGGATCAGCAAAAACCTTCCGGTTCTGTACAGTCGATGGGGGCGTGCCAGAAGGCGACGCCCCCACGATCCTGCGCTTCCGTTTCACCACTGGGCAGGGCCGACAGGACTCGAACCTGCAACCTGCGGTTTTGGAGACCGCTGCTCTACCAATTGAGCTACAGCCCTAGGGCGTGGCGAACGAAAGCGCTCCTCCTGCCTAGCGCGTTTCGCGGTGCTGCTTGTGCGCCCGGCAACGCGGGCAAAACTTCTGCAGCTCCAGGCGCGAAGGATCGTTGCGCCGATTCTTCTCACTGGTGTAATTCCGCTCACGACACTCAGTGCACTCGAGCGTGATCACGAGGCGATCAGCTTTGCTCTTCTTTGCCATCTTCCTGGTTCCTTACTGTCCCAAGGCCCTGTCTGAAACTCCATGCTTCGGGACGCGCCTCGTCCGGCGACCGCACTGCGGAGCGCCGGACGAGCATGATACCACTTATTCAGTAATCGAGGTGACGACGCCGGCGCCGACGGTGCGGCCACCCTCGCGGATGGCGAAGCGCAGCCCCTCCTCGATCGCCACCGGGGTGATCAGCTCCACCCCCATCTGGATGTTGTCCCCCGGCATCACCATCTCCACGCCCTCCGGCAAGGTGATCGAGCCGGTCACATCCGTCGTGCGAATGTAGAACTGCGGCCGGTACCCGGGAAAGAACGGCGTGTGCCGCCCCCCCTCTTCCTTGCCCAGCACGTACACCTCGGCCTGGAACTTCGTGTGCGGGTTGATGCTCCCCGGCTTGCTCAGCACCTGCCCCCGCTCCACGTCCGTCCGCTCCACGCCCCGCAGCAGGCAGCCCACGTTGTCCCCCGCCTGCCCCTCGTCCAGCGTCTTCTGGAACATCTCGACGCCGGTGACCACCACCTTGCGCCGCTCGCCCATGCCCACGATCTCGATCTCGTCGCCCGTCTTGACCACGCCGCGCTCAACCCGCCCCGTGACCACGGTGCCTCGCCCCTTGATCCCGAAGACATCCTCGATCGGCATCAAGAACGGCCGGTCAATCGCCCGCTCCGGCGTCGGAATGTAGTCGTCCACCGCCTGCATCAGCTCCAGAATCGGCGCGTACGCCGCCGCCCCCGGATCCGTGCTGCTCTCCTCCAGCGCCGCCAGCGCGCTCCCGCGCACCACCGGGATCTCGTCCCCCGGAAACTCGTACGCCGAGAGCAGTTCGCGCACTTCCAGCTCGACCAGCTCCAGCAACTCCTCGTCGTCGAGCATGTCCACCTTGTTCAAAAACACGACCATGCTCGGCACTTCCACCTGCCGCGCCAGCAGGATGTGCTCCCGCGTCTGCGGCATCGGCCCGTCCGGCGCGCTCACCACCAGAATCGCCCCGTCCATCTGCGCCGCGCCCGTGATCATGTTCTTGATGTAGTCCGCGTGCCCCGGGCAGTCCACGTGCGCGTAGTGCCGCTTGTCCGTCTCGTACTCGACGTGCGCAATCGCAATCGTGATCCCCCGCTCCCGCTCCTCCGGCGCGTTGTCAATGCTGTCAAAACTGCGCGCCGCCGCTTTCCCCTGCAGCGCCAGCGTCTTCGTGATCGCCGCCGTCAGGCTCGTCTTCCCGTGGTCCACGTGCCCGATCGTCCCCACGTTCAGGTGCGGCTTGTTCCGCTCAAACTTCTGCTTCGCCATCGTCGAAACTTCTCCTGGAAAATGGACAGTTGGTAACGACTGCCCGAAACGCACGCAACGCGACGAGAGGCTCGTTGAGCCTCTCGTCGCTGGACCTTTGCTGGAGCCCACACCCGGACTTGAACCGGGGACCTCATTCTTACCAAGAATGTGCTCTACCAACTGAGCTATGTGGGCCAGCGGCGGCCAAGCCGTTCTTCTTCGGCGGCCGGTGGGCAGAGGCGGATTCGAACCACCGTAGCTTTCGCACCTGATTTACAGTCAGGCCCATTTAACCACTCTGGCATCTGCCCATGAGCCAGCGCTATTCGCCGCTGAACGGCGCACGCAAGTATACCGGCCTGCCACTGCACAAACAAGCCTCGTTCCTGTTGGCCCACGATATCCTGCCGAATGATTGGCGCTGTCTTGCGGTGAGGGACGCATGGCCGTAGGATGACAGTGCGGCAAACGACTGTTCGCAGATCGTGTTTCGTGTTCCGGGAGATCGGGAAGGGTCTGCCCGGCGTCTTCGAAGGGGCTCGATCATGCCACGACCGCGAATGACTCGTTCCCAGGGTGCGCTACTCTCCATTGGCCTGGCCGCCATGGTTGCCCTGGCGGCCTGTGGCGATCAGCCGCCACCACCCTCCCCGACGACCGCACCTGAAGCCACGGAGGAAACTGCTGCTCCGGCCACCGCCGAGGTGGAGGAAACGGAAACCGTCGTAGTCGCCACGCCGGAGGAAGTAGCGCCGGCGGCAACCCCTGCCGCTGGCGCCGAGGCGACGCCAGTTGCCGCGGCTGAGGCAAGTCCGGAGGTTGCCTTCGCGACGCCGGTTGCTGCCGCAGCTACACCAGTTGCCATTGTCGGAGCGACGCCCGTCGCGCCTCCGGCCGCAGCCACGCCGGTCGCAGGAGCCACGGAAGCGTCACCGATTGCATCTGAGGAAGCCACGCCTGTCTCGGCTGAGGCAGCGACGCCGGAAGCCGTCGAACCCATTGCGGAAGCAGCGGCGCCAGAGGCCGCTACACCAGAGGCGGTAGCCTCGCCAGCGGCTGAAGCCACTCCAGAGGAAGCTCCGGCACGCGCGACACCCGTCGCCGTGATTCTCCCGACGGAAACACCAGCGCCCACGGCGACGGCAGCGCCTCCGACCAATACCCCTGTTCCTCCGACAGCCACACCCGAGCCGACGAGTACTCCGGCGCCACCGACCGCAACGCCGGAACCGACATCTACGCCGGTGCCGCCAACGGCGACCCCGGAACCCACATCAACACCAATACCGCCGACGGCGACCCCGGAGCCAACCTCCACGCCCATTCCGCCGACCGCAACGCCAGTGCCAACGGCGACACCGGTTCCGCCAACGGCCACTCCGTTGCCGACATCAACGCCGGCGCCACCGACAGCAACGCCAGAACCAACCAACACGCCAATCCCACCGACGGCAACGCCCGAGCCGACCAGTACGCCGGCGCCGCCAACGAGCACGCCGCGGCCAACAAGCACGCCAGTGCCGCCAACCTCGACGCCGACGCCGACCGCAACTGCCACGCCTCCATCAGCCTCGGCGGCGCCAACTTCTGCGCCGCTGCCAGCGCAGCCAACGCCGTAATGGTCATGGTTGCTTGCGGTTCACTTGCGTGACTGATTTCGTGGCACGTGATGTCATTGTTGTTGAGGTAGGACCTCGGGACGGACTGCAAAATGAAGCGCAGCCCGTCCCGACGGAACGAAAGATCGCCTTTGTCAACGCGCTCTCAGCGGCGGGCCTGCCGCTGATCGAGGCCACGAGTTTCGTCAACCCCCGCGCCGTGCCCCAGATGGCTGACGCAAGTGAGGTTATGCTCGGTATCGCACGCGCACCCGGAGTGCGGTACCCGGTGCTGGTTCCCAACGAGCGCGGTTTCGAGCGGGCGCGAGCCGCCGGGGTGGACGCCATCGCACTCTTTACCGCCGCGACCGACGAATTCGCCCAGGCGAATGTGGGAACCACCATTGCCGGCACGTTCGAGCGCTTTACCCCGGTCATTGCACGGGCAAAAGAGGAAGGCGTCTCGGTTCGCGGGTACGTTTCGGTCGCGTTTGGCTGCCCGTACGCCGGGCCAGTTTCCGCCAGCGCCGTCGCGGCGGTCACCGGGCAATTGCTGGCAGCCGGCTGCGACGAGATCTGCCTGGCCGACACCATCGGCGTCGGAACTCCGGCTGAGGTCAATGCCGTGCTTGATGCGGTCAGCGCGTTCTTGCCCCTCAGTGACCTGGCGCTCCACTTTCATGACACCACTGGCAATGCGCTGCCCAACGTTGAGGCTGCGCTGGCTCGCGGCGTCCGTACTTTCGATTCCGCGGCCGGAGGGTTGGGAGGTTGTCCGTTCGCACCGGGTGCTCCCGGCAACCTCGCAACAGAATCACTCCTTGCGTTCCTGCAACAGGCCGGGCTGCACACGGGGGTCGACCTGGAAGCCGTCCGCCACGCAACCAACCTCCTGCGAGGATATGTTCCTCGCCTTGGCCCGTCGCTCGCGTCTCCGAGGTGACTGGATACTGGCTGGTCATCGCTATCGCCCTCGTCGCCATCATCGCGGTTGTCGTGGCCATTCGCGAGTAGCTTTCCCTGTCAAGATCGACGCGCTTTGAGGAGCACTTCCCGGTGAATGAACATGACTTCGCGTTCCTGACCCGACTGCTTGACACGCCGGGCCCGTCCGGTTTTGAAGAAGCGCCTTCCCGCGTGTGGCGCGAAGAGGCGGCGACCTTTGCCGACGAGGTCACCCACGACATTCGCGGCAACTCGTACGCCCGGCTGCGTCCGGCAGGTGGCGGAGCAGATGCTCCGCGTGTGCTGCTCGTCGGTCACATAGACGAAATTGGCTTCCAGATCATCGGCATCGACAAGGATGGCTTCCTCTGGTTCGATCCGATTGGGGGTTGGGATCATGAGGTGGTCGTCGGACAGCGGGCGCGCATTCGCAGCCGCAACGGCGACGTTATCGGGGTGATCGGCAAGAAGGCAGCGCATCTCCTTACCGCCGAAGACCGAGAGAAGCCGACCAAAATCAAGGACATGTGGATCGACATTGGCGCTGCTGACCGTGCTGCTGCCGAGCTGCGGGTCGAAGTTGGAGACCCGGTGGTCATTGACGCAAACCTCGTCAAGCTCACAGACGATCTTTACGCATCCCGCTCCATGGACAACCGCGTGGGAGCATTCGTGGCGCTCATGGCGCTGAAAAAGCTCGCGGAGAACCGCCCGGCGGTTGATGTCTACGCGGTGGCGTCAGCGACAGAGGAGACCGATTTTGGCGGCGCGTCAGTCGCCGCCCATCGCCTGCCAGCGCTGGTTGCCATTGCGATTGATCTCACCCACCCTACCGATCACCCCGAAGGCGACAAGAAACGCGAGGTCGAGGTCAGGATGGGCGGTGGCGCTGTCCTGGCGCGCGGCACGACCGTCAACGAGAAGGTCGCGCGTGGTCTACAAGACGCGGCGCGGCGCCTCGGAATCAATCCTCCCGTTCAGGCGACCGCCGCCGCCACCTGGACTGATGCAGACCCCATCGTCAAGGCGGCAACTGGCACAGCAACAGGCCTGGTGTCGATTCCGTCTCGCTACCTGCACTCTCCTAACGAGGTCATCAGCCTCTCGGATGTGGAGCAGGCCATTGCGATTGTCGCCGAGTATGTGAGTTCCATCACGCCTGAAAGTGATTTCCGCCCTGGCGCCTGAGCATATCAGGCGCGCACAACGATCTTGCCGCCCCTTGCCACAACCAGGTATTCGCCGCTCTCGCGCCGGAAGAGCAACTCTGCGTCTTCCACGACCTGGACCGAGGCGACGCGAGTGAAGACCACCGCCGCGCCTGCGCCTATTGCGTCTACCCGGCGCAGGGACGGCCAGAGCGTGATCATGGCCGCGGGGCGGCCCTCGTCGCCCTCGACCAGGAACTGGAACACCTTGCGGCCCGGGAGCTGGAATGGCGCCAGCTCCAGCCGGGCGCCGAGTGCTTCGGCGTAGGTCTCGGCGAGATCCTCCCGGAAGGGCAGCATGCGCACCCGGGAGGCCGCCCGCACTCCGTCCGGGTTCCCAACTGCCTTTAGTTCATCCATAAGTCGCGCTGCCTATACTGCCACGTTGCCGGTGGGCGGGCGGAGCCCACTGCACGCTGAGTTCAACCGCACCGCCCCAGAGTGAGGACCCGTCAGTGCCACAAACCTCCGGAACCCTGGATATTGCCGCAGCGGCTCGCGCCGCGCGCGCTGAGTATGAGCGCACCGTAACCCAGGATGTCACGCTGGATGACATTCGCGCCGCAGCCGCGCGCATTGCTCCGCATGTTCACCGCACGCCGCTCCTGGAATCTGCGGCCCTCAGTGTCGCCACGAACACCCGGCTTGGTCTGAAGGCCGAGCACTTGCAGCGCACCGGCGCGTTCAAGGCGCGGGGTGCCCTGAACGCCATTTTCCAACTCACGCCCGAACAGCGCGAGCGAGGCGTGATCACACTCTCAGCAGGAAATCACGGCCAGGGCCTGGCGTATGCCGCGCAAATTGCCGGTGTCCGCTGCGTGGTGTTCATGCCGGAGCACGCGGTGCCCACCAAGGTTGCGGCGGTGCGCGGATATGGCGCGGAGGCGCATTTCGCACCCTCGATGGAGACGGTCTACGCTGCCATGAACGAGTATCGCGAGCAACACGGGATGCACTATGTGCACCCTTTCGGTGATCCCGATGTGATCGCGGGCCAGGGAACGGTAGGTCTGGAGATCATGGAGGATGCCCCGGACGTCGAAACCATTGCCGTCTGCGTGGGTGGTGGCGGCCTGCTTGCAGGTATCGCCGTTGCCGCCAAGGCGTTGAAGCCCTCAGTGCGGGTGGTTGGCGTCGAGCCAGAGGGAGCGCCGGCCGTCACACGCAGCCTCGCTGCGGGCTATCCGGTGACCATCGAGAAAATCACGACCGTGGCCGACGGGCTCTCGGCCCCGTTCGCCGATCCGACTTCTCAGCGGCTCATCGAGCGGTATGTCGATGACGTGGTGCTGGTCACCGACGACGAGATTATCGCGGCGCTGCGCCTGATCCTGGAGCGAACCAAGCAACTCGTTGAACCGGCTGGCGCCGCCGCTGTTTCTGCTTTCATGACGGGCAAGGCAGGGGCCGCCGCAGGCGCCCGCGCCGTCGCAACCCTGAGCGGCGGCAATGTGGACTTCGAGAAGCTCAAGCGGATTCTGTGAGCACCAACATTCCGTCCGGTTCGTTGGCGACAGCCGTCACAAGCAATCCGGTGGACGCTGCTCACCGGCTTTGCGCACCCGCTGCCACTGGCGCTGAGTTCGGCGTGTATGTCCACGTTCCATTTTGTGCCCATGTCTGTCCGTACTGCGATTTCAACACCTACGCCGGGCTCTCACCGCTGATTCCGGAGTACGTCGCCGCCCTTGAGCAGGAGAGTGCGCTGCAGTCAGCGGATTTCGCAGGTCGTACGGCCATCTCCCTCTTCCTTGGCGGTGGAACGCCCTCTCAACTCAGCGGCGCCCAAATAGGCCGCATCATCGAAGCTGCCCGTCAGGCATTCGACTTCGTGTACAACGCCGAAGTCACGGTCGAGACCAACCCAAATGACCTTACCGAAGGCTATTGCGCGTCCCTCCTCGACGCTGGGGTCAATCGCCTGAGCATCGGGGCCCAGACGCTGGACCGGCGTGGATTGCGTACTCTGGGGCGGCAACACGAGGCCGCCGACACGCTGCGTAGTCTGGCTGACGCCCACCGGGCTGGATTCCGCAACATCAGCCTCGACTTCATCTATGGGTGGCCCGGGCAAAGTGCAGAGCGCTGGCGGAACGACCTGACGCAAATTCTGTCCGGCGCAGACGGCGTCGTGCCGCAGCACCTGTCGCTGTACAGCCTGATTATCGAACCCGGAACGCCGATGGCGGATGCCGTCACACGCGGCATTCTGTCACCGGCCGACGACGACACTGCCGCCGACTTTGCTGAGATCGCGGAGGAGGTGCTGGCCACAGCCGGTTGGCTGCACTACGAGATCGCGAACTGGGCGGCTTCCCCGTCGTTCGTCTCCCGGCACAATGCCGTGTACTGGAGGAATGGCGACTACGCAGGAATTGGCGCAGGCGCGCACGGTCACCTCGCGGGCCAGCGCAGCATGAACCAGCCGTCACCACAGCGGTACATCGCCACCCTGGCCAGTGGGAAGTCGCCCCGGACAAACGTCGAACGGCTCACCGAAGCAACAGCCATTGGGGAGACGATGATGCTTGGCCTGAGGCTGCTCACAGCCGGGGTCAACCGCGACGCCTTTCAGGTCCGCCACGGGACCGACCTCGATGCCTTGTTCGCCGAGCCCATCGCGCGCATGCAGTCGCAAGGCCTGCTTCTGGATGACGGCGAAGCCATCCGCCTTTCCGAACGAGGCGCCATGCTGGCCAACAGCGTCGCCGCAGAGTTCCTGCCCACGTGACCGCCCCTCAGGAAACGGCGGTTGACGCCGAATATCAACGAGGTCTGGCCGCGCTCAACAGCCTGATCCGGGGGGAGCGCGCCGGACCCGACACCCCGCGCGATCGCCGGACGCGGGCGACCCGACGCCTGGAGCGCACCCGGCAGGTTCTCGCTGCGCTTGGAACCCCCCAGGCTGCCTACCCGACGATCCATGTCACCGGCACCTCCGGCAAAGGGTCGACGTCTGTCGCAATCGCGGCCATGCTCTCCGCTGCTGGCTACCGCACCGGCCTGCGGACGTCGCCCTATCTGCAGGTAGCCACGGAAAAACTCCAGATCTCTCACCGCCTGATTGACGGCGCCGGGTTTGCCGCTGCCGTGGACGCGGTCCTGGCCGCTGCCAGGCACACTGGGCTGGCGCCCCTCGCGTACACCGAGGCGTGGGCCGCCGTCTCCTACCTCTGGTTTGCCAGGCGGCAGGTTGATTTCGCTGTCATCGAGGTGGGCGCGGGCGGCCGCTTCGACTCCACGAATGTCATTTCACCGGAAGTCAGCGTCATCACCTCGGTTGGCATGGACCACGTCGTCTCGCTCGGACCGACCCTGGCGGACATCGCCTGGCACAAGGCCGGCATCATCAAGCGGAACCGGCCGGTCGTGATCGGGGATCTCCGTCCTGAAGCGCAGACCGTGGTGGAGCACGAAGCACGGGCGCTCGGCGCGCCGGTCATCCGCGGCCGTCCGGCCGCCGCGGGCGGCTCGACGGCGATGCGCGGGGCTTTCCAGTCCATCAACGCCGCTGTTGCCCTTGGCGTGATGGACGCACTGCGCGCGGCTGGCAGAGTCATCCCGGCGTCGGCGGAGCAGAGTGGACTCGCATCAGCCCGTCTGCCGGGCCGCCTGGAGCGCATGCCAGGCGAGGGACCTGATATCTGGCTGGATGGCGCACACAATGCGGACAAAATGCAGGCTCTGGTCAGCAGTCTCGAATCGCTCCTGGAGCGCAGGCCGATCATGGTCATTGGTGTGCTCGGGAGCAAGGACATCGACGCCATGGTCGGGGCGATAGCGGCATCTGCAAGCGCCGTGATCTGCACGGAGCCGTACGTCCTTGGGAAACACGCTCTGCCGGCGGGGAACGTGGCCACCGCCTTGCGGAGCGCCGGATATGCCGGGCCGATTGCGTGTGAGCCGGAGCCTACGCGAGCCGTGGCGTTGGCAGAGGAAACCGGCCGGGTACGCCACGAGCCGGTCGTCGTGACCGGCTCGCTCTACCTTGTCGGTGCAGTGCGGCGGCGCTGGTTCCCCGATGTTGACATCATCAAGCAGCGCACCCCCTGGCCGCAGCAGCCCTAGCGCGTCTTGTTCGGGTCGTCGGTGGCCTTGAAGGCTACGAACCCGACGATGAGCACCAGAAGCCCGCCCCAGAGCAGGATACGGCCAGTGCTGACCAACAGCGGGTCAACCAGCAGTGTGGACGTGCCCATGCCGTAGAGCGTAAAGCCCACTGACGAGCCGACTGCTCCCAGAATGATCAGCCAGGACCACAGATTCACTGATCTACTCCTTGCTCCCCGGTTCCCCGTCCTTGTTGACAGCAGTATGCCATCTTGTGTCCCCGCAAGCGGGCCTCGCGCGACTCCCGGCGGCCTACTGCACCGGCGTGGCCTGCGGAATCAGCGGTGCAGGCTCCGAGGGTGCGGCAGGCGCCGCTGGCGTGCCCGTCAGGCTGACCAGGATTTCCTCAAGGTCACGCTGGGCCTGGCCGTAGGCTTCCCAATCGCCTCGCTGCAGCGCATCCTGCCCGCGCTGGTAGGCGGCCAGCGCGTCAGCCGCCGTTGCACCAGCGAGCACCGTCACCCCCGTGTCCGGCCCCGTTGCCTCGGCGTTCGCGTTCCCGGAACCGGCCGGGGCGGCGCCCTGCCCCGTCAATACAGCTTCCAGCGCCTCAGCCAGCGTTGGCCGCATCTCCACCTGGAGGCTGGTCGCCACAATGACGAACTGGAGCTCGGTCGGGGCGCCGCCTGTCCCGGTTGCCTGCAGATAAACGGGCTGCACGTACATGACCGTCTGGTCGACCGGGATCACCAGCAGGTTGCCGCGAATCACTCGCGACCCGGCCTGGCTGAGGAGGGTGAACTGCGAGGAGATTTCGGGGTCCTGATCGATGCGGGCCTCGACCTGTTGGGGACCAAAGACCGTCGTCTGCCGGGGGAAGCGATACACCACCAAGCGGGAGGAGCCCCGGCTGTCACCCTGGGCGGCCATCCAGGCAGTCATGTTCAGGCGGTTGATCGGCGTAAAGGGCCGGATCAGCTTGAAGCCTGTTTCTGTTTCACTCGGGAGCGGCAGCGTCATGAAATACGCCTCCATCGGCCGCTCTTCGGTGACGTTGTCCTCTGTTTCCACCTGCTCCGTCGCTATCTCCCAGCGATCCTCGCCGTTGTAGAACGCCGTCGGATCCGTGACGTGGTAGGAGGAAAAGACCTCGGTCTGGATGTCGAACAGTTGCTCGGGATACCGGAAGTGCTCGGCGAGCCTTGGTGGCGCCGAGGAAATTGGCCGGAAAAGCGTCGGGAAAACATCCATGTAGGCGTCGGCGAGGGGATCAGGCAGTTCCGTGCGGTAGTACGTCACCGTCCCGTTGTAGGCGTCCACCGTGACCTTGAAAGTGTTGCGGGCGTAGTTGATGCCGTCGTAGGACGTGGCGTAGGGATAGCGGTCAGTCGCCGTGTAGGCATCCAGCACCCAGATCAACCGGCCATCGACGATGGTCAGGTATGGATCACCGTCCAGGCGCAGGAAGGGCGTAATTTCCCCGACCCGTTCCATCACGGAGCGGGTCAACAGCACATGGGATTCTGGCTGCAGCTCATCCGTGAAGATAATCCGCCGGTCGCCAAGGTAGATGGCCAGCATGACCCGGCGCAGGTAGTTGTCCAGCGCAATCGAACCGTGCGCTTCGCCGGTGTAGGGATCGGGCGGGGTGTCGCCAGGAATGCCGCTGACCTCCTGCACGCCGGTGTTCACCGCTACCCACGTGCGGTCGATCTCCCCGAAGTAGATCTCCGGTCGTTCAATCGTCATGGCCCCGGCCGGGTTCGGCGGAATACCACTCACCGCGAAAACCGGCAGGCCCTGGCTCGTAGCTTCATTGATGGGACTGACAACCGCCGCGTACCCGTGGGTGTAGACCAGGTGCTGATTCGTCCAGGTCTGGGCGTTGGCCTGCAACCCGTTGGTATCCAGCTCACGGGCGGCAATCAGCACCTGCTGCAACTCGTCAGCTTCGGGATAGCGATCGACGTCGGCGTCATTGAACTGATAGTACGGCACAAACGATTGCAACTGCTGGTAGACCTGCCGCGCGACCCGGTAGTCCCAGAGCCGCACGTTACGCAGAACCGGCGAATCCGCCTGCAGGGCGCTGGCAGGCGGCTCTCCCTGGCCAGTCAGGGTGCGCTGCTCGACATTGTCCAGGCCAAATCCAGACCGCGTGAAGGCGATATTGTTGGCAATGTAGGGCAACTCGCGCTGCAGTTGATTCGGTTCGACAATAGTCTGCTGCACCACTTCCGGAATCGCGAAGTTCAGGCCCACCGCCGCCAGCCAGACCCCGAAGATCAAGGCCAGCCATCGCAATTGATCCATGCGCTTGCTGAAGACCAACACCAGAGCTGCTGCGACCGAGGCGATGACCAGGACAAAGTTCAGTGGCCGCACCACATTGACATCGGTGAACCCCGGCCCCGACACGAACCCACGCGTGGAGTACAGAAGATCGAAGTTCTCAATCAGGTAACCAAGGCCAAAAACCAGGATACAAAGTGCCGCGAGCACCAGCAGGTGGCGCCGCATCTGGGGGTTGGCGACGAGGTTGTCCATGCGGTCGAGCCCGCGCTGCCCCAGGTAGAGGAGCAGGACGACCACCAATGACGCCAACAGCGTGGCGAGCAGACCCCGGTGGGCAAGCTCAAGCGCCGGCAGACGGAACACGTAGAAGCCGGCGTCCAGCCCATAGACAGGATCAGCAACGCCGAACTGGTTGCCCGCCAGCGCCATGCGCCAGGTGACCCAGTTCTGGGCCGCCATCACCCCGGCCACGATACCAAGGGCGAGCGTGAGTCCCCAGAGCGGCGCCCGCAGGAACCGGCTCTCCGCAATGCGCTCGCTGCGACCGTTGATCTGCCGCTTGCGCAGTGCGAACTTCCAGTTGGCCGCGAAGATGCCCCCGACGATGAGCAGCGCTGCCACGAACGCGACGGCGCCGGAGATGTATCGAGCGCTCAGCGCCTGGGTGAACCCCAGGCTCTCGAACCACCACCAGCGGATCCAGAATGCCGACGTGAAGTAGATGATCGCCAGGACAGCCACGATGAACAGCGCAGTCACAATCATTCGCCGCGTGGCGTCGGAAACGCGCGGTCCACTGGCGCCCGCGCGGGCGTTGCCTGGTCTGGGTGCCCGGTTGAAAAGTCGCCCGGCTGACTGCATCGAGACGCGTCCCTCCTGTCGCCTGTTCGCACGGACGCGGCGGCGACGCCGCCCCGCAGTGTACCCTGCACCCTGTGAACGCGAGCGACCACCCACCAGATCCGAACGCCGTCTCGGTGACCAGCCTCGGCAGCGGCAGCAGCGGCAACGCGCTCCTGGTGCAAACCACGGCAGCCACCATTCTGGTCGACTGCGGCGTCGGCGTGCGCAAGATGACGAGCGCTCTCGCAGCCGCTGGCAAGCGGCTGCAGGATGTCGACGGGGTGCTGCTTAGCCACGAGCATGTTGACCACAATCGGGAAGCTGGCCGCCTGCAGCGCGCAGGCGCGCTGCTCATCAGCACGCCGGGCACCGCCGCCGCCTCGAACCTGCCTGGTGAGCTGCACTTGCCACTGAACCGCAGCCAGAGCGTGAGTTTTCGCGGGTTGGAGATTACCGGTATCCAGGTCGCGCATGATGCGGCGGAACCGTGTGGCTTTTTCATCCGCGCCGGCGCGGTTGGCATCTGTGTCTTTACCGACCTCGGGTCCGTCTCGGGCGCGGTGGGTGAAGCCATTGCCGAGGCAGACCTGGTTGTGCTGGAGGCGAATCACGACGAGCAGATGCTGAGGCGTGGCCCCTACCCGATACATCTGCAGCGCCGCATCCTGGCCGACACCGGGCACCTTTCCAACACGACCTCCGCAGACCTCCTGGCGGCCGCCCTGCGCAACTCTCGGCTTTCGCCAACCGTCTGGCTCGCCCACCTTTCAGAGACCAACAATCGGCCGCGCCTGGCCGTGACGACCGTGACGAAGCGCCTTGCCCAGAGCGGCCTCCGCCTTGAAGTGGATGCGCTTCCCCGCCGCGAAGCAGGCCCCACCTGGCGGTCGGATGTTCCGCACGCCGCGCAGCGCCAACTGACGCTGAACCTCTTTCCTGGCTAGCGCTCCGTATACTGAGTCATTGTTGATGCGGCCCGGGCAGCGGGTGCAGATGGCTGACACGAGGATTAGCGACCCTGGCAACCTTTTTCCTGTTCCACGACCGGCTCGCCATGACCGTCATGATGTTCATGTTCGTACTGGGACTCTGGGGCCTTTTCGCCTACGCCAGGGGCCAGGCGCTCTCTGGCAGCTACGCAGGCGCGCTGGTAATTGGCGAGATCCTGGTTGCCGTGCAGGTGGTTGCCGGCCTGGCGCTGCTTACTGCCGGGGCACGCCCCCCTTCGCCAACGCACTACCTGTACGGGATCACCGGCATTCTGGTGCTGCCCTTTGCCTGGTCCTACATGAAGGACCGGGACCAACGTCAGGCATTGCTCATCTATGCCCTCATCGCGCTCTTCATCTTTGGTCTTGCTGTGCGGGGCATGATGACCGGAAAGCCTGCCTGATCCTCCACGGGGCGCCCGAGATCAACCACCGAAAACGTGCGCGCATCCTTACTTTCTGCTGTGACGCACTGTCACAATAAGCGCCGTCCAAATTGAAAAAGGCCGCACTTCTGCCACCGGTCCCGGTTTTTCACGTACGTTCCGAAGTCCGTTGACCGCATATTTGCCTATGCGTACACTCTGGACGTACTCAATGCGCGTTCGTTTTGCGCCGGTAGTGCCGCACGGTCGAAAGGAGCTCCCGTGGATACAGTGCTGCCGGACTATCAGGCGGCAATCGACGAGGCCCTGCAGCTTGTTTACAGCCAGCATCACCGGCTCATAAGCAGGCTTCACAAAGACTCCTTCCAGGAACTCACCCTGGAGCAACTCCGCGAGGGCGCACTTGGTCAGGATCTGCGACGACTGGCCGCTGTAGCGCGCGGAGACGAGACCGAACCGAAGGAACAGGTGCTCCTGGCGATTGATTCGGTGCTGCAGGTGCTGTTCTGGCCGGCCGCCGCTGATGATTACATGGTGCCTCGTTCTTTCTGGGACACCGACCTCGGGCGCATGTTGGCGCTTGCCAAGTACCGCGCCTACGACCGGGCCGAACTGGTCAGCATCGGCAGCGCTGCCCAGCAGCTTGGTGTCACCCGCCCCACCATCTACCGCTGGATGGACGACCGCACCTTGAACTACGTGCGGGACGACATGAGTGGCCGTACGTTCGTCGTGCGGCGTGATGTCGACATGCTCAGGCAGGTTGCTTCCGGACTGACGATGGAGAGCCAGTAGGCCGTCGTGGCGCTACGCCTCCCATGGAGGCGTTTCCACGCACTTCTCGGCAACCATCTCTCCGCCACGTACATAGACGCGCGGGATCCTGGCGCGAAGCGCGACCAGGATCTCGTAGGTATTGGTGTCCAACATCGCTGCCAGGTCGGTTGCCGCCGGGGCGCCATCTTCTGGCCGTCCCATGAGATGGATCGGATCGCCGACGCGTACATTGACCGCAGGCGGGACTGCGAACACCGTTTGATCCATGGACACGCGCCCCAGGAGCGGCGCCCGCTGGCCGTGCAGCCCGGCCCACGCCTTGCCGAACAGCCCCCGGCGATAGCCGTCGGCGTATCCAATTGGCGCCAACACCCCTACCATCGGAGCCTCTGCACGCCAGGTTCGGTTGTACCCAACTGAATCTCCCGGCTCCAGCGGGGTCACGCGCGCCACGCGGCTCTCAAGACGCATCGCCGGGTGAACTCCGTCTGGCGCGGCCACCTCGTCTGACGGCGGCATGCCATACAGCGCAATCCCGGCCCGCACCATTCCCTGTTCTACCCCGACGCCGGTAATCAACGCGGCGCTATTGGACACATGGAGACAACCGGGAACGATCCCCGCACTGGCAAGATCGGCAACCACGCGCTGAAAAACGGCGTACTGCTGGTGCGTGAACGGCTCGTCCGGCTCATCGGACGACGCAAAATGGGTGGAGATGCCGGCCAGCCGCAGGTCGATGTGCTGGTCGATGCGCCGCGCGAGGTGGACCGCCTGCGCCGGCAACACGCCGTAGCGCCGCAAACCGGTGTCGATCTTGACGTGGAGCGCAACCGGCATCGACTCGCGAGCAGCCTCGCGCTCAATGACGTCGAGCAGTTCCGGTTCGGCGACCGTGATTTCCAGATTGGCGGAGATAGCGGCCCGCACGTCGGAGCGGTCTATCGAACCCAGAAGGAGTATTGGTGCGGTAATGCCGCAACGCCGCAGGATCACGCCCTCGCTGACCGTGGCCACGCCGAGAACGGAGGCGCCTGCCTTCAACGCCGTAGCAGCAACCTGCGGTGCGCCGTGGCCGTACGCGTCCGCCTTGACTACCGCCAGCAAGCGCGTCTGCGGCGGCGCCAGCCGGCGCAGCGCGAGTACATTGCCGGCAATGACATCCAGATCAACGATTGCTCGGGTTGCGCGCACGGTCCCTGAATCCTGTCTGATAGGCGCTTCTCGCGGGCTATGAGCTCGCTGACTCCAGCCGGGCAATCAGTTCCACGATGCCTGTGCGCGTCGCGAGGCCGATTATCTGGTGCTGCTCATCAACCACCGGGATCGGGTTAATGCGGTGTTGCAGCATGAGTGTTGCCAACTCGGACACGGTCGCGATGTCGCGGATACTGATCACCGGCGAGGTCATCAGTTGCTCCGCCGTCGTGGCCAGGACACGTCGCAACTCCTCATCGAAGGGCGCGCCCGCGTCAACCTCGATGATGGCATCCAGAAAAGCGAACGTCGTTGGCGCGTCAACATTTGCCTCACGCTGGATCAGATCAGCCTCTGTCACGATGCCGACCAGTTCGCCCTCGTCGATCACCGGCACGCCGGGCACGCGGTGCTCAACCATGAGCCGCGCCAATTCGGCAATAGAGGTGTCTGGCGCCGCAAACGGCACCTCCCGCCGCATCACCATGCGTACGGATAACTCAGAACTGTCAGACATCTCAGGCTCCCATCCGTTCCAGCGCCGCCAGTTCCTCGGCGATCGCCAGCGGCATATCGCTGGCCACCAGCCCCAGCGTGCCGACCCGTTCGGCAAGCCGGGACGCCGCGCGGCTGCCAGCGAACGCTGCGAGCGCGGCGGCGTCTGGCCCGCTCAGGCCTTGCGCCAGGAACGCGCCAATGGAGCCGCTTAACACATCGCCACTGCCAGCCGTCGCGAGGTTCAGGGGCATCTCCACCGTCGTCACGGCGCCCTCTGCCGTCGCAATCACCGTCGTCGTGCCCTTGAGCACCACGGTCTGTCCCCACTTTTCGGCAGCGTCTCGCGCGGCGCCCACGGGATCAGCGGTGATTTCGTCCACCTCACTTGCGGTCAGCCGCGCCATCTCGCCCGCGTGCGGCGTGAGAACCGCCCTGCCCGCTGGCAGCAACTCCCACCACTGGTCCTGCTTTGCCAGCCAGTTCAATCCATCCGCATCAATGACCAGCGGCAACCCTGCAGTCGAGACGATGCTCTCGGCCGCGCGCTCGCCGGCGTTGTCGCCGGCGCTGAAGCCGATGCCCGGCCGGAACTGCGCCGTGCCGAAGAGCGTGCTCAGGAGCGTATCGATACCCTCATCGTCGCCGAGGCCCGGCCCGATGATCAGCGCCCTGGCCTTCTTCAGCCGTTCCCCGATGACCTCCATCGCGCGCCTGGCAGCGCTGGCCCCATCGCCCTCGGGCAACACGGCAATCGTCACCTCGGGCACCAGCCCCACGACGACCGGCACGAGGACACGCGGAAGCGCCGCCGTGACGACGCCTGCGCCCGACCGCCCGGCCGCCATGCAGCAGAGCACGGCGGCCCCGGTGTACTGCGGTGACCCCGCGAACACCACGACACCGCCTACGCTCCACTTGTGAGCGCCGGCCTCGCGCCGGGGCAGGATAGACGCCGCCCACGCCTCGTTGATTTCGATCACACTGGTCTCTTGCTTCGCTCCCCGGGCCACACAAACCTCTCAGTTCTCTCGCGTGTCAGTGTTCAATCAACGGTTGCGTTCCCGCAACCCGACCACGAACGCCATGGCGTCCGTCCGGGAGTGGGTCAGCGAGACATCGAACGCAACCAGACCCAGTTGCTCTGCCCGGGCGGCCGCACTGCCGTGCAACACCAGCACCGGCTTGCCCCGTGGGTTGGAGACGATCTCCATCTCGCGCCACTTGATGCCGCGGATACCCGTCCCCAATGCCTTTGATGTCGCTTCCTTGGCGGCGAAGCGGGCAGCAAGTTCGGCCGGATTCCGCCCCCAGCGGGCACGTTCCCGCTCAGTAAAACAGCGCCGCAGAAAACGCTCGCCGAAGTCGTTCAGCGTCCGCGCGATGCGTGCGATCTCGATGATGTCGATGCCGGCGGCAATGTCGCCGCTACTTTCGCTGTCGAAATGCGGTACGTATGGGGACAATCGCCATCTCCCACTTCCGTCAGGCGCGGCGCGAAGTGTAGCGAGTCAGTGGAGAACCCGGTTGCCGGCGTTCAATTGCTGCTCGCCAGGCGCTCTGCGGCCGTCGCATCGGAGCCAACTGGCCGGTAGCGGTTCTGGAACGCGCGGAAGGCGCTGGAAAACGTTCCGGTCTCGATGGCGGAGCGAATTTGCTCCATTTCCCGCGCCAGGAACCGAAGATTATGGACCGAGGCCAGGCGCAGGCCCAGCACCTCCCGGGCCCGAAACAGGTGATGGAGATACGCCGCCGAGAACTCCTGGCAGGCAGCGCAGTCACACGTCGCATCGAGCGGTGCGTGCATCTCGGCGAAACGCCGGTTCTTGATAGTGATGCGCCCCTCCGGCGTGAACAATGCGCCGTTACGCGCCAGCCGGGTCGGCAATACGCAGTCAAAGAGATCAACCCCGCGCGCAACGCCCATCCAGAGATCCTCCGGCGAGCCGACCCCCATCAGGTAGCGTGGTTTGTCCACTGGCAGAACCGGTGTCACCACCTCCAGCATCGCCGCCATGACCGGCTTGGGCTCACCCACGCTCAGGCCGCCAATAGCACAACCGGCGACATCGGCCTCCGCGAGCGTGGCGGCGCTTTCCCGGCGCATCTGCTCGTCCATCCCGCCCTGGCAAATGCCAAAGAGTGCCGATGTCTCGCTGCCGCCAGCCTCGCGAAAGGCGGCAATGGCGCGTTCAAGCCAGCGGTGCGTGCGCTCCATAGCGTCGAGGACGGTCAGTGTTTCCGAGGGCAACCCAACCAGGTGATCCAGCGGCATCAGAATGTCGGAGCCCCAGCCCAGTTGCAGCGCGACGGCTTGCTCCGGCGTTAACTGCAGCGCGCGGCCATCGATATGCGACCGAAAGGTCACACCTTCCTCACGCACCCGCACGTTGCCGCCGAGGCTGAAAATCTGAAAACCGCCGCTGTCCGTCAGAATCGGGCGATCCCAGCCCATGAACCGGTGCAAGCCACCGGCTGCCTGCAACGTCGACAAGCCGGGCCGCAGCATCAGGTGGTACGTGTTGGCGAGGATAATCTGCGCACCGGTCGCGCGAACCTCTGCCGGCAGCAGTGTTTTGACCGTCGCCTGGGTTCCCACCGGCATGAACGCCGGCGTCTCGACCGAACCGTGGCCGGTGTCCAGACGCCCCCGGCGGGGTCCATCCGCAACGCCGGCAGAACGCAGGGCAAACCTGAACGGTCCACCCTGGGCTTCGCCAGCGCAGGCCGTCGTATCTGAAGGGGAAAGGGTCACGCGGGGCGCGCTCAGGCCGAGACGCGCCTGGCGTAAGCCGCAGCCGCGCGGCGGCGACGCACGCGCGCCAGCGCATCATCCTCGACCACCGCGACCTTGCCGTTCTTGCTGATGGTCGGCGCCACGAAATCAACTTCGAACAGCGAGACATCGACCAGCGGGTCAGCCTTGGTGGCGACCAGGGCTGCGCTATCCGCCTTGCCATTCTTCTTGTCACGGTCCTGGACGGACGCAGTGGACTTCGCGGCCGTGCCGCCAGTCTTTGTGCCAACGCTGCGGGTCGAAATCTTGCTGCTGGACGCCGCAGACCTGGCGGCGCCAGCAGTCTTGGCCGTGGCCGGCTTCTTGCCCGCCACGCCCTTGCCGGCGTTGTCCAGCTCGCCAGCAGCCGACTTCAATTCGCGCTCGAACGACTTCTTGACTTCGTCGATCTCGCTGAACGTACTCTGAAATTCGCCCGTGAGATCGGAACTCATGCGCCGGAAGTCGCGCACCCAGCGGCCAACCTGGCCGGCAAGCTCTGGCAGGCGGCTCGGCCCAAAGATGACCATGGCCACCACCAGGACAACGAACATCTCCTGGTAACCAATGCCAAACATGCGAACGTATCCTTGCTGGAGTGATCACGCAGATGCGACGGCGGCTCACACCCGCCATCGTGGCAAAATCGCGGGCGGAGTATAGCACCCGGCCTCCCGACGTCCGTGATGAGGCAGCGCCTTGGTAAAGATTATCGTTGGCCTGGGGAATCCCGGTCAGGAATACGCCGCAACGCGGCACAACATCGGCTTCATGGTGGTTGATCGTCTCCGGCGAGAGCTCCATGCCATGGAAACACGCAAGCGCTTCCGCGCCGAAGTTTCCGAAGCGTTCGTGGGGGGAGAAAAGCTGGTGTTGCTGAAGCCCCAGACCTACATGAACCTCAGCGGGATTTCTGCCAGAGAGGCGGCACAGTGGTACAAGGCCGCCATCGAGGACATCCTTGTTGTCGTGGACGACATCGAACTGCCTTTCGGCGCCAGCCGCATGCGGGCGGGCGGGAGTTCGGGCGGGCACAATGGTCTCAAATCAATTGCCGCCGAACTTGGCAGCGACCAGTATCCCCGTTTGCGACTCGGTGTCGGGCGGGGCAGCGGCGACGCGCGACGGCAGGTCCTGACTCGCTTCAGCAAGGACGAAGAGCAGGATCTGCCCGAGATCATCGCGACCGGGGCGGACTGCGTGTTGCTCTGGCGCGCAGAAGGGATCGCCACGGCGATGAATCGCTGCAACCGTCGTCCGGAGCCGTCAACGACCCCGCCGCCCGTCGTCTCTCAGGAGTCCGCTGCGACTCCCTCGTAGAATCTCCGAAACAGGCGAACTGGTGAGGAGCAACATGGGCAGCGAAGAGGCAACAAGCTTGGCGGAGATATCCCGCGTGCTGGTCATTGGCGCGGGGGCAATGGGCAGCGGCATCGCCCAGGTCATCGCGGAAGCGGGAGTGAACGTCACCCTGAGCGACGTCGATGCGTCAGGCCTGGAGCGCGGCCTGGCCGGTATCGCCGCACGCTGGGACAAGGCGATCTCCACGGGCAAGCGCGACGCGGACGTCGTCAGCCGCTTCAAGGCCCATCTGCTCGCTGGCGATCTCTCTGCGGCGCACGATGCTGACCTGGTGATCGAGGCGATTGTGGAGCGGCTGCCCACCAAGAGCGCGCTCTTCGCCGAGGTTGGGCAACGTGCGAAGCCCGGCGCCATCCTGGCGTCCAACACATCGTCCATTTCCGTGACCGCCCTGGCCACCGCTTCGGGGAGACCGGACCGGTTCGTGGGGCTGCATTTCTTCAACCCGGCGCCGGTGATGCCGTTAGTGGAGATCGTGCGCGGGCTGCAGACGTCTGCAGAAACGGTCGCGACAGCCGGGCAGTTCGTGAACCGGCTCGGCAAGACCCCGGTCATCGTGCAGGACTCACCCGGCTTCGTGGCCAATCGCATCCTGCTGCCCATGATCAATGAGGCCGTATTCACCTTGCAGGACGGCGTGGCCGACGCCGCTGGCATCGACGCGGTCATGAAGCTCGGGGCGGCGCACCCCATGGGCCCACTTGCGCTGGCCGACCTGATCGGCCTCGATGTCTGTCTGGATATCCTTGACACGTTGCACCGCGATTTCGGCGACGACAAGTACCGCCCGGCGCCTCTGCTGCGGCGGATGGTGGCGGCCGGGCGCCTGGGACGCAAGTCCGGCCAGGGGTTCCATGACTACGCCTGAGCATCATCCGGAGGCCAATCGCCCACCGATCCGGGTTCTCATCGCCAAGCCGGGGCTGGACGGCCACGACCGAGGCGCCAAAGTGCTGGTGCGAGCCCTGCGCGACGCGGGCTTCGAGGTGGTCTACACCGGCCTGTTCCAGACCCCGGAGATGATTGCTGCCGCAGCCCTGCAGGAAGACGTGCAGGTTGTTGGCCTCAGCATTCTCTCCGGCGCGCACATGACCCTTTTTCCCCGCATTATGGGGAGCTGCGCAGCCGCGGCCTGGACGATGTGCTGGTCATCGCTGGCGGCACCATCCCCAAAGCAGACGTGCCCGAGATCAAGCGCATGGGCGTCGGCGAGGTTTTCGGGCCCGGCACCTCTCTGCGTGATATCGTCGATTACATTGCGGCCCACGCGCCGGCGCCGGACACATGGTAGAAACCGCCGGTATCCTGGCGCGCTTGCGCGATGATCCGCGTGCCCTGCCCCGGCTGGCCACCCTGGTCGAGAACGAACACCCCGGCGGCGAAGCCGCGCTGCAGGCGCTCTACCCACTCACCGGCCGCGCCCATGTCGTCGGGGTTACCGGACCGCCCGGCGCGGGCAAGAGCTCATTGATTGCCGCCCTGATCGGAGACGTACGCGCCAGAGGCCGCACCATCGCCGTCATCGCGGTCGATCCATCCAGCACCGTGAGCGGTGGAGCGGTCCTCGGCGACCGTATCCGCATGATGGAGCGCCACGCAGACCCCGGCGTCTTCGTGCGCAGCATGGCGAGCCGTGGCCGCCAGGGCGGCCTGGCCTGGACCACCGCCCATCTCATGCATCTGCTGGATGCCGCCGGATACCCCCTGATCGTCATCGAAACCGTAGGTACCGGCCAGGATGGCACCGACATTGCCTCTCTGGCGGACACCGTTGTCGTCGTGGAGGCGCCGGGACTGGGCGACGGCGTGCAAGCCATCAAGTCCGGCCTGCTGGAGGTCGGCGACATCGTGGTCGTCAACAAGGCTGACACCGCTGGCGCGGATGAGGCGCTGCGCGTCCTGCGCGCAGCGTTCGAGTACGGACACCCCCGAGACGAGCGCCGCATCCCGGTTTTTGGGACGGACGCAGTGTCCGGACGTGGAATCGACCGCCTGTCGGCTGAACTGGACAAGCACTGGCTCTGGCTCAGCGACACCGGCGAGCTCGCCTATCGCCGAGAGAACGCGGCCCGCGCCGAGATTCTGGCAGGCGTGCGGCAAGCGCTGGACCGTCAGATCACGGCGCAGCACAGCGGTCAGAGCGAGGTCGCTGCGTTGGTCCAGCGAGTGGCGGCGCGGGAACTAACCCCGCAGGCCGCTGTCTTGCAGATGATTCGCGGCAACAGGCCCACCGACCGCTCGTGACGCGGCCCGGTTGGCAATCAGCGCGGCTGTTGCTCCAGCGCCAATCCCGTTGTCGATATTGACCACCGAGAGCCCGGGCGCACAGGCCTGCAGCATGGTGGTCATGGCGCCGACGCCGCCTCCACCAAAGCCATAGCCAACCGAGGTCGGCAGCCCGATCACCGGCACCGGCACCAGGCCAGACACCACTGACGGCAGTGCGCCATCCATCCCGGCCGCCACGATAATCACGTCCACCTCAGCAGCGGCGAATGCCTCCAACGGTTCGACCAAACGGTGCAGGCCGGCCACCCCGACGTCCCAGGCACGGTAGACGCTCGCACCCATCTCTTCTGCGATCAAGGCGGCCTCAAGCGCCACTGGCACATCGGAACTTCCGGCAGAGAGAATGCCAACCCGCCCACCCCGCTGCAGGCGCTGCGCTCCGGGCTGCGCGACGATCAGGCAGCGCGCCTGCGGAAACTCCTGAATCTCGAACTCGCTATCGAGCGCGCCAGCGATGGCGGCAACATCCTGCGGCCGGACACGACTCGCCAGGGCGCGGCCCTGCCCGCCGCAGAGCCGCCGCAACGCACTCACAACGTCCAGCACCGGCTTGTGCTCTGCATAGACGACTTCCGGGATCCCCGTGCGCCGCCAGCGCGAGGGGTCAACCCGCACCGCGTCGCCTGCTTCGGCTTCCGCGTCACGGCACGACGGGCAGCCGTTTAGCGCGGTCCGCAAGTCGGCAAACGGGGATCGTGGTTCAGGGATCACCATCAACTCCAACGTTTACGGCAGCGTCAATTGCCTGATCCGCGTCGATACCTGCCGCGCCCGGCCTGAGATGAATCAGGAATTCGCGGTTGCCCGCCGGGCCGAGCAGCGGCGAGGCCGTCACGCCCTGCACGCCGAGACCCAGGGCATCAGCAGCCGCAATTACCTCGCGCAGCACTCGACGATGCACCGCCGGATCACGCACCACACCGCCCTTCCCCACGTCGGCGCGTCCGGCCTCAAACTGGGGCTTGACCAACGCCACAATCTCACCGCCGGAGGCAAGTACAGCCCGGGCGGCCGGGAGCACCAGGCGCAGGCCAATGAACGACACGTCGATGCTGATGATTTCCACGGGTTCCGGCAGCGCGGTGATCGACCGGACGTTCTGGCGATCCATGACGACCACGCGCGGATCGAGCCGCAGCTTCTCGGCCAGTTGACCGTAGCCAACATCGATGGCGTACACGCGTTGTGCCCCACGTTGCAGCAGGGAGTCCGTGAAACCGCCGGTGCTGGCGCCGAAATCAGCCGCGACCTTGCCGGCAGCGTCCACAGCGAAGATCGAAAGGGCATGATCCAGTTTCTCACCGCCCCGGCTGACGAACCGGGGCGGCGCCTTCAGGGCGATCTCGTCACCCGGACCAACCGGTGCGCCGGCCTTGCCGACGACCTGCCCGTTGACCAGGACGTCCTGCGCGAGGATCAACGCCTGTGCCCGCGCGCGACTTTCGGCCAGCCCGCGCTCCACCATCACGTGGTCCAACCGCCGCCGCAGCGCCTTGGCCGGCTTGCTTACCACGGTGGGGCCTGAGTACCAGTCCGCTCGCGAAAAGGCGCGACCTGGACGTGACAGATGGCGATGGCCAGGGCATCGGCGGCGTCATCGGGGCGCGGCACTGCCTCCAGGCCGAGCATAATGCGCACCATCTCCTGAATCTGCCGCTTGTCCGCCTTGCCGTAGCCAACAACGGCCTGCTTGACCTCGGAGGGTGCGTACTCGGCGACGGGCAGTCCGCGTTGCGCGGCAGCCAGGAGCACCACGCCACGGGCCTGTCCCACCGTCATGGCGGTGGTGACGTTCTGGGCAAAGAACAGCCTCTCCACCGCGACGGCATCGGGACGAAAGACCTGGATCAACTCCGTGACGGCCTCATGGATCTCAACCAACCGCTGCGCCATCGAGAGTCCGGCATCAGTCGCGATGATGCCGTAGTCAATCGCGCGGGGGTCCGGGTCGCTGGCGATGACGCCATACCCAAGGCGCGCCGTGCCGGGATCAAACCCCATCGCGATCATCTCGTCACTCGGATCGGCCTACATTGCCGCCGCGAGGACATCGTCGCTGATATCAACGTTCGTGAAGACTTCCTGCACGTCGTCGAGGTCTTCCAGTTTTTCAACCAGACGAATGACCTTGATCGCCGCGTCTGCTTCCGGCTCCACCAGCGTCTTCGGACGCATGGTCAGTTGCGCTGCCGCCACCTCGCGCCCGGCTCCAACCAGCGCCTCGCGCACAGCGTGCAGCTCGGACGGCTCGGTGTAGACCACGACCGTGTCACCCTCTACCTCAACGTCGCTGGCCCCGGCGTCAATCGCTTCCAACGAGAGTTCGTCGGCATCGGCGTCGCCAAGCGGAATCTCGAGGATGCCCATCTGGTCGAACATCCAGCCGACGCTGCCATTCTCACCAAGCGACCCACCTGCCCGCGTCAGGACCGCGCGGACCTCGCCGACCGTGCGGTTGCGATTATCTGTCTGGGCCTGGATCATGATGGCGGTCCCGCCCGGACCATACCCTTCGTAGAAAAGCTCTTCATACTGATCGCTGCCGGTCAAACCGGCGGCACGCTGAATCGCACGCTCGATATTGTCCTTGGGCATGCTTGCGGCGCGCGCCCGATCCACGGCGATGCGCAACCGCGGATTCGCGTCCGGGTCAGGAAGTCCAGACTTGGTGGCAATCGTAATCTCTCGCGCCAACTTGGTGAAAAGCTGCCCGCGTTTGGCATCCGCCGCGCCCTTCTGGCGCTTGATGGTCGACCATTTTGAGTGACCAGACATTACAACTCTCCTCGAAAGCAGCGTATCCCTACTTCGTGCGACCGCAAAGTATAACGGCTCATGCCGCGTGATTCGCCGTTGAATGTTATCAAAACCCTCTTGAAATTTGGGCAAAGCTCCGCTAGACTGCCTTAGCAAGATCGACATATGGAGATATCTCCCGCGCCCAGCGCGGAGTGAGCGGATCATGCCAGCCCGCACTGGTCGGTACCCACCGCAAGCAAAATGACCGAATCACCCTCCGCTTTCCAGCGGTGGGTTTTTGTTTGCCGCCCGCGCCCGCCCATCCACTCGCTCATCGTGTCGAGGCCGCGCGATACCCAGGAATGGTGCCAAAGGCGATGGTCACGAGCTTGATCGATAAGGGCCGGGATCAGGGCTACCTCCTCTCTGACGAGGTGGTTGCCGCGTTCCCCAATGCTGAAGAGCAACTCGAAATCCTGGAGGACTTCTACTCCTCCCTTGTCGCCGAGGGCATCGAAGTCCTGGATCAGGCGCCAGCAAAACAGATGCCGCGCGCCCGCGAGTTGCCTGCCGAGCGGCAGGCAGCCGAGCGCGCCGCCTACGAAGATGCCCAATCCGGCATTGGGGACTCCGTTCGTCTCTACCTGCAGGAGATCGGGGAAACCGATCTGCTGACCATGCAGGAAGAGGTCTGGCTGGCCAAGCGCATGGAACGCGGCAAGCTGGCTGAGGAAACCCTGCAGCTCGGCGCCTACGCAGCCGAGGACCGCGCTGGCCTCGAGGCAGACAAACTCGACGGCGAAATGGCGCGCGCGCACCTGAGTCGCGCCAACCTCCGCCTGGTCGTCTCCGTGGCCAAGAAGTACGTCGGGCGCGGTCTTTCCTTCCTGGACCTTATCCAGGAAGGCAATATCGGCCTGATGAAGGCCACCGACAAGTTCGATTACAAGCGCGGCTACAAGTTCAGCACCTACGCCACCTGGTGGATTCGCCAGGCGATCACCCGCGCCATCTCGGATCAGAGCCGCACCATTCGCCTCCCGGTCCACGTTGGGGAAACGATCAACCGGGTCAAGAAGACCGGACATCGCCTGCAGCAGATTCTGGAGCGGGAGCCAACACAGGAAGAGATCGCCCGCGCCATGGACGTCTCTGACGACAAGGTGCGCCAGGTGCTGGATGTCTCTCGCCACCCGGTATCGCTGGAGGCACCCGTAGGCCAGGATGGCGACGCCTTTCTGGGGGATTTCATCGAGGACGACTCGATGCCCCACCCCCTGGAAATGGCCGCTCAGGAACTGCTGAAATCGCAAATCGGGGATGCCCTGAGCAAGCTCACCGAGCGGGAGCGCAAGATTATCGTCCTGCGCTTCGGGCTGGAGGATGGCCGTTTCCGCACGTTGGAAGAGGTTGGCCGCGAATTCGGCATTACCCGTGAGCGTATCCGCCAGATTGAGGCCAAGGCGCTGCGGAAGCTGCGCCATCCCAGCTACAGCCGCAAGCTGCGCGGCTATCTGGAATAGTCAACCATCACGGACCGGTTCCCACCGGCCCGGCTCGTACCTGCGAGCCGGGCCGGTGTTTTCGCCAGTACGTGACAGGAACCTATCCACCGCGACCCAACCGTGGCGTCTCAGGCGAGGTCGCGACAGACATCACTGGCTCGAGCAGGAAACGATCTACTTAGCCCGGCTCAGAATGAGCGACACGTTGTGTCCCCCGAATCCCATCGAGTTCGTCATCGCGTGCTGCGCCTCGACACGACGGGCAACATTCGGAACGTAGTCCAGATCGCACTCCGGGTCCGGTGTGGTCTGGTTGATCGTGGGGGGCGCCATCCCTTCCCGCAGCGCGCAGATAGTAATGGCGGCTTCCAGGGCCCCTGCCCCGCCCAGCAAGTGGCCAGTCATGGACTTGGTGGAACTGATCGGCAGCCGGTAGGCATGGTCGCCAAAAGCAGCCTTGATCGCCTCGGTTTCGAACTTCTCGTTCAACTGCGTCGATGTGCCATGCGCATTCAGGTAGCCGATATCAGCGGGTTGCAAACCGGCATCTTCCAGCGCCAGCGTCATTGCTCGGGCGGCTCCCACGCCGCCAGGCGCAGGCTGCACCATGTGATTCGCGTCATCGGTCGTCGCGTAACCGGATACGATCGCCAGCACCTGCGCTCCACGCCGTGCGGCGTGCTCGGCAGTCTCCATGATCAGGACAGCGCCACCCTCGCCGAGTACAAATCCATCGCGCTCGGCATCGAAGGGACGGCTTGCCGCCTGCGGGTCGTCATTGCGTGTTGAGAGGGCGCCCATCGCGTTGAAGCCTGCGACGACCATGCGCGCCATTGGCGCCTCGCTGCCGCCCGCAATCATGACGTCGGCATCGCCACGTCGCAGGATCTCCATCGCCTCGCCGATTGCGTGGCCAGAGCTTGCGCACGCGGAGACCGGGCTGTAGTTCGGTCCTTTCGCCCCGGTCACGATGGCCACCGTCCCGGAAGCCATGTTGCCAAGGAACATGGGCATGAAGAAAGGGCTAAGCCGCTTTGGGCCCGCGGTGAGCACCGTCTCCATCCCGGCATCAAGCGTCTCAGCGCCGCCCATGCCAGACCCGATCAGCACCCCGACGCGCCCGGCGTTTGTCTCATCGATGGTCAGTCCCGCCGCCGCCAGAGCCTCCTGCGCTGCCGCGACAGCGTAATGCGTGTAGCGGTCGGTGCGGCGCGCATCCTTGCGACCCAGGCGCTCGGCAGCGTCGAACCCCTTGACCTCCGCAGCAAAGGTCGTCTCATAGCCGGTGGGGTCAAAACGGGTGATCGGCGCGGCTCCGGACCGGCCCGCGATGAGGGCGGCCCAGGTAGCTGGCAGGTCATTGCCCAGCGGGGAAACGGCCCCGACCCCGGTAACAACGATGTCGGCTGGCGTCATAGGCTTTTTCTACCTGATCCATCTGGCGAACGCGCGGCGTGTACGCCCGTCCTGCGTGAACTCTCCGGTGCAACGGCGCGGGCCAGTGAGAAATCGGGACCCACCATTGGGCACAAGGATAGCCGGGCGCCGCCGTGGCGCACCGTGGCTGTTCGACAGTCGGTTTCATTTCAGCCCTGCCGCCTGCGTACGTACACTCGCTTGTCTGATCGAACGGCGAGTGTTACGCTCGACATGGCCGATCCTGCGGTGCTCGTGATGCATTCGATGTCTTGAGCCAACAGAAAGAGAGTCGGGAGTTGCGCGCCGGGGTGAAAATGCCTTGGCGGTGCGGCGCCCACCTGCGAGAGCAGGTTCAAGGCTCCGATGCACACGGCACAGGCGGGTGAGGCCATCCCCTGCTCGCAAGACGCCCAGCGGATACAGGGTATCGCGTGATCATCTTCGTGCATGGACCAGACGCCACACTGGCGCGAGACCTCGCGCGCCGGGCAGCCGTTGATGCTGATCCCTCGGGCGACAATACGTCCTGGCTGGACGGCAAGGAAGTCACGGTCCAGCAGATCATCGGTGCTGTCAGCACTATCTCCTTCTTCGGCGGGGGACGGGTCGTCGTTGTCAGCGATTTCCTGGCAAAATCTGGGAGTGAAGGCGAACGGGGCGCCAAAGCGAACGCGCAGATCACGTCGCTGGTCTCCGCCGTACCGGACGGCAGCACGCTGATCCTGCTGGAACCGTCGCTCAGTTCACCGCCTGCCGCCCTGAAGGCCGCCGTCCCGCAGGTGCGTGTGCTTTCTGGCGCGCCGCCGCGGGGCCCCAGGCTCCTGGAGTGGATCGCCCAGGCCGCCCAGGAAGCTGATTCCCGGATTGATCGGCAGGCCGCCCAGGCGCTCGCCAACGCGCTTTTTCCGGGAACCTGGCAAAGTGAGCCGAAGAATCCCCGTTATGATCGGCCGCCAGACCTTGGGTACCTGCGCACAACGATCGAGACGCTCGCGCTCGCAGCCTACCCGGATCCAATCACGGTCCAGGATGTCGCCGCGCTCGTCGCTCGTGAGCCCGATCAGCGGATCTTCAGGTTTCTCGACGCCATGCTGGCGGGAGATCTGACCGGGGCGACCCGGGAGATGGAGAACCTGGAACGGGGCGGCGAAGAACCAGGCATGGTGCTGGCACAGGCTCTGGGGCAGGTTGAACTGGTGACGGCCATCGCAGCGGCCGGGAACCGGGACACTCACGCGATCGCGAAGGACCTGGGCAGCGTGACGCCCAGCCGGGTTTCCGCGTTGGCGGGCGCCGGCCGCCGCGAAAGCCAACGCCGCACGAGCGCCGCCGTCATTGCCACCGACGTTGATCGCAAATTGAAGACTGGCAAACTCCGCAAGCCGGAGGAAGCGCTCGCAGCCCTGGTAGCTGCCCTCAGCGGGGCCAACCCCGACTAGCCCTCCCCTGTGGTAATGAGCAGGTCATGTCGCTGCAGGCAATGTGCCGGCGCCATCTGGATCATCAAGAACTCGCGGCTCGCGCTTCCCGGCGCCAACAAGCGAGTATGTCGCCGACGAGCGGCGATCCTTCGTGGAGGTCATGTCATTATAGCGGTGTGCAAAGAAGTTGGGCCGCCGGGAATCCTCGTGTCTCGAGCGCAGTCGAGAGATCTCGTTCACCGGCACTCGCGACGAGATCTCTCGACTCCGCTCGAGACACGGGCTTGTTGCCTCACAGGTCAGATCTTTTGCAATACGCTGTAGTACGTGTGCAATTTGATCGCTTCACCAGAAATCTCGTCGCAGCCGCCTGACACGCCGTTCCGCGTTGACGGCCAGCCTGGGAGGCATGCTCAGCGTTGCTCTGCCCCGGGCACTCGAAGCGGCCCAGGACGCGGCGCCCCCGGCTGCCGCTGCTACCCCGTTGGTCGTCACGCCGGAGGAACTCCAGATTGGCGATGCCTGGCTTTGCAAACAGGTTTTCGGGCTGTGTGCAACCGCGCCCTGCAAACTGGACGCAGGTGACCCGTCAGTCGCGAATTGTCACTGCGTAGTCGTCGATGCCTTTGCACTCGGGTTCAAGACCTGTGCGGAGTGCGCTCCTTCAGGGATGAGCGTGACATCGAACATTTCGAGCATGAACGTCAACAACGCCCTCAACGTCATGACCTGCCCGGAGGAGATCACCTGGGCCAATGGCCTCGATTTGCCAAGCGATATCAACCCACTCAACCCGGCAACCGCGACGTGCCAGTGTCAGATGGTTGAGTGGGGGCCTTCCCTCACCTGGGGTAGCGGCTGCGACACCAGCACCTGCAAGACGACCGGATGGACCGCGGCGCCGACCAGCTATCTCGGGCTGAAACAATACGTTGAGGGCATGAAGGCTGTGAACAGACCGGCGTCTTCCCGGACGGTTGTCCAGCTGTCGCAACACCCGTTGCCTCTCCAACCAGTTCCTGACACCGGACCTGGCGTGGAGAAGCACCATTCGGGAACCAATCCGGGAGACGCAGAACAGCCCGGACGCTCGCGATGAGCGTCCGGGCTGGAACTCCTTGCGCTGTGAAATGCTCAGGCGGCGGCCAGGGCGTTGAACTTCGCCATCAGGCGCGACTTGCGGCGGGCGGCGTTATTCTTGTGGATAACATCCTTGACCGCGACCCGGTCGAGCACGCTGATCGCCTCGCGGGTAGCTGCCTCAGCCGCAGCTACATCGCCAGCGGCGATGGCAACTTCCGCTTTCTTCACATAGGTCCGAGCTTCCGTGCGCAGCGGCTTGTTCCGCTCCGCGCGGCGCTCCGCGACGCGAATACGCTTCTTCGATGATTTAGAGTTAGCCAATGCTCAGTTGCCTCCGCAAATCGACAGCATAATAGACCCAGTCAGTGACACAGGGCATTGAATGGTAGCAAATCAGGCGTCGTCGCTCAAGGAAACAGACCCGGCGCCCGGCGCCGGCCGAGCCGCCGTATCCACCTGGCCGGCTGGACCGGAGCGGGAGTGGCCAACATGGCCGGCGCAGGGGCCGCCTGTCTCCGCCCGCGAATGGGGTACGCCAAGGCCGCGCGCCTCGCTCGCCCGCTCGGCCGGGATCGTGGCAGCCGCCTTCGTCGTCAGCCGGCTGCTTGGCCTCGTGCGCGAGGTGGTGCTGGCCCAGCAGTTCGGCACATCAGAGGCTCTCGGCGCGTACATCTCTGCCTTCCGCATTCCCGATCTGCTCTTCCTGGTCATCATGGCGGGCGCGTTCGGTTCCGCTTTCATTCCGGTCTTCTCCGGGTTGCTCGGGGATGGCGAGGATCACCTGGCCTGGAAACTTGCGTCGGTCGTCCTGAACCTCTCGACACTGGCGGCACTGGTTGCCTCCGGCCTCGCCTGGCTTGCCGCGCCAGAGTTGGTGCGGCTGGTCGTTGCGCCAGATGCGTCACCCGAAATCCAGCAACTCACGGTCGAATGCATGCGGTTGCTGCTCCTGTCCCCCATCTTTCTTGGTCTCGGCATCGCGGCCAAGGGGATCCTGGAGGGCCAGGATCTTTTCACCCTGCCGGCGCTGGCGCCTGTGGTCTACAACACCGCGACGATTCTGGGCGCCATCTTCCTTGGACCTCGCATCGGGGTCCTGGGGGTTGCGGTGGGTGTCGTGGCCGGGGCGTTTGGTTTCCTGCTCGTGCAGGCGCCTGGCCTGATCCGCTCCGGCATGCATTACTCGCCGTCGTTTGACCTGCGTACGCACGGCCTGGGCGAAGTTGCCCGGCTCCTGGGGCCGCGGCTGATCGGGCAGGCGGCCTTCCAGATCAACTTCATCGCCGTCACCAATCTTGCCTGGCGCACCGGGGAGCAGAGTGTTTCGGCCATCAACTACGCCTGGCAGCTCCTGATGCTGCCGCACGGGGTGCTGGCGCTCTCGGTCTCCACCGTGATCCTGCCCACCCTCTCGCGCCTCTGGCAACAGGGAGACCGCGCCGGGTTCCG
This sequence comes from Thermomicrobiales bacterium, assembly GCA_041390745.1. Lineage (GTDB taxonomy): Bacteria > Chloroflexota > Chloroflexia > Thermomicrobiales > UBA6265 > JACCXM01. Next base: position 8,912 of record JAWKPJ010000002.1, on the reverse strand, counting down.
CACCACCCTGGGCAGCGCGCTGCGCCCGCTCATCTTCCTGTCGTTACCGGCGTCGGTTGTCCTCTTCGCCTTTCGTACCGCAATCGTGCAGACACTCTTCCAGACCGGTGCGTTCTCGTCGCAATCGACGGCCCTGGTCGCCGCGCCGCTCGGCTTTCTGGCCGCCGGGCTGGTCAGCTACGCGGTTGTGGAGGCGATGACTCGCGCCTTCTACGCCATGCACGACACGCGCACGCCGGTGATCGTCGGCGTGGCGATCGTCGGCGCCAACCTGGGCATCGGCCTCGCGTTGCTCGACCGCATGGGCTACCTGGCCCTCGCCCTCGCCCTCTCGCTCAGCACCACCATCGAAGCCGTCGTGCTCGGCGCGGTGCTGTGGCGGCGCCTTGGCAGGTTGGCCAGAGGCACTGTCGTGTGGCTGGGCCGGGTCCTGGCCGCAACCACCATTGTGGCAGTCGCCTGCGCCCTCATCGAGACGCCCTTGACGGTCATCACTACGCCGGGTTCCGCACCCCGGCTGCTGCAACTGCTCCTGTTCGCGGCAGCCCTCGGCGTGGTGGGACTCGTCTATTTTGCCGCTGCGTGGATGCTGGATATCCCGGAGCTGTCTACGTCGCTCGGCCAGATCTCGCGACGTGTTCCCGGCCTGCGCCGCCTCACCGCACGCCTGGGCAACTGAACGCAGCCCGGGCGACAGCCTCAGCTATACTCATCGACTGGCATTTCGACGGGGCGTCCTTGCGAGCGAATGAGCGACGACACAACAAGCGATATTTCACGGATCCGCAATTTCTCCATCATTGCGCACATTGACCATGGCAAGTCGACGCTCGCTGACCGCCTGCTGGAACAGACCGAGACCGTCTCCAGCCGGGAAATGAAGGCGCAGCTCCTCGATTCCATGGATCTGGAGCGTGAGAAGGGGATCACGATCAAGGCGCGCGCCGTGCGCATGAGCTACACCGCGCGTGACGGCCTCACCTACGAGCTCAACCTGATCGATACCCCTGGCCATGTCGACTTCTCCTACGAGGTCAGCCGCAGCCTCGCCGCCTGCGAGGGTGCGCTGCTGGTGGTCGACGCGGCGCAAGGCATCGAAGCGCAGACCATGGCCAATGTGTACCTGGCGCTGGAGCAGGATCTGTCCATCGTGGCGGTCATCAACAAGATCGACCTGCCCAGCGCTGATCCCGAGAAGGTCACGAACGAGGTCCAGCAGTTCATTGGCTTGCTGGACGATGAGATCGTCAGAGCCTCGGCCAAGACGGGCATTGGCATCACGGACATCCTGGAAGCGGTGGTGCAACACATGCCGCCGCCCAGGGGCGACAGCGCCGCGCGTACCCGAGCGCTCATCTTCGACTCACATTACGATGCCTTCAAGGGGGTCATCGCGTACGTCAAGGTCGTGGACGGGAAGATCGGCGCCACCGACCGCATCCGGCTGATGGCGAACGGCAAGGAGGCCGATTTGCTGGAGGTCAGCTTCTTTGATCCGGATATGCAGCCAGTCGCCTCACTCGGCACCGGGGAAGTGGGCTACCTGGCGACCGGCCTCAAAGTGGTGGCCGATGTGCAGGTGGGAGATACCGTCACCCTGGCCGCAAATCCGGCGCAAGAGCCGCTACCCGGCTACCGCCCGGCGCAACCTATGGTCTTCGCCGGCCTGTATCCCGTGGACAGCGAAGACTACCCGGCGCTGCGTGAAGCGCTCGAGCGCCTGCGCCTGAACGACGCCGCCCTGACCTGGGAGCCAGAATCTTCTGAGGCGCTCGGCTTCGGGTTCCGCTGCGGGTTTCTCGGGCTCCTGCACATGGAGATCATCCAGGAGCGGCTGGAGCGCGAGCACGGCGTGCAACTGCTCGTGACGGCGCCCAGCGTGGAATACGAAGTTGAGATGCACGGCGGCGCAATTCGCAAGATCGACAACCCGTCTGACATGCCCTCGCCGGGAGAAATCGAGGAGATTCGCGAGCCCTGGCTCGATATCTCCGTTATCGTGCCTGCGCGATACATCGGCGCCGTCATGGAACTGGTGACGGGCCGGCGCGGCTCCTACCGGGAAATGGTCTATCTCGACGAAGAGCGCGTGCAGTTGAAGTTCGAGATGCCGCTTGGTGAACTGATCGTAGACTTTTACGATCAACTCAAGAGTCGCACCCAGGGCTACGCCTCGCTCGACTACTCATTCCGCGAGATGCAGGCCTCCGACCTCGTCAAGCTCGACGTGCTGGTCAACGGCCAGGCGGTCGATGCCCTGTCGCTGATCACCCACCGCGACGACGCCTACTCGCGCGGCCGGGACCTGGTGCAGAACCTGCGCAGCCTGATTCCCCGACAGATGTTTGATGTCCCGGTGCAGGCCTCGATTGGCAGCCGCATCATCGCGCGAGAGACGATCCGCGCGATGCGCAAGAACGTCCTTGCCAAGTGCTATGGCGGCGACGTTTCGCGCAAGCGCAAGCTCCTGGAGAAACAGAAAGAGGGTAAGGCGCGCATGAAGGTGGTCGGGAACGTGGAGATCCCGCAGGAAGCCTTCCTCGCTGTCCTCAGTCTCGGCGGGAGCGAGAAAGTTCCTGCCAAGTCATGAACGGCCAGATTGCGGTCATAGGCCTTGGCCCTGGCGACGCTGGCCTGCGCACCGCCGGCGCACAACGCGCGTTGGATGCGGCGGAGTGGATCGTCCTGCGCACCCGGGAACATCCGGGCATCGCAGACCTCGTCGCGGACCCGCGCACAACCGCCTGCGATGACATCTATGAGCGTGCCGCCAGCTTTGATGAGGTTTACCTGGCTATCGCGCAGCGGGTCATGGACCACGCCAACGCCGGGATGCGCGTTGTCTACGCCGTACCTGGCCACCCGCGCTTCGCCGAACGCTCCGTGATCCTGCTGCAAGCGCTTGCGCGGGAGCAAAGCGTCCCGATCACGGTGCTCGATGCGGTCAGCTTCGTCGATGTTTCAGCGTCCGCAGTGAACAGCGATCCCATCGACGCCGGGTTGCAGATCGTGGACGCGCAGCACCTCGCTGCCGTCGTGGACCTGGAGCCCTTTGGCGCCGGCAGCCTGGGGGTTGACCCTGCGCGGCCACTGCTGGTGGCCCAGCTCTACAACCAGGAAATGGCTGCCGCCGCCAAGTTGGCGCTGGGCCGCGTCTACCCCGACGAACACCCGGTGACGCTGGTACGGGCGGCGCTGGAGGGCGAAGCGACGCGCAGCATCCCCCTCGCCCAGCTTGACCGCGAGCAGCCAGATCACCTGACATCGCTCTGGGTCGCCCCACTGGCTGCGCTTGATGCCTTCCGCAGCGCCGAGACCCTTATTCGCATCGTGGCGCGATTGCGTGCGCCCGGCGGCTGCCCCTGGGACCGCGAACAGACGCCGCAATCGCTCCGCAACTCCGTCCTGGAAGAAGCCTACGAGGTGGTCGAAGCAATCGACAGCGAGGACTACGCCTCACTCTGCGAGGAGTTGGGCGACCTGCTGCTGATCGTGGCCATGCAGACGCAGCTGGCCGAAGAGGCTGGCGATTTCACCATCGAAGATGTGTACGACGAGATCACGCGCAAGCTGATCCGTCGCCATCCCCACGTTTTTGGCGACGTCACGGCGCAGACCCCCGACGCGGTGGTCAGCACCTGGGAGGATGTGAAGGCGGCTGAGCGCGCGCAAAAAGGCGCGGCTGCGCCGCCTGCCAATCGCATCGACCGCCTGCCCCGCGCCATGCCGGCCACGCGCAAGGTGATCGAAATGCTCGCGCCGCGCGCGACGCTGAGCACCGATCCGCTGCCTGGAGCCGGCGATGCAGCCTTGCAGGCGGTGACGGACCTCATCAACCTGGGAATTGATCCCGAAATTGCCATCGAGCGCGCCCTGCGCGTCGCGCTCGCGCACCACGCTGCGGAAGAGGAAGGACACCAGTGAGCATTCCTTACGACGTCGCCCCCGAAGTGACGGGCAAGCTGACCTGCGGCACATTGCGCGCCGAAAACATTGGCGAGAACGTCGTGCTGCGCGGTTGGGTCAACCGGCGACGCGACCTGGGTGGACTGATCTTCATCGACCTGCGAGACCGCTACGGGCTGACGCAGGTGGTTTTCAACCCTGAGTTTGTACCCGAGGCACACGCGGCAGCCAGTGATGTCCGAAGTGAGTATGTTCTGGAAATCACGGGTACGGTGCGCGAGCGTCCCGAGGGCACGCGCAATCCCAGATTGGCGACCGGCGACATCGAGGTTGAAGCGCACGATATTGCGGTCCTCAACACGTCGGTGACACCACCGTTCGAGATTTCGCAAAGCACGGCCATCGACGAGTCGGTGCGGCTGAAGTACCGGTACCTTGACCTGCGGCGGTCGCGGATGCTCGGCAACATGATCCTGCGCCACGCCATGGTGCGGTACATGCGTGACTACCTCTCGGATCAGGGCTTCCTGGAGATCGAAACACCGCTGCTGATCAAGAGCACGCCGGAAGGAGCGCGCGACTTCCTGGTGCCCAGCAGCGGGCATCCCGGCAACTTCTATGCCTTGCCTCAGTCACCCCAGCAGATGAAACAGCTCCTGATGGTGGCTGGTCTGGACCGCTACTACCAGATTGCGCGCTGCTTCCGCGATGAGGCGCAGCGGGCCGATCGCCAACCGGAGTTCACCCAACTCGATATCGAGATGGCGTTTGTCCAGCAGGACGACATCATGCGGCTTATCGAGGCTCTCTACGTCGAGCTCACGGAGCGCTTCTCGAGCAAGAGGATCCAGGAACTCCCCTTTCCGCGTCTGACCTACGCGGAGTCGATGCGCCGCTTTGGAAACGACCGCCCGGATCTGCGCTTTGGCATGGAGTTGCAGGATGTCTCGACCGCATTCGAGGGCACCGGGTTCCGCGCCTTCGCCCAGACGCTGGCGAACGGCGGCCAGATCAAGGCCATTGTGGTTCCCGGTTGCGCCGGGTACACCCGCCGAGAAATCGACGAGGTGACCGATCTCGCGAAGCGTGCTGGCGCCCAGGGTCTGGCGACGTTCGCGCTGGCGGACGACGGGCTGAAGTCGCCTGTCGCCAAGTTCCTGAGTGAGCGCGAAATCGCGGCCGCTACAACCGGCATCGGCGCCAGGCCTGGCGATCTGGTGCTGGTGGTGGCCGACCAGCCTGCGATCGTCGCCAGGACCCTCTCTGCACTCCGCGACGAGTTTGGACAACGCCTGGAGTTGGCCGACCCGAACGTGCTGGCCTACTGCTGGATTTACGAGTTCCCGCTGCTGGAGTGGAAAGACGAAGAAAACCGCTGGGACGCCACCCACAACCCGTTCTCCGGGTTCCTGGCCGAAGACGCGGAACTTCTGGAGACCGACCCCGGCGCCGTCCGCGCCAGGCAGTACGATCTGGTCGGCAACGGCAACGAGTTGGGCGGCGGTAGTGTCCGCAACCACCGCCGCGCTGATCAGCAGAAGATGTTCGAACTGATGGGCTACAGCCCTGAAGACACGAACCTTCGCTTCGGCGCGCTACTCGATGCGCTTGACCACGGTGCGCCGCCACACGGCGGTATCGCTATGGGCATCGACCGTTTCGCCATGATCCTGGCGGACGAAGAAAGCATCCGGGAGGTGATCGCTTTCCCGAAGAACCAGCGCGGCCTGGACCTCATGTTCCAGGCGCCGGATTCCGTTGGCCGCGAGCAGTTGGTCGATGTTGGTCTGGCGCTGGTCCCGGGGAAAACCGTGGCCCTGTGGGCCAGCGATGAGGATGCTTCGTCCGGGAGCTAATCCGCGTCGCCACCGAAGCCGCGTTGCCGGAGAGCCCGCCGCGCGGCTTCGGCCTCATTCCAGGGGCGCTTCTCGCGCCCCCAGATGATGCTCCCCTCGTGCCCTTTTCCTGCCAGGAGCACGCAGTCACCCGGTTCAGCCAGCGAGATCGCCAGGTCCACAGCATCCTGCCGCTCGATCCGCATGTGCAGGTCGGTCTCGTCAATCTGCCCTGACTCCCGAGCCCCCGCCACGATTTCCTCGATGATCGTATCGGCATCCTCAAACCGTGGATCCTCAGTCGTTATGATGACGACATCGGCCAGACGGGCGGCAACGGAGCCCTGGATCGGACGTTTCTCCCGATCCCGCTCCCCGGCGCTGCCGAAAACAGCAATCAATCGGCCACCGGGGTGCAGGCTTCGCAGCAGGCGCAGAATCTTCTCAAGTGAATCGGGCGTGTGGGCGTAGTCAACAATCACGCTGAATGGCTGCCCTGCGTCCACCCGCGCCATGCGTCCTGGCACCGGCGGGGCACTTTCCAGGCCCTGCACGACGGTTGCCAGCGGGACTCCCAGTCCAAGCGCTGTCGCAGCGGCGCAGAGCGCATTGGCGACGTTGAACGCTCCAATCAGCGGAAACCGCACACCGGCGATACCGAACTCGCGGGTTGCCAGGGTGAAGTAGCTTCCGTCTCCGGCCAGGATCAGGTTGTCTGCCCTCACGTCGGCCGGCCTGTCATCCAGGGAGTAGCGCAAAAGCGTCGCGCCACCCGCGTACCCTTCTATCGCTCGTGCTCCGGCGTCATCTGCGTTGCTGACCACAAGCCCGCCACGCGCTGCCACGCGCTCCAGCAGCATCGCCTTGGCGCGCCGGTAATTCTCGACCGTGCCGTGGTAGTCGAGATGTTCATGGGTGATATTCGTCACGGCGCCGACCCGGAACTCCACGTGATCGAGGCGGAACATGGCCAGTCCGTGCGAGGTCGCCTCCAGCGTGGCCCAATCTACACCGGCGTCCACCATCTGGCGCAGGTAGCGCTGCACATCGCTCGATTCTGGCGTCGTCTGCCGGGCCGCGTGCAGGTCTTCTGTATGGCCGATACGCACCGCAACGGTGCCGATCAGCCCCGTGACCGCTCCGGCGGTGCGCAACACATGGTCGAGTATGAAGGAGGTGGTGGTCTTGCCGTCGGTGCCCGTGACCCCGATCACTCCGACCTCCCGCGAGGGATGACGGAAAAAGGCGGCCGCCACGCCGGCCAACGCCTGACGGCTGTTCGGAACCACCAGCTGAGGTATGTCGATCTCGAACGGTTGCTCGACAAGGAGCGCGCTGGCCCCGCGCTCCACCGCCGAAGCCACGTAGGTGTGCCCGTCGAGGTCAGCGCCGCGCAGGGCGGCGAAGAGCGCCCCCTTGCTCACCTGCCGTGAGTCGTAGACCACGTCCGTGACCAGAGCCAGGCCGTCGCCGGAGAAGTCTGCCTGAGCCGCCGCCGCCAGTTCGCCTGCAGTCACCGGTGGCTGGGTCACTCGCCGCCCCCCACGGGGTACAGGCGCCTGGCAAGCTGAGCCACGCCCGGGATGTAGACGCGCTCCAACGGCGCCGGGTAGGCCACAATCTGACCGCCAAACCGGGTCTTGAACTCGTACAGGCCACGCCAGTCACTGCCAGAAGTTCCCGCAATGCGGTCACCGCCGTCGACGTGCGTGGTCGATGGGTCAACCGCCGGAATCCCCCACAGGTCGTAAACAGCGCATCCTTGCTCGCGCGCCCAGCGCATTGCCTCGTACTGAATGTAGAAGCCAGCGCCGTGGGCCCTGTCCTTCGTCGAGGATGCTCCGTACATGTAGATTGCTTCATTGCCGAAACGGACGGCGATCACGCCCGCCACTGGGTTGCCTTCGATCTCGGCAAACATCAACACGGCGGTCTCGCCAAACGTCCGCAGGAATTCTTCGAAGTACCGGCGCTCATGCACCCCGAATGCATTGCGTTGGGCTGTGTCCTGCATCAGCGCGTAGAAGGCATCCACACAGGTGCGGTCGCCTGCTGCCCGCCGCAAGGTTACGCCGCGGCGTTGAGCAAGGCGGACGTTGTAGCGAGTCTTCTGGTGCATCTGCTTGAGCAGCGATTCGTCGTCCAGCAGCGGCACCTTGACCGTGCGAGCCGGCTGTATGTGCGCTGGCCCAGGGGTCAATCGGGCAGCCTGCGCCAGCCCGGCGGGCAGATCCTCATTGGCCTCAACGATAACGAACAGTGCTCGCTGCCGCAGGGCCTCACGGCCAATGGCTTGCCAGAGTGCCGCGCCCGCCTCGCTGGTCGTATGCACCGGCCCGCGTGGGATGTACCCGACACTCACTCCCGCCTTGCGGCGCACCAGCATCTGCGCCACCGCCGCCGACTCGCCGACATTGATCGCCACGCGGGAGACATCCCACCCAAACTTTCGCTTGAATTCGCCCCAACCCCAGGACTGTAGAAAATGCCCGCCACTGGCGAGCACTGCGGCGTCCCAGGCAGCAGGGTCGCGGATCAGGTCAACTACTGAGTTCACGCCGGCGCGAAGGGGTCGAGCAGCGAGTTGACATCTTCGAGTGTGGCCTCAATCAACTCGAAGTCCGCCTCGTCTGCGTCGTCGGCCAGGCGCTCCAGCGCTCGGGCGCCGCCACGGCCGCCGATCTGCCCGATAGCAGCAATGGCCGCGTGCCGTACCTCGGCGTCCTCGTCGCGGGCGGCGGCAAGCAGGCCAGGCAACGCGTCCTGCGAGCCCATGGCGCCCGCTGCCCGCGCCGCCTCGTAACGCAACTCGGCCTCGTCGCTCTCCAACTCCGCGAGGATGTCCGCCCCCCACTCGGGCTGCAGGCTACGGCCCATGGCGTAGACCGCGCTACAGCGCAGAGCCTGTTCGTCCGATTGGTAGAACTCGGCAATGAGGTCCCGCACCTGCGGGTCGCCCCCAAGAGGACCCAGCGCCTCCAGGGCGCGCCGCTGCACGACCAGTGGCTCGTGCGGGCTTGTGGCGGCCAGGAGCAGATTGCGCAATTGATCAGCCTCGGCGGCATCCATCTCGCCTTCAGCCGCCCGCGCCACGTACGGCTCCAGCGCTCCCGCGGCTTGCGCCCGGACATCTTCCGAGGGATCCCGCGCCAGGAGCTCCTCGAGACGCCC
>JAWKPJ010000001.1:0-593894 GCA_041390745.1 Thermomicrobiales bacterium | reverse complement strand
AGCGAACGGAAAGGCCGCGCACGCATCGTTGCCGTACTGCGCGTTGGCGTTCCAGAATCCGCTGGCCCGCAAGACGGAGCGTTGGCCTTTCGTGAGAGCAGGCGAGTTGGCCGTCCGCCCATTAGCGGGCGCCGAAACGGTCGCGAAGTTTTGCCTGGGTGACAGGTCGTGGTGCTGGTGGCCTGGTTTTTGGCGGCGACGGGCATCCGCATCATTGGGTGTGGGGTGGCTCAGGCTGGCTGTGCCAGGGGCGACCAGACCAAACAGGCGGCGCGCGCTGCGGCGACCCCGCGAGGCATCCAAAGTCGCGACAATACGATCAAACTGGTGAGAACCTGATTGCTCGAACCCCTGATTCGCGGTTGTATCGCCCCCCGGCCGGTCCGGGGCGCTCATCCTGACGGAGGCGGCGTCGCCGATGACCAGCCAAACCCCGCACACGCGCCATGCCAATCCTGAGTTGCCTGCTCCGCCCACAGTGGACCCTGCGGCCATGCACCGGCTGACGCCGGAAATGGCCCACCTGGCGGAGAGCATTCTGCAGGCGGTGCTCGCCCGGCAGCGGGAGGACCCGTGGCCGTTGGGGGCAACGCGCAGCTTCGATGAGCTCAGCGCCCGTGTTGGGCAAACCGTAACTGCTGCCGGGCTCGGCCCGGAGGGCGCCCTTCGCCTTTGGCAGGAGCACCTGCAGCCGGCCAACGTGGCGGTCGATCACCCCGGCTACCTGGCGTTCATTCCGCACGCGCCGACCGAGGCGGCGGTCTTCTTTGACATGCTCATCAGCGGCCTGGCGATCTACGCCGGCAGTTGGCTGGAAGCTTCCGGCGCAATCTACGCCGAAAATCAGGCGTTGCGCTGGCTGGCGGATCTGGCCGGGTACCCTGCCGAAGCAGGCGGGACATTCGTCCAGGGCGGGACGTTGGGCAACCTCTCCGCGCTGCACACCGCGCGGTCTGCCGCACTGCGCAAGCGGATCGGCGAGCGGCCTGCGCGCTGGCAGGTGGCGGCGTCGGCCGAAGCGCACTCCTCCATCACCCAGGCGGCGCGCGTCCTCGATATCGACGTGCTCGATGTGCCCGTCAACAACGAATACCGCCTGACTGCCGAGGGGTTGCGGCAGGCCATTGCGGTGAGCGGCCACGACGGCCTGTTTGCTGTCGTGGCCTCCGCTGGCGCCACAAACCTCGGCGTGATCGACGACCTGGCCGGAGTCGCGGCAGTCTGCCGGGAGCATGGGCTGTGGATGCACATCGACGGCGCGTACGGGCTCGGCGCGCTGGCATCGCCGCCACGGCGGGCGTTGTTCGCGGGCATCGAGCACTCGGACAGTTTCATTGTCGATCCGCACAAATGGCTCTTCGCGGGGTACGACGCCTGCGCGCTCGTCTATCGCGACCCCGCCGAGGCGCGGGCGGCCCATAGTCAGTCAGCCGCCTACCTGGATGCGCTGAACGCCCGCAATGAGTGGAACCCGGCTGACTACGCTGTTCAGCTCAGCCGCCGCGCGCGCGGCCTGCCGTTCTGGTTTTCGCTGGCTGTGCACGGCACGGCTGCCTACGCCGACGCAATCGAAGCCACCTTGACGCTGACCGCGCAAGCGGTGGCGGCAATCCGGGCAAATCCCGACCTGGAGGTCGTGATAGAGCCCGATCTGTCGGCCATCGTGTTCCGGCGGCGTGGCTGGGGCAGCGAGGACTATGACCGCTGGGCGGCGGATCTTCTGGCGGCGGGCACAGCTTTCGTTATGCCAACCCGCTTCCGGGGCGAGCCGGCAGCGCGCCTGGTGTTGCTGAACCCCCGGACGACCTTCGCCGATATTGAGCGCGTTCTGGACGCCATGGCCTGACTGCACGGGACCAGCAAGGCTGGTATGGTGCAGAAAACGACCACTCGCGCGTTCACGACGAAAGGCGCCGGACATGACAATCGATGCCACGATGCAGGTCATTCGGGCTCACGGGCCGCGTGACTATCGCCTGGAGGAAATCCCGGTGCCGCAGCCGGGACCAGGCGAGATCCTGATCGAAGTCGACGCCTGCGGCATTTGCGCCTCCGACATGAAATGCTGGCTTGGTGGCGAGTTGTTCTGGGGCAAGAACAACTCCGGCGGCTATTGCGAGCCACCGGCTGTCGCGGGGCACGAGTTTGCGGGGCACGTCGTGGCGCTGGGCGAGGGCGCGGGGGACCTGCACGGCGTTGAGGTGGGCGACCGCGTCATTGCCGAGCAGATCATCCCCTGCGGCGAGTGCCGGTTCTGCCGCAACGGCCAGTACTGGATGTGTCAGGACCATCCCATTTTTGGGTTCAAGAACTATCTTATTGGGGGCATGGCCAAGTACTCCCTCTATCCCGCCAGGTCTCGTGTTCACAAGGTGCCGGAATCGCTGAGCGTGGGCGAGGCGGCCTACATCGAGCCCGCTACCTGCGCCTGGCACGCAGTGGATCGGGGCGAGATCAGGGAAGGCGACACGGTGGTCATCGCCGGGGTCGGCAATATCGGCCTGTGCATGCTCCAGATTGCGAAAATGCAGGGTGCTGGGCTACTGATTGCTCTTGATACTCGCCAGTACCGCCTGGATCTGGCACGCGAGTTCGGGGCAGATGTCACCATCGATGTCTCGCAAGAGGATGCCGTGGCTCGCGTGCGTGAACTGACGGGCGGCTACGGAGCGGATGTCTACATCGAAGCCACGGGGAACCCGGCCGCCGTGGAGATGGGGCTGCAACTGATCCGCAAGCTGGGGACCTTCGTCGAGTTCAGCGTCTTCAACGAGCCGGCGACGATCAACTGGACGATCATCGGCGACACCAAGGAGCTCAATATCCACGGCAGCCACCTGGGCCCGTACTGCTATCCGAAGACGATTGCCGCCATTGCCGACGGCTCGCTGCGCGTAGCGCCGCTGGTGGCCGAGGCGTACCCCATCAGCCGCTTCGCCGAGGCGATGGAATCGTCTCTCTCCGGCGGCGTGATGAAGAACATCATCATCCCGGGCTAAAAGCGGGCAACGGAGCGGGTCATGGCGCGGCGGATCACCACGTTCTTCGATGTTGACAACACGTTGCTCGAGAACGAGCGCGCCAAGCACGATCTCTGGGCGGCGTTTGCGGCGTACCTGGGGCCGGGTGGCGCAGAGCGTTTTGATGCCATCTATGAGCAGGTGCGCAAGGAGCTGGGCCTGGTCAGCTTGCCGCTGGTGCTGGAGGCGCTCGACCGTGCCGCCGCCAATGACGCCGCGCTGACACCTGAGGCCCGACACGACCGGCGCTTCGCCTTCGCGGAACTGTTGATGGGGTTCCCCTACGGCGAGTATCTCTACCCGGGGGCGCTGGAAGCCGTGCGGCATGCCCGCCGGGCCGGGCAGGTGGCGATCCTCTCGGAGGGAGACGAGGTTTTCCAGCCACACAAGATCTGGCGTACGGGCCTCTACCATGAGGTGGCCGGGGCGGTGATCATCTTCCGGCACAAGCTGGAGCACCTGCGGGAACTGGTTGCTGCCTACCCGGCTGATCACTATCTCCTGGTTGAGGACAAGCCGGACATCCTGCAGGCGGTGAAGCGCACGCTGGGCGACCAGGTCACCACCGTCTTCGTGCGCCAGGGCAAGTACGCCGCCGCGCCAGTGGCGGGTAACCCGGAGCCGGACATCGTGCTGGACAGCATCGAAGCATTCATCGGTCTGGATCTTGCCGCGTTAGCGCAGGAGTCAGCGCATGTTGCTGGATGACCATTGGGGTGAAATGGGCCGGGCCACCCGGCGTAGCCTCCTGGCGCTCGGCGCCACAAGCCTGCTCGCCTTTGATGACAGCGAGGCGCGCAAGCGCAAGCACAAGAACAGGAAGAAGCGCCGGCGCCGGCGCAAGAAGGGTGGCCACGCCGGAACGGGGAATACGCCGGGCCCGGTCTTGCCGGTTCGCCGCGCGTTTCCGCAGCAACTGACCTACGCCAACGCCCTGCTACCCAACCACGCGTCCCGCGCCCAATTGACCAGTGATGTGCGCGCGTTCTACGAACGCTGGAAGTCGCGCTACCTGGTTGCGCTTGTCGGCAGTGATGGCAATCAGCAATATCGCGTGGCGTTTGGCCGCAACGGTGACAAGCGGAAGATCACCGTTTCCGAGGGCCAGGGTTACGGCCTGGTGATCGTGGCCACCATGGCAGGGCACGATCCTGACGCGCAGCGCATCTGCGAAGGGCTGTGGCGCTTCGCCCGCGCGCACCCCAGCGAGATCGACAACCGGCTGATGGATTGGCGCGTGCCCGGTGGCGAGGGCAACGACAGCGCCTTCGATGGCGACGCTGACCTGGCCTACGGCCTTCTCCTGGCAGATGCCCAGTGGGGCAGCAGCGGCGCGATCGACTTCCGGGCAGAGTGCAACCGCACGCTGGCCGGCATCCTGGCCTCCACCATCGGCCCGCAAAGCCGGCTACCGATGCTGGGCGACTGGGTGAAGCCGAACGACGGCCAGTACAACCAGTACACGCCACGCAGCTCCGACCTGATGACCGGGCACTTCCGGACCTGGGGACGAGCGACTGGCGAGAGTGTCTGGAACGACGTGGTGGCCGCGTGCCAGGCTGCCATCACGACCATGCAGCAAGACTATGCTGGCACGACCGGCCTGCTGCCAGACTTCATGCAACCACGCTCAGGGTCCGATCATCGGCCACGGCCGGCAAACCCGGATTTTCTCGAGGGGCCGGCCGACGGCGACTACAGCTACAACGCGGGCCGTGATCCCTGGCGGCTCGGGGCCGACGCGCTGTTGCATGGGGACGCGACATCGGCAGCCCAGGCGGCAAAGATCGCCAAATGGGCGCGTGACGTGGCCAACGGTGATCCGCGCAAGTTCAGGGCAGGCTACCGCCTGGACGGCACGCCGCTGCTAGATTCGGACTACTTCTCGATCTTCTTCGTGGCGCCGCTGGGTGTCGCGGCGATGTGCGACCCTGGCTTACAGACCTGGCTCAATGCCATCTACGACGCCGTAGTCAAGACCACCAACGAGGACTACTACGAAGAAAGCGTGGCGCTCCTGTGTTTGCTCCTGATGACCGGCAACTTCCGCGATCCGACGCGCTGATCACCGGTGTTGAGCGGCGACCTTGCACGTACACCCCGGGCGCCGTATAGTTCGCGACCTCGCGAGGCGCAATTCAGACTGCGCGTGAGTCCGGCGGGAGCCGGCAACGACAGGCTGCGTGCGTGCGAGAAACCGGTTGACGAATACACTTGACATAGTGTTTGTTGGGTGGTATATTCGTCAGGTTGCCAGCGGGGCCAACGAACTGCGGCGACCCGGAGCGGAAACGCGACGGACCAGGCACTTGACATAGCAATGTTGATGTGCGATACTCGTTGGGTTCCGGGGAGGCAAGTGAGCGTCCTCTTGTCGCGGCGGCAAGCCGACCGTGATGGGGCGATGCGCGTCTCCGGAAGCGGGACTTCGGTCCCTGGGGAACGCCCTTGACAGGGCGCCGGGGATGCGGTAAAGTCTCGGGGCTCTGGAAACGGAGCGATCCCCCGGACGTGAGGATCGGTTGAGCCGGATGCCGGCGTGGCCTGAGGCCAGCGGCGGCAGACGTGCGTCGCCACTTCGCGCGGGGATACCTTGACAAGCTGGCACACGCGTGGGTTCGGAGAAATCCGGCGCCTGGTGGCGTATGCCGAAGACGGAGCGAGCGGAGAGCGGCCTGCGCCTGGAGGGGAATCGGAGGATTGCCTTTTGGGGTGTGGGGTGTTTTCTGTCTTGCGTTCCGATTGCACATGTCAGCGTAACTGGTGACTGGTGTTGTGGTCACACGACACGCCGGTGCGGCCTGGAGACGGGGCGCGCCGACCACACACGCCTGAGCGGGATCAGCAATGATGTCGTGGGGGCGGGGTGTGAACTCCTGTCAGCACAGACAGGCTAAGCAAAGCAAGAATCAATGGTGGAGAGTTTGATCCTGGCTCAGGATCAACGCTGGCGGCGTGCCTAATGCATGCAAGTCGAGCGGGGCGGCCTTCGGGTCGCTTACGCGGCGGACGGGTGCGGAACACGTGGGCAACCTGCCCCGAGGTGGGGGATAGCCGGTGGAAACACCGGGTAATTCCGCATACGGTCGTCAGTCGGGAGACTGACGAGGAAAGGGTTTTCGGACCCGCCTTGGGAGGGGCCTGCGGCCGATTAGCTAGACGGTGGGGTAACGGCCTACCGTGGCGATGATCGGTAGCTGGTCTGAGAGGACGGCCAGCCACACGGGGACTGAGACACGGCCCCGACTCCTACGGGAGGCAGCAGCAAGGAATCTTCCGCAATGGGCGAAAGCCTGACGGAGCAACGCCGCGTGTGGGATGACGCCTTTCGGGGTGTAAACCACTTTTCTCGGGGAAGAAGCACTGACGGTACCTGAGGAAGAAGGACCGGCTAACTACGTGCCAGCAGCCGCGGTAATACGTAGGGTCCGAGCGTTGTCCGGAGTTACTGGGCGTAAAGCGCGCGCAGGCGGCGGTGTAAGCATGGCGTGAAAGCCCCAGGCTTAACCTGGGAGGGTCGTCGTGGACTGCACCGCTTGAGGGCGGTAGGGGCTGGTGGAATGCCTGGTGTAGTGGTGAAATGCGTAGAGATCAGGCGGAACACCCGTGGCGAAGGCGGCCAGCTGGGCCGTCCCTGACGCTGAGGCGCGAAGGCGTGGGGAGCGAACGGGATTAGATACCCCGGTAGTCCACGCAGTAAACGATGCAGACTAGGCGTGGGGGGAGTTGACCCCCTCCGTGCCGGAGCCAACGCGGGAAGTCTGCCGCCTGGGGAGTACGGCCGCAAGGCTAAAACTCAAAGGAATTGACGGGGGCCCGCACAAGCGGCGGAGCGTGCGGTTTAATTCGACGCGACGCGTAAAACCTTACCAGGGTTTGACATGCTCCTGCAGAGCCGGGAAACCGGTTGGCCTTCGAGGGTGGAGCACAGGTGCTGCATGGCTGTCGTCAGCTCGTGCCGTGAGGTGTTGGGTTAAGTCCCGCAACGAGCGCAACCCCTGTGGGTAGTTAGATGATCTACCCAGACTGCCGGTCGCAAACCGGAGGAAGGTGGGGATGATGTCAAGTCCGCATGGCCCTTACATCCTGGGCGACACGCACGCTACAATGGCCGGGACAGTGGGTAGCCAAGCCGCGAGGCGGAGCGAATCCCAGGAAACCCGGTCTCAGTTCGGATCGTGGGCTGCAACCCGCCCACGTGAAGCCGGAGTCGCTAGTAACCGCAGGTCAGCAGTACTGCGGTGAATATGTTCCCGGGCCTTGTACACACCGCCCGTCACGTCACGAAAGCCGGTAACGCCTGAAGCCGGTGGGCTAACCCCTTGGGGAGGCAGCCGTCGAGGGCGGGATTGGTGATTGGGACGAAGTCGTAACAAGGTAGCCGTAGCGGAAGCTGCGGCTGGATCACCTCCTTTCTAGGGAGTTTATCCCGAGGTCAGGCGGTGGGGTGAAGAGGCAGACTGGTGA
The DNA here is from genome assembly GCA_041390745.1 of Thermomicrobiales bacterium. Lineage (GTDB taxonomy): Bacteria > Chloroflexota > Chloroflexia > Thermomicrobiales > UBA6265 > JACCXM01. The sequence goes on along the minus strand of JAWKPJ010000001.1, from coordinate 586,407 downwards.
GGCACCGAGCCTCGGGGTTTTCCCTGCGGGTTGAGAACCTGGCGGAGGCGCTCACGGAGTCTGAGGAGTCCCACTGAGCCACGAGCCGGACGCCGGCGCTGACAGGCAAGCAGGCACGCAATCGCAGGAGAGGCTGGCGACAGTCTGCTCCGCGCGCTCCGTCTTGGGCATAGGCTGCCCTGCCGGTTTCCGGCAGCGCGTGCGAAATCAGGAAAGAACAGAGGATTGCTGATCGACGTTGGGCTTTGCGGCCCGGCGCGACGGTGCTTGACGCGGGCGCGTAGCTCAGGTGGTCAGAGCGCGGCCCTGATAAGGCCGAGGTCCCTGGTTCGAGTCCAGGCGCGCCCACCCCGGAGGGGTGGAAACGCCAGGACGAGCATGTTGTCCGCCTCGTTCTTTTCTGATCCATGTCCAGCTTGCGCACCTTGACAATGCGCCACGCGAGGCCCGACGGGTCTTGCGGCCGTGGATGAGGCAGGGCCTGCGGGTCGTGCCGGTTCATCCACGCGCACTGTATGAGCAACATAACACATTGTCCTGTGACTGCAAGGACGCCGAGAACCGGGCGATGACCGGGAGGGGCGGCGGTCAGGCTGGCGGCGTGAGCGGAGGATGCGTCCTTTGCTGGCGCGAACCGGTCTGGAGCGCAAGACCGAACGGGCGTGCCTGGATCGAGCAACATAATGGAACAATGGACGAGAGAGACGTCCGGAAGACGGGCGCAGGGTGGATGCCTTGGCGATGGCGGCCGAGGAAGGACGCGGCCACGCGGCGAAATGCCCAGGGGAGGCGCTGGCAGCCTGAGATCCTGGGGGATCCGAATGGGGCAACCCGGTGGGCGCACGGCCCATCACCCGGCGGTAGCCGGGGGGGAACCGCGGGAAGTGAAACATCTGAGTACCGCGAGGAGCAGAGAGGATTCCCTGAGTAGCGGCGAGCGAACGGGGAGGAGCCCAAACCATTGAGGCGTACGAGCTGACTGGCGCTGCCTGAATGGGGTTGAACGAGCGTGGTGGAGCGGGCAGTTGACCGCTCGCACGAGGGATCGCAGTGAGCGGAAGGCCACTGGAACGGGCCATCGCAGAGGGTGAGAATCCCGTACGCGAGGCTGTGGGCCCTGGTGTGATCACGGATCGTGAGTACCGCCGGACACGAGGAATCCGGCGGGAAGCGGGGCGGACCACCGCCCAAGGCTAAATACCGCCATCGACCGATAGTGGACCAGTACCGTGAGGGAACGGTGAAAAGCACCCCGGCGAGGGGAGTGAAAGAGATCCTGAAACCCTGCGCTTCCGGCCGGTCGGAGCCCTGAGCAATTGGGGTGACGGCGTGCCTTTTGTAGAATGAGCCGACGAGTGAGCCGTGCGAGCGAGGCTAAGCCAGGGACAGGCGGAGCCGGAGCGAAAGCGAGTCCGAAAGGGCGGACAGTTCGTACGGATCGACCCGAAACTGGGTGATCTACCCATGGCCAGGCTGAAGCGGGCGGAACACGCCTGTGGAGGGCCGAACCGGGACCTGTTGCAAAAGGTCCGGATGAGCTGTGGGTAGCGGTGAAATGCCAAGCGAACCCAGAGATAGCTGGTTCTCCCCGAAATGCATTTAGGTGCAGCCCCGGCGTGGGGCGCGGCGGAGGTATCGCGCTGGATTGACGAGGGGGCTACTCGCTTACCGACTCAAACCAAACGACGAATGCCGCTGCGATGGCGTCGGGCGTGAGACAGCGGGTGCGAAGATTCGTTGTCGAGAGGGAAACAGCCCAGACCGCCAGCTAAGGTCCCCAACTACGGACTAAGTGGGCAAGGCAGTCGCGGTGCAGAAACAACCAGGAGGTTGGCTTAGAAGCAGCCATCCTTGAAAGAGTGCGTAATAGCTCACTGGTCGAGTGTGCCGCGGCGCCGACAATCCACCGGGGCTCAAGTCCGTGACCGAAGCTGCGGATGGTGCGCAAGCGCCATGGTAGGGGAGCGTCCCCGTCAGCGGTGAAGCCGAGCCGGGAGGCGAGGTGGAGCGGCGGGGAGTGCGAATGTCGGCATGAGTAGCGCGAAGGGGGTGTGAATCCCCCTCACCGAATGCCCGAGGGTTCCGCAGCCATGCTGATCAGCTGCGGGTGAGGCGGGCCTAAGCCGAGGGCTAGCGCCGTAGGCGATGGATAACCGGTCAAGATTCCGGTTCCACCCACGACCGTTTGAGCGATGGGGGGACGCGGGGGGCTAGGTTCCGGGGTAGCGATACCCTCCAAACTGGTAGGCGGCGCCGGGAGGCAAATCCCCTGGCGCGAGCGCTGAGAGGTGACGGGAAGGTGCGCACGCGAGTGCAAGCCGCAGGGATTGAGGCCGTACCGCCGAGAAAAGCCTCTAGCGAGGGCGTGGGTGTCCGTACCGCAAACCGACACAGGTGGGCTGGTCGAGTAGACCAAGGTGGACGAGAGAACCTCTGTCAAGGAACTCGGCAAATTGGCCCCGTAACTTCGGGAGAAGGGGCGCCCCGTGTAGCGTGAAGCAGCGAGCCTGCGGAGCGTGAGGGGGCCGCAGTGACCAGGCCCAGGCGTCTGTTTACCAAAAACACCGGTCCCTGCCAACGCGGAGAGCGTGGACGTATAGGGGCTGAGACCTGCCCAGTGCCGGAAGGTTAAGGGGAGCTGTGCAAGCGGCGAACCGAAGCCCCGGTAAACGGCGGCCGTAACTATAACGGTCCTAAGGTAGCGAAATTCCTTGTCGGGTAAGTTCCGACCCGCACGAAAGGTAGAACGATCTGGGCGCTGTCTCGACAGGGGACTCGGCGAAATTGGAGTACCGGTGAAGATACCGGTGACCCGTGGCAGGACAAAAAGACCCCGTGGAGCTTTACTCCAACTTGTCGTTGGGCGCGGGCGCGGCTTGTGTAGGATAGGTGGGAGCCGGAGAACCTGGGACGCCAGTTCCGGGGGAGGCGACGGTGAAATACCACCCTGGCGGCGCTTGTGTTCTCACGCGGAAGGTGATCCCTTTCGCGGACCGCGGCTGGTGGGGAGTTTGACTGGGGCGGTCGCCTCCCAAAGCGTAACGGAGGCGCCCAAAGGTTCCCTCAGGCCGGATGGCAATCGGCCGGAGCGCGTAAGGGCAGCAAGGGAGCTTGACTGCGAGGCGGACAGGCCGAGCAGGGACGAAAGTCGGGCCTAGTGATCCCACGGTGCCGAGTGGAAGGGCCGTGGCTTAACGGATAAAAGCTACCCCGGGGATAACAGGCTGATCCTGCCCAAGAGTCCACATCGACGGCAGGGTTTGGCACCTCGATGTCGGCTCGTCGCATCCTGGGGCCGGAGAAGGTCCCAAGGGTTGGGCTGTTCGCCCATGAAAGCGGTACGCGAGCTGGGTTCAGAACGTCGTGAGACAGTTCGGTCTCTATCCGCCACGGGCGCAGGGAGTGTGCGGGGGGCTGACCCTAGTACGAGAGGACCGGGTTGGACGCACCGCTGGTGAGCCAGTTGTCGGCAACGGCACCGCTGGGTAGCTACGTGCGGACGGGTGAACCGCTGAAAGCATCTAAGCGGGAACCCCTCCTCAAGATGGCACTCCCCACTGCGCGAGCAGGGAAGGCCCCCGGCAGATGACCGGGTTGATAGGCGGCAGGTGGACAGCGGGCAACCGACTGGAGCTGAGCCGTCCTAATGGCCGAGGCCGGCGCTTTTTCATCATTGTTCCATTGCACGATTTCAGGGACGCACGGGGCACTGTGCACCAGGGCGGTCCGCGCCAGGAGGAGGCATCCAGCCTCGTCGGCGGCGGACGCATGACACGACAATGGACGCTTGTTTGCTCAGGCAGGGCGCGTGGATGAACCGGCAGGGCTGACGAGGCTGAGCCGGAGATGCACGCAGGCGCAGAGAGTGCGAGAGCAGGAGCACCCTGGCCGCCGTGGAGGCGGGTGAGGGGCATCCGTGGCCGAGAGCGCGCTGGACCCACCCGGACCCATCCCGAACCCGGTCGTGACCCAGTGCAGCGCCGGAGAGTACTGTGGGGGCGACCCCACGGGAGGCGAGGCCGCCGCGGACGCCCCTCACCCGCTACGGTGGGGGAGGGAGCGCCTGACGCGGGGTGGAGCAGCGGCAGCTCGTTGGGCTCATAACCCAAAGGTCGGGGGTTCGAATCCCTCCCCCGCTACCATATACGGCCAGGCGCCGGTACCAGACAGGTACCGGCGTTTTTGCGTCTCTGGAAGCGTTACGCGGGGGGCACGTATGACTTGTGAGATCGGGGTGTTCCGGCGGCTACACGAACGTCCGGGCGCGTTCATCATTCCCAACCCGTGGGATGTCGGCACTGCGCGGATGTTCGCCGCGCTTGGGTTCCAGGCGCTGGCTACCACGAGTGCAGGCATGGCGTTTTCGTTGGGCAAGGCCGATGGCAACGTCGGCTGGGACGATGTGCTGGCGCACTGCCGGATGTTGGTTGGGGCGACAACCCTGCCGGTTTCCGCCGATCTTGAGCGGGGTATTGGGGATTCCCCGGAGAGCGCGGCCGCGACGGTGCGTGACGCAGCCCGGGTTGGCCTCGCGGGCTGCTCGCTGGAGGACTACACCGGGGATGATGCCCACCCAATCTATGAGCATGACCTCGCGGTTGAGCGGATTCAGGCCGCAGCCGAGGCGGCCCGGGCGCTCCCGGATGACTTTGTCCTGACGGCGCGCTGTGAGAACTTTTTGCACGGTCGGCCAGATCTGGAGGATACCATTCGCCGGCTTCAGGCCTATGAACAGGCGGGCGCTGATGTGCTCTACGCACCCGGCTTGCGTGATCTGGCAACCATTCGGACGGTCTGTTCTGCGGTAACCAGGCCGGTTAACGTCATTATGGGCCTCCCTGGGGCCACATATCGTGTGACCGATCTGGCGGATGCGGGCGTGAAGCGGATCAGCGTCGGGTCGGCGCTAGCACGGCTGGCGTACGGCACGGTGGCAGCCGCAGCCAGGGAGATGAGCGAGCGCGGCACGTTCACCTTCGCGGACGGCATTATCGGGTTCGCGGCGCTGGAGGCGCTCGTCACCGATCCCGCCTGAGCAAGCTCGGCGCAACTGCGCTTCGGCGGTGGAGCAGTCGTTCGCGCTCGTGGCTACGGCGTCGTTGCGGAGCAATGGGTGAGCGTGGCGGCGATTTCACAGATCACGTCGTACGCCATCGCCACGTCCGCCTCGGTCGTCTCGACCTGGCCGGCCTGGAAGCGGAGCCCCGCCTTGCCGTCCACCTTGGCCTGCGTCAGGTAGATGCGGCCATCGTCGTTGATGGCCTGCAGCAGCGCGAGGTTGTGCGCGTCCAGGTCGCTGAGGCCAGGCGGTTCGTGGCGGAAGGCGAAGAGCGAGAGGACTGGCGAGGAGAGCAGGGCGAAGTGCGGCGTCGCCGCGAGGCGGCCCGCCAGCGCTGCCGACCACGCCACATGCTGGCGGATCAGGCCGCGCAGGTTTTCCAGGCCGTAGCTGCGCAACAGAAACCAGAGTTTCAGGGCGCGGAAGCGCCGGCCGAGCGGAATTGACCACTCAGAGTAGTCAGTGATGCCATCGGCGCCATGCGTGATCAAATAGTCCGGGTGGATCGCCAGCGTGCGAAGCAAATCAGCCGGGTGCTTCAGGAAGTGCGCGGAGCAATCGAACTGGGCGCCGAGCCACTTGTGCGGGTTGAACACCACGCTGTCCGCCAGCTCCACGCCATCCCAGAGGCGCCGGAACTCGGGGCAGATCATGGCCGACCCGGCCCAGGCGGCGTCCACATGCGTCATCACCCCGTGACGTTGCGCGACCTCGCAGACTGCCCGCACGTTGTCCGTCGCACCGACGCCAGTTGCGCCCACGCAGGCGATGACCCCGCAGGGGAGCAACCCGGCCGCGCGATCCTGTGCGATGGCGGCCTCCAGCGCGGCGGGGTCCATGCTGCGCAGCGGCCCACCATCCGGGATGCGCACGAGATTCTCCGCGCCGATGCCGGAAATCCAGACGGCGCGGTCAATGGAGGAATGGTTCTGGGCAGAGGCGTAGATGCGGAGACGAGGTTGCCCGGCCAGGCCCTCCCGATTGCCCGCCCACTCCAGGGCGCGCTCGCGCATGGTGAGCACGGCGGCGAGGGTGGCAGTGGAAGCAGAGTCCTGGATGACCCCGGTGAACGCTTCTGGCAGCCCGACGGCCTGGCGCAACCAGTCCAGCATCCGGGTTTCCAGCTCGGTGGCAGCGGGCGAGGTCTGCCAAAGCATGCATTGGGCGGCCAGGGCGGTTACGAGGTACTCCGCGACGACGGAGGGCGGGGCGGCGTTAGCCGGAAAATACGCGAAGAAGCGCGGGTGCTGCCAGTGCGTCATGCCCGGCAGGATGACGCGCTCGAAGTCCGCAAAGATATCGGCCATCGCCTCGGGTGCTTCGGGCGGCGCGTCCGGAATCTGGGCGGCGATTTCACCGGGCGCTGTCTGGGCGCGCACGGGGTACTCGCGGATGCGCTCCCGGTAATCTGCGCCCCAGTTGGCGGCTACGGTTGACCAGTGCCGGAATGCGTCGCTATCCATTGCCTCGCCCGATTCTGTGTATCAGTGGAACGACTGGCCGAGTACGCGGGCAGCGCGGCCAGGCACTGGCGCCCGTTGCCATGCGGTCGTTGCGCAATGGTGGCCTGAACGACGTCTGCCGGCAAGTCCACAGCGACGCCAGGGATGCGCTGCGGACAAGCGAAGGCGCCCGTGGTCTGCCGCTGCACCGGCGCCCGAATCAGCGGTTCGCGGCGGCCTCGGGCCCGCACGGCCGGGAACGGGATGCTTCGACTGCGCTGCGGAATCAGGCAGGCAAGAAAGAGGGAATGACGCCTCGACGCTGAGTGGATGTGAGACGAGGTTCGCCGCCCGTGCCAGTGATCTCACCTGTGATGCGGGCCGGGTGAGTTGGTTTCCGCTGCCGTGCGCTACCCGAAAAGTCCGAGTTGTTGCGCCGCTTCCTGTTCCCGGGCCGCATCCATGTTCGTGCGAGCCGAGATGGCGGGGAAGAACGCGTCGAACTCTGGCTGCGTGGAGAAGAGGGGGCGGAAGCGCTCGGAAACATCGCGCAGGCGTTTCAGGAGGTAGGTCGTGTTTTCGTCGTGGTCCCACTCATCAATGTGCCCCAGTTCGCCATCCTGCCGTTCGTAGAACTCCAGGCGGCTGCCCGAGCGCTGCATCGCTTGCTGTGGCAGGCGGTTGATAACCTTGCGCAGGCGCGGGAACCTGGCCAGGGTCTCATCGTTGATCATGCCGCGTTGCACAATTTCACCGGCCGTCACCTCACGCTCGCGTAGGCGCTCGGCGAGAGTGAAGTAGCGCTCACGCACGGCGTCGCGGTCATGCTGCAGGAAAAGCCGAGCGGCATCGGTGAGAAAGTCGCGCAGGCAGGGCTCCATACGCCGGCTGCGCAGGGCGCTCCCTTTCAGCGTCATCGTGCCATCGTGGGCAAGGAGCGCATACGTCTTCAGCTTGAGCGAAAGCATGCCCTCGTAGCGGCCATCGTGACTGAGCCGGATGCCCTCGGGCAGTTCGGCGGCGACCGCGTCGATAAAGGTCTGCTCAGTGTCCGGGCTGTCGATCCCGGCCGGCGGCACAAAGTAGACGCCGTCGGTATCGACCTCGATGGGCGTGGCGCCCTGTTCGCGCAGGTTTGCCACGATCTGCTTGACGATGCGCTGCCCCGAGAGCGTTACCTTTTCGGCGGCATCGTAGTCGTTGAAAAGGCCGCCACCGTAGCCCAGGTACCCGTAGAAGGAGTTGATGAGCACCTTGAAAGAACCCTGAATGCCCTCCCACATGGCCCGCTCTTCGGGGGATGGCGCGCTGCGGCTCTGACGTTTGGCGTCAAGGCGGCGGCTGGTGAGGTCGGCCAGCATCGGCAGGTATGCGCCCAGGGTGTCCCGGCTGGAGGTGATCCCCTCCGAGAGCATGATGGAGGGGTACAGGCTCTCCACGTCGCACTTCACGACTGGCCAGAAAGGCCCGCTTGCCAGGAGTTCGGCGTGGCCTCCCGCGTACTCGCGCGAGGCCTGGGCTACCGGTACGCTGTGGCGGCTCATCAGGTAGGCGCGCAGCATCAGGTCGTTCAGTTTCTCGCCGGGGCCGCCCGTGGCCACGGCCTGGAACGTGCGGGGCAGGAGCTGCGACTGGTAGAACTCGGTCGGCGTGGCGAGGTCCGAAAGCACAGCCACATCGCGCACGTCATCCAGCGCGTAGCGCAGCAGGCGGTCACGGTCGTGCCGCCAGACCTGGCTGATCTGCTCCCCGGGGACGAACTCGCGGCCGGCGCGGGTGAGGCCGAGCTGCTCGACCGCCGGCTTGAGGCCGTAGGAAGTCAGCCGGCCGCCGATATCGTAGCGCTGGATCTGCTGGTAGGTGTCGATAACGTGGCGACCCACCACGTAGGCGGGCGTGTAGGGCATGGTGAGCGGGCCAGCCTTGAAGCGCGCCTGCCCGGAGCCCAGGCGCACCTCGGAGCCATCACGGCCCCAGGCGAGCGGGACGCCGTGGCGATCCGCGCGGGCAACCATGAAGGGCAAGTCGAAGTTGAAGAGGTTGTGCCCTTCGATAACGTCCGGGTCAAGCTCCTGAATGCGAGCGGTCACCCGCTCCAGGAGTTCTCCTTCGTCACGCTCCAGAACGAGAAGCTCCTCGACCTCAGTGCCCAGGCGCAGGGCGACCACGATGACCTTGCCTTCGGGATCGTGCGCGTTGAAACCGAGCGTTTCGATATCGATCTGCAGGCGGCGCAGGTCCGTGAAGGTCATCCCCTTGAAGAGCGTTTGTCCACTCTCGACGAGGTACTGCTCGATAGGGGAGCGCAGACGGAAAAAGCGCTCGCCGGCGTCCTGCGCGTTGCGAACGGCATCCTGGAAGCGGCGCCAGTCCGCAAACTCGACGAGAAAGCGGAAGGCATGCTCGCCAGCCAGTTCGGTGATCCGGGTATCGCGCCACACATTGGCCCGTTCCGAGAGGAGCCAGGGACGGAACAGGGCCTCCTCAGCCACGGTCTCCGCACCATCGCGCCGGAAGATGCGCACGCCTTGCGCCCCCGCTGGTTCGACGGCCACGATGCCGGGTGTGGGGTCCCGGCCATAGAGGAAGTCTTCGGTGGAGAGGGGAAGGGTGGACGGCTGCGTCATTTGCGCCCAGTGTACTGTGTGGGGTCATGGGCCTGGCGTACTGGCGACGCCATGTCGAAATGGATCCCGCAGATTCGACAAGTCGATGAGTCGCGTCGCCTGCGGGCGTCACCGTGCGGTCCGCAGTCTGCCCGCCGGAGAATGGGCAAGGAGGTTGATCGTGCTTTACTCAGAACTCCCCGTCGCCACGGCCCGACCGGCATGAGTACCCCCGCCACGGTCACCATCACGCCGATCCACGTGGCCGACCTGCATGTCGAGGGTGAGACGATGCCGGTCTACGTTCACCTCATTGACCATCCCAGGGCGCGGGTGCTGGTCGATACCGGCATGACGGAGCTTCACCCGGCATTGGCCGACATGGAACCTCGCCTCTGGCCGCTCAACGGACAGGATGTCGATCTCGCCAGCGTCGATATCGTCGTCAATACCCACCTGCATGCCGACCATTGTGGGGGAAATCACCTGTTCGCCGGCAGGCCAATTTACGTCCAGCAGCGGGAACTGGACGATGCGCGCCGCGAGGAAAACTACACCATCCGCGAGTGGGTGGATGCGCCCGGCGTGCGCTACGTGCCGGTCGACGGCGAAGTCGAGCTGCTGCCCGGGTTGCGGCTGGTTCCTGCGCCGGGTCACTCGAACGGCATGCAGGTCGTTGTTGTGGAGACCGGGGCGCGACCGGTTATCGTCGGCGGCGACGTGGCGGTGTGGCACGGCGAGTTCGATGAGCCGCCTACCGAGGGCCGGCTGCGAGTGCTTGGGTTCGACCCCGAGTTGGTCTGGCTCGCGCACGAGCGCGAGCCGTGGAGACCCACAAGCGCCTGACGCGGCAGGCGTCAAGAGAATGGGCAAGCCCTATTCGGGAACATAGGTGATGTAGGGCTCGCCAATCTTGACCAAATCGGCCATCCACATGCGCGTCGTGCCCTTGCTGGCGTTCCAGGCAGTGTGTACGGTGTGGGTCGCGTACTCGTCGTAAAAGACGCAGTCCCGCGGCCCGAGCACAATTTCCTGATTCAAGGCCACGGGTTCGGCGCTGTCCGGCGTTGCCCCCGTGCCGCCGCGTGTCAGCGTGGCGGCGCCTTCCTGCAGGGTCATGCCGAGCTTGCCTTCCAGGACGCAGGCGACTTGCGCCAGGGGATGGCTGTGACTGGTCGAATAGGCGCGGGGCTCCCAGACCAACTCGGTCATTTGCAGGCGATACCCGGGCGCGGCGACGGGCAGGACCGCCCCAAGCACCGCATTGCTGATGCCGGCTTCGCCTGGCGCGCTGTCGCATCGACAGTTGCCGGTCAGCACCCGCCGCTTGCGGCCCTTATTCCCCTTTTTCTTGACGCACTTTCCGCCGTAGGCATGGCAAAAACCGTCGCAACAATCTGAGGTGCTCGCGCACGCTGCCCCGGATGTTCTGCATGCCTGCTCGCCGGCGACAGGCGCAGGTTGCTCTGCGGGTCGCTGCCTGGTCTCCTGGGCAGCCGCAATCTCGACCAGGGCGCTGCCCGGCGCCAGGGCGACACCCCCGAGAAGAAGACGCCGAGAAAACGACTGTGCGAAAGATTTAACGACATCGTCGAACTGAGAGCCCTGCATTCAATACTCCGGTCGCGCACCCCTTTGAGGAGGCAGAGGGCGCACGTTTCTACTTTTGCACCTCTTGAGGTTTCGGTTGCAGTATGCAGGTTCAGGTTTCGCTGTCAACGCTGCTGTGTCAGAGGCGGGCGAGACGAGACCGTCGCACCGGCGACGGGCAGACTGGAAACGACTGGGCGTGCCGTACGGGATGGCATGGTGGCAACCGGGGTGTGGGTGCTGGAGGTAGGTCTGGCCGCGTCGGGCAGGAAATGGTTGGGAAGCAGCGCCCCAGGGCGTACAGCAAGCCCCGAAGGCTTGACATATGCCTGTATCAGAATATGATTGAGGACATGGCACGAGCAGCGACAACGTCAGATGTCTTCAACGCGATAGCTGAGCCGCAGCGCCGGGAGATTCTGGTGTTGTTGCGGGCGGGTGAGCGCCCGGTGACCGACGTGGCCCGGGCGCTGGGGATGTCCCAGCCAGGGGCGTCCAAACATCTGCGGGTACTGCGAGAGGTCGGACTGGTGCGGCTGCGCCAGTCAGGCAAGCAGCGCCTGTATCGCCTGGATGCCCGTGGGCTGCGTTCGGTTCACGAGTGGACCGGCGGTTTCACGCACTTCTGGAACGGGAGCTTCGACCGGCTGGATGCCTACGTGCAGGACCTCAAGCAGGCAACGGAAGAGGAGTAGCTGATGAATGCAACAGGACAGCCAGCGCCAGCCCGGTCCGCAACGGCAGACCGCGAGATCGTCATCTCTCGCGTCATCGAAGCTCCGCGGGAGTTGGTGTTTGCGGCGTTCACCGACGTGCGGCATCTGTCGCGGTGGTGGGGGCCGGACGGGTTTACCACCACCACGCGGTCCTTTGTGTTCCGAACTGGCGGGGTGTGGGACTTCGTGATGCACGGGCCGGACGGAACAGACTACCAGGAGTGGATTACCTGGACCGAGATCGTGCCGCCGGAGCGGATTGCGCTGTGTCACGGGGAGTTCCGCGACGATCCCAACGCCTTCGCGTCGGTCCTCACCTTTGCTTCCATTGGCGCAGCAACGCAGATCGAGATGCGCACCGTGTTTCCGACCCGGGACCAGCGTGATGCGGCGGTGGAGAGGTACCACGCGATCGAGGGTGGCCAGCAGACCCTGAACAACCTGGCAACCTACGCTGCCGAGATGCTGCGGCAGGGGAGCGGGCGTTAATGGCCGGGGAGGTGTTTTTCAGCGTGACCATGTCTCTCGACGGGTATATGGCGCCCGATGCTGTGCCCGTCGCAGACGTATTTTCGCCTGCCAGGCGGGACGATCCAGATGTGCGGCGCTGGATGGCGCAATGGTCGGAGTTGCAGGCCTGGGCCTTCCCGCTTCGCTTCTTCCGGGAGAACCTCAACCTTGGCGAGGGCGGCGAGGAGGGGCGCGACAACGACATCGCTCAGGCAACCTTCGAGCGCACCGGCGCGAGTGTCATGGGCCGGCGCATGTTCGATGGTGGCGAACTGGCCTGGCCGGAGAATGCGCCGTTCCATACCCCGGTGTTCGTTGTGACGCACGATCAGCGTGATCCCTGGGTGCGGCCGGGGGGAACGATCTTTCATTTTGTCAACGAGGGCATCGAGCACGCGCTGGACCAGGCCCGGGCAGCCGCTGGTGACCGGGACGTGCGTATTGCAGGTGGCGGCGCGACGATCCTGGAATATGTGAACGCCGGACTCGTCGATGAGTTCACAATTGCGCTCGCGCCGGTGCTGCTTGGCTCCGGTGTCCGCCTGTTTGAGGGCGTGGATGCGGACCGCGTGGCATTGGAGCCAGTGCGCGCGGAGCCGACGGGAAGGGTGACGCACCTGACGTACGCTGTGCAGGAGCGACGGCGAGTTTGACGGCGCTGTTCCTCGCTTCCGGCGTGCAAATCCTCGCTCAAGCGCGTGATCAGACGAAATCGCGCGACTTCGCCCAGAACACGACTTCTCGCTGAGGCCAACGCCACCTTCGGGCCGCGTGCCGATCGGTCGCAACAGGACCAGACTACTGCTGTTCCCCGGATGTGGTCTGTGCGGCGGCCCGGCAGAGGATAGTGACGTCTTCGGAGTGCATCAGCGGGTTGCTGGCCGTGGCGTCCCGCACGCCGGCCCAGGGGCATTCCCTGCCGACGAAGCCTATGGCGACCGGCGATGGCTGCCAGCGTTCTCAGCGCGATGACGGACCCACCAGGCGGCTATGCAGGCAGGTTGCCAGTCGCTCGTTTGCAAGACTGCGCTGCTTCCCGCACTTCGTCTTTCCGGCATGGCACATGCAGTGTAGACGGGTGAAAGGAGCGCGCTCATGCCTTACGCGACTCGAAGCGACCTGCCAGACAGCGTGAAGGACAATCTGCCTGCGCACGCGCAGGACATCTACAAGGAGGCGTTCAACAGCGCCTGGGATGAATACGGGCACGAAGAGGAGCGGGCGCACCGGGTAGCCTGGGGCGCCGTGAAGGAGAAGTACCACAAGAACGCGAGCGGAAAGTGGGTGCAGGGGAAGTCTGATGACGCGCCGCGTGGGTGGTCCGTCGCCGGCGAACGAGCGCTGGGCGGTCGTCAACCACGAAACACGTTCGGGTGACGGCAAGGTTCCCGGAGCGCCGCATCGACGACGAGTTTCGGCGTGAAAGCAAAGGAACTCGCCGGACTCATAGAACGGGCTGCAACGAGATCCCTCGACTCCGCTCGGAACGCGACGCGAATGGCGCCTGCCGCCGTCGTTGCGACTGGACCCCGAACTCGATGGCGGGCAAGCCAGGCCACTGCAGCGATTGGGGAACGTTCCTGCCGGAGCACGTCGCAGCCATTGTTCCGGGTGAGATCATCGGGTCAGGCGGCGGGAACCGGACTGGCAGCGCGGATGTTGGCAGTCGAACGCGACCAGCAGGCAACGCGGCCAGGCAAGAAACGTGACAGGGCTGAGCAGAAGCACGTTTTGCCTGAGAAAGGAAAAGCCTCACTCCCGGCACGCCGGGAGTGAGGCGGTCCGAGGGTCTTGTCCTCGCCTAGCCGTGCAGCGGCGCGACGCCGCCAGCGGGGGGCAGAAGCGGCGCGACGCTCGCTGTTGAGGGCAGGAGGGCGGCGGAGAGCACCTGCTCCAGCGAGTCGACCTGGATCAATTCCATGCCGTCGCGAACGACGGCGGGCAACTCGGCGAGATCCTTGGCGTTGCGGCGCGGCAGGATAAAGGTCTTGATGCCGCCCCGGTGCGCGGCAACGGTCTTTTCGCGCAAGCCGCCGATAGGGAGGACCTTGCCGCGCAGGGTGATCTCCCCGGTCATGGCGACATCCTTGCGCACCTGCCGCCCGGTGAGGGCGGAGATGAGCGCGGTGGCCATGGTGATGCCAGCAGACGGACCATCCTTGGGAATGGCGCCCGCCGGGACGTGGACGTGGATGTTGTTGCGGTCGAAGAAGTCCGCCGGCAGGCCGTAGTCTGCCGTGCGGGCGCGGGCGTAGGAGAGCGCGGCGCGGGCGGACTCCTGCATCACCTCGCCAAGCTGCCCGGTAAGGATCAGATCGCCCTTGCCGGGCATGATCAGCACCTCGATGCCGAGCAGGTCGCCGCCAACGCTGGTGACGGCCGCGCCGGTGGCCACGCCGACTTCGTCCTGCTCTTCAGCGAGTCCGTAGTCATACTTCGGGACGCCGAGGTAGGCGGCGACATCGTCCGCATCAACCGTGATGGAGGCGGGCGGATTGTCTGCTGCCAGGATCTTGGCCACCTTGCGGCAGAGCGAGCCGATCTCGCGTTCGAGGTTGCGGACGCCCGATTCCTCGGTGTATTCGCGGATCAGTTTGCGCAGGGCCTCGTCGGTGGCCTCCAACTGGTCCGGCTCCAGGCCGTGAGAATCGAGGGTCTTCGGCAGCAGGAATTGCCGCGCAATCGCCATCTTCTCAATTTCGGTGTAGCCGGTGACTTCGATGATCTCCATGCGGTCCCGCAGCGCGGCGGGAATGGGGTCCAGCAAGTTGGCGGTCGTGATGAAGATCACCTTGGAGAGGTCAAACGGCACCTCCAGGTAGTGGTCGGAGAAGGTGGTGTTCTGCTCCGGGTCCAGAACCTCCAGCAGGGCCGACGACGGGTCGCCCCGGAAGGTGTCCGAGCCGACCTTGTCGATCTCGTCCAGCACCAGCACCGGGTTGCGGCTTTTGGCGTCCTTGAGAGCCTTGATGACGCGGCCAGGCATGGCCCCAACGTAGGTGCGGCGGTGCCCCCGGATTTCGGCCTCGTCCCGCACGCCGCCCAGAGACATCCGTACGTAGTTGCGGCCAATGGCGCGCGCGATCGAGCGGCCAAGGCTCGTCTTGCCGACGCCGGGAGGGCCGACAAAGCAGAGGATGGGAGCGCGCAGGCGGTCGCCCGCGAGCTTGCGGACGGCGATGAACTCGAGGATACGCTCCTTGACCTTCTCCAGGCCGTAGTGATCCTCGCTGAGTACGCGCGCCGCCTCGGCCAGGTCGAGCCGGTCCACCGTTTCTGTGGACCAGGGCAGGTCGATCAGCCAGTCCAGGTAGCCGCGGATTACGCCGATCTCCGGGGAGAAGGGGTGCTGCTGTTCCAGCCGCTCCACCTGCACCAGGGCCTTCTGCCGCACCTCCTCGGGCATGCCGGCGGCCTCGATCTTGTCGCGCAGCTCGTTCGCGACGGCTGCCTCGGTACCGGCCTCGCCGAGTTCCTTCTGGATGGCGCGAAGCTGCTCGCGCAGGTAGTACTCGCGCTGTTGCTTGTCCATGCCGGCCTGCGCCTCGGTCTGAATCTGCTGGCGCAGGTTCATGACATCGAGCCGCTTCTGGATCAGGATGCTCAGGCGGTGCAGGCGCTCGGTTGGGTCCAGGATTTCCAGCAGTTCCTGCCGCTGGTCCGAGGTGAACTCCGGGGAAAAGGCAATGAGGTCCGAGAGCCAGCCAGGCTCCTCGACGCCGCGCACCATCGTCAGCACTTCTTCCGGCACGTTGGGAAGCATGCTGATGTAGCTTTCCACCTGCTCCATGACGGCGGTCATGGCTGCTTCGGCGGCGGAGGTGGAATCGACCGGGTCATCGTGGCGGGTGACCCGCGCCACGAGATAGGGCTCCTGTTGTACCAGTTCCGTCACGATGCCGCGGGCAACGCCCTGCAACACCACGTGGCGGCTGCCGCTGGGGCGGAACTGGGCGATTTCGGCGATCACGCCGACGCCGCACAGCTCATACTCCTGTGGCGCTGGCTCGGGATCGGGAATCCACTGCGGCTCATCATCAAGGTTGGAGTGGGCTGCCGCTTCAATAATGGCGTCTGCCAGAAGGGCGCGCAGTTCACCATCCTCGTCCAGGGCGCCAGTGTCTGGCGGAACGGGGCGCTCGGTCAGGACCAGGACATGGCGGCTCTCGCCGCGCGTTGCCCGCTCAACGACGCGCGCGGCCTCTTCATCTTCAATGGGAAAGGGGATCGACATGTGGGGCAGCAGAATGGTCTCCGCGACCACGAGCACCGGCAGCATCACCTGCGGTGGCTTGCGCGCGGTCTTGCGGCTGCGCGAGCGAGTCGCGCGCGGCTTGACCGGTGCAGCCTGCTCTGGTGCGGCCTGCTCCGGCAGGGCTTCTGCTTCCGGAGCAGTTCCATCAGATGTACGAGATGACATGTAACAATCTTTCCAGTTTCCAGCCTGACGCGGTGCAACCGCGCCAGTTGGGGAGGGTTTCTCGGGCGATTCAACAAGGGCGATTTGCCGCGCCGGAGAAACCGCGAACAGGCGGAATGCAGGGCGGCGACAACTGTCTATTCTACCCGTTTCCGGGACATCCGGGTAGGGTTTGTGTTACAGCACGCCAGTCATACCGCGACATTTCTGGCCGCGTAGCAATAGGGGATGGCATGAGTACGACAGCGAGCCGACCAGGCGACGAAACCGAAGCTTCCCGGCAAATGTGGGTGTCCCGTGTCGCGACGTTTGCCCGGGAGGGCGCGCAGAATACCCGGTACTACGCGGCGGCCCTGGTGGACCTCGTCGCGCCGGGTGAAGGCGCGAATGTCCTGGACATCGCGACCGGCACGGGCGTGGTGGCGGTCGCGGCGGCGCAACGTGTTGGCCCGGCCGGCAAGGTGGTAGCCACCGACTTCGTGGCAGAGTGGGCGCCGTACGTAGCCGAAACTGCGGCGGAGGCGGGGGTCGCGAATGTTGCGTTCGAGGTCATGTCTGCGGACGCCCTGGCACTGCCTGACGACGCATTTGACGCGGTGTTCTGCCAGTTTGGCCTGATGTTCGTGCCGGACAAGGTGCTCGCCCTGCGCGAGATGCACCGGGTGCTCAAGCCCGGCGGCGCCCTGGGGCTGGCCGTGTGGAGCGTCGCCGAGCGCGTGGGCATCTTCACTGTGGCCGGCATGGTTGGCGCCGCGTTGCCGCCAACGCCCGGGCCTCCGCCGCCTTCGCCGCTGAGCCTGGGTGAGCCCGGCCTGGTTGAGCGGCTGGTGAGCGAGGCGGGCTTCCGGGAGGTCGCCGTGCAGCCGTTCACGTATGCGTACGACGTGCCGAGCGCAGAAGCTGAGTGGACGCGTTGGACAAGTGACCCCGGCAACCCCCTGACCGGGCGGCTGGGTGCGTTGCCAGCCGATGAGCGCGAGGCTCTGCGCGAGCGCGTGCTGGCGGCGCTCGAAGCAAAACGGGTCGGCGATGTGATCCGTATCTCCAGCGAAGCGATTTTCGTAACTGCCCGCCGGTAGTGTGAGTCACGGGCACATCCGGAAGGGCGCAGCGTCCCGATTCTCGTTGCGGCCGGTGAAACGCTGCAGGATCAGCTGCCTTGCGTCAGCCGCCAGTGGCGGAATGCGTTCGAGGCAGGCGGGCAGCGCTCACGCGAGACAGGTGGGTTCATGCACGCGGGGCGGGCAGTGGGTTTGTCTGGCGCCGGGTAGGCCGTTGTCGCCGCGCTTCAGCATTGTGCCTGCCGTGTGGCGGTAGCGTGCGATGGCCCCGGAACAGTGTGGCAAGATGCAGCCGTGGGCTGGGCCGAAAGTGGCGCCTGGCCAGCAATTGCTGGGTGCGTGATGAGCGGCGCAGAGAGAGGAGCGGCAGGTGGTGATCCAGACGGTAGGACTGCTGAGCCCGGGCGAGATGGGGCATACCATCGGGGGCGTGCTCCACAACAATGGCTTGCGAGTGCTCACGTACCTCGGTGACCGCAGTGCGCGCAGCCGAGACCTGGCCGCACAGGCCGGGATAGAAGACACAACGAGCCTCGATGAACTGGTGAGCGAAGCGGAGATACTGCTCAGTGTGCTGGCGCCGGCTGGCGCGACCGCTGTTGCCGATCAGGTGGCGATGGCGCTGGAGCGGACTGGCGCGAGCCTGCTCTACGTGGACTGCAACGCGATTGCGCCGGCGACGGTAGAGCAGATCGGCGCCAGGATCCTTGCTGCCGGGGGGCGCTTCTCTGACGCCGGGATCGTGGGCCCACCGCCGCGCAAGCCGGGGACCACGCGAATCTACGCCTCTGGCCCCGGAGCCGCCGAGTTTGCCGAACTCGCTGCTGCCGGGTTGGATGTGCGCGTGATAGGCGACCGGGTTGGCCAGGCTTCCGGGCTGAAGATGTGCTACGCAGCGCTGACCAAGGGCCTGATCGCCCTCGGCACGGAACTGCTCATGGCGGCCCACCTGATGGGCCTGGACCAGGCGCTGCGCGACGAGCAGCGAGAGAGCATTCCGGCCGTACTCGGCTGGCTCGAGGGCGCGATCCCGGGGATGCCGCCCAAGTCCTACCGCTGGGTGGGCGAGATGGAGGAGATCGCCGCCACCTTCCGTGCCCTGGGCATGACGCCCAGGATGCTGGAAGGCGCGGCGGATATGTACCGCTTCGTTGAGACGACGCCCCTGGGTAAGGAGACGCCGGAAACGCGCGACCCGAACCGGGACGCCTACGATGTCGTCAACGCCCTGGCTGACGCCCTGGAGAAACCCGGCGTCTGATGGCGCGTGACCGTCCGCGCAGCATCGTGCAACTGAGTTGGCCGTCGCGCGACTGAATCAGCAATCGCCAATCCGGTTCCCGTTTCTCGACGAGCCACGGTCAGGCGTGGCGCTGCCGCCACGCCTGGTACTCGGCCAGCGTTTGCTCGTTGGGCGGGTAGGTTCCGGGAAGGGCGGCGCCGCCCTCGATCTTTTCGAGGACGAAGCGCTCAAGGTCCTCTTGCTCGGCGGCTGGCCGCGCGATCTCGGCGGCGAGGTGACGCGGCACGACCACGACGCCCTCTTCGTCGCCGACAATGATGTCGCCGGGGAAGACCGGGACGCCCGCACAGGCGACAGGCACGTTGATATCGACGGCGTGGTGGACGACGAGATTGAGATTGGCCGACTGTCCGGCGGCGAAGACCGGAAACGGGTTGCGGGCAATGTCCGGGGAATCGCGAACCGCGCCGTCGCTGACAAGGCCGGCCGCGCCGCGCATCCGCAGGCGGGAAATAAGAATGTTGCCGCCGGAGGCGCCGCGCAGATCGCCACGGCAGTCCATAACCAGCACCTGGCCCGGACCAACCATTTCGATGGCCTTGCGCTGGGGATGCTCTGGATTTCGGAAGTTCTCGAGCCGGTCGAGATCCTCTCGCATTGGGATGTTGCGCAAAGTGACGGCTTCCCCAACGAAGCGGCAGTGGCGGGGGTTCAGGGGTTTCAGGCCATTCAGGAAGAGGTTGCGCAGGCCGCGCTGAAACAGTTGCGTGGTGATGGTCGCCGTGCTTGCCCTGGAGAGCCACTCCAGAACTTCCGGGGCAACCGGCGTCAAGTCGGACACAGGCGTTTCTCCCGTTGGGCATTTCGCTACGTGGCAGACAGGCAGTATATCCGCCGTTCCACGGTCGGGATACGACGCGCGGCAAGGAGAGGACGCACATGCGGTTAACCCGGATCGAAACCATCCATCTCGCGGAGCACGCTACGCTGCTGTTTGTCCGCCTGCACACCGACGAAGGCCTGATTGGCCACGGCGAGACGAAGTACGCGCCGGATGCACTGCGCGGCTTTATCCATCACTACGCAGCACCCTTGCTGCTCGGCAAGAACCCGCTGCAAATCGATCGGCACTGGCGGCAGATCTACGACCTTGCCTCGCGCTGTGGGGCCAAAGGAGTCGAGGTCAGGGCACTGTCGGCGCTCGACATCGCGCTCTGGGACCTGCTGGGGCAGGCGGCCGGGCTGCCGCTCTACCAGGTGCTGGGCGGGGCCAGCCACGATCGGATGCCCGTCTACAACACCTGCGCCGGCCCGGTCTACGCCCGGCAGCTTGACCGTGCGGTGGGAATCGGTTCGGGCGGCGCCTGGGAAGACCTCGACGCCTTTACGCACCGCGCGGACGAACTTGCCGCTGACCTGCTCTCCGAGGGGATTCGGGGGATGAAAATCTGGCCGTTCGATCCCTTCGCCGCGCGCTCGGGCGGGCAGCGCATCAGCCTGGCAGAGCTCGACGCGGGCCTGGAGCCGTTTCGCCGCATCCGGCAGGCGGTTGGGCGCGAGATGGAGATCATGGTCGAGGGGCACGGGCACTGGTCGCTGCCCGCCGCGAAGCGCATTGCGCACGCGGTCGAGGAGTTTGCCCCACTCTGGATCGAAGACCTGATCCGGCCGGACAGCATCAGCGCCCTCGCCGAGTTGCGTCGCAGCACGCGCACGCCCCTACTCGCCAGTGAGATGCTGATGACGCGTTACGAGTACCAGCCGCTGCTGGAGGCGCGCGCCGCCGACATCATCATGGTTGACCCTTCGTGGTGCGGCGGCATCAGCGAGGCGCGCAAGATCGGGCAGATGGCCGAGACGCACAATCTGCCCGTCACGTTCCACGATTGCGCGGGCCCGATCAACCTGTTCGCCGGGCTCCACCTGGCCCTGAATGCCCCGAACGCGATGTACCAGGAGACGGTGCGCGCGTTCATCCGCACCTTCTACCCGGATCTGGTGACGACCAATATCACGATTGAGAACGGCTTCGCCTTGCCGCCTGAGGCCCCGGGGCTGGGGACAACGCTGCTACCCGAGGTGCTGGAGCGCGAGGACGCCACGGTGGTCGTTTCGGCGGCTGCCTGACGGGCGTGACGTCATCGAAGGCCGCCACAATTGATCAGACCAGTTGACTTCTGCCACGCGCGATGGTTTGATCGCTGTATCGCAGTACGATGGGTGATCGGGCGGTCGCACGACGCCGTGGACGTCGAGCAGGAAGCAGTGGAGCGACCTGCGTGCCAGGGCTTATCGGGAGGCACAATCCATGGGACGGCAGCATCGGGTCCAACTCGACCGGCTGATCGAAGATGCGGCGCGTGGCCGCCTCTCGCGTCGTGAACTGACGTTGCGGGCGGCGGCGCTTGGCGTGTCGATTCCGGCCGCCGCGCTCCTGCCGCGCTCGGCGCCAACGGTGCGCGCGCAGGATGCCGAAGCGCCGACCGGCAAGATCGTGCTGGCCATGACGGTTGAGATTGACACTTTGGAGAACTGGCGCGCGTACAGCACGGACGGCCACCCCGTGCTGCGCAACGTGATGGAAGCGCTGCTCAACCGCGATCCGGTGACCAACGAGCTGGTGGGTGAGTTGGCAACGTCGTGGGAACAGACGAGCGATACGGTCTGGCGGTTCAAGCTGCGCGAGGGCGTGACGTTCCACAACGGCGATCCCTTCAACGCCGAGGTCGCGGCGTTCGGCATCAACTACACGTGGTCGCCGGAAAACAACTTCCAGATTTACCAGTATGTCGGCCCGGACATGAACGCCACGGTGGTCGATGAGTACACCATCGATGTCGAAACCGAGGCGCCCGACCCGATTCTGCCGTCGCGCCTCTATTTCTCCCCCATCCCCAACATGATCCAGGTGCAGGAGCGCCCGGAAACGCTGCCGGTTGACCCGATTGGCACCGGGCCGTACAAGTTCGTGGACTGGACGCGTGGGCAGGCCCTGCGGCTCGAAGCGTTTCCTGAGTGGTGGGGCAACACGGCGGACGACGCCTACGGAGCCGTGACGATCAAGGATGTCGAGTTCGTCGCCCGGCCGGAGTCGGCGGTGCGGGCGGCGATGGTGAACACGGGCGAGGCGCAGTTTGCGCGCTTCCTCGCTCCGGAAGACTGCGCCACGACGCCGCAGTGCGTGACGGCCTCGAGCGTGGAGACAATCTTCCTGCGCCTCGACACCATGCACCCGGCGATGAGCGATCTCCGTATCCGCAAAGCCATCGGCATGGCGATCGACAAGCAGGGCGTCGCCGATTCGCTCTTTGGCGGCGGGGAAGCGGCGTCGCAATTGGTCGGCCCTTCGGCCACCGGGTACAACGCCGAACTTGAGCCTTACCCGTACGATATGGAAGCCGCCAAGGCGCTCGTGGCAGAGGCTGCGGCCGATGGCGTAGATGTCAGCGCGCCGATTGTCGTCGCGACCCGGCAGGGCATCTACCTGCGTAATGCGGAGTTCGCGCAGTATGTGGCCAGCCAACTTAACGATATTGGGTTGAACGCCACGAGCGAGGTCATCGAGGTTGCCCAGTACAACGAGCAGTACGACATCAACTACCACGATGTGCCGGTGGATCGCGGC
The DNA here is from genome assembly GCA_041390745.1 of Thermomicrobiales bacterium. Taxonomy (GTDB): domain Bacteria; phylum Chloroflexota; class Chloroflexia; order Thermomicrobiales; family UBA6265; genus JACCXM01. Next base: position 564,135 of record JAWKPJ010000001.1, on the reverse strand, counting down.
TGGATCGGCACCAACCCCCACGGCAACGAGATCATGGACGTGAGCAGCACGGCGCGCGCCTACTACAGTTGCGACGGTGGGTCCTCGACCTACTGCAACCCGGAACTCGATGAGGCGCTCAATGCGGCTCTCCCGCTCACGGGCGAAGCGCGCCAGGAGGCGCTGGCCGCCGTGACTGCGATGTTCTACGAGGATTACGGCGCGATCCCGATCATCCACATGCCGCTCAACTACGGGCTGGCGGCAAACCTGGAGTGGACGCCGCGGTTGGACGGATTCATTCTGGTCAAGGAGATGAAGTACACCAGCTAACAGGTCGGGCGGGAGGCGGTCGTGTGGCCGCCTCCGCCTGTGGCGCTTGATAGCCATTCGTCGGGCAGCCCGCCTGGGGACGCCCGCGTCGGCGCCCCGCATGAGGTGTGCCAGCCATCGCTGCCTACATGGTCAGACGATTCATCCACTCCGTGTTCGTCTTGCTCGGACTGGTGGTTATCGTCTTTTTCGTGACCCACTCTCTGGGAGACCCCGCGCGCCTGATGCTCCGGCCCGAGGCGACGGATGAGCAGGTGCAGGCGATGCGCGAGTCGCTGGGCCTGAACGACCCGCTGCCCGTGCAGTTCGGTCGCTACATGAGCGATGTGGCGCGCGGCGACTTCGGGGTTTCCATCTGGCAGCGCGTGCCTGCCCTGCCGGTCGTCCTGGAGCGCATTCCGGCCACCCTGTACCTCGCAACCGTCACGCTCCTGCTGGCGCTGCCGCTGGCGGTCATACTCGGCATCATCTCGGCGCTCTGGCCACGCTCTCTGGCAGACCGGCTGGTCACGCTGGTCTCCCTGACTGGCGTCTCCACAGCTGACTTCTGGCTCGGCCTCATGCTGATCCTCGTCTTCGCGGTCCGGCTGATGTGGTTGCCGACCTCCGGCTACGGAGGCGCGCAGTACGTCATCCTGCCCGCGCTCGCCCTGGCCTTTCGGCCGCTGGGGCGAGTCAGCCAGGTGGTGCGCAGTTCGATGCTCGACGAGTTGAGCAAGACCTACGTGACCACCGCGCGGGCCAAGGGCCTGCGCGAGCGGAGCGTGATCCTTGCCCACACCCTGAAGAATGCCGCGATCCCGATTATTACGCTTTCTGGCGACGAGGCGGCTGCCCTGCTGAACGGAGCCGTTGTCATCGAGACGCTCTTCGGCTGGCCAGGCGTTGGGGTGCTGCTGATCCAGGCGATCGAGCGCCGGGACTTGCCGGTGATCGAGGCTGCCGTCATCACCATCGCCATCATGATCGTAACAGTCAACCTGGTGGTCGATCTGATCTACGCCCGCATCGACCCGAGGATTCACTACTAATGCCCGGGGCTGTCGATGCCGCCTCGTCGTCAGTGGTGATGCCATCGCCGCTGATGTCGGGGCAGCCGGGTAAATGGCGCACCTACCTGCGCGCACTGGCCCGGGATCCGTTCGCACTTGCGGCGGCCATCTTCATGGTGGTCCTCATCCTGGCGGCCATCTTTGCGCCGTGGGTTGCGCCGTACGATCCGGAGCGCGGGGGGCTGATGCTCAGGAACAAGCCGCCGCTGACCCCCTCCGCCAGCGGCGGGATTCCCTACCTCCTGGGGACGGATCCTCTCGGCCGCGACGAGTTGACGCGGCTCATTTACGGCGCTCGCGTTTCTCTCGCGGTCGGTTTTCTCAGCGTGCTCGTTTCGGGCACGATTGGCGTTACGCTCGGCCTGATCGCGGGGTACTACCGGGGCGCCATCGATGACCTGATCATGCGGATCGTCGATCTGCAAATGGGGTTCCCGTCGCTGCTGATGGCGCTCCTGGTGCTCTACGTGCTGGGCGGCGGGGTCTGGAAGGTGATCCTGGTGTTGGCGGTCACGCGCTGGATGGTGTATGCCCGGGTGACCCGCAGCTTTGTCCTGTCCCAACGCGAGAGTGTGTTTGTGGAGGCGGCCCGGGCGACTGGGTGCACTGACTGGCGGATCATGCTCCGCCACATCATCCCGAACCTCAGTTCGCCGCTGCTGGTGCTGGCAACGTTGGAAGTGGCGACGGCGATCCTCACCGAGGCGTCGCTCAGTTTCCTGGGGCTCGGTATTCAACCGCCGCAGTCCTCGTGGGGCCTGATGCTGGCGGAGGGGCGCAGCTACGTCACTACGGCCTGGTGGCTGGTGACCTTCCCGGGGCTAGCTATCCTGCTCACCGCGCTCGCCTTGAACTTGCTGGCTGGCTGGGGCCGCGCGATCACCGACCCGGTCACGCGGGGGTACTACCTTCGGCCGTCCAGGAAGGTCTGACGCATCGCCTGCAGGCTGCCACAGAATCAGCCGATCTGGCGGCGGGGCGCCTCTTTGGCCGGGCCTACCAGGTACCACCAGAGCCCGCTGGCCGCGACCAGGCCGATTGCGCCGAAGATGAACCAGGGCAGCGCCGGCTGGTGCAGGCGGTCGCCGATATCGTAGAGGGCTCCGCCCGCGAAGTTGCCGAGGCCGCCCCCGAACGCGACCGCCAGGGAAGCGACGCCAAAGTAGGACCCCAGCGCCACCGGGTTCGCCAGGCTGGCCACCACCGTCTGCTCGATTGGGCGCACCAGCACCACGCCGATGGAGTACACGAACACCGCCAGCAGCAGGCTGATCGTTTCCCGCGACAGGCCGATCATGAAGAGGCCAAGGGCCGTGACCAGCACGCCGACCACGAGTGAAAGGCGCGCGCCAAGTCGCCGCTCGGCCAGGCGCGGAATGGGATACCCCAACACCACGGCCACCGCGGAGTTGACTGCATAGACCCACGCCACCGCGCCGGCGTTACCGGCAACTGCGACGGCCACCAGGGGCAGGGTGATGGAGAACTGCGCGCTCATGAACTGCTGCCCGCTGGAGAACGTGAGGTACTTGAGAAAGTAGTGGTCGCGGAAGGCCAGGGTGAGCCCACGAAAAGCACCGCCTTCCTCGGCCACCTTCACAGCCGGCAGCCAGACCACAATGAGGATGAGCAGGATCACGTATGAACCCGCGGCTGCCAGCGCCACGTACCGGAAATCAAACCCGAGGAGCAGCGCGCCGATCTGGGTGCCGAACGTGATGCCGAGGCCACCCATAACGCCGGTCTTGGCGTAGTAGGCCGCCCGCTCGTCCTCCCGGGCGAGAGCGGCAATAGCGGCGGCGCGCGGGGATTCGAAGAGCGCGCCGCCAACTGCCGAGACGATGGCGGTGGTCATCAGGATGGGGTAGGTGCTGGCAAAACCCATCCCGGCGAAGCCGATTGTGCGCACCGCCATGCCCAGCACAATCAGCGGCTTGGCGCCGTAACGATCCGCCAGGGCGCCGCTGAAAGGCGTCAGCCCCTGCTGGAGGAACTGGCGGGCCGCCAGCACGAGGCCGATCGAGGCGGCCGACCACCCGAGTTGGTCCACATAGTGGACCGAGATCATGGGAATGACGAGGAAGAACCCACCCCAGGCGAAGAACGTGGAAATGAGGAGCACAAGCAGGCCGCGCTTCGCGGCGGCGTCGCCCAGGCGGTAGGTGGGCGCGGCTGCGGCATCAGCCACGGGCAATGACGCCTGGGGTATCCGGCGTAGCCGCCTCCTGTGCGTTGCGGCGAGCGAGCGAGCGCCAGGCGTACCAGCCAGCCACGCCCAGAAGAATGGCCAGCGTCGTTACGCTGAGCAGGACGGCGGCCACGCGCAGATAAACGGGCGGTCGCGACTCCCGGCCGAAGTCGCCGTGTTGCATGCGGATGGCAATGCCCAGCCCCTCGGGAGACCACTCCGGGCTGTCGTCGATCCTGTTCATGACTCCCTCTGCCGCTGTGGGGCGTTGGCCAGCGGGGCGCCGGCGCCGTTAACGCGAGGAGTCCAGCCATTGACGGTCTCCATGGCCAGACGCAGCATGAGCGTAAGTCGCTCGGCATCCAGCGGCGCCGGATCGCGGCCCAGCGGTCGCTGCTCGGGAGGGAGTGCGGCCACACGGAGTACGCCAGAGAGGTCAACCCCTCCTGCCTCTGGCGCGGAGGCGATGACCGAACGGCGGAAGCCGGGATCACCCCAGGTCAGAATCAGCGCCGAACCAGACTGGCCGCGCTGCAGGGCGGCTTCGACCGGCACTGGCCAGCCGCTGGACACGCGCGAGGCCGCTTCGTGCAGGGTGCGTTCGGTGGCGGTCGCTTCGCTGAGCGGCATCTGGCGGCCACCGCCCGCGCGCCGCGCGGGTGGGGCCTCGGCGGTGAGCTTCGCGATGCGGGCGCGAATGCCAGGATTCTTCCAGGCGTAGGCGAGCAGGCCCAGGACGGCGACATGCACGACCAGGATGATGGCGCTCAGCACGGGCACGCTGAAGTCGTACATCTGCATCCAGTCGCCGTTGATGCCGCTGGCAAAGTCGAGCAGCGGGTAGAGCACCAGGGCGTTGAGCAGCGAGATCCAGGTGAACTGGATCAGGAGTTCGTTGATGGCAGCGCGCATCGGCGGCTTCCTGAGAAACACCAGCCCGACGGCGATAGCCGCCAGCACGATGTTCACCATCGTGCCAGCCGAGGCGATGATGACCTGCTGCGCGTTTGTGAACTCGCGGGGGTCGAACTCGACATAGCCCGCGAAGCCGAAGAAGCCCCAACCAAGCACCTGCCCACCGAAAAGCCAGATGGCGACCGCGTGCCCGAGTTCGTGCAGCGCGACCGAGATGGGGATAAGGACGAAGAACGCGGCCTGATCGACGAGGTGCCGATCCTGCGGGGTGAAGTTTGTGTCGAACGTGACGCGGAAGTTGCGGATCAACTGGTAGACGACCCGCGCGCCAATAATGAGGTAGAAGACACTGATGAGTGCAAACGGACCGAGCGGCATGCGGTGGCTCCAGTGAGATCATCGCCTAGAGCGGGAAGTCTGGCACAGCCAGCGGCAGAGTACCCGCTGCCGGGGGAGTGGGGGAGGTGTTGCGCGTGGACGCCCTCTTCAGGCGCCATCCCGCGCACAGTCGAGTGATCTCGACCTCCCCGGCCGCGAAGATCGAAGTGTCGTCCACTCTCGGGTGGCATCCCGCCGCAGGATGGAACTCGTTCTCCAGTCGCCCGGTTCGTGTGCCACCGCCGCCCCCGGGTGTCGTCTCGACCGCAGTGGAGAGACCTCGGCTTCCCTTACACCGGGGGGATTGCTGCCCGCACCCAAGCATTGCCGCGACCACAAACCTCGGTGGTTGAGGCACGAGACCCTTCGACAGGCTCGGGATGACACGCGAGGGTGGGCGACTCCTCGCACCGTCGCGGCTGTGGACGCCCAGGTCTCTCCACTGCGGCCAAATCGACACGCGTGGGTGGATGCCATCTCGCTCACCCCACTGCCTGGGAATCGAGGTCCTTCGGCGTTGCTCAGGGCGACGCCGTCAGGATGTGGCTCAGGCAGGCGCTGGGTCGGGCAGGCCAGGCTCGGCGCCGGCCAGTTGCCGCGCAATCAGGACCGCGACGACCGCCACGACCGCGCCGCCGATGGCAATGGCGACAGCTACGCCCCAACTCTGGCTGAGCGCGCCCGCCAGCGCGTCGCCAATCGGCGTGCCACCGGCAAAGACCGTCAGGTAAATGCTCATGACGCGGCCACGCATGGCGTCGGGCGTGTTGGTCTGGACGGTGGTATTGGCCTGGGTCATGGTGGAGGTCATGGTGAAGCCGACGCCAACCATGAGGGCCATCGCCACCAGGGGTGGCGCGCCAAATCTCGCCGAGGCGGCCAGGCCAATCTCCAGCAGGCCAAAGGCCAGGGCGGTGGTGACCAGCATGCGCGGCGAGGGCCGACGGCCGGTGAACGCCAGCAGCAGCGCGCCGGTGAGCGAGCCCACGCCCAGCGAAGACATCAGCATCCCGAAGCCGCCCGCGCCGATATCGAAAGCATCCTTGGCCAGCAGCGGCGCCCAGACATTGAAGTTCATGCCGAAGACCGCCATCAGCCCGGCCAGGATGATGGGCAGCAGCACGGCCCGGGTCTTGAGCGAGTAGGCGAGGCCTTCACGCAGGCGCTCCACCGGTGAGCCGGCGCTCACGCTGCGCGGGAGACCCATGGCGTGCATGAGGAGTAGGCCGATGATGACCGGGATATAGGAAAGCGAGTTCAGAACAAAGCAGATGCCGGGCCCGTAGTTGCTGAGCAGCAGACCTGCTAACGCTGGGCCGACAATGCGGCTGGTGTTGAAGAGGGCCGAGTTGAGCGCGATGCCATTCATGAGGTCGTCTTGCCCGACGAGGTCGACGACGAACGCCTGGCGGGCGGGCATGTCGAAGGCGGAAAAAATGCCGAGGCCGAGAGCTGCCGCGTAAATCTGCCAAAGCTGGAGCTCGCCGCGTTCGAGCTGAATAGCCAGTAGGGCGGTGATGATCGCGAAGCAGATCTGGGTGCAGATCAGCAGGTAGCGCTTGGGCACGCGGTCGACAAGGACCCCGGCGGGCAGGCCGAGCAGCAGGGTGGGGCCAAACTGGAAGACGCCGACCAGACCGAGCGCCGCAGGCGAGTTTGTGAGCGAAAGCACCAGCCAGCTTTGGGCAAGCGTTGCATCCAGGTGCCAGTCAGGGAGAAAAGCTGGGTGGAGAAGAAGATGCGGTAGTCACGGTGGCCGAGGGAACGCAACCCGTGTGGCAAGCGGGTTGCGCGTGCTGGCAGCGTCCCGGAGTCGCCAGCGCGCGTGGACGGGGAGGCCGGTGTTTCTGGCTCGCCGGTGGCTGTTCGCCGCATCAACCGCATTCGCGTCGCCGCTGCATATCTCGTGCCTGACATGTTCGTGGTGCTAATGGTTGCTGAGATATGCTACTTCACTTCGTCCAGCCGCTTGACGGTCGCCGTGATCCCGGTAGTATTCATGGCGCACATCCTGGACGAAAGAAACGCTTCGATACCGCTGCTCCGGAAGGGAATGGTTGCCTGGATCAGTGCGTTGCCGCTGGGGTTTCTTGCCGGGATGTGCGTGCAGCCGCTGCGCAGCGGCTTCCACCCCGCGGAGCCATTCCTGGCCCGCACGCTGTTCGAGGAGGAAGAGCGCCGTGCTTCACCATCGCCTGTCCCGCCGCTCCACGTTCAAGTTGTCCGCCGCCGCTGCCGGCCTGGTCGTGGCCAGCCGCTACGGCACGGTTGCCGCCGCGCCGCCGCCGCTGGAGAAGAAGGACACCTACACCGTAGGCTTCGCGCAGGTGGGCAGCAACAACCCCTGGCGGCTGGGTGAATCCAGGAGTATGCAGGATGAGGCCAAGCGCCTCGGCTACACGCTGATCGAGACGAACGCGAACGAGGATACGGCGAAGCAGATTGCGGACCTCGATTCGCTGATCGCGCAGGGCGTCGATATCCTCATCTTCCCGCCGCGCGAGTCGCAGGCCCTGGCGCCGAGCGTCATGAAGGCCAAGGCGGCTGGCATCCCGGTGATCCTCATTGACCGCGATGTCGATCACAGCATCGCCAGGCCGGATGAGGATTACGTGACATTCATCGGCTCCGACTTTGTGGATCAGGGGCGCCGCGCTGCCGAGTGGCTGGCCAAGGCGACGGGTGGTGAGGCGAAGATCATCCAGCTTGAGGGCACCACGGGCTCTGACCCGGCTATCGACCGCAAGACGGGGTTCGAAGACTACCTGGCGGGGAACTTCCGGGGCACCCCGACGCCGGAGGGCGCGTTCCCGGGCATGGAGATCATCGCCTCGCAGACGGCAGACTTCCAGCGAGACCCGGGCCGCGAGGTGATGCAGACGCTGCTCGCCGCGCACCCGGACGTGACGGCGGTCTACGCACACAACGACGAGATGGCGATCGGAGCCATCGCGGCGCTGCAGGAGGCGGGGCGCAAGCCGGGCGAGGATGTCATCGTCGTCTCCATCGACGGCGAGAACGCCGCGTTGGACGCCATTCTCGACGGCACCCTTGGCGCGTCGGTGGAATCGAGCCCGTTCTTTGGGCCAATCGCCTTCGAGACGATGCAGAAGTACATCGATGGCGAGGATATTCCCGACTGGGTGAAGGTTGAGGACCGCTTCTTCGACAAGGACAACGCAGCCGAGTTCCAGGGCAAGCAGTTCTAGCGCCGCTGGCTGTTGCGCCGGGACAGGGACAAGGCCTCGTCCCGGCGCAGCGGCGCGTTGCAGATCGCTCGTGTTCCGAGCGACGCCCGGAGGCCTCGTTCCCGTGCGCGGCGCGGCGAGGTCTCTCGACAAACTCGAAACACAGGGTGTTGCCGACGGCATCTGAGGAGTCCTCCCGTTGGGTGAAGCTGCCGCTCCCACGCTGATCATGCAAGGGATTGCCAAGTCGTTTCTGGGGGTCGTGGCGCTCGACGAGGCGGCGCTGACGGTGATGCCGGGCGAAGTGCACGCCGTGATCGGGCAGAACGGAGCGGGCAAGAGCACGCTGATGAAGATCCTGAACGGCGTCTATCGCCGTGATGCGGGATCGGTCCTGTTGCAGGGGAAGCCGGTCGACTTTCACAGCCCGCAGGATGCCCAGAGCGCCGGCGTCAGCACCATCTACCAGGAAATCAACCTCGTGCCCTACCGGAGTGTGGCCGAGAACATCTTCATGGGGCGGGAGCCGACGCGCTGGGGTCTGCTCGACACCGCCCGCATGAACCGCGAGGCAGGCGAGATCCTGGCGCGGCTCGGTGTGTCGGTGGACGTACGGCAGCCGCTCAGCACGCTCAATATCGCGCTGCAACAGATGGTGGCGATTGCCCGCGCTGTTTCGACCAACGCGCATATCGTGATTATGGATGAGCCGACCTCCTCGCTCGATGAACAGGAGGTTGCCGTGCTCTTCGAGGTCATTCGCGGCCTCAAGCGGGACGGCATTTCCGTCATCTACATCAGCCACCGCCTGGATGAATTGTTCGAGATCTGCGACACCGTGACGGTGATGCGGGATGGCCGCACCATCGAAACCCGGCCGATAGCCGGGGCGACCCGCGTCGAACTGGTGGCGCGCATGCTGGGCAAGGAGATTGGCGAGGTGCGCCGCAGCGGCGCGACCGGGTTCCGGGAGCGGGCGAAGCCGGTGACGGGGGCGACGCTGCTGGAGGCGCGCGATCTCGTCAACGACAACCTGCACGGCGCGAACGTGACGGTCCACGCCGGGGAGATCGTGGGGTTAGCCGGGCTGCTGGGTTCGGGGCGGAGCGAGCTGGCGCGCGCCGTCTTCGGCGCGGATCCCGTGGAGGGCGTCCTCCAGGTGAAGGGCGAGCGCGTACGCTGGGATTCCCCGCGCGATGCGATTCGGGCCGGGCTCGGGTTCTGCGCGGAGGACCGCAAGGCGGACGGCATCATCCCCTACATGTCAGTGCGGGAGAATCTGACGCTGGCAGCGCTGCCGGTGCTCTCGCGCGGGGGGGTGGTGGACACAGGCGAACAGCGCGCCATCGTTGATCGCTTCATCGAGCGGCTGGGCATCAAGACCTCCGGCCCGGAACAGCCGATCCGCGAGCTTTCAGGCGGGAATCAGCAAAAGGTGCTCCTGGGCCGCTGGCTCTGCCTCAATCCTGCGCTGCTGCTTCTGGATGAGCCGACGCGCGGCATCGACGTTGGAGCGAAAGCGGAGATCCAGCGACTGATCGATGAGCTTTCGGTGGATGGGCTGGGCGTACTCCTGATCTCCTCGGAACTGGAGGAGATCAGCGAGGGCGCCGACCGGGTAGTGGAGCTGCGCGAGGGTCACACCGTCGCCGAGTTCAGCCACGCCGAGGCCAGCCAGGATGCGCTGGTCCACGCCATGGCGCAGGCTCCGGCGCCGGGTGAGCCGGTGGCCGCGTCCGGCCCGGGAGCCTGAGCGATGGCCGCCGCACCACCCGCTGCAACGGGCGCCGCGCCCGGGCTGCGCAGCGCCTTTGCTCCGCCGGATCGCGTGCGCGCGTTCAGCGCCCTGATCGCCCTCGCGCTGATCGTGCTGTACAACATCATCTTCACCACCAACTTCCTGACGCTGAATACCTTCAACGCCAACCTGACGCAGGTGGCGACCATCGTCATCGTCGGGGTGGGCATGACCTTCGTCATCGCCACCGGCGGTGTCGATCTCTCGGTGGGTTCGCTGATGGCGATTGCGGGCACAATCGCGCCGCTCTTCCTGCTGGACGCCAACCAGTTCGGGGCGCCCTGGGTGGGGCTGGCGCTGGCGATCATCGTCCCGCTACTCGTCACAACGCTGTGCGGATTGTTCAACGGCACGCTGGTTACGGCAATTGGCTTGCAGCCAATCATCGCCACCCTGGTGCTCTTCCTTGGTGGGCGCGGCATTGCGCAACTCATCGTCAACGGTGAGTTGCGGGAGTTCCGTAACCTGGGCTCACCACTGGTGCCCAGCTTCGAGTTCATTGGCCTGGGGCAGGTTGCCGGCGTGCGCTTTCAGATCATCATTATGGCTGCCGTCGTGATCGTGGCCGCGTGGCTGCTGCGCGCCACTACGTTCGGCCGCTACGTGCTGGCAACTGGCGGCAACGCCTCGGCGGCGCGGCTGGCCGGGGTGCCAGTGCGGCGCGTGCTGCTGGGGGTGTACTGCCTCAGCGGCTTGCTGGCAGGTTACGGACTGATCGTGGTGGCGATCAACAAGTCGTCTGACCCTCACCGCGTCGGCGAGTACATGGAACTGGATGCGATTGCCGCCGTGGCGGTGGGGGGCACGCCGCTTTCGGGCGGGCGGGCGACGATTTTGGGCACGCTCATCGGCGCGCTGATCATCCAGTTGCTGCGCTTCACGCTGATCGCGCACAACATTCAGGATGGCATCACGCGGATGGTGATTGCCGTGGCCATTGTTATTGCGGTGCTGGCCCAGCGCCAGCGCGCATCCTGACGGGCAAGGAGCGGCGGGTGGCGAGTGTTTTCACCACGAACGCGGCCACGCCGCGCAGCCTGACCCGGGAACGCGCCATCAGCGCCCTGCAGCGGCAGGGAGCGCTTATTGCGCTGATTGTGCTGGCCCTTTTCGGGGTGATTCGCTACGGCCCGAAGTTCTACAGCATCTACAACATCTTCGACGCCTTCCTGAACAACAACACCTACTACGCGCTGATTGCGCTTGGCATGACCTTTGTGATTATCACGGCGGGCATAGACCTTTCGGTGGGATCGGTGGCAGTGCTGGCCGCCGTGACGGCCGCGCGCCTCAGCGGTCTGGGCCTCGTCCCGGCCGTGGGGGGCGCGGTGTTGATCGGGCTGGCGATCGGGCTGATCAACGGTGGGCTTATCGCCCGGTTTGCATTGCAACCCTTCGTGGTGACACTGGCCATGTTGCTCTTCGCACGGGGCGCGGCGCTGACGCTCTCCGACAACGCGCCGGTGATGGTCGATTTCGCCGCGGGATTCACGGAGTTGGGCAGTCTTCACGTCGGGCCGGTTCCACTGCCGGTGATTATCACCGCTGTGCTCTACGTGCTCTGCGCGTTGCTCCTGAACCGCACCCGCTTTGGCCGGCATGTGCTGGCCATTGGCGGCAACGAGGAAGCCGCGCGTCTCGCTGGAATCCCCGTGGGGCGGACCCTGCTGCTCGTCTACGCCATGAGCGGCGCGCTGGCCGGGCTGGCCGGGGTCTTCCTGGCGGCGCTCTCCTTCTCCGGGTCGCCGACCGGGGCGATAGGCTGGGAACTCTCCGCCATCGCCGCGGTCGTGGTGGGCGGCACGCTCCTGACCGGCGGCGTGGGTTCGGTCGGCAGTACCCTCATCGGTGTCCTGCTGCTGGGGCTGATCTTCGTGATTCTCAACTTTGAGCGTGGACAGGGCACCTTCCAGCTCAACTCCTTCTGGGAAAACCTCATCCGGGGCGCGTTCCTGCTGGTGGTCGTCATCTTCCAGAGCCGGCTGGCGCGGAGCGGCGCGGAGCATCGGCAGGGCGGGTGAGGCTGCGCCCCGGCGTCAGGAGTGCGCAGCAGCGTCAGTAGATCGCTTTCCCCAGCGTGATCTTGAAAACGCGGTTATGCACGGTGTCCGACAAGCGCTCGATCCGGACGGAAATCTTGCGGTCAATGTTCGCGAAGGCCTTCGCCTCGACCGATTGCCCCTGGGCCAACTTCACGGGAGCGAGCTCGTAGGGGCCAACGTACCCGGTGAAGGTCATGGCCCCGACATCCTGCACGGCCACGCCGACTTCACGGTCGTTTGCGCCAGCTTCTACCCAGATGAACGGGTTGGACAGACCAAGGTTGACCAGATGCAAGCCCACGTGATTGTGTTCGCCGTCCCAGCGGTAGGCAAACCTCGGTGACAGATCGATGCTCTGGATGAGCTCCCAGCCAAAGTTGCCGCCCCAGATCTCGGCTGAAAACGCATGCTCCTCGCTGAGGATGTTGAGGTAAATGCCCTTGCGGTTGTCCCGGCTCGTGCTTCCTGCGCCGCGATGCCGCCTGCGGCGCTTCTCCAGCCGGCTGTGCCGCTTCTTGCGCTGGCTGCTCTTGCGGCGGCGTGCGCGATCGAGGGGATCGGCGGCAGTGGTTTCGGGCTGGAGCGAGCTTGCCAGGAAGGAACCAGCACGTAAGGCAGTCAGCGCGAGTGCTGCAAGGAGGCGGCGGCGGCCGGAGCGCGAAACCGGCGCAGGCGCAGGGACAGGCGTCTCCTTTGGAACGTTGGTGGCCATGCAGGCAACTCCACAAGATTCATCTGCGACTGACGCGCCTGGTGATCGCAGGAAACGGTAGTGTGGCGTGTCCCATATGACTCCCGTAGAGCGTACGGGAACTCTCACGGGAAACGCGTGTCCGGAACACCGGACAGCGCAACAAGTCCGCTCTTGTGGCCGCTGCAGCAGGCCGGGACGGGCGCCAGAATCCGTCGAGCCGGGGTGCTGGCTCAGCGGATTGGCCAGATAACGTCTGTTTCGTAACTGTGGGGGTCGGCGGTTTCCGTGGGGCCGACCAGATAGACCTCGCGCGGGGCGCCGGTCGCCTCGTGACCGTGACCCTGCATCCATGCCGCCAGGTGCTCGTAGGAGCGGTGCAGGAGCGTGTAGGGCCCCAGGTGCCGGATGGTGGCGCACAAGCCGCCCGGCAGGTGCTCCCGCACGATCCGGCCCTGCCCGCGCGCGTTGGCGGGGCTGGGGATGAAGACCGTCATGTTGACGGCGCGTTCATCATGGAACGGGTCCGGGAAGATGGCTCCCACCGGCTGTTCCGACCCCTCACGGCGGCGCAGGTAGGCCCGCAACTCGGCCGCCAGTTCACGCCAGGCGCCCGGCACGGCTGTTTCCGGGACCCGGGCGTGGATGGCCAGGATCTCCTGCGGCGGCAAATTCTGCGCCAGGACCAGCGGCGGCGCGTCCTCTTCTCCTCCGCCCTGCAGACGGCGCAGGTACGCGAGGATGCGCTGACCCTCGGCGATACGCTCTTCCATGCGCCGCTCGTGGTGGTTCAGAAGGTCCCGCGCCTGGGCAGAATCGCTTTCCTCCAGGTAGCGCTGGACCTCCTCCAGCGGCATATCGAGCGCCCGCAACAGGCGGATCGTTTCCGCCGTACGGACCTGCGAGAGGAGGTAGTAGCGGTAGGAGGAGTCCGGATCGACGTAGGCTGGCCGCAACAGGCCGAGTTCGTCGTAGTAGCGCAGGGAGGACACGGAAAGACGGCTGATCTTGGAGAACCGGCCGATGGGGATAAGGGACCCGGTGGGGTGCTGCACGGAGGGCATGGAGATGCGTCAATCAGGTGCGTGTGACGCCGAGGCCGATGAACTTCCTCGACAGAATCAAGACGATCCAACCGCCGTCTGCCGCGGCACAAAGAGCCCCTCTCCCGCGCACCGGGAGAGGGGATGGCGTGAGGGTTCCTACTCGAGGATCCACTCGTTCCAGCGGGAGGTTACCGCATCGCGGTTGTCCACCCACCAGGCGATATCCCGGATCGACATGAGGTCCAGGTAGGCAGGAGATGTCGGCAAGTTCTCCAACTGCTCTGGCGTCATCAGGGCAGCCGAGGCCTTGTTGACGGAGCCGTACGGAATCAGGTAGCTAAGCCGGGCCTGGGAGACCGGCAGCGTAATGAACGCGGAGAACTTCATGGCATTCTCTGCGTTGGCCGCGCCCTTGGGCACCGCCCAGACATCGGTGGCGAGCTGCGCCTCGTTCCAGACCACCTTGACCGGCGCGCCCTCCTGCTGGATGGCATGCATGCGGCCGTTCCAGGAGTGCGCCATGACGACTTCGTTGTCGGTCAGCATCTGGGCGGGCTGGGCGCCTGCCTCCCAGAACTTGGCAACGTAGGGCTTGATGGCGTTGAAGTACTCGTAGCCCTGCTCAATGTCCATCGGGTAGATGGCATCCAACGCGGTGCCGTTGGCGATGAAGCCAGCCTCCAGGAACGGCGTGACGCCGCCGGTGCCGGCTGTAGTGGTGCGCGGGCCAGGGAACGCCTCCTGGTTCCAGAAGTCGGCCTGGGTGTTCGGGCCTTCGGGGAAGGCATCGGTGCGGTACCCGATCACCGTCGCGTACGGGAGCATATCGACCGAATACTTGTAGCGGTGGCTTTCGTCGATGTTGTCGACATCGAACAGGGAGTAGTCGATTTCCTCCCAGTAGTCACCCTGCTTCTCAAGCAGCATGATGTCCGAGCGGTCCATCTGCACGACATCCTGCTCGACGTTGCCGGTGTCGACCATGGCCTTGATCTTGGACGGGTCAGGCCCCTCAGACTCGATGACCTTGATGCCAGACAGCTCCTGGAAGGGGATGAAGTAGGCCTCGCGCTGGGCGTCCTGGAAGGCGCCGCCCCAGGACTGGACGCGGACCTCGCCGCTGCCCTTGAGGTTCTCGGGAATTTCGGTGAACTCTGGCAGCGGGGGAATTTCAACCGCCGGCGTCTGGGCGTACGTGTGAAGCGGGATACCCGCCTGGAAGAGCAGGCTGGCGGCAGACGCGCCGGCGGCCAGCTTGATGCCGCGCCTCATGAGCTCGCGGCGGCTCATGTCCTCCAGGTCCCGCATCATTTCGCGTTTGAGGGCGCGATTCGCGGCCTGCATTTCGCTGATTGGATCCCAGGGTTTGCGCACGGAGACCTCCAGACCGTGATGGCCCATGATTCCGGCGGGCGATGGGCCACAACCTGTTCCCGGCCAACAGATGATTGCGCGAGTTACGCGGCCAACGCAGAGTCAGCAGCGCCCAGGGCAATCTCGTTCCGGGAGTTCCTGTGCAGTGTATGCCTCTCGCGACGTAGTGTCGATATCCTGTGAGACCAATTGTGCCGATATGGTTTGTGCGCGGGTGGCGGCGCACCACCGCGTGCAGGGCAGGGCATTTCGGTAGAATCGCCGCAGGTCAATGGCCAGACGAAAAGGAGGGAGTCGCAATGTCCAGCCTCTACGAGGCGAAGCAGTTTGCGTTCGACTGGGTCGATGAGAACGAGCGGCGTCTTTCTGACTTCGACATGGAAATCTGGCGCTACGCCGAACCAGCCTGGCGGGAGTACCGCTCCGCCAGGGCGTATGTCGACCTCTTGCGCGACGAGGGATTCGAGGTCGAGGTTGGGAGCGGCGAGATGCCGACCGCCTTCATGGCGACCTGGACTTCGGGCAGCGGCGGGCCGGTGATCGGTTCCTACGCCGAATATGACGCGGTGCCGGGGAACTCCCAGCAGGCTGTGCCGTACCGCGCGCCGCGCGAGGGGCTGCACCCGTACGCAGCGGGCCACACCGACCCGCACTCCATGCTGGGCGTAGGGGCGCTAGGCGGCATCCTGGCGGCCAAGGCGACCATGGAGAAGTACAACATCCCCGGTACGCTCAAGTTCTTCGGCGAGCCGGCAGAGAAGGTGTGCGGCTCCAAGCCGGTCCACGCCGCCAAGGGCTACTTCGACGACGCCGACGCCTTTATCTCCTATCACCCGCTGAACGCCAATACGACCGTCTGGGAGACGCACTGTGGCTCCTACTGGAGCGCGGTCTTTACCTTCGAGTGCGCGGAGCCCGAGGCGTGGGAGGTCAAGGGGGCATCGCCCACGGCGCACGAAGACAGCGCGGCGAATCCGCACAGCTCGGTTCGCACGCCGGGCGCTATCGATGCGCTCTGCCTGATGTACACGCTAACCAAGTACACGAAGGAGGCGATGTTCCCGCACACGGGAACGTGGACCCTCAACGAGTTCATCCTGGCCGCCGGTGACGCGACCTCGGACAACCTGCCGCCCCGCTGGAGCCAGATCCAGTATTCGTGGCGCGCGCCAACCCTGGAGATTCAGGAGCAGATCTACCGCGTGCTGGCGAACAACGCCAAGCACGCGGCGGGCGCGACTGGCTGCCAGGCGCACGTGCAGTGGGTGACCAGGACGCGGCCGGGCCTCTCCAACAACGCGATGGCCGACCTCACCTTCCGCAACATGGAGCTGGCCGGCGCGCCGGAATACTCCGAGGAGGCGCTGGAATTCGCGCGAGAGTTGCAGCGCAACCTGGGCCTGGAGCCGATGGCCAACCCCTTCCCGGAGGCCTTCACCTCCCTGACGGACCCAAGGGAGTATGAGGCGGAGACGCGCAAGTTACTGCCGGAATGGCAGAAGAACTTCACGTCGGATGACTACACGGACTACACGTGGCACGCGCCGACGGTGCGCGTGTTCACCGGGCGGCCGGTGCTGCGCACGCCGTACCACGGCTACGAGTATCCGAACTGGGCCTACAACGCGATGGGCGGGGTGCCCGCCATCATCGACCCCGGCATGTTCATGGCCTCGAAGACGATCGCCGGCACCATCCTTGACCTGTTGACGGTTGAGGGAGAACTGGAGAAGGCGACGCAGGAGTTCAACGAGCGCACGGGCGGCGGCGTGGGCGGCAGCAAGTGGGTGGCGCCGCTGCTGGGGCGCGACTTCACGCCGCCCATCGACCTGCGCTGGCCCGAGTACGTGCAGACCGAGCGCGGCGAGGAGTGGTGGATTCCCACGCCGACGCCGGGCCTGAGCGAGCGCATCGCGTAGGATTGTCGCAGACCGCGACCCGGCCATCGCTGGCCGGGTCGCCTGGCTCAGGTGCAGACGGTTGTCAGACGGGCTGCGGCCCACCGCAGGTCTTGTTCACGCACTCCACCCCTGCATCGCACCGCTTGTCACACCCGCCACAGTGGCGGGGATCGGTGCGTGTATTCACGCACGTCCGGCCGCAGCGGGTTGCTTCCAGCTTGCAGATTTTGCGTCGCCGCTTCTTCCGGCCCTGTGCTTCCTCAGGCGCCTGGGGGCAGGTGCGAGGCGACGATGAGTGCAGCGCCGGCCAGGGCGGAGCAACGGCGCCCCAGGCGCCGGGCGAGAGCAGTGAAGCGAGCAGTTTCCATAGCGGCCTCCAGTTGAACAGGTGCGACGTACCCTGGCTTGCATTCTGCAGCGCAGGGGAGCAGAGACCATCCGTAGAAATGCGCAAGTGCCAGCTATCGCCGCGCAATACCTACACAGCGGGCGGTGGAGGAGCAAGTGCTGCGCGGGCCGTATCTTCTGCAAGTCGCTGAGTGCGGCGGCAGGTGCGGAAGGAGGAGCGCTAACCGGTGAACTGCCCCGTGCGAAGATCGGTGGCGTAAACCTCCCAGTTGGGAAGCCTTGCCTCGCTCGCATCCCGGATGGCCCGCTCCACGTCATAGGGAACCCGGACGATGGTGTGGCCCAGGGCGGCGACTGCCGGTCCTGCGTGACCCTCGATGATCGCGTAGGTGGCGTCACATTGCCCATCCAGCGGCGAACTCACGCTGCCTACGTTCAGCAGCACCCGTGAGCCGAACGGACGCCAGGCCGGAACATGGGTGTCGCCGTAGATCACGATGTCCGGCAGTGGACCATCGCCGGTCAGGTCAGAGTTTTCGAACATCGCGAGCAGCCGTTCTTCCGGCGCGTCGGGAAAGACGTGCGCATTGACACTTTGCGGTGAGGCGTGGGGCAGGCAGATGTGCCGCCCGCTCAGCACCGTGTCCAGCGAAAATGGCAGAGTCGCGAGGCAGGCCAGGCGATCCGAACCGAGCCGCGACAGATGCCATCTGGCCAACGGGTGGTCGATGTCAGCAGCCGCCAGGCCGTCCTCCCAGTTGCCGCGCACCACGGCCTCGCAGCAGGCACGCACCCGGTCAACCACATCTGCCCCGCGAGGTCCCCGGCCTTCCATATCTCCCGGGCAGAGGATGCGCGTCATCCCCCTGCGCGCGATGTCATCGAGCACAGCTTCCAGCGCCGGCATATTGCCGTGGATGTCGGAGATGAGTGCGATGCGTTCCATGCGCGCGGTCTTGTCATGCCAGCGAAGGAGGTGACCAGCGCCGCCGGTTGATCAGGCGGGTGTGAAGGTCACTGTAACGCTGCCATCTCCGGCCCGTAGGTCTGGCTCGAAGGTGGCGCCCGGTGGGCCAAGGGCCGTGCCGCTGACGCCTGGGGCGCCGCCGGAGACGCCATTGACGTCCATGCCGGCGGTGCCTACGCCACCGTTTGGAACGCCGGCCATGCCCGCACCCCAGCCCTCGCCGCCATCCCCGCCTGTGCCGCCGGTCCCGAACCCGCCTGCCCCTCCGCCGGCTCCGCCACCGCTGTTCGCCACGAGGAAGGTGTCTGCGACTGCGAAGGGACTGCGGCGCACCGTGGATGCGGCGCCGCCGCCACCGCCACCCCCGCCACCGCCGCCGTTGCCTGTCCCGTTACCGCCAGGGTAGCCGGGGTCCCCGCCGACGCTGGGGCCTCCCAGACCTCCCACGCCTCCCTGACCACCTGCTCCGTCGCCACCGAGCCCGGGGTAGGCATAACCGTTATCGGCATTGCCGCCGGCGCCGCCCACGCGGATTTCCAGCACCTCGCCAGCGGCAACGGCGATGGTGGCCGTGACCCTGCCGCCAAGGCCCGGAACGCCGGGGGTACCGCCCTCGGTTGCACCGCCCGTGCCGCCCCTGCCGCCCGTGCCGCCACCTGCGCCGAAGGCGTCGATGGTCACGGTTCCGGCCCGGGGAGAGGTAAAGGTGAAGTTGCCGGGTGTGGTGAAGTCCTGGGAGATAGGCAGGCAATTCCCGTGCTGGCAGATCCCCTCGGGGCAGGCGGCGCCGTCCAGCTTGTTCGTCTTGCACTTGCCTTTCTTGCGCCGCTTGCAAGGCGAGCAGCGTTTCTTCTTCTTCTTTTTCTTTGCGGCGACGGAGGCCAGCGAGGTTGCACCGGGTATCGCGAGGAGCGCGCTCAACGCCGAGCGCCGTGAGGTGGCCAACGCTGGCCGCCGCGGCAGGAACTGGTGGCCGTCCATGGATGATCTCCTGAAGTGATGGAGACAGCACCGTACTTCCAGGCAGTACGCAACATACCGCAGGCATCGGGAAATGTATAGACCAATTTTACGTCGCCGCACTCACGTGTCGCCTGGCACACGCGTTCTCGGGGAAAGAGGTACCTGCAGTTGCCGCGGAGTGATCGAGACGGCCCGGGGTCGCCAGGACGAGCGTGAACGCTTTGGGGTTGGCGCCATTCCTGATGCTGCGACCTCCCGACCGAAGTCCTGCGAGAGCTCAAGAGGTCAGGATCGTTCGTCCCGGTGATACCATCCCGTCATTGGGGAACAGGCGCACCGGCGGACAAAGCGGGGCAGGCATGGACGACAGGAAGAAGACGGCTGCGGACTACGCGAAGTACTCGTACTGGCTGGAGAGTTGCGGCGATGATTTGACGCCCCGGCCCCGGCTGGATGGCTCGGTCGATGTCGATGTGGCCATCATGGGCGCCGGGTACACCGGCATGTGGACGGCGTACTACCTGCTCCAGCGCGATCCGTCGCTGCGCGTGGCGGTGGTGGAGCGCGAGATTGCCGGGTTCGGGGCGTCGGGGCGTAACGGCGGCTGGTGCTACCCCGGATTCCCGGTCAGCGGCAGCATCCTGGCAGAGCGCTATGGGGCGGATGCCGCCCGCGCTGTCTCCCGCGCCATGTACGACACCTACCATGAGATCGACCGGGTGGTGCGCAGCGAGAGAATCGACGCGCAGTGGAAAGAGGGCGGCGCCCTGCGCCTGGCGCGCGGTGAGCATGAGCGCCCCAGCGTAGAGGGGGGATACCAGGCCGCGCAGGCGCTGGGACTTGGCGACCACTACCAATTGCTGGATGCGCAGCAGACAGCAGACATGGTGCGCGTGACCGACGTGGTGGCCGGGCTCTACAACCCGACGGCAGCCAGTATCCACCCGGGTCGCCTGGCGCGCGGGCTGGCGCGGGTGATCGAGGCGGACGGCGCGACGATCTACGAGCAAACGCCGGTCACCGATTTCGAGGGCGGCGCGAAACCGCGCCTGATCACCCCCTACGGCGATGTGCGCGCGAAAACCGTGGTGCTGGCGGGCGAAGCGTACAGCCAGCAGTTGCCGAAGCTGGATCGCACCCTGGTGCCGATGTACTCGCTGATCGTGCTGACCGAGCCGCTTTCGGAGAGCGACTGGGACCAGATCGGCTGGCGCAATCGGGAGTTGGTGTCCAGTTCCCGCCTGTCGGTTGATTACCTGAACCGCACGGCGGATGGCCGGGTCATGTTCGGTGGGCGTGGCGCGCCCTATCACCGCAACTCGCTCATCACCGATGCGCTGGACCGCCACGCGCCAACGCATGAGATGCTGCGGGAGTTGGCCCGGGCCTGGTTTCCGCCGCTGCGGCATGTGCGCTTCACGCACGCCTGGGGCGGGCCGCTGGGGATGCCGCGCGACTGGATGCCAACCACCAGCTTCGACCCGCGCACCGGGATTGCCCGCGCCGGCGGGTACACCGGGCAGGGAGTGGCGACCACCAACCTGTTTGGGCGCATCCTGACGGACCTTATTCGCGGCGAATCAACCGAGATTACCCAACTGCCGACGGTCAACCACCGCTCACCGCTCTGGGAGCCGGAGCCGCTGCGTTGGCTGGGCATCCGCTTCGCGCAGGAAGGGTTCGCCCGGCTGGACAGGAGGGCGGCCGAGACAGGGCAGGCGCCCACCGGCAAGACGCTGGTGGAGCGCATCGGCCGCCACTGACGCCTGTGCCAACTCGCGCTCCACGCTGGTTGGAGGTTGCCTGGCGGCTGGCGTGGATCGCGGCCGTGGGCTGCACGGTGCTCTTCGTCTGGCTTCTGGCGCAGCGCGTGGAAGCGCGGGATGGCCTGCACTTTGCAGATGGTGGGCGCGATCTCATTTCCCTGGTGCTGGCCTTGCTGGGCGCGGTGCTCGCCGTGTCTTTCGCCTGGAACCGTCCGGGCCCGCAGAACCTCGCCGGGCGCCGCAACGTGGCGGTGGTGTGGTCCATCGCCATGCTGGCAGCGCTCGTGTTTTCCTGGAGTGTCATTCTCACTTCGCATCGGTACTCGGCAACGAACGGCGCCCCGATTACGGGAGCCGGGGAACTCGACGCGTTCATGGCTGAACACGAGGCTTCGTTCGCCCAGTATGACTACCTCATTCCGACCGGCGTGTACCTGCAATCCTTCGAGTTTCAGTCCACCAGCAACGTGGAGATGTCCGGGTTTGTCTGGCAGAAGTACGACCCCGATGTGCCGGCTGATCTGCGACGGGGCGTTGCCCTGCCGGAGCAGCTTGAGGACGCCTACAACCCAACCCCGGCGTGGGATATCACGCGGAACGGGGTGCAGGAAGTCGGTTGGTATTTCAGCGGGCAGTTCCGCCAGAACTTCGACTACCGCGACTATCCCTTCGACCAGCAGGATATCTGGCTGCGGCTCTGGCACCCGGAGGTGGATTACTCCGTGATGCTGGTTCCCGACTTCGCGGCCTACCGGGACCTGCGGCCAGAGGCATTGCCCGGTCTGGACACGCAGTTCGTGTATGGCGGCTGGGATCCGGTTCAGACGTATTTTAGCTACGCCCTCCTCGACTACAACGTCGACTTTGGCCTGGATTACGGGTTTACCGATGCCCCGGACCCGGAGCTGTACTACAACCTGATGGTGGCGCGTGATCCGCTGGGGCCGTTGCTGGAGCACGGCGTGCTGGAGGTGGCAATCGCCATTTTGCTCTTTCTCCTGCTCCTGCTGATGGCGCATGAAGCCACGGCGGAGCGGCCGTTGGGCATCACGGTTTTCGATCTCATCGTCGCGGTTGGCGCCTTGCTCTTCGCCGTGATTCTGGACCATAACGCCGTCCGCGGCGCCGTGCAATCGCAGAGTCTGACCTACCTGGAGTGGTTCCCCCTGTTGCTCGATATCTTCATTGTGCTGGTGGTGCTGGATGGCGTGGCGGCGGTAAAGGGATGGCGTATCCCAATCCTGGGCTACCGTGGCGACCTGTTGCCGGTGCTGGCCTATTGGCCGCTGCTGATCGGCGGGTTCCTGTTGATCACGCTGCGGACATTCTTCTTTCCCGGATAATGGAGTGCCCCGCACCCCAACCTGCGGGGGTGGCCAGGAGAGGTACTGATGGAGCGGGTTGAGGCGCGCCACGGCCCTCACCCCTGGCCCCTCTCCCGATGCGCGGGAGAGGGGAGATGATGAGCGCTGGAGCGAGCTTGGGGATGACGAAAAGCTACCTGGTGATTGCAACCCCGCGCTCGGGCAGCACGCTGCTGGGGCAGGGCTTGCAGGCGAGCGGCGTGGCGGGGGAGCCGCGCGAGTTCTTTGGGCACAAGATGGCGCACTGGATGGAGCGGTGGAACACGCCGGCACTGCCCGCGTACGCGGCGCAGTTGCAGAAAAAGCGCTCTTCCAGCAATGGTGTGTTCGGCGCGAAGCTGCTCTACGGTCAGCTCATGCACCTGGAGCAGGTGGCCCGGCAGCAGCCCGATCTGGCTGACCTGTCGGGTGGCGACCTGCTTCGTGCTCTGTTCCCCGATCTGCACATCCTGTGGGCGACGCGGGACGACAAGCTGCGACAGGCGATCTCGTGGTTCAAGGCCCGCCAGACTGGCGTGTGGGGGCAGGGGCGCGGCGCGGAGGAACCGAAACTGGGGCGGGCCTGGCGCCTGGGTGATGAGCCGCTACAGCCGGGCGAGCTGGCGTTCGACTACGCCGGCATCGCGGCACTGCTGCAGCAGGCCGAGGCGGAAGACGTGGCGATTGGCGCCTGGGTGGCTAACGCAGGGTTCACCCCGTACCGCGTGGTCTACGAGGAGTTCGCTCCGCGCTACAGCGAGGCGACGGCGGAGATCCTGGACTGGATGGGCATCGCCCACCCGCCACTGGATCTGCCCGACCCACGCACCGTTCGCCTGGCGGACGACCGCACCGACGAGTGGGTTGCGCGCTTCCGGGAAGAACAGGCGGCGCGGGCTACCGAGAGCTGACCGCCCCTACGACTCGTTGCCTGCCAGGAACAGCTCGATCGTCTTGGCCCATTTGCTCTGGTCGTCAGTGGGCTCGACTACGATCGTGCCGGTCGCGCCGAGGTAGTCGCCGGACCCTCCGACTATGGTGCGAAGCGACGGCGCTGCGGCAAACTCGACGCCCTGGATTTGCAGGGTGCTGCCGTTCGCAAAGAGGATCGTCTCCGTCACGATGCAGTCGAAGGCGGCATTCAGCGCGGTGCATGTGCCCTGGGTTGTGGCGCCGGTGTCGGCGCTGTCGCGCTCATCGAATAGTGGATTCGGGCCCCAAACCTGAACATCGCCCACCGATGGCCCCGGCTCGCCGTGATCGACCGTGGTCAGGTGCACCGCGTGTTCCACCAGGTGCAAGGTCGTTGTGGCGGGCAGCGTCGCCTCCTGGGCGGTGGCCACGGGTGGGAGGGGTGCAGCCAGCGCCCCGCCGAACACCACCATTGCCAACATGACCCCGAACCAGCGCATCAGTGACCTCCTCTCGCTCCAGACAGGGCAAAGCGTGCGGCCGCGAACTGGCCGGCTCCGCAGAAGTGCATTCTGCTACAGCATATGCCCGCACGTTGGTCGCACCCGGAGGCAGGCAGCACGCCGTCACCTGGAGAGCGCCGGGCCTCTCCTGGCCCAGAACGGTGCGAGTCTTCGCCTGCAGACGCTCTTGTCCGGAGAGTCAGGCGTGGCTTCAGTCAGCCAGCCCATGATGCGCGGCAAGGCGAGGCGCGCCCGGTCATCGTCGATGACGAACTGGCCGCGGGTTCACTGCGTGGTCGGGCGCGTCCTACTTCAGCGCCGTGGCAAGCAGTTCCGCGAATTCCGGCGGGTCGCTGGCCAGCACCAATACTTCCTCGGCCTGCAGGAAGCCCGCCAGGTCCCAAAGTGAAGCGGCGACGGCGGCAGCGAGGGACGCGCTGGAGCGCGTGCGGGACTCAAGGTGGACGTTTCGTACTGTCAGCAGGTGGGCGCGGCGATCCACCACAGCGTCGAGACGACCGGCGATCGCGCCCTTGTGCAGGATAGGCAGCGAGTAGTAGCCGTAGATGCGCTTCGGGGCCGGGGTGTAGAACTCGATGCGCAGGTCGATGTCGAAAAGCTGCCCGTCGCGCTGCCGGTTCCAGATCAGGTTGTCGAAGGGAGAGAGCAGCGTAGTCAGCGTCGGCCTACCGCGCCCTTCGCGCAGATCGAGCAGGCGGGATGCGAGGGCAGCGTCCATCCAGAGCGGACCCTTGATCCCATCAACGGCGACTGGAATCGCCAGGTTTTCCGCTGCCAGGCGCTGCAGTTCCTGCTGGCTCTCGGCGGGCCGGATGTGCGGGCGCGCCCAGGAGCGGAAGTAGTCTGCTGCCCAGGCCGGATTGGTCACGCCAAGGGCCCGGAGCGCCGAATGGGTGAAGAAGCGGGCGCGCTCGGCCTGAGTTGGTTCGTGGGAGAAGTGGGGCTCCGGAATGAGGCGTTCGGTGAGGTCATAGACACGCTGGAAGCCGCTCTCCCGCCGCGCAACCATGAGGTCCCCGCGCGACCAGAGGTGCTGCAGCGCCTGGCGGGCAGGTTTGCCGCCGTACCACTCCCAGGCTTCCGGACGACGGTCCTCGTGACGCTCGAAGTGGCGGGAGGCCAACTCCCCTTCGTCACGGAAACGCTGGTGGATGGCGGTCATCAGGTCCTGGTTCGCCTCGGCCCAACTCCCTGCCGCTTCGTACTTCGCGACGTAGTCCGCCATACTGCCGCGGTAGTAGGGAAACGTCTCGATAGGGATGATGGCGGCCGCGTGAGCCCAGTATTCGGTGAGGACGCCGCCACCGGCGTAAAGCGCGTTCAGGACGCGAGGATCGTACTGGCCCAGGCGGCTCCAGAGCACCGTCTCGTGCGAGCGCGAGATGACGCTGATGGTGTCGAGTTGCACACAGCCGAGCGCGCGGATCATCTCATGCAAGCGAGCCCGCTGCACTCCGGCATCGCGCGACGGGCGCGGCCGTCTGTCCAGCCGCGAGGCGATCACCGCCAGTTCGCGCGCTTCCCGGCGCGTCAATGTGCCGCCGGCAATCTCGGCGATGGCCGCACGATCAGGGGCAGGGTCCGTCATACCGTGGCGGCGATCTCCGCCGGGGTGGCGACGGACTCGGTGACATCTGCTTGCAGGGTTTGCAGCTTCTCGACAAATCCTTCGTAGCCACGGTCCAGGTGATGGAGCGCCGAGACGACAGTCTCGCCGGAAGCGACGAGCCCGGCCAGAACCACGCCCGCGCCGGCCCGGATATCGAGGCAGCGCACGGCGGCGCCGTGAAGGGGCGACGGGCCGGTGATTTCCGCCTGGGTGCCGTAGTGAATCGTGCCTGGCAAGCCCGCGCCGCTGGCGTCGGCGTCCAGGAAGCGCGGCACAGCGATCTGCGCGCCCATCGCCCGCAGTTGATCGGTGTAGCGCAACCGGTCCGAGAAGACCCGTTCGTGGATGCGCGAGACGCCGGTAGCCTGCGTCATCAGGACCGCGAAGGCAGCCTGCAGGTCAGTGGGAAAGCCCGGGTAGGGCAGTGTCTGGATCTCGACGGCCTTCAGGCGGTTGCCGGGGCGGATCAGCATGTCGTTGCCGTCGATCCAGATGCGGGCTCCTGCCTCCCGCAGCTTGGCGGTCAGCGGCAGCATGGCGCTGACGTCGACATCCTCCAGCGTCACCTCGCCGCCGGTCGCAATCGCGCCGATGGCGTAGGTGCCAGCCTCCAGGCGGTCCGGCAGGATGTGTTCCGAGACGCCGTGCAGGCGATCCACACCATCGACCGTGATGGTGGGGGTGCCGAGGCCCTTGATGCGCGCCCCCATGCGGATCAGCATGTTGCCGAGAAAGACGATTTCCGGCTCACAGGCGGCGTGAACGATGGTGGTGCGTCCGGCAGCCAGGCTGGCGGCCATGAGCAGGTTTTCGGTGCCCGTGTGGCTAGGGTAATCCATGTAGATGCCCGCGCCGCGCAGGCCGCTGGTTTGCCCGGCCACGAGCTCCCCGCTCTCCGGGAAGCTTATCTGCGCGCCCATCTGGCGGAAGCCGCGCACATCGACATCGACTGGTCGCGCGCCAAGCTGACACCCGCCGGGCGTGGATGCAGACATCTCCCCGCAGCGGGCCAGCAGCGGGCCTGCGACGAGGAAGGACGCGCGCATCTTGCCGACGAGGTCGGCGGGCGCGGCGGTACTGGTGATATTGGCCGCCCGCACGCGAACGAGCTTGCGTTTGGGATCCCGCTCGGTTTCGGCGCCGAGGCTGCGCAGCAGCGCGAGCATCGTTTCAATATCGGCCAGATCCGGCACGTTGTGGAGGGTGCACTCCTCGCTGGTGAGCAGGGTGGCGGCCAGCGCAGGCAGCGCGGCGTTCTTGGCCCCGCCGATCTTTACGCTCCCGTGCAACGGCCTGCCGCCCTGGATGCGCAGCACGCGGACGCCATCAGCGTGTTCTGGTTGGACGGTACTGCGTGGCATCTCGACTGTTGTGGCCAACCTCTGCCTCCTGGCGCTGCGGACGCCCGGCGCAGCCGGGCGCAGGTCCTCAAGTCTCCAGCATACCCCGAGGGCATGGCTGGCCGGAAGTTGCGGCGATGGCCAGGATCTCGCCAGTCCTCATCCCGGGCCCTGGCC
The DNA here is from genome assembly GCA_041390745.1 of Thermomicrobiales bacterium. Lineage (GTDB taxonomy): Bacteria > Chloroflexota > Chloroflexia > Thermomicrobiales > UBA6265 > JACCXM01. Next base: position 537,301 of record JAWKPJ010000001.1, on the reverse strand, counting down.
AACTCTCGGTCCGCCGCTTCCCTTCAGGGGGCATCCTTCGACGATGTCAGGTTGACGCGCGAGGTTGGGCGCGATCGGCGAACAACGCGCGTCCGCAGGATGACTGATGGTTACACCGCCAGCTCCGGTCGCGTCGTCGCATAGTCCAGAGTCCCGCGCGCTCCAGGGCCGCGCCGAGGCGGAAGGCGGTGAGGTCGTCGAAGGTGCGGGCGACGATCTGGAGTCCGGTGGGCACGCCGGTGTCCGCGAAGCCGGAGGGAACGTTCAGGACCGGGCAGCGGCTGGCGATATTGAACGGGATGGTCATCACGTGCTCCAGGGGGGAGAAGACGGCGCCGTTTGCCTGCGTCACGAGCCAGGGGGTGTCGGCCGGGAGTGCCGGGATGGCCAAAGTTGGGCAGATCAGCGCGTCGTACTCCTCCAGCAGCGTGCCGATGGCCCGGGTGATGGCGCCCTCCCGCTCCATGCCTTCCAGCAGGCTCATGGGGCGGGCAATCCCCTTGTCCTCGGCGAAGGCAATGGCGTAGGAGGTCATCTCGTCGCGGTGCTCAGCCAGAAGTGTGGCCAGGCTGGCGCCGAAGATGCTGCCCAGGTGGGCGTGCGCCACCTCGAACACTTCCTCCTTGTCGAGAGTGAAATCCACGACCTCAACGGTCGCACCCGCTGCCCGCAGCGCTTCCGCCGCCCGGAGCGTGTTGCGCTTGATGTCCTCTGCCACGTCCCAGCTTCCCAGATCGACTGAAACGGCGATGCGCAGGCCCTCGACGCCGCCGGGGTCCAGCGGCAGCTCCACCCGTTCGCGCAGCGAGGCGATGTCGATGGGGGAGGGGCCGCTGATGATGTTCTCGAAGAGCGCGCAGTCGGCAATGGTGCGCGTCATGGGGCCCTCGTGACAGTAGTGATCCAGGTTGAAGGGCGCTTGCTGCGGCACGCGGCCGTAGGGAGGCTTGAAGCCGACCACGCCGGTGCAGGAGGCCGGGATGCGGATAGAACCGGCGATATCGGAGCCGCCAGCGATGGTGGTCAGGCCCGCCGCCAGGCTGGCGCCAGCGCCGCCGGAGCTGCCGCCCACGTCGTAGCTCTGGTTCCACGGGTTGCGGGTTATGCCGAACAAGGTCGACTGTGAGAAGGCGGCGCAGGCAAACTCTGGTTGCGTGGTGCGGGCGTGGACAATGGCCCCGGCAGCCATGGCGCGGTCCGCCAGCGGCGCTGTTTCCTCGGCGATGGCGTCCTTGAAGGCCAGCGAGGCGCTGGTCACTGGATCGCCCGCAACCCCCATTTCTTCCTTGATGGCGAGGGTGATGCCTTCCAGTGCGCGCGGAGCGTCGCCCTTGCCCAAATAGCGGGCCTCGGCCGCCCGGGCCTGGTTGAGGGCGCGGTCATTGAAGCGCCAGGTGAGCGCGTTGACCGTTTCAGCCAGGGCATCGGCCCGGGCGATCTGCGCCTGCAGCACCTCGACCGGAGAAATCTCCCGGCTCCGGAAGAGGGAAAGCTGCTCGGTGGCCGAGAGATACGCGAGGTCTGTCTGGGTGCGTGCTTCGGTCATGGCGTCCTCCGGTTTTCTTGCGGTAGACGGGTCTTGCATGAGCCTTCATTCAAGCGTGTCGTTCACCCGCGGAGGTCATCCTGAGCCCACAGGCGCAGGATCTCGTTCTTCTTTTCGCTCTCCGCAATTGGAGGCCGCAGCGTACGAGATCCCGCGCAAGCTCAGGGTGACCCCTTTGAGTGGATGGCCCCTTCTTGCGTTACTGCCGCTGGATTCTCTGCGGTTTATGCCAGAAATGCAAAACCGCCCCGGCGCAAGCCGGGGCGGTTTCACTCAGACTAGTTGAGTGAGCCGGGAATCTCGCCGCCGCCGCGTGGGCCGCCGCGGCTGCCGCGCTTCTGGCCCACGCGCAACCGCAGGTTGGCGCGGCGCAGTGAGGCTTGCGCCTGCTCCAGCTCCATGGTGGACTGCCGCCCCGCGATGGAGACTTCGGCGCGCTTGCGCGCATCCTCCGCCCTCGCCAGGTCCAGCTCTTCCACCCGTTCGGCGGTGTCCGCGAGCACCAGCACCCGGTCGTGGGAGACCTCCATGAAGCCACCGAAGACGAGGATCGATTGCTCCGTGCCGCCCTTCTTGATGCGGAGTTCGCCCAGGGACAGGGTGGTGACGAGCGGGGCATGCTGCGGCAGGATGCCGAGCATGCCAGCCGCACCGGGAACCAGCACCATGTCCACGTCATCTTCCTGCAGGATGACGCGCTCTCCGGTCACGATCTCAATGCGTAGTTTGCCGGCCATGGTGAACCGTTCTCCCTGACCCTAGCTTAGGCTGCCTGCGAGGCCATGCCGGCCGCCTTGGCCTTGGCGCTGTCAATGTCGCCGACCATGTAGAAGGCCTGCTCTGGCAGGTCGTCGACGTTGCCCTTGATGATCTCGTCAAAGGAACGCACCGTGTCCTGCATCGAAACATACTGGCCGGGGATACCGGTGAACGTTTCGGCGGTGAAGAATGGCTGGGACATGAACAGCTCCAGCTTGCGAGCGCGAGCCACAATCAGCTTGTCCTCGTCGCTCAGTTCTTCCACGCCGAGGATGGCGATGATGTCCTGCAGACCGCGGTAGCGCTGCAGCACCTGCTGCACTTCGCGGGCCACGCGATAGTGATCCTCCCCGACCACCAGCGGGTCGAGGATGCGGGAGGTGGAGGCCAGCGGGTCCACCGCCGGGAAGATGGCGCGGGCCGCGATGGAGCGCTCCAGCGCGATGGTCGCATCGAGGTGGGCGAAGGTTGTGGCCGGGGCCGGGTCGGTGTAGTCGTCGGCGGGCACGTAAACCGCCTGCACGGAGGTAATGGAGCCGGTCTTGGTCGAGGTGATGCGCTCCTGGAGGGCGCCCATCTCCGTGGCCAGTGTCGGCTGATAACCGACGGCGCTCGGCATACGGCCGAGGAGCGCGGAGACCTCAGACCCCGCCTGCACGAAGCGGAAGACGTTGTCGATGAAGACGAGAACGTCGCGGCCTTCATCGCGGAAGTATTCGGCCAGGGTGAGGGCGGTCAGGCCCACGCGCAGACGTGCGCCTGGCGGCTCGTTCATCTGACCGAAGACCAGCACCGTCTTGTCGGCAACGCCGGAGGCCTGCATTTCGCCCCAGAGGGCCGTGCCCTCGCGGGTGCGCTCGCCGACGCCGGCGAAGACGGAGTAACCGCCGTGCTCGGCTGCGATGTTGCGGATGAGCTCGGTGATGATAACGGTCTTGCCCACGCCAGCGCCGCCGAAGACGCCGGTCTTGCCGCCCTTGGTGAAGGGGGCAATGAGGTCGATGACCTTGATGCCCGTCTCGAAGACTTCGACTGCAGAGGCCTGGTCCTCAAAGCGCGGTGCAGGGCGGTGGATGGGGTAGTGGGTCTTGGCAACCACCGGACCCGCCTCGTCGATCGGTTCACCGACGACGTTGAGAATGCGGCCAAGGGTCTCCGGGCCGACCGGCACCGTGATAGCCGCGCCGATATCCGTCACCTTCGCGCCGCGGCGCAGGCCGTCGGTGGAGCTCATGGCCACCGCGCGGACAGCGTCGTTCCCGAGGTGGGATTGCGTCTCCAGCGTCAGGACAGAGCCATCTTCCTTGGTTACGTGGAGCGCGTTGTAAATCTCCGGCAGCATGTCCGCCGGAAACTGCACGTCCACCACCGGGCCGGTAATCTGCAGAATCTCGCCCACACGTTCGGTGTGGCCGTTCTCGCTCTTCTTGTGGTGCGACCGGTGGGCCGCCTTCTGTTCTGTTGCTTCGCTCATTGCACTCCCACCTGGTTAGCCGGCCATTGCGTTGGCGCCGGCGGCGATCTCGGAGACTTCCTGGGTGATCTGCGCCTGGCGCGCCTTGTTCCGGGAGAGCGTGAGCTCCTGCACGATCTCCTTGGCGTTGTCCGACGCACTGCGCATGGAAACCATGCGGGCCGAGTGCTCGGAGGCCAGGCTTTCGAGGATCGCCTGGTAGAGTTGGACCTCGATATAGCGCGGCAGGAGCGCGCTCAGGACCTCATCCGGGCTCGGCTCAAAGATGTAATCAACGTAGCCCTCGTGCGTAGCGGGTGGTTCCATGGGCAGGATCTGCACCACTTCCGGCCGCTGCGTCAGGGTATTGATGAACCTGGCGTACACCACGTACACCGCGTCCACACGTCCGCTGACAAACTCGTCGATGGCGACATCAGCGATACCGCGCACCACATCGAGAGTAACGTCGTCACCGAGCTGGATGTACTCCGCGATCACGTTCTGCTTCGTCTTGACGAAGTAGTCGCGCGACTTCTTGCCGATGGTGATGATGCTCACCGGCGCCTGGGCATCCTCCAGGATGAAGCGTGAGGCGCGGCGCAGGATATTCGTGTTGAGGGCGCCGGTCAGTCCGCGATCCGGCGCCACCACGATCATCATCACGTTCTTGACTGGCCGCCGCTGCAACAGCGGAAACTGGCTCAGCTGCTCCTGGTCCGGCTGCTGGCTGGCCAGGTCACTCATGATCTGGCGCAACTGGTCGCTGTACGGGCGGCTGGCCGTCACTCGCTGCTGGGCGCGCCGCATTTTTACGGCAGACACCATCTCCATGGCCCGCGTGATTTGGGACATGTTGCCGACGCTGCGGATGCGGCGCTGAATTTCTCGTGAGTTGGCCACGGGCGTTGCTCCTCAGCGCTTAGGCGGCGCTGCGCGCGGCCGCGCCGCCCCACCGGGAGCCGGCCTTGAACGCCTCGGTGGCGGCGCGCAGTTCCTCGGTGATGGCGTCGGTCAACTGCTTTTCCTGCGCGATCTTCTCAAGCAGGCTCGCGTTGGCAGTACGCAGATAATCCAGGTAGGCGGCCTCGAATTCGCGCACTTCGTTCACCGGCACCGTGTCCAGGAAGCCGTTCCCGGCCATCCACAGGTCCGCAATCTGCTCCTGCACCGGCATCGGCTGATACTGGCCCTGCTTCAGGATTTCGGTCATGCGCGCGCCGGTCTCGATCTGCTTGCGCGTAACCGGGTCCAGGTCGGCAGTGCCGAACTGGGCGAAGGCGGCGAGGGAGCGGTACTGGGCAAGGTCAAGGCGTAGGCGGCCTGCCACCTGGCGCATGCCCTTGATCTGCGCTGCGCCGCCGACGCGGGAGACGGAGATGCCGACGTTGATGGCCGGGCGGATACCAGCGTAGAAGAGTTCCGGGTCCAGGTAGATCTGGCCGTCCGTGATCGAGATCACGTTCGTCGGGATGTACGCGGACACGTCACCCGCCTGAGTCTCAATGATTGGCAGGGAGGTCAGCGTACCGCCGCCCAGCGCATCGCTGAGGCGGGCCGAGCGCTCCAGGAGGCGGGAGTGCAGGTAGAAGACGTCGCCCGGGTAGGCTTCGCGGCCTGGTGGGCGGCGGGTGAGCAGCGAGACCTCGCGGTAGGCCTGCGCGTGCTTGGAGAGGTCGTCGTACACGATCAGCGCGTGGCGGCCATCGTGCATGAATTCCTCGCCCATGGCCGTGCCGGCGAAGGGGGCCAGGTATTGCTGGGTCGCCGGGTCGGCCGCCGAGGCGACGACCACGATGGACTTGTCCAGCACGCCCTGCTGCTCCAGGATGCGGACCGCCTGCGCTACCTGGGCCTGCTTCTGGCCGATGGCGACGTAGATGGGGATCACATCGGAGTCCCGCTGGTTGATGATGGTGTCCATGGCCACGGCGGTCTTGCCGGTCTGGCGGTCACCAATGATCAACTCGCGCTGGCCGCGGCCGATCGGGATCATGGCGTCGATGGCCTTGAGCCCGGTCTGGAGCGGCTGATCGACGTCGGCGCGCTGGATCACGCCCGGGGCGATGATCTCGATTGGGCGCCGCTTGTCGGTGGCGATGGGCCCCTTGCCGTCGATCGGCTCGCCGAGCGCGTTCACCACGCGGCCGATGAGCGCGTCGCCGACGGGAACGGAGGCGACTTCGCCGGTGCCGCGCACCTCGTCGCCCTCTTCAATGGCCTTGTAGTCGCCCAGGACGAGGACACCAACGGAGTCTTCGCCGAGGTTGAAGGCGAGGCCGGTCGTGTTCGTGCGTGGGAACTCGACCAGTTCCGAAGCCATCACGTTGCTGAGGCCGTACACGTTGGCGATGCCGTCACCAATGCTGACAACGGTGCCCACGTTGGTCAGCGACGTGGCGTCATCAAATCCGGCGATCTGCGAGCGAATAATGTCGCTGATTTCTGTAGGCCGTACCGCCATGGTCTGCTCCTCTATACAGGTGAGGGGATACTCCGCTTCCGCATCTGCGGCCGTCTAGCGGCCGGCGACCAGGCGCGTGCGCATCCGTTCCAGCTTGTTGCGGACGCTGCCGTCAATCACCTGATCACCAATGCGCACCACGATCCCGCCGATGATGTCGGGATCAACCGTGGCAGTGATCTCGATGGTGTTGCCGGTCATGGCTGCGAGCTTCTCCCGGACCAGGGTCTCCTCCTCGGCCGTGAGCGGCTCGGAGGTGGTCACCTTGGCCACGGTGATGCCGCGCTCGGCGCGAACCTGATTCTCGAAGATCTCGCGGATCTGGGGAATGAGGTTCGTGCGGTCCCGCACGACAAGCAACTTGGCCAGGTTTCGCAGTTCGGGCTGCACAGTGGATGGCAACGACGCCTCCAGGGTGGCCAGCTTGGTGTCTGCGGTGATGCTGGGATTGCTGAGATAGGACGAGACGCGAGAATCACCCGTGAGTGTGGCGAGGTCGGTCAGATCGGATTGCCACACATCGAGGGTGCCGCGTTCCTTACCAAGACTGAAGACTGCCTGAGCGTATCGAGTTGCCGCACTGCTAGCCAACGAAATTCCTTACCTTTCGGCTCCTGGCCGGTATTAGCCGCGCCCTCCGGCCGGCACACTCGCCTCGTTCAGCACGTCCGCAATAAGCGTGCTTTGCGCGGCGGGATCGAGTTCCTTCTTCACGATGCGGCCGGCAGCCATAACTGCCAGATCCGCCAGTTCCTGCCGCAGTTGCAGCCGGGCCTGTTCGGTCTCCTGCCGCAGTGTTGCCTGGGCCCGGGCCAGGTAGGCATCGGCCTGGTCAGCCGCTTCCTTCTGGGCCCGTGCGACCGTGGCATCACCCACTTCGCGGGCCTGCGTAATGATCTGCTGCGCCTGCTGCCTGGCCTCGGCCAGGATTTCCTCGTTACGGGCGCTGGCCGACGCCATTTCCTGTCGCATCCGGTCCGCCGCCGCCATGCTGTCGGCGATGCGCTTGCTGCGCTCGTCGAGCATGTTGGTAATGGGGCCGAGCGCGTACTTCCAGAACAGGATGACAAAGACAATGAAGGCGATGATCTGAACGATCAGGCCCCACAGGTTGAGTCCAAGTGCGCCCATGCGTGTCGATCTCCGGGAGAAGGTTTGGGGCTCCCGGGCGGCGGGGGAAGGCGACGCGTTCTGCGCCCGTGTCCCCTGCGCCCGGCAGCCCCTGCGCTTCTGGCTAGACGACGAACGCGATGATGATCGCGATAACGAACGCGTAAATGGCGACCGCTTCCGCAAGCGCGGCAGCGAGAATCATGACCGTGCGGATTTCGCCGGCGGCCTCAGGGTTGCGGCCGATGGCTTCCATGGCGCCACGGCCGATGAAGCCGATGCCGAGCCCCGGGCCCAGACCACCGAGTCCAATTGCCAGCGCCGCGCCAATCGCCTTTGCCGCATCGACTTCCATCGTCCCGTTTCCTCCCCTGGCGGTCCTGGTGATTGCCGCCTGCTTGCATTGCTCCCGGACCACCCGGTTGCGTAATTGTTCCGTCCGGCGTCACAACGATGACGCGGTGTGGAGACTCGCGAAATCAGTCGCCCGCTGCGGCTGATGCCGGCGCGGACACCGGGTGCGCGCCGTTTTGGTCTCCTGCTTCGTCATGGCCGTGCGCTTCGTCCCCGTGCCCGCTTTCACCACCCGCCATGGTGACGTAGATGGCGGTGAGCAGCGCGAACACCAGCGCCTGGATGGTGCCGAAGAGGAGTTCAAGGAAGATGAAGATCACCGGTACGAACAAGGGGATAATGGCGATCTTCACGGCGTTGGCCATGGCGTACATCACGCCCAGCAGCACTTCGCCCGCGAACACGTTGCCGAAGAGACGGGCGGAGAGTGAGATGATGCGCCCGAACTCGGAAACCACCTCGATGGGGAGGAGGAAGGGCGGATCGGCCATGTGCTTGATGCGGCCGCCGACGCCATGCGCCCGGATGCCGTAGATCTGGACGGTCGTGAAGGTCACCAGCGCCATGGCCAGGGTCATGTTGAGGTCAGCATTTGGCGCGCGGAAGAGCGGCACCAGCGTTGGGCCGTGGTGTTCGCCTTCTTCTGCGGCGTGCTCATCGGTCGCGGCGACGGCATCCGACTCGGTGTGGCTGGCGCTCTCATCAACGACCAGGGCCTCGCCTTCGCCGCCCTGAAGCACAGCTTCTTCGCCCTCGTGCGAGGCGGAGGCGACCGCAGCCTCATCGCGATAGAAGCCGATAGTGCCCACGCCCGGCAGTACGCCGGAGTAGTTGGCGATAGCGATAAAGATGAAGATGGCGCCCACGAGCGGGAAGACGCGGCGGCCAAAGCTCTTGCCGCCCGTGCTCTCAACAAGTTCCAGGATGAAACCGGCGGACGCCTCGAAAAGACTTTGCCAGCGTCCGGGCACGAGCTTCGCGTTGCGCCCGATGGCCGCGCCGCCAATAAGCAGGATGCCCATGATGATGAACATGGTGAGCATCGAGTTCGTTACCGGGACAGGACCCACATTGAAGAGGGTTTCCGCGGCGATCGAGATATGGATCTCCATCCCTGGGCGCTACTCCTCGTGCTCTCGTGAGGCGGGCGACCGCTGGCCATGCGTTGGCCGTGACGCGCGCGCCATAGGCAAGCGGGAGATTTGCCGTGTCAGCGGCCCCGCCTGCGACTTCGTACTCCCGAGCCTGGCCAGCTCCCAGAGCTGGTAGCCCGCGGTCACCAACCCCAACGCCACACCCAGCAGGGTGAAGACCGGAGAGGCTCCGAACTGGCGGTCCAGCAGCACGCCGCCGCCAATACACAGAATGAGCGCCACGACGATAGAGCATCCGAGCCCTGTCGCGACGCCGATGACTCGTAGTTCGTGATGATCCGGAGATTGACCGTTGGACACGCCCTGCCTCCGGATTTGTTTCCGGGACGGGAGGATACCACATTCTCCCGTTTCTATCTTGCCGCGGGCGATTGACCCGGCGCCAAGGCGGGCGACTGCGTCCCCTACACTACGGGGCCAGGGATTTCCGGTGCGCTGCGCGCCGGTACGGCGGCGACTATTCGCCCAGAGGGAACGTCTGCATGCGGCTCGTGCGCATCGGTCTTGGCAGCATCAACACCACAGTCGGCGCGTTCCGCGCCAACGCCGACCAGGTCATCGCCCTGGCCGCCGATATGGCGGCGGACCGTGTGACGGTCGCCCTCTTCCCGGAGCAGGCGATTGGCGGCTACCCGGTGGAAGACCTGATTCAGTGGCAGGGCTTTGTCGATCGGCAGTGGCCCGAGCTGGAGCGCATTGCGGCCCAGACGGCGACGCTGGACATGGTGATCGTTGTCGGCGTCGCCGTGTTGCATGAAGGGCTGCGCTACAACTGCGCGGCCACGCTGGCCGGCGGCCAGATCGTGGCCGTGACTCCCAAGCAGAAGCTGCCGACATACAACATCTTTTATGAAGGGCGCACGCTCTCCCGGGGTGTGCCCGAATCAACCTCGACGGTGCGCGATGTGCCGTTTGGCGACCTCATCATCCAGTTCGACTTCGGGGTTATCGCGCCCGAAGTCTGCGAGGACCTGTGGAGCCCGGAGGGCCCGATCCGCCAGCGCAGTTACTCGGGCGCGGAGTTGGTCTGCAACATTTCAGCCTCGCCCTTCCGCCTCGGCATCGTGCAAACGCGGCGCGAGCTTATCGCCACCCGCGCCTCGGACTACCAGGCCTGCCTGGCGTACGCCAACCTGCTCGGCGCCAATGACGGCCTGATTTTCGACGGCGGCGGGTACGTGAACCAGAATGGCAAGTGGATGCTGGAAGCGCCGCGCTGGAGGGCCGGATTCGCCGCCGCCACGGTGGACCTGGACCGCACCTCCCGCCTGCGTGCCGAGAACACGACCTGGCGCAACGACGCCGAGGAGTACCTGGCCGACCACACGCCCTCGACCATGGTGGTCGTGCCGCAGCATGTCTTCAGCACGGAGCACGCGCGCTCGGCGCTGCGCTACCCGGTGCCGGGCAATGGCTCCTTCTTCCTGCCTGATCCTACGCCTCGCCCATCCCGGCGCGAGTTGTTCTTCGAGGACATTCTGGAGGCGCTGACGCTCGGGATCGGCGACTATTACGAGAAGAACAAGGTCTTCAGGAAGATCGGCGTGGCGCTCTCCGGCGGGCGCGATTCCCTGCTGACGCTGCTGATCGCCCACCGCTACGCCAGCCGCATCAACCCGGAGAACCCGGGCGAAATCCTGTACGCCTTCACCATGCCGTCCCGCTACTCCTCAAGCGAGACGCGGACGGCGGCGGAGACCATCGCCAAAGACCTTGGGATTCCGTTGGAGACTGTGCCGATCAACGAGGCCTACGAGCGGGAGCTGGCGGCTGTGGAAGCGATGCTGGCGCCCGGTGAGCAGGTGACCGAACTGACGAAGCAGAACATCCAGGCGCGCATCCGGGGGCAGCGGATGTGGAACTGGTCAAACTCGTCAGGCGGCCTCTTTCTGCAGACGGGCAACATGAGCGAAAAAGCCGTGGGCTACACGACCGTCGGCGGCGACCTGGAGGGTGCGCTGGGCGTGCTCGCCAACGTGCCCAAGACGGTGGTGATGGCGCTGCTGGACTACCTGCTGGAGAAGACGGGGCACGAGGGAATCCGCCTGGTGCTGGCGCGCCCGGCCGGCCCGGAACTGGCGCCAGACCAGCAGGGCGAGGCGGAACTGATGCCCTTCCCGGTGCTGGACGCCTGTTTCCACCTCTTCGGCGCCGAGAAGCTGCTGCCGCAGGAAGTGGAAGTGGTGCTGGCGGAAATGTTCCCCCAGTATCCGGCGGAGCAGATTCGCGCCTGGGTCGAGAAGTTCACCCGGCTTTTCCTCGGTTCCATCTACAAGTGGGTGCAGGCGCCAGTTTCGCTGCACATTGGCAACCTGGACCTGGACCGCGAACGCGCGCTGCAACTGCCAGTGGTGCAGGACCGCAGTTGGGCTGCGATGGAGTAGGGGTGAACGTGTGCGCTACAGCGTAGTGCAAAAAACCTGACCGGCCAGGCGAAATCCCGTGTCTCGACTCCGCTCGAGACACGAGGGGAATCCCGGCGGCCTACCTTCTCTGCACACCGCTGTAGTTTCACGTTGTCAACGTGACTGGTTGCTTCCCAGAGAAAGGCCGCCAGGCAACAGTCCGCACGATCGGGCCACGGCTCGATCAGCGGAGCGCCGTTGTTGCGCACCTCCTGCCAGAACGCATCGACCTCATTGGCCCCACTTGTTGCAACGGCGTCGCGTACCGCGCGCAGGCGGGGGCTCAGCATGTCCTCGACTGGAGAGGTGATCAGCAGATTCGTAACAACCTTGAGGTCAGAACGGCCAGAGGTTCAGTTCCTGGGTCCAGGCGCGGGCAGGCTGGCGGAGGAGATAGAGGATAGCCTCGGCCACGTCCTCCGGTTCCAGGTACTTCTTGCCGGGGTCGTTGGCGGCTGCGGCGCGCTTGTCTTCGACCGGGCGGCCGCCGAAGGGCGTCAGAACGGAACCGGGGACGATGGTGCTGACCTTGATGTTGTCCGGGCCGACCTCGCCGGCCAGCCCCTGCATGAAGCCCATCAACCCAAACTTGAGGCGCTGTAGGCCGCCAGGCCGGGTACCCCTGCTTGCTCGCGCCGGAAGAGATGGCGATGATGTTGCTGCCGCCGCGCTTGCAGGTACGGAATCGCTGCCTCGGTGCAGAGGAACGGTCCGGTCAGGTTCGTGGCGAGCGTGGCGTCCCAGTCCGCCTTTGGGTAACTGGACACATTGCCGAACCGGCCGATGCCGGCGGCGAGGATGACCGCGTCGATTCCGCCCAGTTCGTCGGCGGCTTTGGAAAAGGCGGCCGCTATGGCCTCCTCGTTGGCGACATCGGCCGGTACGGCGAGCCCGGCCCCGCCCGCTTCGACGATGCGTGGATCCAGCGCATCGGACAATGGCTGCCCGGTCCGGCCGAGGAGCACAGGGATCGCTCCCTCTCGCACGAGGGCCAGCGCCGTGGCGCGCCCAACGCCGCTGCTGCCCCCGGTGATGACCACGCACTTTCCCGGTCAGGTCTTGCGTGTCCCGCATCTTCCCTGTCCTGACGTGCTACACGTAGCCCCGGTTGCCGTAGAGCCGGCGGTAGAGGCCGGCCATGAAGGTGAGCACGACGCTGGCGCCCGTGCGGCTGGTGAGGTCCTTGACGTCACGGCTGGGGTCGATCTCGACGAGGTCCATGGCCGCGACCCGTGAGTCCAACCAGGCCGCAGGGCGCAGACCGGCTTCCAGCTCCCAGGCACTGAGCCCCTCCGGCGAGGCCGTGCGCGGTACCGGCGGCCCACGGGTAGGCCAGGCAGTCGATATCGACACTCAGGTAGATGAGGTCTGTGCCTGCGCCGGCGGTCCGTGCAGCGCTTCCCAACGCACGCTTCCATGCCCCGCCAGGCGACTTCTCGTCCACTGGATGACCGTGGCGCCCTTTGCTTGCGCGTGTTCACTGCACGTAGCTGGCGGCATTCATGAAGCCGTGGATGCCCATTCTGCACGGTGTTCTCCGGGTCAATCGGCAGATTGCCGGTCAGGATGGCGCGAAACGGCGTCCCGTTGTGGGGCCATGTTCGAAGTTATGCACATCGAGGTGGGCATCGATGTTGATGACGCCGAATCTTCCTGTTGCCCGCCGCGCAGAAGCCGCGGATAGCCGGCGCAGTAACGGAGGCAGGATTCCGCCGATCATGATCGGCATTGCCGGCTCGAGCGTACAGATGCCGCTCACGGCCGCCTCGATCCCCGCGTGCGCCGCCGCGACGTCCGTCAGGTGCCCGGCGACATCCCCCAGGTCCCGCGCGCGCAGGCCACGGATATCGGTGTCCCAGTCTGGCGAGTACGTGGTGTTGTAGCGAAAGGCGAGGCGAAGCGCTTCCGGTCCGCCGTACGCCGCCGAGGGGTTGATGGATGCGCCCGAATAGGGGAGGCCGAGAAACCCCGCGTCCAGCGCTTCTTCGCCGTCCCACGGGGTGAGCCAGTTATTGACCCGCAATTCTTCGCTGTCCTGCCAGCCCGCGCGCTTGACGACGCTGGGCGGGTTCAGATGGGGCACGCCGTAGCGTGATGGCGCCTCGGTCATCGGTCATCCTCCCGGTACGATGGGTCGCACGTCGTTGCCTCAGGATACCGCCAGCGGCGCGGAGATGTTACGCTGCGCCACGGGTAACGGGAGTTGTCGATCATGATGGGAGTCGCCGTGGCTGACGTGGTTGGGACTCAGGACGAGTACGTCGTCGACAATGCGACGCTGCGCGCCTTCATCACGAAGGTGCGCGAAATCCAGGCGAGTGGCGACGAGCCGCGCGCCGTGATCGCGGCGATTCGCCCGCATTTCGCGGAGTTGCTGGCGGACAAGACGTGGCTCCCGGAGAAATACCAGGAGCCGTCTCCAGACGGGGGCATGGGCAGCGGCATTGGCTCCTGGCTGCTCTACCGAACGACAGATGGCAGCCTGGCGCTCTCGGCGCTGGTGGTGCCGCCGGGCGCGCAAACGCCGGTGCATGACCACCTGGCCTGGGGGCTGGTGGGCCTGTACCGAGGCAACCAAGATGAGGATGTCTTTGCGCGTCACGATCACGGCGAGGTCGAAGACGAGGCGAACCTGACAATTATGGAGAGCCGGGCGCTGAAGCCCGGAGACTTCTATGAATTGCTGCCCGAAACCGATATTCACCGGGTACGCACCACCTCAGATGTCACCTCGGTCTCGCTGCACTTGCTCGGCATCGACAACGGCTGCATTTGGCGGCACCGGTTCGAGCCGGACGAGGGCAAGGTGCATCCATTCAAGAGCGGCTACGTCAATGTGCCGTGCGAGGACGACGCCCAGGCCTGAATCAGCAGGGGAGCCCGTCAGCCCGCGCCCGCGCGGGCGGCGTGCTCCTCTCGCGCCTGGAAACCGTCGTCCTGCGGGGTGTAACCGAGCAGCGCGTGGGTGAGGCGCAAGTCGAAGCGCCGCCGCCGGTTGCGCGAGATGCCGGCGACGACGGCGTAGGAGATGCCGGGCGTCTCGATGGCTCGCAGCAGGAGCTGGTTCATGTCACGCGGGCTGATGTACGCCGCTGCGACGTTGGCGTCGGTGTCCTCGTAGTACCAGGGCGCATCGTACGCGCCGATGCGGATGGCGACTCCGGAGAGCCCGCGCACGGCACATGCTGACAGGACGCCCTCGCCGAACGCCTTGCTGGCGCCATAGAGATTGCCGGGCCGGGGCGCGGCATCGTCGGCCAGTTCCAGATCAGGTGGGTATGCGCCAACGGCGTGGGCGCTACTGGCGAAGACCACGCGCTGGCAACCGGCCGCCAGGGCTGCTTCACAGATGTTGACCGCGCCCTGAATGTTGTTCGCCAGGAGCGAATCCCAGGGGGCATCGGGCCGGGGATCGGCCGCCAGATGGACGACGGTGTCGATGCCGGCGCAGGCGGCGTGGCAGGCAGCGGCGTCTGCGACATCAAGATCGAGAACCTCGTGGCCCTCGCCGGGAGTGCCGGCGAGGGAGCCGGTGTCCAGGTCGGCCAGACGGAAGCGGTACTCCCGCCCGTGTGCGAGCCGGAAGGCGGCGCCGATGCGGCCAGCCGCGCCAGTAAGCAGGATGGGGCGGGGCCGTGACGTACTGCTGCCATCGTTGGCGCCTCCAGGCTCCCCCGGGACGTGCATCATGGATAGTCCTCAACGTCTCTGAAGTTGTCGGCTGTGGGTCGGCCGCATCCTGATTGCGATCTGATGCTCGCTGGGGATGCGTCCGTCAAAGCGCAGCGCGCTCCGGTGGCCGGGCGCGTGATCGCGGCCAGCAATCTCCTGCATCCGCAAACTCTTGCCGAGGTGTGAATCTGAATCTGCCATTGCCGGATGCAGGCACGAGAGGCGTACGCAAGATTCAACGAGCCGGTCTTTCGCTTGCCTGCGAAAGACCGGCTCGTTATCAGCAGGCCGCTAATCCTCGCCCAGGTAGGCCTTGCGCACCATATCGTTGCCGAGCAGATCCTTGCCGGTGCCGGCAAGCACGATCTTGCCGGTCTGGATGACGTAGCCGCGGTGCGCAATGGCCAGCGCCTTGAGCGCATTCTGCTCGACCAGCAGCACCGGGATTCCCTGAGCGTTGATGTCCACGATAATCTGGAAGATGGTGTCCACCAGAATCGGGGCGAGGCCAAGCGACGGCTCGTCGAGCAGAAGCACCGAGGGCCGGGCCATCAGGGCGCGGCCGATAGCCAGCATTTGCTGCTCGCCGCCAGACATCGTGCCTGCTATCTGGCTCTTGCGTTCCTCCAGCCGGGGGAACAGCGAAAAGACTCGGGCCAAATCCGCCTGGTCTGGCTTCCCGTGCGTGTAGGCTCCGAGGTCCAGGTTCTCCATAACGGTCATACGGTTGAAGATGCGGCGGCCTTCTGGAGAGTGCGCGACTCCCAGGCCAGCCACCACGTGCGCCGGCTTGTCGCTGATGACCTTGCCGGAGAGCTTGATGTCCCCGCTGCGTGGCCGGATCAGCCCGGAAATTGAATGTAGGGTGGTGGTCTTGCCTGCGCCATTGGAGCCGATGAGGGTGACGATCTCACCCTGCTCGACGGTCAGGGAAACGCCTTTCAGCGCCTGGATGTTGCCGTAGTAGGTGTGGATGTCGTTGACTTCCAGCATCGCCATGGGTCTACCGTGCTCCCTGGCTTTGCGACGCAGAGATCGCGCCGCCGGCTGGCTGCGTGCCTTCCACCGCCGTCTCGAGCGATTCGCTGGCGCCGGTGCCGAGGTAGGCCTCGATCACCTTCGGGTTTCGCTGGATTTCGCGCGGCGTACCGTCGGCAATCTTTACCCCGTGATCCAGCACCGCCACCTGGTCGGAAATACCCATCACCACCTTCATATCGTGTTCAATCAGCAGGACCGTGAGATCCAGTTCCCGGCGCATGCGGTCAATGAAGCGGGTCAATTGCGCTGTCTCGTTCGGGTTCATGCCCGCCGTTGGCTCATCCAGCAGCAGGAGCTTCGGCTCGCTGGCCAGCGCCCGGGCAATTTCCAGGCGGCGCTGGTCACCGTAGGCGAGGTTTTTGGCGGTCACCGGCCCCTGGCCACGCAGCCCCACGTACTCCAACAGTTCGCGTGCGCGCTGGTGCGCCGCTGCTTCCTCACGCTTCACGGAGGGAAGGCGGAGCACTGCACCCAGCGGCGACGAGTGCAGCCGGCAGTGCATGCCGATGAGTACGTTGTCCAGCGCGGACATGTTGGCGAAAAGGCGAATGTTCTGGAACGTGCGGGCGATGCCGCGGGCCGTGACCTGGTCAGGCCGCAGCCACGTCGAGCGGGTGCCGTGGGAACCATCGGAGAAGATGGTTTGATCCCCGAAACTGATCTGCCCTTCGGTGGGGCGGTAGATCCCCGCGATCATGTTGAAGACCGTGGTTTTGCCGGCGCCGTTCGGGCCGATAAGTCCGGCGATAGCGCCTCGTGGCACGGAGAGATCGACGCTGTCAACCGCCACCAGGCCGCCGAATCGCTTGGTCAGCCCGCTGATGCTGAGCATCTCGTCCGTCATGGCGTCGTGTGCTGGCGCGGCACTCACTGTACCTTGCCTCCCTGCTCGTCGGGCGTTGGGTCACTGTGGGTACGGATGTCGTAGCTATCCTGCTGTTCCTGGATGGAGATATCTTCGTCTTCCGGCTGCATTTCGGCGGCGCGTTGCCGGCTTGGGAAGAGGCCGCCGGGCCGCAGCACCATCATGAGCACCAGGGCGAGGCCAAAGACGAGATACCGGTCTTCACCGACGTTGTGGTTCGCCAGCCAGTCATTGCCAATCTGCTCTCCGAACGCGTTCAACGGGCCTGTCAGGCGATCCGCCAGGATGCGGTCAAACGAGCCAATGAGGAACGCGCCGAAGATGGCGCCGTAGACATTGCCAATGCCGCCGAGAATGACGGCGGAGAGGATCATGATGGAAAGCGTGAACTCGAACTGGCTGGGGTGAACATACTGGAACGCCGACGAAAAGAGTGAACCCGCGAATCCGGAGAAGGATGCTCCCAGGGCGAAGGCCCACAGCTTGGTGCGGACGAGGTTGATGCCCATGGCTGAGGCAGCGAGTTCGTCTTCACGGATTGCCTGCCAGGAGCGGCCGAGCCGTGAGTCATACAGGCGAATGATCAGGAAGAGCGAAAAGAGGCCAACCGCCAGGATGAGCCAGTACCAGTTGCGCTGGTCGGTCTGCCCGAAGTTGAGCGGCCCCAGAGACGGGGGCTTGGCGATCGGGTTCATGCCGGCCGTACCGTTGGTCAGCGGCGTGGCGTTCAGGAAAAAGTTCGGCACGATTTCGCCGAAGCCGAGGGTCACGATGGCCAGGTAGTCCCCGCGCAGGCGGAGGGTTGGCGCCCCGAGCAACACGCCAAAAATGGCGGCGACGATAAAGGAGACGACCAGCGCCGGCCAGAAGTTCTGGAAGAAGGGAGGGATCCAGCCGTTGCGGACCATGACCGAACCGGGGGAGGTGAGAAACCCGATGGTGTACGCGCCAATGGCGAAGAACGCCGCGTACCCGAGGTCCAGCAAGCCCGCGTAGCCGACCACGATGTTGAGGCCCATTGCCAGCAGGGCGTAGATGCCAATTGGCAACAGGGCGCCCATCAGGCGCAGGCCGAGCGCCTGGTCGATGAACGGGTACAGGACGAGCAGCGCGAGGATGAGCGCGAACGTCGCGATGTCTCGCGGTGAACGCGAGGGGGTCGTGCCCGGGCGGGCGGCCGCCGTGGGAGTTGCCATGGTTGCCACCTAGACCTTTTCAGGCACGGATTCGCCCAACAAGCCCGAGGGCTTGAAGACCATCACCAGGACCAGCACCCCGAAGATCATGGCCGGAGTCCACTGCGCGCCCCACCAGGGAATGTACTGTTGCAGAAAACCGTCGCTGAATTGCCAGACGAGTCCAATGATGAGGCCGCCCAGAACTGCGCCGTTGAGGTTGCCGATGCCGCCAAGGACGGCGGCCGTAAAGGCGAAGAGCCCGTAGCGGAAGCCCATCTGGAAGCGGGCGCTGTTGGTGTAGTACGTGATGATGAAACCCGCCGCGCCAGCCAGGACACCACCAATGAGGAATGCGGTGGCAATCGTGCGGTTGACATCGATGCCCATCAGGGCTGCCGCGCCGCGATCCTGGGCTACGGCGCGCATCGCCTTGCCGGTGCGGGTGCGATAGATCAGCCAGGAAAGCCCGGCGAGCAGGGGAATGGTGAGCAGGATCACCGCCAGATCGAGTGCCCGGAAGCGGATACGCGTATCAAGGCCGAACCATTCCGTGAGGATATTCAGGGAGCGTACATCGGTCGGAATCAAGGGTGGGGGCAGGATATTGGCCGAGCCCTTCCAGTAGATACCGATGCCTTGCAGGATAAAGCTCACTCCGATAGCTGCGATCAGCGGCGCCAGTCTCGGCGCCGTACGCAGCCGTTGGTACACGAGTTTGTCAATGCCCCAGTTGAGCGCCCCACTAAAAACCATAGCGGCCAGCATGGCCACCGCGGAAACGAGAGCGATCTGTCCCCAACCCGCGCCGTTGGCGATTCCCATCGCGCCAACGACGGTCACCGTGAAAAGCGCGCCCATCATGAAGACTTCGCCGTGTGCGAAGTTGATGAGCTCCACGATCCCGTAGACCAGGGTGTACCCGAGAGCAATCAGGGCGATCAGTGCGCCGTTCGTAACGCCCAGGATCAGGTATTGGGTGAACAGGGTCCAGTTGAAATCCATGCCGCCTCAAGGTCGGCGTCGGATGGCCCCGGAGGACTCCCACAGACCGGGTAACGCGAGCGGGTCCGGGAGAATCCCAGACCCGCTCGAACTGTTGACGACCGCGTGCGTTACGCCCGATGGGCTCGAGGAAGGTGATCTCCAGCGCACCGCTATCGTTCGGCGCGATTTCGTTCACGGACATCACCAGCGAATCCGTATCGCCGGTCTCCGTGAAGGACCACGTGCCGCCGAGAAGGCTGTGGAAGTTCTCGGTGCTCATCAGCGCGTCCAGGATTGCGGCACGATCCTTGGCGCCTGCCTTGTCGATCGCCTGCAGCACGGCCACAGCGGTTTCGTAGGCGTAGGTCGCGTACGAGTCCGGGGAGTGCCCGACAATTTCCTCCATGCGCGCTACGTAGTCGCCGCCCGGGCCACCCATCTCCTTGAGGGCGGATGGCGGGAGGCCGGCGAAGGTCACGAATGCGCCCTTGGCAGCGTCCCCGGCTCCATCGATGAAGGCCTGGTTCACCAGGCCGTCCGGGCCGAGGAACGTCACCTGGTCTGCCGGCATGAGAGAGCGGAAGTCCAGCATGAGCTTCGGCGCGTTGTTATCGACCGTCGCGCCGACATACAGGATATCGGGCGCGGCGTCGGCGATCTTGGTCATCAGGGCCTGGTAGTCCGGCGCCTTCGGGTCGTAGCCCTCGAAGCCGAGCACCTCGCCGCCGAGTTCCGCGAAGGAGTCGTTGAAGACCTGGGCCACGCCCTTGCCGTAGAGGCTCTGGTCGTGAAGGATGTAGGCCTTGGTGGCGCCCTTGGACTCGATGGCCCACTCGCGCCGGCCGCGCCCTGAATGTCGTCTGCCGGGACGGTGCGCATGTAGTTGCGCTTGCCGGTCGGGTAATACTGGTCCGGCTCACCCTCTTCGTAGCCAGGCTTGCTGAGGCCCGGGTAGGTGTTGGCGTAGGAGATCATGGCCATCCCGGCCTCGTTCATGATCGGGATGGAAATCTTGGCGGCGCCGGAGTTGTAGGTCGCCATGTAGACCATGGCGTCCGGGTCAGCGATGACCGTGTTGGCGTTCGCAGACTCCGCGCCCGGATCCCACCCGCCGTTGTTGGCGGCGATGCCGTCATCCAGCGGTTGGTACTCGATGGCATAGCCACCCGCAGCATTGCCGTAGTCGGAGAGCGCCAGCTTGATGGCCTCGACCGCGTCGCCACCGAGCAACTCGTACGTGCCCGTTAGCGGCCAGGAGGAGTACAGCCGGATCACGCCCTTGTCGGTCGTCGTGATGTGCTCGATGTCCGGGTTGCCGATCGTCATGTTGGCGGTCGGCGAGGCATCCTGCGCGGCCGCGCTGCCGGCACGCAGCGCGGAACCGATGACGCTGGTGCTGATGCCAAGCGCGAAGGCGCGCACGATGAAGTTGCGGCGGTCGATCCCGCCCGTGCGAAGCTGCTCTACCAGTCGGGTGTATCGCTGATCCATGAACGTTCCTCCACTCTCACACACAGCGGTCGTTCCGCCTGTCACGCGAGTACGCGGGCGAATGCGGCGTTGCATCCTCCCGACTCCTGGCAACCGCTCGGGCCACGCGCTGCCTGACCCCGACCTGGGATCGTTGTTTGAAACGTGCGTTGGAGAATATCCCACCCTTACGCGCATGTCAATTTGCGTGTTCGGCACACGACGCCGTTCGCTATTGGCCTGTGTAGCCTGAATGCACCCGGCAGGGTGCATTCCGGGACATGAGGTGATGGGAGATGTGACTTTGGCGATTGCTCGCGGGGGCATCCGTGAAGCGGCCGGGAGCGACTGGCGACCCCCGCCGTGGGGGCGCTGTCACCCGGGGCTCGCCGCGCCGAACGGGAGCCTCTGCATGGGGGCGCGGGTATACGATGAACGGCACTTCGCCGGCAGCAATGGCGCCCCTCCTGAGGCCGGGCAATACCCGCCGGACGGCGTGCCAGCCGTACCGAACCGGTGGCGCCGCAGTGAGGTCTGTTGCCCAGGTTGCCGGCTGTCCGACAGCACGCGCTGGCGCTCATATCGGAACCCGTTTGGCCAGCGCCGCCACCCGGGGCGACCGTCCCCAGCGCAATGGCCTGGTGAGCAAAGCCCGGGTGCGCGCGGCAGGATGCGCCGGGAGGCTGACAGGCGCCCCGCTTGTGGTGGGGCCGAAGACGCCCGCGCGTGTCTCCTGCCTGGCGGACCATATGGGCGCTGCCCAGGATCTCGCGACGTTCTGTCAGGCCAGAAGCGCCCGGGCGCCACTACCCGGCGGGGCTTTCCCTGACGGTGGCCACAATTTCAAAGCGACTGGGCGCATTCAGGCGCGTGGGACCGCTGCCGCGCACGCCTGACATGCGCGGCGGCCAGAACCCGCCGTGGAGCTCGTCGTCAGCACGCGGCGCGGGAGGCGGCAACGCCGCTCAGTAGGCTGGTACGTAGTCCGGGTCAACCGGGCGGATCCCGCCGGGCGGTGGGGCGTAGCCGCGTTCGGCCAGGTACGCCACGACGGCCTCGATGACATCGTCCGGCGTGGATGCGCCAGCGGTAACGCCAACGGTCGTCACGTTCTCCAGCCACTCGGCGGTAATTTCCTCAGGCCGTTCAATATGGAATGAGGTGACGCCCATCGCCTGCCCCACTTCCGCCAGCCGCGCCGTGTTGGAACTCTTGCGCCCACCAATGGCGAGGATGAGATCGACGTGATCCTCTTCTACCAGGCGTTTCAGGGCGCGTTGCCGTTCGGAGGTCGGTTCGCAGATCGTGTTGCAGAGGCGGAACTCGCCGCCCTCCGGCATCACCATAGCCTGCAGCTCCTGCGCGAACGCCATCAACTCATCCACGTTCTTGGTGGTCTGGGAGACTACCGCGACCTTGCGGGGCGGCGTCACGGCGTCAGGCGCGGTGGAGCCGCGCGGTGCGTTCCAGGGCAGGTCCGCGACTTTCTTGGCGGCCACCGCCTTGGAGGTGCCTGCCCAGCCGATGACGCTGCGCACCTCGGGGTGGTAGTGATCGCCGTACACCACCAGGTAGTAGCCCTGGCGCACAAGTTTCTGGGCCAGCCGCTGCACCTTCGTCACCAGCGGGCAGGTGCAATCGATCAACTCGGTTCCGGCATCGGCGGCCTCCACGGCCAGATGTGGCCCCATGCCGTGCGCGGTGATAGCTACGCGGCGGAACCCACGCTCGACCGCCTGATCGACGGACGCAGCGCCCTCGACACCTTTGCTGCGCAAGCGTTCAACCACCTGCGGGTTGTGAATAACGTCGCCAATGGGCGCGATAGGCCCGGCGCTGCCGGCGGCCGCTTCCACAATTTCGAGGGCGCGGCGCACGCCCCAGCAGTAGCCGAGTTCCCGGGCAACCACGACGCGTTTTGTGTCGCTGGCCGGGGTAGGGTGAGACGCCGGCTGGGAGAGGTGGGGAGTATCTACGACCAAGAATGATGCCCCTGAAAACGAAGCAGTGCCCGGATGGCAACGCTCGGGATCAAAGAAAAGTATAGTCTCCGCACCGGCGCGTTTCGAAGCGCGAATGGCCGTTGACACAGGCCGTGCGTGGGCTGCTGACCAAACGCCACGCCGGGACACTGGGTACTGGAGGAGAGAGGGCGGCCCGTTTACCCGCAAACGGTGTTCGCCGCAGCATGCCGGGGTCAGGCACAGGAGCTGGGAAAGATGCAGGGCGCAGCGAACGCGGGGGGACTGCCAGCGTGGGCAGTTCGCGGAGGCGCAGTGGTGCTGGCAACCATGCTTGCCTTCAGCGCCATGGTGGATCAGCGCGAGTACAGCGCCGCGCAGGATCTGCCCACTCAGCCACCATCGCCCGTGGCGGTCGAACAGACGCCTGAGGCGCAACCGCCTGCAGCACAGCCGCAGGCCGCCCCCGGCTCCGCCGAGTTTATTGCCGGCGCCCCGCACACCGACACGATCGCCCAGGGACTTACCAATATTGATGGCCCGGTTGTCTGGCGCGTGCGCGAAGTGGGGTTAAGTTCCACCGGCGCCCCGGAGACCGCCGCCACCTCATTCACCCTGCAGCGGGGCGGGGCGGCCATTGTTCGCAATGAGTTGACCAGCCGGCGCACGCGTCTGGAACCCGGCGAGGGGTTCTTCATGCCGGCGGGCGATCCCTTCCTGCGCTACGCCGTGGGGTCCGACCCCAGCATCATCTGGGTGCTGGAACTGATTTCGCCCGATGCCGCTGCTGGCGCCACCGCCGGCACTGTGCTCTACACCAGCGATGCGATTAACGACTACCCCCGGGGTACGTTCGATGTCGAGCTGCAGCGGGGGGTGCTGCTGCCGGGCGAGGCGTCTGAGTTGCCGCCCCACACTGGCCCGGCGCTGGTGATGATCACGTCCGGCCAGGTGCAGGCGTCGGCCGATGGCGGGCAGGCTTCGCCCATTGGCGCGGGCAGCGGCCGCCTGGTGGCCGGCTCCCTGATGCTGCGCAACGCAGACCAGCAGCCGGCTGCCTACGTAGTGGCGGCGCTGGGTGAGCCGGTGGACGGCGCCGAGCAGCCCGGCGGCACGGCGCAGCAGGGAGCGCAGCCGAATACACAAACGAATGCCGTGCCAACCGTGCTCCTGCCCCCCGTGGATCAGCAGCCGCAGCCGACGCCAGTGCCGGTGGTGGAGCCGACCCCTGTGCCAACCGAAATCCCGCAGGCGGCGCCGACCGAGGGCGACACCGACGGCGATGGCCTGAGTGACGCCGAAGAGGCCGTCTACGGTTCGGATCCGCTAAACCGCGACTACGATGGGGATGGCCTGGCAGACGGCGAAGAGGTCTACATCTACGGCACCGACCCGGTGAACAACGATACCGACGGGGACAGCCTGACGGACGGCGAAGAGGTCTACAACTACGGGACCAGCCCGGTCTCCCAGGACAGCGACGGAGACGGCCTGGGCGATGCCGATGAACTCTTTGTCTACGGCACCAGCCCTGTCGCGTGGGATACGGATGGTGATGGCGTCGGAGATGGCGAGGAAGTGCTGGTCAACGGCACGAACCCGCTGGGGCCGTAGCCAGCGTACAGAGCAGGCCCCTGTTCGCAGGGGAGGACAAGAAGGAGCAGGTACTCCATGCCGGAGCGGGTGCATGTTGCGCTCATCGGCGCCGGGCGCATTGGGCAGCGCCACGCCGCCACGCTGGCGTCACTGATCCCACGCGCTGAACTGGCCGTTGTCGCCGATGTGCATGGGCCTTCAGCCCAGGCGCTCGCAGAGCGGGTGCGGGCGGGCGGCTGGAGCGACGATCCGCAAAGCGTTCTGGCCGACCCGGCTATCGATGCCGTCGTCATCGGCTCATCGACCGATAGTCATGCGCCGCTGATCATCGCCGCTGCCGAAGCTGGCAAGCAGATCTTCTGCGAGAAGCCGATTGCCCTGGACCTGGAAGCAACGGACCGCGCCCTGGCGGCGGTCGAAAAATCAGGGGTGCGCCTGCAGATGGGCTTCCAGCGCCGCTTCGACAAGGCGTACGCCAGGGCGAAAGCGCTGATCGACGAGGGCGCGCTGGGGCGGATCGAAGCGATCCGCGACACTATGCGCGACCCGAATCCTGCCCCGCGCGGCTACCTGGAAACCTCCGGCGGCCTCTATCGCGACATGTCGATCCACAATTTCGACTGCGTGCGTTGGATGGTGGGCGAGGAAGTCACCGAGTTGTTCGCCATGGGCAGCGCCATTGTTGATCCGGTTTTTGCCGAGTTGAACGACGTCGACACCAGCGTCGTCTCCCTGCGCTTTGCGAACGATGCGCTGGGTGTTATCGACAATAGCCGCCGCTCCGGGTTCGGCTATGACGTGCGCACGGAGGTCTTTGGCAGCGAGGGCGCGCTGATGATCGGCTACTCACGCGATACGCCGATGCTGCGTCTCGACGCCAAAGGCATCCAGAGTGATCACATTCACTGGTTCCTGGAACGCTTCGACCAGGCGTACATCGATGAACTGCGGGTCTTCATCGACAGTATCGTCGATGATCAGCCCGTGCCGGTCACCGGCCACGATGCGCGCGCTGCGATGGCGCTGGCCTACGCCGCCGAAGCGTCGCTCAGGGAACGTGCGCCCGTGGCCCCGAGCCGTTTCTAGTTGCGCTGCGTTTGCAGGGAAAGGACCCCGCCATGGCGATTGCTGATCCCCGCGCTCTCCTGCTGAAATCGAACGACCTGTACGGGAATTCCGGCATTCTGATTGATGTGACGGTCGAAAGCGCCGGCTGGGAGTACACCGGCCTGCGCGTGATTCGCCTGGCCTCCGGCGAGGCGTATACGCAGTCCACCGGGCAGGATGAGGTGGCGCTGGTGCCGCTGGCGGGGCGCTGTTCCGTTTCATCCGCCGGACAGACCTGGCAGCTCGGCGAGCGCGAAAGCCCGATTGACGGCAAGCCATGGGCGCTCTATCTGCCGCTGCAGAGTGCATTCGAAGTCATCGCCGAGACGCCGCTGGAGTTGGCGATTACCTCCGCCCGGGCCGAGGTTGTCCACCCGGCGAAGCTGATCACGCCGGATGACGTGCTGGTGGAGATTCGCGGCGCGGGGAACGCGGCGCGGCAGATCAACCACATCATCGCCCCCTCCTTTCCGGCGGACAAGCTGCTGGTGGTGGAGGTCTTCACGCCGAGCGGCAACTGGTCCTCCTACCCACCGCACAAGCACGACGTGCACAACATGCCGTATGAGGCGGACCTGGAGGAGATCTACTACTACCGCGTTTACCCGGAGGATGGCTTCGGCCTGCAGCGCCTGCACACGGCGGATGGCCGCATCGATGAGGCGTACGTGATTCACGACGGCGACCTGCTGCTGGTGCCCGAGGGCTACCACACGTTCGCCGTGGCGCAGGGCTACACGGGGTACTACCTGAACATCCTGGCCGGCGATGAGCCGGTGCGCACCATGCAGCCGAGCGACGACCCGGCGCTGGCCTGGGTGCGCGCTACCTGGAACGATGACATGAACGATGGCCTTGCCTCCTGGCAGGACATTGAAACCCGCGTCAACGGGGCGGCTGGCAAGCGGAGCTGACAGGCCCCGGCGCAGGAGCACCGCCGGCCCGCATCGCCAACTCCTCTCCCGGTACGCGGGAGAGGGGAGACGAGAGGCAGCGGGTAGGGGGCACGACCAGCACGGCGCCGAGAGGAGAAAGGACTCACCATGAGTGCCCGCGAGGAGACGATTCGCCTCACCATGGCCCAGGCGGTCGTGAAATACCTGGGCCAGCAGTACATCGAGCGTGACGGTATCGAGCAGCCGTTTTTCGCCGGGGTGTGGGGCATCTTCGGCCACGGCAACGTGGCCGGCATGGGCCAGGCGCTCGAGGAACTGCAGGACGAGGTGATCTATCACCGGCCCCAGAACGAGCAGGGCATGGTGCATACGGCCACTGCCTACGCCAAGATGAAGAACCGGCTGCAGACCTTTGCCTGCACCTCCTCTATCGGCCCCGGCGCCACCAACATGATTACCGGCGCCGCCACAGCCACGGTCAACCGCATTCCGGTTCTGTTGCTGCCTGGGGATATCTTTGCGTCCCGCCGCCCGGACCCGGTGCTCCAGCAACTGGAGTATCCGCTGAGCCTCGATGTCAGCGTGAACGACGCTTTCCAGCCGGTCTCCCGCTTTTGGGACCGCATCAACCGGCCGGAGCAGATCCTGGCCAGCCTGCCGGAGGCAATGCGGGTTCTGACTGACCCGGCAGAGACGGGCGCGGTCACCATCTGCCTGCCGCAGGACGTACAGACCGAGGCGTTTGACTACCCGGCTTCCTTCTTCCAGAAGCGAGTCTGGCGCGTTTTGCGCACGGTCCCACCGGTGGAGCAGTTGCAGCGGGCTGTCGAGGCCATTGGCCGGGCGAAGCGCCCGGTGATCATTGCCGGTGGCGGCGTCATTTACTCCGAAGCCACAGCGGCGCTCTCGGACTTCGCGGACGCGCTCGGCATCCCGGTGGTGGAAACCCAGGCGGGCAAGGGCGCCCTGCCCTGGAACCACGCCTGGAATGCGGGCGCGGTCGGCTCGAACGGCGGCCTCGCCGCGAACCGGCTCTCGCGCGATGCCGACCTGGTGATCGCCGTGGGCACGCGCCTCTCGGACTTTACGACGGCGTCGCACACGCAGTTCCAGAATCCGGATGTCGAGTTCGTCTCCATCAACGTTGCCTCGCGCGATGCCTTCAAGTTTGGCGCGCTGCCGCTGGTGGGGGATGCCCGCGCCACGCTGGATGCCCTGCGCGAAGGCGCGGTGGCGGCGAAGGCGCGCGCCTCGGCCGACTATGGCGACCGTGTGGAATCGCTGAAGGCGGAGTGGGACGCGGCAGTGGATAGTATCCGCGCCGTGGAGACGCCGGAGAACCTGACGCAGGCGAACGTGATTGGCATCGTGAATGAGGCCAGTGGACCGCGCGATGTGGTGGTCTGCGCTGCTGGCGGGATGCCCGGCGATCTGCTGAAGCTTGCCTCGGCGGACCCCAAGGGCTATCACCTGGAGTACGGCTTCTCCTGCATGGGTTATGATTGCCGGCGGTCTCGGCGTAAAAGATGGCCGATCCCTCCCGCGAGGTCTTTGTGGATGTGGGCGACGGCTCTACCTGATGTTGCACACGGAGATCGTACTTCCCTGGAAGAGAGGCAAAAGATCATCGTCGTGGTGGTCGACAACAGCGGCTACCAGTGCATCCGCAACCTGCAGATGTCGACGGGCTCACCCTCATACGGTAACGAACTGCGCTACCGTGATCCCAGGACCGGCATCCTGGACGGCCCATACATCCCCATTGACTTCGCGGCCAACGCGGCCAGCCTGGGCGCGGTCGCCATGCGCGCCGAGTCCGAAGCCGAGTTGCGCGAGGCCCTGGAGCGGGCAAAGCAGGAGACGACCACGACAGTGATCCACGTTCCGGTCCAGAAGCACGCGCGCGTGCCCGGGTTTGAATCGTGGTGGGACGTGCCGGTGGCCGAGGTCTCCGCCGTGGCTTCCGTGCGTGAGGCGCGCGAAGAATACGTGGAGAACGAAGAGAAGGAACGGTTCTTTTACTAGGGGCGACCGGCAACAGGGCACGGACTGGGGCGAACTGACGACGGGCGAGCGGGCGGACGCGGCTCCGGCGATCATGGGGGTGCTGATGCCCACCGTGATCCTCGGAGGTTCCTGTGCCCGCCCTGACGGAGTCGCTGACCGAGCCCCGGTGGGCGCAATTTGCGGCGCTCCTGCCGGTCCACCCCGAGGTGGATCCCACGCATCCGCTCGGCGGTTACTGCTGTTGCATTCCGGGCCGGGTCATCTTCGCGCAGGTCATCGCCGCCCTGGCCTACGAGGTCAGCTACGAGCGCATCGCCTCACCGGCTGCTCCGCCTGCACCATCCGCCGCCCAGGCGTGGACGCGGCGGATGGTGCAGGCGGAGCTCCACGCGCTGGTGCTGGCCCGGTACGACCACCGGATGGCCCACGCGATCCACAACCCGGCGAATGCCGTGAGCCTGTTGCCGCGCGCTCCTAGTGCGCGAACCAATCAATGTTGACCGCTTCGGCCATCGCGATGTAGCCCGCGTCGTTGATGTGCAGGGCATCGCCAGAGTCAAACTCCGTCAGGATGCGGGCTGGCTGGGCGGGGTCGCGGACTGCAGCGTCGAAGTCAACAACATGGTCAAATGCGCCGCTTTCGCGGATCCAGGCGTTGACCTGCTGCCGGGTGGCTTCACCTGCTGCGGAGTAGTAAGCCGCACCCTCGTAGGGCGTTATCGTGCCGCCGATAACCGTGATGCCGTGCTCATGTGCACGTTCGATGATCTGGTTAAGGCCAGCGATCAGATCAGCAGCGGAGCGCACCTGACTCGGGTCGAACGTACCCATGCCGATATCGTTGATCCCCATGAAGAGGATCAGGTACTGCACGCCAGCCTGACCAGGGACGTCGCGGTCGAAACGGGCCAGCGCGCTCTCACCCATGGCCAAACCGAAGTCGGCCGGCGGATCCGCGAGCAAGCGATTCCCGCCGATCCCCTCGTTCAGCACCGAACGCGGCAGGCCCGCCACCACCAGCCGGTTGGCCAGGGCATCTGGCCAGGTCCCGTAGGCGCCGGTGGTCGAGCCGAAGCCATCCGTAATCGAGTCGCCCAGGGTCACGATGGCGCTGCTCTCGGGGGAAGTCGCGACATCGATGCCGGTCAGGAAGGCCGAACTCTCTGTTGTGCCGGAGACCGGAAGCTCGCGGGCGGCGGCATGATCGCCCGGCTCCGAGATGTAGTTCGTTTGCAGCGCGGAGCCGTGGACAGTCGTTGCCTCCAGGTGGTCCGGGAAGTAGAGGCTGACGGCCAGTTCCTGCAGCGGCTGCACCGCCAGCGGAATGGGATCGCTCAGGACCATCGTGCCCGGTTGAATGATGACGCTGGCGTTGCCCGCGAAGGTGATGGGGACGGTGGAATCTATCACCGTGGACGATGCACTGTCGCGCCGGGCAACCTGGGCATTGCCAATGGCGAGCGGCGCATCGCCGTAGGCATTGGAGAGGCGGACGCGGATCTGATCGCCGCCCAGCGTCAGGCGCACAATCTGGCGCAGGGTCTGGTTGTCCAGCGCGATGGTAGAGTCAGGAAAACCTTCCATCGCTGGCCAGGGCATGGCGGGCGCCGTTGCCCAGGATCCGACCCAGTGTTCGCTGGCCCAATCGCGCACCATGGCCACGGGTGACGCCATCGGCGTGGCCTGCTGCGCGCTGATGGGACGGTCCACCAGGAGGGCCGAGGCGGCGGCGGCGCTGGCGCCCCTGATGAAGGTACGTCGAGTAATCGCGGACATCGTCATCTCCTCCGTGGACCGGGGTTGGTCTGGCTGGCGGGGCCGCCCGTACAGAACGGCTCCGCCAGCACTCCTCACGGGGGCCGATGGTAACGCATCGTTATGGCCAGGAAGCCCCCGGCTGTGCACGACACGCTCGGCACTCCCACGACATGGTCGCGCCAGCCGCCGGTTTTCGACAGGACCAGGGCGACCAACATCGCGGGAGTTTCGCCTAGCGCAGGGTGCGGAAGAACGCGCGGACATCCCCGGTAAGAAACTCGGGGTTCTCCAGCGCCGCGAAGTGGCCGCCTTCCTCGAATTCGCTCCAGTGGACGACGTTGAAGTCGCGTTCCGCGAAGCGGCGAATGGCGACGTCCTGAGACAGGGAAACAGCGACGCCGAGTGGCGTCTCCGAGCGGAATTGCCCGGCGTAGGCGCCGGGGTCATGCCAGGTCTCGTAGTAGTAGTTGGCGGACGTACCGGCCGTGTTGGTGAACCAGTAGATGCTGATGTTCGTGAGCAGTTCATTGAGCCCCACTGCACCCTCAGGCGAGCCAGCGTCGGGGTCAGTCCACTCCTTGAACTTCTCGGCGATCCAGGCAAGTTGGCCGGCGGGTGAATCCGCCAGTCCGTAGGCCAGCGTTTGCGGGCGACTGCTTTGCTGCTGCATGTAGCCGCTCATTTCCTGGCTGAAGTGCTCAAATCGCTGCATGCGTTCCTGCTCGCGCTCGGTCAGGCCTTCCATCTCGGCGGGATCACCGCTGGGAAAGGTGACCAGGGCGTTGACGTGGACGCCAACGACGTGCGCGGCATCCAGGTTGCCAAGCACAGGCCCCACAAAGGCGCCAAGGTCCCCGCCCTGCACGCCGTAGCGCTCGTAGCCGAGGCGGGCCATTAGTTCGGCAAAGGCGCGGGAGACGCGCTCGCCGTTCCAGCCGGTCTCGACCAGTGGGCTGGAAAAGCCGAAGCCGGGCAACGAGGGGATCACGACGTCGAAGGCATCGGCGGCATCGCCGCCGTGGGCCGGCGGGTCGGTGAGCGGGCCAACCATGCCCAGAAACTCGATGAAGGAGCCGGGCCAGCCGTGGATCAGGAGCAACGGCAGCGCGTTCGGGTGCGGCGACTTCACATGGACGAAGTGAAACGTCTGCCCATCGATTTCGGTGGTGAACTGCGGGAAGGTATTGAGGTGGGCCTCCTGAGCGCGCCAGTCGAAATCATTGGCCCAGGTGGCCGCCAGATCTTCCATATACTCACGCGGCGCCCCGCGCTCCCAACTGGCTCCCGCGAGTTGCACCGGCCAGCGCGTGGAGTTCAGGCGATCTCGCAGGTCCTCGAGGTCTGCCTGCGGAATGTCGATCGTGAAGGGCGTGATGGCGGCGCCGGTGGTCATCAAGGCATTCTCCGTGGTGACGATATCATCCAGAAATGGCGGGGGGACTAGCGCGCCGAGTGTCAGGGCCCCGGTTTGTGCCAGCAGGGCCCGGCGCGAAACGTGCGGGGGTTCGAGACACGGTGGAGTTTCCAGGGTGGACTTCTCCTTGGTTCTGCCGATAAACTGCGTTCTAACGGAACGAACGCTTCCGTTCCATTATACCAGAACGGAGTGATCCGTTCCGGGAGTATGCTGGCGGAATGAACGACGAAAACGCTCCTGCATTGCCAGGCCGGCAGCGCGAGGCGGCGCGCAATGACGCGCGGATTCTGCAGGCTGCCCGAGAGGTGTTCATCAACGACGCGGATGCACCGATAGCGGCCGTTGCGGTCCGCGCCGGCGTCGGCATCGGCGCGCTTTACCGGCGGTACGGCAGCAAAGAAGAGATGCTGCGACAGCTGAGCCGGGAGGGGCTCACACGCTACATCGCGTTGGTGGAGGCTGCGCTGGCGGACACGCAGGACCCTGGCGCTGCGTTTGCGACCTTCATGCGGGACGCGGTCATCGCCGATACGCACTCCCTCACGCTGCACCTGGCTGGCCGGTTCGCGCCGACGGAAGACCTGTGGCGCGATTCCAACCGGGCTGCAGAGTTGACAGCTGCGCTGCTCGCACGCACGCAGGCGGCGGGCGCGCTACGGCCTGACATCACGACCGGCGACCTGACCATGATCTTCGAGCAACTGGCGGCGGTTGCTGTCGGGGACAGCGAGCGAACGGTGCAACTGCGCCTGCGTTCCCTGGCGCTCTTTCTGCACGCACTCCATCCATTGGGGGATGCGACACCGTTGCCTGGGCCACCGCCGGAGTGGCGCGAAGTGTCAGCGCGATTCCTGCCGAACGGGTAAAGTAGGTTCGCATTGTCCGAATCCATGTGTGTACCGGGTGCGGGCGTCTTCCGCACGGTCTGGAGGAGGATCCCGGGATCGAAGGCGTGCAATCAATGACGATTGGGCGACGGCCAATCGCAGTCAGTCACTGGGAGGCAGCGGATGAACCAGCAGAACATGTTTGCCCGGCGGGAACTCCTGAAGGGAACGGCGGCCGTTGCGGCCGGCCTGGCGCTGCAGCGGCGCGGCCCGGCCTTCGCGCAGGATGCGACGCCAGAGCCTGAGCCCGAGGAGGTGACGGCCCGCGAGGCGGTTGAGGGGAAACTCAACGTGAGCTGGTGGTCTCACAATAACCCCGCCTTCGTGGCGGCAAACCTTGAGATGATTGACCGCTTCCAGGCGGAAAACCCCGACATCAACATTACGTACCAGTATTTCCCGTACGACATCTTCATCAGCAAACTGCAGGCTGGCTACAACTCCGGCACCGTCGCGGATATCCAGCAGATGTTCGGCACCTGGGTCACACAGTACGCGGGCTTCGGCTTGCTCGATCCGGTGCCAGCGAACCTCTCCGAGGGCATGGCGGATCGCTTCTTCGAGGCCGCGATCGGCGCGTACGGACTGAATGGCCAGTACTTCGGCATGCCCAAGGAGTACAACCTCGAAAACGGCTCAATGCTGGTCAACCCGGCGCTGCTCGAAGAGGCGGGAGTGACCGGGGAGCCTGCGACCTGGGACGCCTTGATGGAGAACGCAGTCAAGGCCACGAAGTACGATGACCAGGATCGGATCACGCAGGCCGGGTTCCTCATGACCGGCAACGACGCGATCACCTTCCTCTTCCTGGCCATGATCCTGCAGCAGGGCGGCACTTACTGGGCGGACGATGGCGTCCACGTCAATTTTCAGACCGAGGCGGCCGCAAAGGCCTGGCAGGCCGAAACGGATATCGTCACGAAGTACCACGTGGACGATGAGACCTCCATCCCGAACCCGGACCGCTACGTGGTCTTCTTCCAGGGCAAGGGCGCAATGTGCATGGTCGGCCCGTGGGCGATTGCGGTCGGTCACACCGACTATCCGGACCTGGACTTCAACTACGTCAACATGCCGACGTTTGCGGGGGATGAGTATCGCTTTGCGGCCGAATCCGGCTGGGGCGAGGTGGTAAACGCCAATGCTCCGGCCGAGAACAAGGAGGCTGCCTGGAAGTTTATCGACTTCATGGCCCAACCGGACAACCTGCGCGACTGGAACATTGCGACGTACACCATCCCGGCGGTGAAGGCACTGCTGGACGACCCCACTATCCTGGAATCCGCACCGCTGTTCCAGGCTTCGTTCAATGTCCTGCCGTACGGCCAGTGGATTGGGCCTGTGCAGGATCGTGACCGCTTCTTCCAGTCAATCCACGACGCATTCAGCGCGGTTGCCCTGGGGCAGATGGACGCCCCGGCTGCGTTGTTGCAGGCCGAGCAGCAGATCAACCAGATGATTGACGAGATCGCCGGTCCGTAGCGGGGTGGGCAGGGCGGAGTCGCCCCGTTTCCGCTCGCGTTTCCCGTTCACTGCAACAGAGAAACGAGTAGGACCTATGGCCGAAACGTCGGCTCGCCTACCAGTTCGGTCCCGAGCGGCGCGCCGCCCGAGACCGCCCGGCTACGCCAGCCAGATGACCTTTGTCGCGACTGGCCTCATCCCTATTCTGGTGCTGTTCGGAATCTTCGCGGTCCTGCCGGTTGGCATTGTGCTGTGGCTCAGCCTGCACAAGTACAACCAGTTGGCGCCCGTCGCTCCGTACATCGGGTTGCGCAACTTCCAGTACGCGTTCACCAACGACGCCCTGTTCGTCAATGCGCTCACGGTGACGCTGAAGTACGCGCTGGTTGCGGTGCCGCTGAATCTGTTGATCGCCCTGCCGATTGCGATGGGCCTCAACCAGGTCACCCGCTTGCGGGCGGTCTTCCGCTCGGCCTTCTTTCTCCCGACCGTGGCCTCGGCAGTGGCCGTTTCCCTGATCTGGCGCTTCGTCTACGAGCCGCAGACCGGGGCGTTGAACGGAGTGCTGGCTGCCTTCGGCCTGCCGCAGCCTTCCTGGCTGAACGACCCGTCCACGGCGCTGTGGGCGGTGCTCATTACCGCCGTGTGGCAGGATCTGGGCTACAACATTCTCATCCTGCTGGCAGGCTTGCAGACGATCCCGGATGACTTCTACGATGCCGCCAAGGTCGACGGCGCCGGGGCCTGGCCGAGATTCAGGGATGTCACCATCCCGCTGCTGAGCCGCACCCTGCTCTTTGTCTCGGTGCTGACCATGATCTCCTACCTGCAGCAGTTCACCTATGTGCAGGTCATGCCCAATACCGCTGGCGGCCCCATCAATTCCACCACGACCCTGGTGCTCTACATCTACACCAAGGCGTTCTCCAACATGCAGTTGGGGTATGCCTCGGCCATCTCGGTGGTCCTGATGGCCATCATCCTGATTATCACGCTGATCCAGTTTCGGCTACTGCGTTCACGCTGGGAGTATTGACGATGGACGACGCGCTGGATGACCGCAGGTCTCACCGGGGGCGCGTGCGCCTGGGCGAGTATGTCCTGATCGCCGTCTTCACCGTCATCACGATCATCTTCGTGATGCCTCTGGTGATTATGGTCCTCAGCGCGTTCAAGCCGATGGCGGAGATCATGCGGACTCCCCCAACCTTCCTGCCGGAGGCGCCAACGCTTGACAACTTTCGCCGGGTGCTCTCCGAGGCGCCCTATTTCCTGTGGTACCGGAACAGCCTGGTGGTGGCGATCGCGGTGACGGCGTTCGCCGTCTTTACCAGCGCGGTTGCGGGCTACATTTTCGCCAAGTTCGACTTTCCACTGAAGCAGCCGCTCTTTGTCCTCGTGCTGGCCACCCTGATGATTCCGTTCCCGGTGCTGCTGATTCCGAACTACATCATCGCGAACAAGCTCGGTGTGTTGAACTCCCTCTGGGCGCTGATCCTCCCCGGGACGGTCAGCGCCTTCGGCATCTTTCTGATCCGCCAGTTTGCCGCCGGGATTCCACGCGACCTCATCGAGGCGGCCAGGTTGGACGGGGCCGGCGAGTGGGCTATTTTCGGGCGCATCGTGCTGCCGCTGCTGCGGCCCGCGCTGGCCGCGCTCGGAGTCTTTACGTTCCTCGCCTCGTGGAATGATTATCTCTGGCCGCTGGTGGCCATCAACGATCTCGACAAGAGCACGATCCCGCTGGCCCTGACGTTCTTCAGCTCGGTCCAGTCCACCCGCTACGACCTGATCATGGCAGCCGCTGCGATGGCCGTCGTGCCGGTCCTGATTGTTTTCCTGATCTTCCAGCGGCACATCGTCAAGGCATTGGTTCTGGCTGGCATGCGATAGCGCGGCGCGAGGTGCGCCGGGACCCAGGGAACCAGACGTGGAGGAACGGCCGTGCAGACCCTTTCTGAAATCGACATCGAACAATACGCGCGCGATGGCTATCTCACCGCGCCATCCGTCTTGACCTCCGAGGAACTCGCCATTCTGCGCGAGGAGTCAGACCGCGTGCTGGCGCTCTGCGCCAGTGACCCGCAGCGCTACGCAAAGCGCATCCAGTGGGAGAGAGACTATCTGGCGACTGACGACCAGCGGGGCATGGACCGGGTCATCCGCAAGCTGGAGCCGGTGTCCGATCTCAGCCCGGCTTTTGCCCGCTATGCCCAGCACCCCGGAATCGTCGATCCGTTGCGGCAGATCTTCCAGGATGACGTGGCCCTCTTCGAGGACAAGCTCAACCTGAAGCTGCCGGGTGGTTCCGCCTATCCCTGGCACCAGGACTGGGCCTGCTGTTGGCGGGCGCACACGGACGAACTGATCACCTGCTTCATCTACCTGGACGATGCGGACGAGACGATGGGGTGCCTGCAGGTCGTGCCGGGCAGTCACCTGGGCAAGCCGATCTGCCCGTTCAAACCGGGCAGCAACTTCGAGATCGACCCAGCCTGCGTGGATCAGGAGAAGGTCGTGCCAGTCCCACTGCCGGCGGGGGGGATGATCTATTTCGATCCGTACCTGCTGCACTACTCGGACCTGAATCGCAGCACGAAGCCGCGACGGACCATCATTTACACGTACAATCCGGCCCGGCTCGGCGCGATCAATGAGGGTCGTTTCCCGGGTGATGGAACCGTCTGAGACGGCTGCCTGCTGACCTGGCAGGCAAGGCATCTCGTGACCATGGTTGGCGCGGATCAGGATGGCCGGTCCGCCAGGAAGGGGCTTTGTGAAAATCGTCATCATCGGCGCCGGGAGCACGGTCTTTACGCCCGGCCTGATCGCTGACCTGACCGCTTCGCACCACTTTGCGGACGCCACGGTCGCCCTGGTGGACATCAATCCGGACGCCGCCGCGACCATGGCTCGTTACGCCGAGCGGGTGGCGAGGGATCGAGGCGTTGGGCTGCGTGTTGAGTTTGCCAGTGACCGGCGAGATGTCCTGGCCGGGGCCGACTTCGTGACCGTGACTATCGCCGTGGGCGGCGCGCGCGCCTGGGAGCAGGATGTGCGCATCCCGGAGGCGCACGGCGTCTGGCAGACCGTCGGCGACAGCGTTGGGCCGGGCGGAGTCTTCCGGGCGCTGCGGCATGTGCCGGAACTGGTGGCGATTGCCCGGGACATGGAAGAGCTCTGCCCCGATGCCTGGCTCTTCAACTACACCAACCCGCTGTCAGTACTCGTGCGCGCAGTGCACAAGACCAGTTCGATCAAGGCCGCAGGCCTGTGCCACGGGGTGCTGCACACGCGCGAGGCCATCGCGCATGCGCTGGACGTGCCCCACCACGAACTGAGCGTGACTGTGGCCGGCCTGAACCACCTGGCCTGGGTGCTCGACATACGACACGGAGGCCGGGACCTCTATCCGGCGTTTCGCGAGTTGCAACGCGGCTGGTTAGCATCGCCACCCACGCTCTCGGCCGACAGCGATCCCTACGAGGGGTTCCAGGAAGTCAGCGCCCGGTTGATGGAGATCTACGGCTACTACCCGTCCCCGGGTGACCGCCATGTGGCCGAGTTCTTCCCCTTCTTCCTGCGGCAGTCGGAGAACGGGCTGGCGTACGGCACGCAGGCCGGGCTGGACATGACCAACCGCATCCTGGCCTCGCGTGATTATCGTTGGGACCGTATCGCTGCCCAGGCCGAGGGCCGCGCCGATCTGGACCGCGCCCTGTTCGACGAGGCGCGGGAGGGAGAGCGCGTGGTTGCCATCATGGAGGCCATTGCCACCGGTCAGCCCCTCCTGGAGCTGGCGGTTAATGTTCGCAATGACGGACTCATTGCCAACCTGCCCCGAGAGGCGGTGGTCGAGGCGCCGGGCCTGATCGACGGACGCGGCGTGCATGGCGTGGCGATTGGCGCCATGCCGGAAGGGATCGCCAACATGCTCGGCGCGCGCTCCCGGCAGCAGGAAATGACGGTGGATGCGGCCCTGACCGGAGACCGGCAACTGGCCCTGCAAGCGTTGCTGGCCGATCCGCTCGTGCCGGCGGTCGAGGCTGCGGCCGCCATGCTCGACGACGCACTGGCCGCGCACGCGCGCTTTCTCCCGCAGTTTGCTGCCCCGGTTGCCGCCGAGAGGCCGTGAGCGGACTGCGCTGGCGGCGGCGTACCATCGCGAACCAGATTGGTCGCAAGTGAGTTTTTGTGGATCGGAGTAACCCAACGTGGCGCAACCCAAGATCGTGTTCCTCGGGGCGGGCAGCTCCGTCTTCGCCCGGAATCTCTTGCAGGACCTGTTCACCTTCCCGGAACTGCGTGATTCCACCATCTCGCTGATGGATATCGACCCCGTGCGGCTGGCCGACACCGAGGGGATCGCGCACCTGCTGGCCCAACAGACGGGCAGCATGCCAAAGATTGAGGCGACGACTGACCTGCGGCGAGCGCTGGACGGCGCAGATTACGCCATCAATATGATCCAGGTCGGCGGTTACCGGCCTTCGACGGTGATCGACTTCGAGATTCCGAAGAAGTACGGCTTGCGCCAGACCATCGGGGACACGCTGGGGATCGGCGGCATCATGCGCGCGCTGCGCACCATTCCGCCGATGCTGGAGATGGGGCGCACCATGGAAGAGTTGTGTCCGGACGCCCTCTTCCTGAACTACTCAAACCCGATGGCGATGCTCTGCAGGGCAATGAACCGCGCCACCAGCATTCGCACGGTTGGTCTCTGCCACAGTGTGCAGGGCACCTCGCAGGACATGGCGCACTGGATCGGCGTGCCGTACGACGAGGTGGAGTACCTCTGCGCCGGCATCAACCACGTCGCCTTCTTCCTGAAGTTCCAGCGGCGCGACGGCGAGGACCTCTACCCGCTGCTGCGCGAGGTTGCTGACGCGCACACGGAACCGGCCTGGGAACGCACGCGCTTCGAGTT
Organism: Thermomicrobiales bacterium; assembly: GCA_041390745.1. Taxonomy (GTDB): domain Bacteria; phylum Chloroflexota; class Chloroflexia; order Thermomicrobiales; family UBA6265; genus JACCXM01. The sequence continues at coordinate 498,823 of JAWKPJ010000001.1, read as the reverse complement.
GTTCCGCACCTTCGGCTACTTCGTGACGGAATCGAGCGAGCACTTTTCGGAATACGTGCCCTGGTTCATCAAGCAGAACCGCGACGACCTGATCCAGAAATACAACATCCCGCTCGATGAGTACCCCGCCCGCTGTGAGGACCAGATCGCCGAGTGGGGCGAGTTCCGCTCGGCGCTGCTGTCATCGGAACCAGACGCGCTGACCACCTACTATGAGGCGCAGCGCGGCGTGCTGCACGGCATGACCGAGCGCCGCCTTGCCATGGTCGACAAGGAAGACCCGGCTCTTGGCGCAAGGCTGCGCGCCGAAGCGCTGGCGGAACACGCGGCCGAGGAGGACGGCCACTCCGGCGAGTACGGCACGTTGATTATCCACAGCATGGAGACCAACCAGCCGCGCGTGATCAACGGCAACGTCAACAACACCGGCGCCATCAGCAATCTGCCCCTGGAGTGCTGTGTGGAAGTGCCCTGCCTGATCGACGCGAACGGGGTGCAGCCGACGATGGTCGGGGCGCTGCCGCCGCAACTGGCGGCGCTGATGCGCACGAACGTGGGCGTGCAGGAACTGACCGTGGAAGCCGCCCTTACCGGTCGCCGCGACCACGTTTACCAGGCTGCCATGCTCGACCCGCACACGGCCGCCGAGCTCGATCCGCAGCAGATCGTGAGCCTGGTCGATGAGCTTCTCGCGGCGCACGGGGACATGATGCCGGAGTTCCGGTAGCGGGGAGAACCCTGCGCCTGACCGAGAAACCCTCAGCCTGCAGCGGTGGGCAGAGAAGTTGGGTCGCCGGGAACCCCTTATGACACGGGCTCTTGCCTGAGAGGTCAGGTCTCTTGCACTACGCTGTAACCCCTCTCCCGATGCGCGGGAGAGGGGCGTTCTTTCTGAGGGCCATTGTGACCGCGCAACTCCAGATGACGTCCTGAGCAACGTCGAAAGACCTCGTTCCCCACCGCGAGGGGCGCGGCGCAGATCCCTCCGGATGGCAGGAGATGGCCGGGTGGGTAGGAACCAGGGCGAACAGGCTCCTTCGCTCCCGGACCCAGGATGCCTGGGGAAGGTGGGCGTTGCTTCGCAGCCGGACTCTTACGGAACGAGATGCTGCGACTTCGCCCCAGGACGACTTGAGCGGATGGGCGCAACCTCGAACTGAGGCGCCCGAACCATGCCTGCCCTTCGCCCCGCGCAGGTTTGCGGGGCGAAGGGCAGGTGAGCTAAAGCTGAACCTCCACCCGCTCTCCTCCTTGTTCCAGCGACTGTCGCGCTGCAAGTGCAGTTGCGAGCGCTACCAACCCATCGTGCGGGGTGGCGCGGTCGGGGCTGGAGCCGGTGCGGATGGCGTCGAGGAAGGCGGCGCACTCGTTGGCGTAGGGATCAGCCTGGGCGAGTTCGAGGATAGCGGGGTCGCCGGCGTTAGGGTAGAGCACGAGTTCGTTGACGCCGCTGCCCATCTCCACGCTGCGGCCGCCGGCGCGGAAGGTGTACTCCACGGCGGCATCCTCGCCGAGCACTTCGAGGCGGGAGGAAAAGGGGTACGACTCCGGCATGGTCATGCCGCCATCCACCAGGGCGGAAGTGCCGTTCGGGTAGTCGATCAGCACCTGCACCTGGTCGAAGCCGCCGCCGGAGCGCTCGTTCTGCTCGCCGCGCGCAGTGACCGCGACCGGCGTCCCGAAAACCCAGTTCAGGGCGTCAAAGTCGTGGATCATCATGTCGATCACCGCGCCGCCGGTGAGGTCGGAGCGGCTGAAGAGCTTCGACCAGGCCGGAAAGGGCTGACGGCGAGAGGCGAAGCCAGAACGCAGCCGCCCCAGGTCACCGGCGTGCGCCTGCCGCGCGATCTCGACGTACTCCGGCCAGAAGCGGAGCACGTGGGCCATCATCACGGTGCGGTCACTGTCGTCCGCCAGCGTGACGAGCGCCTGGGCATCCGCCAGGGTCATGGCGATAGGCTTTTCCAGGAGAACATGCTTGCCGGCGGCGATGGCCGCTTCGGTGACGGGGCGGTGCTGCGGTGTGGGCAGGCAGATATCGACGGCGTCGACGCCGGGGTCGGCCAGGATGGCGTCCAGGTTGTCGCTCCAGGGTACGCCGAGTTCTTCGGCCAGGGGCTGGCCGCGATCTGGCGACGGTGAGTAGATCACCGCAATGTCGGCGTCTGGCAAGGTGGCGTACGCCTTGCTGTGGACGCCACCCATGAATCCCGCGCCCAGTACTGCGACGCGCACCATTGTTGTGTCTCCTGTCGTGATGTTCCTGAACGTCGTTTCCTGGTATCAGCACCGGGGAACAGGCGCCATTTGAAAGGATGATGCGTATCCCCGTCAGGAGCTCTGTTCCTCGCTGTCCGTCTGTTTGGTCCCGCCGCCACTCACGCGTGTCATCCTGAGCGAAGTCGAAGGATCTTGCTCCGGGTCGCGAAGGCTCGTGAGTGCCGCAACCTTCCCGGTGGTCCTCGAAACCATTGTCGGCAAACGAGATCCTTCGACTTCGCACAGGATGACACGCGAGGTTGGGCAGCTCGAGCTAGCCAGGCTGGACGCAATCGAGAGACGAGATCCTTCGACAAGCTCAGGATGACACATGAGGGTGGACGCCTCCTCACGCCTTGTTGACTTCCTGAGCCGGGCGGCTTTGCCGGTTACCCCTCCTTTGGGACGAACGGCCGCACATACGTGTAGGAGGCGGCGATGGCGCGGTTGACGTCGTCCAGCGAGGGCCACGGCTCGCCCTGGAACTCCACTTCGACCGAGCACGGGCCATCGAAGCCAGCGGCGTTCAGCGTCTCGAAGAGGGCAGGAAAATCCACTTCACCGGTTCCCACCTGGGGAAAGTTCCAGACGCCGGGGCCGCCAATCGAATCCTTGACGTGCATGTGCGTGACAGCATCGACTGAGCCGGGGAGATCGCCTTCCGGTCGGACGCCGCCGTAGAAGATGACATTGCCGGGATCGTAGTTGATGCCGACATTCTCCCGCCCGATATCCTGCACCAGCTTCTTCGAGATTTCGCCGGTGGCAAGCAGGCCACCGTGGGTCTCCAGGCAAATGGAGATGCCGTGCGCTGCTGCTTCATCCACGAGCGGGCCGATGTTCTTCAGGAACGCCGTTCGCTGGTCTTCCAGGCTGCCGGCGGAAGAGGCATCGTGGCCACCGGTGGACGTGGTGATCTTGTTGATGCCCAGCTTGCGCGCCAGGTTGATTGCCTTGCGGAACTCGGCGATACCGGCGTCGCTCACCAGATCAGAGTGCCCGGAGAGGCTGACGGCAGTCAGGCCGTAGGTGTCCAGCAGGCGCTGCACCTCAGCAAGGTCCTCGTCGGTGGAGTCTCGCAGGACGTGCTCGGTCCAGCCGGGCACGCTGGTCAGTTCTACGGAGGTGAAACCGGCGGCGGCGATGCCGGCCAGGGCTTCTTCCAGCGTGTACGTGTGGTACGAGTTGGTCGAGGCGGCAAGGCGGTCGGCCATGATTGGTGGTGAGTCCTTTCTGTTTCTCCCAGGTCGACGGGTGTTGCGGTGATCTTCTCACAGCAGATGTGGCCCCGAGACGACGTCCCTCAATTTCGCTCGGGACGACACGGTTGTGCGGCGAGTTGCGCCAGGACGAGATCCTCTTCGCTCGGGACGACATCGGGTGCGCGACTACTGGCGGTCGGCGCCGGCCGCCCGCTGCGTCCCGGCGTCATCGGCGGCGAACCAGACAGCGCCTGGCAGGAACGCCATGTACTCGCTGATCATGCCGTCTTCCCAGACAAACGCCACGCGGGTGAAGGGCGGTTCACCGACTTCGAAGGGCGCGATGGCAATCTCCTTGCCGGCAATCCACGGCTCGATGTCGTCTACGACCCAGGCCACGTGTGGCGTGTCCTTGAAGCGGTCATCGAGGTAGCTGTCCGGCTCGTAGCGCAAGTACTCGATGCGCTGCGGGTGTGCGTTCGGGTCGGTCACCCAGACGCGGGTAGCTGCCACGAAGTTCTCGCCCGGCTGCGGCTCCACGGAGCGCAGGCCGACGTGGTGGAAGGTACGCTGACCGGGCCTGGTGGTGGACATCGGAAAAACCCCTTACCGCAACCCGCTCCCGGTGCGCGGGAGCGGGGCTTGCGGCGGCGAACATACTGGCCGAGATCGTTTGACAAGCTCAGGCTGACACGGTTGAGCGCGGGCAGACATCAGCGCACCGTTTGCCGGCCGGCTCCCCTCTCCCGCGCACCGGGAGAGGGGTTGGGGTGAGGGCTTCGTCTCCTACGAGCCGGCGCCTTCCGGCTGCGTGAGCGAAGCGAAGTCGGCGCTCAATTCGTAGCCGGTGGCGGCAGCCTGGACGGCTTCATGGTCGAAGTCGTTGACGCCGGCGATCCAGTCGTTGGTCAACACATCGGCGGCGGTCAGTTCTTTCGTGAGTTGGCCGATGTCGAACGCCGTCTTCAGGAAGAGGTCCCAGTCGGCATCCGAGTGCCAGCCCCAACCCTCGCGGGTCGCCCAGTCGCCACGGAAGACCTCGGCCAACTGCCACATGGATTCGACCGCGATCTGCTTGTCTTCAAAGACCTCGTTCAGCGCCGGCAGCGCCTCGAAGGTGATTTGCGTGGCGGCAACGGGGTTATACCAGCCGAACTCCAGGCCCTGCGCCCAGGCGCGGAAATAGCGGGTGTAGATATCTGCCAGAGCTTCGTCCTCAAGATCAGAGCGGCGGATGACGAACGAGTTGGCCGGGAATTTGGACCAGTCCTTGCCCAGGATGTAGTCGAAATCGAGGCCAATGGCAGCCCACTGAGCGCGCAAACCAGCCCAGCTTAGGGCCGAATCAGCTTGTCCCTGGGCCAGCGTCTGGCCCCATTGCGGCCCGGCGTCCACGTACTGGACGGCAGAGGGATCGCCGCCCGCCTGGGCGACTTCCGGGTTGCAAATGCCCTGCCAGCCGGCAGAACCCAGCGCGACGGTCTTGCCTTCGAGATCCTTGACGCTGGCCAGGGCCTTCCCCTTCGGGAACGCAAAGTCGAAGACGTCGTAGGCGCCCATCTGGAAGACGGAGACCAGCGGAGAGCCCTGTTCGATCATGAGGGAGTACACGCCCGGCGACGGGTAGGCGACATCGGACTGCCCCGTATCCACGGCCTTGGTGCCAGCGGTTGCCTCAATGGGGCCCGGCTCCAGCGTGGTCTGGATATCGCCGAAGTAGCCCAACTTGAGAGCAACGTGGTAGGCGTAGTCATCCAGCACATCAATCGTGCCGCGCGGAGAGACCCAGCGCACGGAATTGTCCGCCGGCTGCGCGGAGACAACGTGACTTCGCTCCAGCGCCTGCAGCGCCACGCCGCCGATGCCGAGGGCCGCGGCGCCCCTGACAAGTCCGCGCCGCGAGATGCGGCCGGCGGTGAACTGCTCGATCAACGCATCGAACTGGGACATCGCGTTCCAACCTCCCTGTGTTCGGCGCTCCGTTGCGCCCGGCGTTGTGACGGATTGATCGCGGACAGCGGGTTCGTGCGCTTGGCGGCTCCTTTCAGACGGCGCGGGTTGTCGTCAGGCTTGCCAGCCCGCCCACTTCTTGCCGACCCAGTAGAAGATGACATAGATGCTGACGCCCATCAGGGCGAGCAGCAGGATGATGGCGTAGAAGTTGGTCATCTTGACCATGGAGGACCAGAACATCAACTGGTTCCCGAGGCCGTTCTTGCCGCCGACCATCTCCGCGCCCACGGCGGTGAGCATGCCGAAGATGGCGCCGACCATAAGGCCGACAATGATCATGGGCAGCGCAAGCGGGAAGCGGATCTTGGTGAAGATCTGGAAGGTCGACGCCCCGTAGGAGCGCGCCAGCGCGATCTTGGCCAGGTCCGTACGGCGGAAGCCGGTGGCAGAGTTGATCATCACCATCGGGCCGACTGCCAGGGCGACTGCAATGATGCGCGGCGTCAGTGTGAAACCGTAAATCAGGATCAGCAGCGGCACCAGCGCAATCATGGGGGTGGTGACCAGGAGCAGGATGTAGGGGGTAATGATCTTTTCGATCAGCGGGACCTGAGTGATCACCGCTGCCAGGAAGAGCCCGATGGACGCGCCAATGGCGAACCCGCTCAGGAGTTCGATCAGCGTGATCTGCATGTGCGGCCAGAAGAGATCCGGGAAGCGGGTCACGAGTTGCACCACGATCTCGCTGGGCGGCGGGAAGATGTAGCTCTGGATGTGGAAAACGCGCACGGCCAGTTCCAGGCCCGCAAAGATCAACACTGCCACCAGGGCAATCAGCCCGGCCTCGCCCCATGATTTGGCGAAGCTCTGGTTGCTCAGGGCCGACCAGTTGGTAAGCCCAACGTCGTCGCCGCCGGCCTCCGGCTCGGTCTGGTTGAAGGTCGGTATGGTTTCGCGCAGTTCGCTCGCCATCGTTGCCTTGTCCCTGCTGCGTGGTTCCTGCCCCGGTGTGCGCTCGCCTATGCGCGCGGGAGCGGGGTGTAGCGGCCTGTCTCGATCGTGTTCTTGATCTCCTTGACGACGTGAATGAAGTCTGGCTCAAACGTCATGTCGATAGTGCGTGGGCGCGGCAGATCGATGGGAAAGATGTGCGCCAGGCGGCCGGGGCGAGGGGTAAGCACGACCACGCGATCCGCCAGGAAGATCGCCTCCGAGACGTTGTGCGTGACGAAGATGATGGTCTTGCCGGTTTCCATCCAGATCTTCTGGATGAGCAGGTTCATTTCATCGCGCGTGAAGGCATCCAGCGCGCCGAAGGGTTCATCCATCAGGATCACGTCGGGATCATAGGAGAGACAGCGCACGATGCTCGCGCGCTGCTGCATACCGCCGGAAAGCTCGCGCGGCATCTTGCGCTCGAAGCCTGCCAGCCCGACCTCGTTGAGCAGGCCGTTAATGCGCTCCTCGTACGGTTTGGGATCGATCTTCTTGATCTCGAACGGGAACTGGATGTTCTGCCAGAGATTGCGCCAGGGGAGCAGGTTGGCGTCCTGAAAGATCATGCCGATTTCCGGGCGTGGCGCAGTGACTGGCGTGTCGTTCAGGATCACCTCGCCGCTCGTCAGGTCATGCAGGCCGGACATTCCCCAGAGCAGTGTGCTCTTGCCGCAGCCGGAGGGCCCCAGGATGCAAAGAAACTCGCCCTTGGGGATTTCCAGCGAGAGATTCTCCAGCGCGTGGACGGAACCACTGCCGGTCTTGTAATGCTTGCTGACATGCCGCACCGACATGGCAATCGGCGTCCCGGCCTGTGACTGGATAGGTGACTGGACTACTGACTGGATCTGGGCCATGCACGAAAACTCCCGGGGCGCAGGGTATCCGGATGCGCGGCAGCGTTTCCGCAGCAATGGACTGGATCGTGATGACGATGCGAACTCTTTGGCCGGGAGTCTACGGAGCAGGGGGAATCGTGTCAACGCGGGGCACGGCTACACGTGACTGGCGATGATGTTGACGACCAGGGCGAGAATGGCGGTGTTGTAGGCGAACGAGATCAGTTCGTGGCGTAGTACGGCGCGGCGCATCCCCCGGTTGGTGGGAAAGATCTCCGCAACCTGGAAGGTCATCCCGATGCCAAACGCGAAGTAGGCGAAGTCGAAGGCGTCGGGCGGTTCGGTGAAGTTGATGCCGCCCATGGTCGGGGGCGAGGCGTAGTACAGGCGCGCGTAGTGCAGCGTGTAGGCAGTGTGCAGGAGGAGCCAGGCCCCGAGAATAGCGCCGAGGCCAAGCGCGGTGCGCAGCCAGACATCCTGATGGTCGATCAGGTTCGAGGCGCCAATAACGAGGACGGCCAGGCCGAGGCTGATGGCGCTGGCGCCGAAGGAGATGGCGAAGATGGCGGCCTTGCCGGGGTCTTCGGCCGTGGCGCGCTCCCGCATCTCCTCGGCGTCCGTCGCGATGATGATCGCCCAACCCTCTGCCACCAGCACCAGAACCGCCAGATCCCAGCCCGCCAGCGCTCTCATGATCTGGCCCAGGGAGGACGGCAGCAGGAAGAAGAGGAGCACACCGGCGATGAAAGCGACGGAGCGCGCCATCCACGGCGTCAGGCGTTCGGGCGCCAGGCGCTCCTTCATGGAAGCGTCAGTCGCAGCATGGCGGCAGCCACCGGAATGATGCCCCGGCTACGGTCGGGCGCGGTCAGCGCGCAGAAACGCGACAAACCCGATGCAGAAGAGGGCATCGATGATTGCGCCGACGGCGAACGCTTGCGCGGGCAGCGAACCGCCCAGCGTCGCCGCGATCACCACCAGGATATACGCGACCTTGATGCTGATGATGCTGAGTACCAGGTCACTGTTGCCGAGCGGCCTCTGCCAGACCATCAGGCTGGCAAACCCCTCCATGAGGAGGCAAGCGCCGGTGACCTGGACGAAGAAGCCGTTCTCCAGCGAGGAGATGCCAAGGAGCCCGAAGACGGCCGGGTAGGCGAATATCAGCGGCAGTGCCGCCAGCGTGACGAAGATGACGTTGATCAGGAAGAGCCAGTGCAGCCTTAACACCCGTTTCCCTTTCCACGCGAATCGTGCGGCGCCATTCTGCCAGAGTTGCGGCCGGTTGCCGTGGTTGGGCGCGCCGGTCTATCGTCGGCACGAATACGTGCGTTGCCCCTTACGCGGCGAGGTCTCTATGCAAGCTCTACCACCGCCAACCGACATTGATTGGCCAGGCTGGCTCCGCCGCTACGACACGCAACAGGCGGCCTACCTGCCGGACCGCGAAGAGCGCTTTACGGCGATGCTCGATGTGCTCGGTGCGCTGCTGCCGGAGGAGTTCGTCGCGTTGGACCTCGCCTGCGGCCCTGGCTCGATCAGCCAGCGGCTGCTGGAGCGGTTTCCGCGCGCCCGCGCCGTGGCCGTGGATGTCGATCCCGTGCTCCTGGCCATGGGCGAAGGTGCGCTGGGGGATTTTGGTGGCCGGCTGCGCTGGGTAACCGCGGATCTCACCGACCCAGGCTGGGTGAACGCGCTCGGTGAAACCAACTTTCACGCGGTGCTGAGCACGACCTCCCTGCAGTGGTTGCAGGTAGAGCCGCTGGTGCGCCTTTACAATATCCTCCCGACATTGGTGCGAGAAGACGGCGGCGGATTCATGAATGGCGATACGCTTGCCTTCGCACCACACCAGGAAACCCTGCGTCTGCTCTCGGAGGCAACGACCGAGATGCAGCGCGCCGAAGCGTTCGATGCCGGCGGAGTCGAGGACTGGGATGAGTGGTGGGCGGCGCTGGCCCAGGAGCCATCCGCCGCTCCGCTGCTGGCGGAGCGCACGCGGCGCTTCGCGGCCTTTGACCGCGACACCCCGGCCCCGATCTTCGATGTCCATGAGGCCGCCTTGCGCAACGCCGGGTTCCGCGAGGTGGGCGTGATCTGGCAGCGGCTGGACAACCGGGTGCTGCTGGCAGTGCGCTAGCGCGGCGAGTACAGGCCCACTGTTGACGCTTCGCCGCGTCTCGCGAGTTCGCTCGGGACACGGAAAGTATGGCCGTCCGGATCAGGCCCGCTGCCGTTTCTTCCGGCGTTGAACCCTGGCGCCGGCTGGCCGCGCCCTGGCGGGCGGTGTTGTGCGCGGCAGCGCCTACGAGAACCCAACGTTCGGTAGCGTGCGCGCATCGTGATCTGGAGGACAGGCCTCCGGTACTGCCTCTGGAAGGACCACGACGGACGGTTGTCAGTTTGCTGCGTCTCACGGTCCGTGCACCCCGCCAGTTCGCGGCGCAGGATCGCGCAACGCCTCGCCGTGCCGGCGCGCAGGCTGGTGTTTGCGTTCCTTGGGACGAGCCGGTGGGTGCAAGGCGTCGCCAGAAGTTCCGGCGTCACTCCCGTGACCAGAAAGACGCCGAGGCCGTGCATCACCACTGCGGCCTGGGACACGACAAGGAGCACAAGCGGGACAAGCCGTAGCAGCCAGGCAAGCAGCACACGCTGCGTTGCGAGCCGAAGCTGGCGGCCCGGACCGGCGTAGGCCGTTGCGGCCAGGTTGCCAACAATTGCGGCCCCATCGTGGTTTGCGGCCCGTGCGCCTGCGGGTCCTGCTCCGCTTGCCAGGTCTGCGGCGCCGTGACCGGCCACTGCGCGGCCAACCCGGCCTTCCTGGGCCAGGCGAGCGGAGCGTGCGCCTGCGACGCGATGAGTTGCCCGAATGGCTGCTGCGAGGGGAACTCGTGCCAGGCCCAGAATCCTGACGCCTGCGGCCTCAGGGGTGGGGAGTGTTCTTCATGCGTGCCTCCCGGCCAGTTGTGCGAAGGGCGGCGTGCTGTGTCCGAGGGCAGCCTCCCAGGTGTCAGTGCGCCATGCTGCGCGGGGCTCACGCTGTGCGCCAACGGCGTCTGCCGGGCCTGTGGCTTCGCAGGGCGTGACGCATACGCGTGACGCGCGTGCATGGCCCCGGGGTCTGTGAGCCGCTGACCGGGCTCTGGTCGGCTCCAACCGCCAGGGGGAATGGCGCTCCCTGTGACGACGGCGATCCGTGCCTCAGCGGATCAACCTGCCAGGGTGGAGCGCGTGGCGGCGGGCGCACCATCTGCACCAACCCGCCGGAGTGCTCCACCAAGGCCGGGGCGACAGGTCACGCCGCCAACAGCACCTGCCAGCCGAGTGCAGCCAGCGTCCTGGCAGGGTGTCGTGTGGGCGCTGCGACAGCGTCGGGGCCGGTGGCTACCTGTCCGGCGCTCCACGAGTGCCAGAATGGATCCCGCTGTGGCTGGCGGCGCAACGGGATCAGCCAGTGACTGCTGCCCATGTGTACGGCTGCGATTGCAGCCAACAGGCGCATATCTGCTCTGAATCGGATTTGCTGACCCCTTGCCAGCACCGCTGCGCCTGGCTGCCGCCGCGCGACTGGCCCGCAAGGCCTGGAACGCAGCGCAGTCGGCTGGACAGCCAGACCGACATCCTGCCAGTGTTGCGTCCGTTGGCCCAGCTTGGCCCGTGGTCGTGGACAATGCCGCAACTCCCGCCGCTGGCGGCGGGAGCAGCAACCGTATTGCCCGACGAGGTGTGACGATGGCCACCGCCGCCGAGGCTGCGCACCCGCGACAGCCGATTCGCCGCTTTGACGTGTTCGCTGAGTACACCCGACAGGAGCGCCGGGCCAGGGGAGTCCCCCAGGACGAGGCCAAGGGGTACGGCATCTGGTTGGCCAAGGTGGTGGCTTCCCGTCGTTTCGGCCAGGGGAGTGCCGGCGCGGGCACCAAGCCCCGCCCGACGCCAACCGGCCACGCGGCGGAGCAGAAGTTCCGCTCGGTCGGTGATGAGATGCAGACCGACGAAACGTTCGACCACGACATCATCGACCGCATGGGCGCCGGGTTCTACCACGACGTCTTTGTGCCGGCCATTGCCGAGGCGCGGGAGCAAGGCAGGACGTACGAAGAAATTCGCGATGCCATTCGCAAAGAGTGGAAACCGGCGCGAGCCGGGAGCAGGGCATCGCGGCCCTCCCGGCACGCCTGAACCAGGAAGCCGTAGGCCGCGGCATGCGCCCCGGGCTTCCCCACGTCCTCTCACCGGCTCGGTGGCGATGTTCGACGGCGTAGCGTGCGAGCCCTCGGTCCGACGATTCAGGCTGGAAGGTTTTGCGCCAGAACTACGTATGTCCCGAACACGGAATACGGCAAATCCCCCATGCAAATCCGGCGCGTCAGGTTCAGGCTGGGTTCCAGCACGGTCGTGCGCGAAAGGGATGCAGCATGGAAGACCGGAAGTTCGATGCGTTGGTGGCGCGCCTGGCCAGCGGCCTTACCCGGCGCGGCGCCATTGCCACATTGGCTGCGGCGGGCGCCGGTCAGTGGCTCGGAAACACTGAGGCGCGCAGGAAGAACAAGAAGGTCAAGATCTGCCGCAACGGGCAAACGCTCTCGGTCACGAAGAAGAAAAAGCAAAAACACCTCAAGCCCGGCGATTCGGCTGGCCCATGCCCGGCGCCGAGAACCACGCTGCGCCCAACCACCACACCCAGGCCGCCACGCTGTCAACCCAGCGCCCCAAACTTCTGCGCCCGGCTTGATAGCTGCGTTGATGCCTGCCACGACGGTAAGGTCTTTGATCCTGACAGTTGCGCCTGCATTTGCCCGGGCGGTTCTGACATGCTGCTCCTGCACGCGCGGCTCGAGTTTCTGTTTCACGGGCGTGGCAAGCGCTGACAGGCGCGACAGCCTGACCTGAGGCCGGCGGCGCAGGGGCGGCGTTCGCTGGCGGTAACGGCGGAAGCGCCGTTTGCGACTTTGGCGCTGATGCTTGCCGGGTTACGTGCGAGCTTGAGGCACAGCGAGCTTGCCTGTGCAGCGGCCGGTGAGTCTTGCTGTCAGCAAGAGCTTGGCGGTTGCTGCCCTGTGGATACGCCCTTCTGCTGCCCGCTCGGTTGCTGCCCGAGGGATGGGGCGTGTTGTTCGAGCACCGATGACTGCCGCGCCGGAGAGGTCTGCCAGGGTTTTATCCCTGCATTGGGTGGCTGCTGCGTTCCTGCTCCGTGACCGTTTGCCTGAAACATGATGGCGTCGTGATGCAGGCGGCCCACGCTCTGCCCGGAATCATCGCGATGGGCCGCTGGCGGCGCGATCAGGAAGCTTCCGGCGCCCGGGTTGGCGCGGCGCTGCGGCGGATTGCTGCTTCCAGATGCGCCAGCAGGGCAGCGACCTCCGGCAACCCGGTTGGGGTCGCGAGCACCTGCTGGCGCCCGCAGGCGCAGCGCACGGGCTGCGCCTGCAGGATCTCCGGCAGAGTCAGGAAGAGCGGCCGCTGGCAGACCTCGCAGCAGGTTTCGCAGATCAGGCCGCTCGCCCAGGCTGGCGCCGCCGTCATGACGGCGCCAGCACGTGCTCCCGCACTTCTCGCGCTGCCGCCACCATGTTCGCCAGGGCAGGCCAGACCTCCTCTGGTTGGCGCGTCTTCAGGCCACAGTCCGGGTTGACCCAGACGCGTTCGGCGGGGAGTACGGAGAGGATGCCCTGCAGCGCCGCCACGAAGTCGGCGCGCTCGGGGACACGCGGGCTGTGAATGTCGTAGACGCCGGGGCCAATCCCCTTGGCGTAGCCCTCGGTGCGGAAAATCTCCAGTAGTTCCGTGCCAGAGCGAGCGTTCTCGATCAGCAGTACATCGGCGTCGAGCGCGGCGATTTCATCGAAGATCTCGCCGAATTCGCTGTAGCACATGTGGGTCTGGATCTGGGTAGCGGGCTGTGCGCCGCTTGCCGCGATACGGAAGCAGGCAACAGCCCAGTCCAGGTAGGCGGCCTGCTCGGCGTGGCGCAGCGGGAGCCCCTCCCGCAGGGCGGGCTCATCGATCTGGATGATGGCAATGCCCGCGTTGTCCAGGTCGCGCACTTCGGCGCGGATCGCCAGGGCGAGCTGGCGGCAGCTTTGCTCCCGTGGCTGGTCGTCCCGCACGAACGACCAGTTCAGAATCGTCACCGGTCCGGTGAGCATTCCCTTGACCGGGCGCTCGGTCAGGGACTGAGCGTACGTCGCCCAGCGCACGGTCATCGGGCGCGGGCGGGAGACATCCCCGAACAGGATTGGTGGGCGTACACAGCGGGAGCCGTAGCTCTGGACCCAGCCATGCTGCGTGAATGCGAAACCCTCCAGTTGCTCCCCGAAGTACTGGACCATATCGTTGCGCTCGGCCTCGCCGTGGACCAGCACATCGAGCCCGATCTGCTCCTGCCGGGCAATGACGTCGGCGATCTGCGCGGCGATGAAGGCGTCGTAGTCTGGCGCGGCCAGGTTGCCGCTCTCGAAGGCGGCGCGGGCGGCGCGGACCTCCGGGGTCTGCGGGAATGAGCCGATGGTGGTGGAAGGCAGTTCCGGCAGGTGCAGGCGTTCCTTTTGCGCAGCGGCGCGCTCGGGGTAGGCCGCGCCCCGGTTGGTCGCGACCGGCGGCAAATCCGCCAGCGCCTGGCGAACGGCGGCGTTCTGGCGCAACGGGGAGGTGGCCGCCGCTGAGATGACCGCGTGGTTCGCAGCGAGTTCCGTCCGGATCGCCTCCCGCCCCGCGTTAACGCCGCGCGTGAGGGTGACAATTTCGGCAAGCTTCTGCTCGGCAAAGGCGAGCCAGGGCACGATCTCGGCGGGCAACCCGGTTTCAAGGCGCACGTCGTAGGGCACGTGCAGCAGCGAGCAGGAGGCGGAGATCATCAGGCGGTCGCGCGACACGTGCTGGAGTGCCTGCTCCAACGTGTCCATGGCCGCGTTGAGATCGGCGGTCCAGATGTTGCGGCCGTCAATGACGCCCGCCGCCAGCCATTTCCCGGTGGGGAAGCCAAACTGCTGGAGCAGCGCCAGGTTCTGCGAGCCACGCGCCGAAAGGTCGAGCCCGATGCCCGCCACCGGCAGGGCGATCAACGTCTCGTAGGCATCGCGCACGTCGCCGTAGGCGGTCTGCACCAACAGCTTTGCGCTGCCTGCAGCGGCGACGAGGCGGCTGTACGCGTCCTGAAGCGCCTGCAGATCCTCAACGGTGCAGTCAGTCGCCAGAATCGGCTCGTCGAGCTGAATCCACGTCGCGCCCGCCGCTGCCAGTTCCGCGACGACTTGCTCGTAGACCGGGAGCAGGCGATCCAGCAGCGCCAGGGGTGACGAGCCATCGGTCATGCGGCTGAGGCGCAGGAAGGTGAGTGGTCCGACCAGCACGGGCCGGGCCGGGACGCCCTGGGCCTGGGCTTCACGCAGCGCCGCGAGCGGGGTGTTTCGCGTCAGGCGAAACGGCTGATCGGCTGAGAGCTCCGGGGCCAGGTAGTGGTAGTTGGTGTCGAACCATTTGGTCATGTCCAGCGCGGCGGCAGGGTGTTCGCCCAGGCTGCCCCGGGCCATGGCGAAGTAGAGTGGGTGATCGATCGGCCCGCCATCCCACCGGAAACGCTCCGGGATCGCTCCGACCATGACGGCAACGTCCAGCACGTTGTCGTACAAGGAGAAGTCGTTGACAGGAACCTGATCGAGCCCGACCGCCTGCTGGGTCGCCCAGGCGTCGAGGCGCACGCTGGCCGCTGTCGCCTCCAGGTCGTCCGCCGTGCGCTTGCCGCTCCAGTAGCCTTCCAGGGCGCGCTTTAGCTGCCGTTTCTTGCCGATGCGGGGGTAGCCGGGGATCGTGGCCAGGGCCATCGTGGTGCTCCTCGTGCGCGGGCGGATTCACTGCGCCCGGTGGTGATGGGCCCAGGGGTGGGGATGGCGCGGGGAGCGCCAGCGGGTTCGGGCGCCGGGTGTGCCCGGGTACGCGGCGTCTGACCCGCCAGCCCCTTTCCACGAGGGCTCGGGTTAGGCACGCGCCAGCGTGGCGCGGCTCAGCGGCAGGTCTTCGGGCTGGTGGGCGTGTCGTGGCACGCGCCACGTTTGCCTACTGACCGGCGCTTCCCGATCCTTTCGGACCAGTGCTCGTTGCCGGTGGTCGTTCCCACTCACCGCTGCGGGACAGCCCTGGAATTGCGCCAGGTTCCCTGTTGCCTCGCGCGTTGTTCACGCACGAACCGATGAGGTTGTGACGATAGGCTGAGGGGCGGGCGGCGTCAAGCGCGACATGCGCAGCGCCATCGCAACACTGGGTCAGGGAACGAAAGAGCCCCTCGCCCTGCGCATGTGCGCAGGGCGAGAGGTTTGGGAGTGAAGGTTCGTGCCGGACCTACATCTTGATGAACGGCCCGGCAATCGCCAGCACTTCGGTTGGCGTCAGGGTCGGGTTGAAGGCGTCTGGGAACGGTGATTCCCCGGTGAGGCCGTTCAGGTAGGCGGCGTGGCGGGCCTCGACGCCGTGGATAGCAAGCGCGGCGGTCAGCAACTCGTTCTCGCCAATGAGGTCCTTCGCCGCGCCCTGGTAGGCGCTGACGCCGGTGTTCTCCAGCGCCCTGGCGACCCCGATGAACCCTTCGAGGTCGCGGTAGCCGAAGTCGTACATCCCCTCGGCCACCGGCTCGCCGCCGAGGTCGGTGATGACCTGGGTGATGGTGTCCACGTGCGCCTTCTCGTCGTCGCGGATCATGGCGAAGTAGTCGAAGACGTTCGCCGCGTAGCCGCCAGCGGCGAAGGCGTCCGCATCGTAGGTTTCCAGGCCATCACGGTAGAAGGCGTACTCCAGGTGTTCCAGCGTGAGTGCATAGTTGAGCACGTCGAGCGGGGTGCTGAGTTGCATCATGCCCAGCGAATCGCCCGGGTCGTCCTGCATGGCCTCGGGGGTGCTCATGGTGTCCTGCATGATCTGGATCCTCCAGTGATTGCGGAAGAGCGTCTGGCCGATGTCCGGCCCGTCTTACATCTTGATGAACGGGCCGGCGATGGCCAGCACCTTTTCCTGCGGCAGCGGCTTCTCGAAGGCGTCCGGGAAGGGGATCTCCCCGTTGAGCAGGTTCAGGTAGGAGGCGTGCCGGGCCTCAACGGCCGCGATGGAACCGGCAGCGGTCAGCAGGTCGGGGTCGTCGATGTACTGGCCCGCGCCGTCGTAGGCGCTGACGCCGGTGTTCTCCAGCGCCATGGCGGTCGCCAGGAACGCGGCGGGATTGGTGTAGGCGTCGCCGAAGTCGTAGGTGGCCTCGGCCACGGGCTCGCCGCCGAGGTCGGTTATCGCCTGGGTCAGGGCTTCGACATGGGCCATCTCGTGGTCGCGGATAGCCGCCAGGTTGGTATCGATCGAGGCGCCGCGGCTGTCCTCACCGAACGTGAAGAGGCCGACGCCATCGCGGTAGAAGGCATACTCCAGGTGCTCCAGGGTCAGCGCGTAGTTGAGGATATCCATGCTGGTCATCGCCTGCGCGGAGGCCAGGCGGCGGATGCTGACCGGGCTGGGGCCAAACCCGATGGACAGGGCCAGGGCCGCGCCCCCAGCCAGCTTCGCGGAGGTGGTGAGCAGGCCGCGCCGTGACAGGCGGCGGCGCTCCGCGTGGATCTCGGTTTCCAGCAACGTGTGCAGTGGACGCATGAAATGCTCCTTTGGGCGCTCTGGCGCTGTCGCGTTCAAGCAGTCTGGGTGATTCCGGACTCACCGCGCGCTGCGTACACCACCCCATACGGAGCCTCATTCTGGGCTGGATCACACCCCGCGTATACTGCCCCGCTGAACCGTGTCGCGATGGCCAGACAGATCCGAGGCAATCAGTTCCACCATGAGTGATCCAGCTTCTCCCGCGCCCGAGCGGGTGCGCGTGCGTTTCGCGCCCAGTCCCACCGGCCTGCTGCACATCGGCGGCGTGCGCACCGTCCTCTTTAACTGGCTGCTGGCGAATGGTCAGGCCCCGCGCGAGGGGAAGTCTGGCGCCTTCCTGCTGCGCATCGAGGACACCGACCGCAATCGCTACGTCGAAGGGGCGGAAGCAGGGATTCTGGACGTCCTTGCCTGGTTTGGGGTGGACTGGGATGAGGGGCCGGATGTTGGCGGGCCGCATGCGCCGTACCGCCAGAGCGAGCGCACCGCGCTCTACCAGGAGCACGCGCAGCATCTGCTGGACACGGGCAACGCCTACCGCTGCTTCTGCACCCCGGAGCGCCTGCAGCAGGTGCGCGAGGAGCAGGCAGCGCGCAAGGAGCCGCCGGGCTACGACCGCTTCTGCCGTGATCTTTCACCAGAGCAGATCGACGCCAACCTGGCTGCGGGCATGCCGTTCGTGATCCGCTTCCGCGCTCCGCAGGAGGGCGAGACGGTGGTGCACGACCTGCTCCGCGATGACATGGTCTTCCAGAACGCCAACCTGGAAGACCTGGTGCTGCTCAAGTCGGATGGTTACCCCACCTACCACCTGGCGAACGTGGTCGATGACCACGAAATGGAGATCACGCATATTCTGCGCGGCGCCGAGTGGATCCCCACCGCGCCGCTGCATGTGCTGCTCTACCGCGCCTCCGGCTGGGACGTGCCGCTCTTCGCGCATATGCCGCTGATCCTGGCTCCGGGCGGCGGCAAGCTCTCCAAGCGGCACGGCAGCACCTCAATGGAGGAGTTTCGGGTCCAGGGCTATTTGCCCGAGGCGCTGATGAACTACCTGGCGCTGCTCGGCTGGAGCTTCGACGGGGAGACTGAGATCTTCAGCAAGTCGGACTTGCTGGAGAAGTTCACGCTGGAGCGAGTCAGTCCGTCGCCGGGGACGTTCGACTACCAGAAGCTGCGCTGGTTCAACCAGTACTACATCAACCATATCCTGGACCTGGATGACCTGACCCTGCGCGTGATGCCCTTCGTGGCGGCGGCTGACCTGATTCAGCCTGGGCCGTACACGCCTGACCACGGGGACTTCGCCCGCGTGCGCGAGGCGACGGCGCTGCTGAAGGACCGCCTCGAAACGCTGGCCGAAGCCCCGGACTTGATGTCCTATTTCCTGCGCGACGAGCTGGAGGCGTACGACCCGGCGCTGCTTGTGCCGAAGAAGGGCACGCCGGCCGAGGCATTGCGCGCGCTGGAGGCAGTGGCAGCCTTGCTGCCGGAGATCAACCTCGGGGACGAGGCGGCGGCCGAGGCGCGGTTGCGGTCCCTGGCAGATGATCTGGGCCTGAAGGCGGGCAATCTCTTCATGCCGATTCGCGTGGCTGCCACAGGCCGCACGCAGTCGCCCGGGCTCTTTGAGACCCTCCGCGTAATTGGCAATGCACGCGTCCAGGAGCGGGTAGCGGCGGCGCTGGCAGCACTGCGGGTGCTGGAAGCAGCCCCTGCCAACGGGTAGCAAGCCTGCGAGAATAGGCGAAGAGCAACCCTCATCCTGGCCGCTCTTCCTGTGCGCAGGGAGAGGGGTTTCGACGAGGTTACTGGTTTCGAGCGAAATGGCGATGCCCTCCGCCCGCCGGCAGGCAGGCAGCCTCCCTCGCCCGTGCAACGGGAAAGGGTTTGGGGGAGAGGGGTCGGTGGGAAGGAACGAGCGCGTGACACGGCACCCCTGGGTGGCAGAGGCGGACAATGGCCTCCGCTGGGCGGTCCAACTGGTTCTCGGCGACGAGGGACTGGGCCGGGTTCTGGACGCGGGGAAGCTGGTCGAGGAGCTTGGCTACGACGGCTGCTTCATTTTCGACCACCCCTCGATCCAGGCTGATCCCTGGACCTGCCTCTCGGCGCTGGCCGGGGTGACGAACCGCGTGCGCCTGGGTTCGGCGGTGAACTGCATCAGCTATCGCCACCCGACGATGCTCGCCCGCCTGGCAACCGACCTCGACCACCTCAGCAAGGGCCGGCTCATGCTTGGCGTGGGCATTGGCTGGCTGATTCCGGAGTTTGCGGCGCTGGGGCTGCCGTACCCCCCGGCGACGGAGCGCTTCGCCGCGCTGGAAGAGGCGCTTGAGATCATCCCCGGCGTGTGGGGTGACGAGAAATTCTCGTACGACGGCACGTACTACCAGGTGGGGCCGGTCCAGATTTCGCCGCCGCCGCTGCAGCAGCCTCGCCCGCCGATCATGATTGGCGGCAGCGGTGAGAAAAAGACGCTGCGCCTGGTGGCCCGGTACGCCGATGCCTGCAATGTCAACGATGTCGGCCAGACGGAGCGCGGTCAGGAGCGTATTGGTGGTCCCGAGTTCATCGGGCACAAGTACGATGTGCTGCGCGAACACTGCGAGGAGCTTGGCCGCCCGTTCGACGAGATTCTGCGCACGCACTTCACGCTGCGCCTGGTGCTGGCCCCGGATGAGCAGGCGGTCAGGGACAAGCTGGCCGCCATCGGGCAGGGCAAGTCTGGTTCCCCGGCCACCCGCCGCGCGCAGCCCAATGCCTTCGTGACCGGGACGCCGGAGCAGGTGATCCCGTACTACCAGGCGCTGGCCGATGTCGGCACGCAGTACTTCGTCCTGCAGATCGATTCGGGGGACACCGAAACGATGGAGCTGCTGGCGCGCGAAGTCGCGCCGCAGGTGGTGATGCGGTAGAGAAACTGGGCGTAGCGCCAGGTGGATTCGTCCACCGGCGCCCCGCTTACTCAGGCGGGTGCGTCTCGACGCCCCTTGCCGCGAACCAACCGAGTTCGGGGCGGCGCTCAATCACGCGTGTCATCCTGAGCGAAGTCGAAGGACCTCGCTCCCTGCCACCGCGGCTGGAGGCGGCAACGCCACTGAAGCGTCATCCCGAACATAGGCGTTGTACAGCGGTGTGCAGACATGTTGGGCCGCCGGGAGTTCCCCGTGTCTCGAGCGCAGTCGAGAGACCTCGTCGCGAATGCCGGTGAACGAGGTCTCTCGACTGCGCTCGAGACACGGGGTTTTGCCTGGCAGCTCCGGTCTCTTGCAATACCTTGCAATCGGGCAACCTGGGCGAGCCGGGGACGGTGATGCACTCGGCATTGGCGGCGACCAGTCAGCGTCGCGGTGGGGGACGAGATCCTTCGACAGGCTCGGGACGACACGCGAGAGTGGGGCAAGCGCGAGTCTTGGCTGGTCCGGAGCGAGATTGCAGGACCTTGCTCCTGGCAGCACGTGAGCAACCGGACGCCCCGAATCCCGAGCGGCAGGAGGCGGAGCGGACGTCGCCTCACGCGGCCTCATCGCGCGCGACGCTCGGCGGTGGACGCCGTTCAAGGTGGTAGGGCACGCTGGTGACGACGATGCCGGGGCGGAAGAGGAGCGAGGCCTTGATGCGCAGGGCCGTCTGGTTGTGCAGGAACTGCTCCCACCAGTGACGGGCGACGAACTCCGGCAGCACGACGGTGATGGTGTCTTCCGGGCGCTGGCGCTCAATCTCGTCCAGGTACGAGAGGAGCGGGCCGACGATGCTCCGGTACGGTGACTCGATGATCACCAGCGGCACCTCGGAGTTCAGGCTCTCCCAGTTCTGCCGCATCTCCTCGATCTCGGCTTCGTCATCGGTGATGAAGACGGCAGTCACGTTCGGTGAGATGGAGCGGGCGTAGGCCACCGTTTGCCGCGCCACGCGGTTGATGGCCGAGATCGGCACGATCACCGTGTGCTCGATATCCTCCGGCTTGAGGGGAGTCTGCGCAGCCAGTTCCCCGGCGGCGGTCAGGTAGTGCCGGTTGATGGCGCGGAAGACCATGATGAGCAGCGGGATCAGGATGAGCACCACCCAGGCCCCGCGCGTGAAGTTCGTAAAGCCCACCACGACCGCGACCAGGCCCGTGGTCACCACGCCGACGATGTTGATGGCCAGGCCCGTTTGCCAGCCGGGCTCTCTCAGGCGCAGCCAGCGCATGACCATGCCGCCCTGCGAGAGCGTGAAGGCCGTGAAGACCCCAACGGCGTAGAGCGGGATCATGCGCGTGGTTTCGGCGTTGAAACTGACGACCATGACCCCGGCCAGCACGCCAAGCGTGATGATGCCGCGCGAGTAGGCGAGGCGATCCCCCCGGAAGGTGTACTGCTTCGGCAGGAACTTGTCGCGCGCCAGGAAATAGGCGAGGCGCGGAAAGTCGGAGTAGGCCGTGTTGGCGGCCAGGATCAGGATGGCCAAAGTGGCGAACTGGATGTAGTAGTAGGGGATCGTGGCGCCGCCGAAGACCGTGCGCGCGATCTGGGAAACGACCGTCTCGTAGCCGCCGGGGTAGTCCTGCTCTTTCGGCACGATGCCGAACTGGTTGGCCAGGAAGGTGATGCCCGCGAAGGTGACGGCCAGGATGCCGATCATCCAGGTGAGGGTGGTGCGGGCGTTCTTCCATTCGGGAGGCTTGAAGGCGGGGACCCCGTCGGAGATTGCTTCCACACCGGTCAGGGCGGCGCAACCCCGGCTGAATGCGGTCAGGATCAGCAGGATGCCGACGGACTGCGTGGCGTGCGTCAACTCGTCCGCGCCAACGTTTGGGGGGCGCGGGACAAAACCCTGCCTCGCCGCCTGCCCCATCCCGATGGCGAGCATCACCATGATTCCGAAGAGGAACAGATAGGTTGGCACGGCGAAAATGCTGCCGGACTCACGAATGCCGCGCAGGTTCAGCACGGTGACGAGCAGGATGAACCCCAGGCCCAGCAGGACCCGGTGATCGCGCAGGCTGGGCACAGCGGAGCTGAGCGCCGCGACGCCCGCTGCAATGCTGACGGCAACAGTGACGACGTAGCCAAAGAGCAGCGCCGAGCCAGCAGTAAGCGCCGGGAGAACGCCCAGGTTGTCGATCGCCACGATATAGGAGCCGCCGCCCTTCGGGTAGGCCTTGATGGTCTGGCGGTAGGAGAGGCCGACGATAATGAGCAGGGCCACGATGGCCGCGCCGATAGGCAGGCTGAGCGACAGAGCGCCCAGACCCGCCAGCAGCAGCACCTGCAGAATCTCCTCGGTGGCGTACGCAACGGATGAGAGCGCGTCAGACGACAGCACCGCCAGGGCTTTGAGCTTGGTCAGGCGCTCATGCGCGGCAGCAGCGGTCGTGAGCGGCGCCCCGATCAGGGCGCGCTTGATACGGCCAAAGACGCGGCCGGCGCCGCTGCGTGCTTCCAGCGCCTCTTCTGTGGCAACCAGGTAGCCCGGCGCCGCGCGCTGGAAGTCATCCGTTTGCACGCGGTGGACGCGCACGTAGCGGTCGCCCGGCCGGCGGCCCTGCATGTCCTCCTTGCCGACCAGATCCCCCTGTGTGCGCGGCCCATGCTTGCGGGGTGCGCGCACGCGCTTCTCCCGCTCCCGCTTGCGATGCGCAGAATCGGGGAGGACAGCGTCTGGCGGCGCGGAGGAGAGGCTGGTCCCGGCGCGGACGGGGACTGCGGGCGCATCATCCAGGCCTGGCTCGCGATCATCAGGCAGGTCTGCGGCATCGTCGTCGTCAGAGGCGCCGTTTGGCGAGCGATCGTCGTCCACGGGCGGCGCCGGACGGCGAGGCGGGCGATAGCGAGACGAAGAGGGCATGCACGGGACTCCGCGCGGTGTTCCGCAAGGCGCCGATGGGCCTCACTGAACAGCCCAGGTGGCGCGCACAAGCCGTCGTACGACCGCACGCGCGGCCAGAATTGCAGACGGCAACCTCCCTAGTGTAAAGCGGGCGTCAATCCGGGCAGGGCCCCTACCTCCCGCCAGACCGGCGCGGCGCGTGGAGTCGCCCCGCACATGTGAAGCCGAGCACCAGCGCCACGATGGCGAGCGCATCCTGGGCGAGGAGCGCCTGCGACAGTGGTGTGACCTTGGCGATGATGGCGCCGCCTATGCCAGCGGCGAGGGCGATCGCCCCGGTGTGCACCAGTTGCAGGGTGGAGGTGGCCCGGCCCAGCGTTTCGGGTGGCGATTGCTCCATCGTCACCAGTTGCATCGAGGTGAACGCCAGGCCCATGCCCAGGCCGGCGAAGCCCCAGGCCAGCAGCGCTGCCACCGGTGGGACCGTTGGCTGCACCGTCGCGGCGATCAGCCCGACGCCAGTGGCGATCAGCACGAACCCGATGCGAGCCACGTGCGCCCGGTTTGCGGACGCCGCGCGCCGCTCAACAACCCAGGAGCCGGTGGTCCACGTGACAGCGGCAGCCGTGAGCGGGAGCCCCCCGAAGGCGATGCTCTGGCCACGCAACTCGATGAGCAGCAGGGGGATGAACGGCTCGACCGCAAAGAAGCCCAGGCTGAGCAGGATCATGGTCAGGACGGCAGCGGGGGCGCCCGGCGCCATGCGCAGGGCCTCTGGCGTCAGGACGCGGGGCAGGGCGACCGCCAGCAGCACCAGGCCAACCAGGCTGATGGGCGCCAGCAGTGCGAGTTGCTCCTGTGTTAGCCCCGCAAGGAGCAGACCCAGCCCTGCCGCCAGCAAGGCAGCGCCGATGAAGCGGGAGCGGTCTGGCGCTCCCCCGCTGCCCTGCGGCAACGCCCGTAGCGCGGGCCCGGCCAGCGCGGCGGCAATCAGGGGAAAGGGGATGACGCCCGCAAAGACCCAGCGCCAACCCACCAGTTCGCCGACGATGCCGGCGATAGCTGGTCCGCCGAGGCCCGGGATGACCCAGGCGGTGGACATCAGCGCCAACATGCGGGGCCGTGCCGAGTCCGGGTAGGACCCGCCAATGACCGCGAACGAGACGGCGGAGAGCATTCCGGCGCCAATACCCTGGACGGTGCGCGCGCCAACGAGCAGGGGCATAGTCGGCGCGATGGCGGCGAGCGCCAGGCCAAGAATGAAGAAGCCAATCCCCAGCGCAAAGGGGATAAGGGGGCCAATGCGGTCTACCTCACTGCCGGCAATGGAGACAGTCACGAGGTTGGCGAGCAGGAAGGCGCTGAAGGCCCAGCCGTACAGGCTGAGGCCGCCGAGTTCGGTGGCTGCCTCGGGCAAAATGGTGGCGACCGCGAGGGACTCGAATGCCCAGGCGGTCGCCACGATCAGGAGCCCGATGGTGAGTGGGCGGAGGCGTGGGCTCCAGGGTGTTTCCACAGGCCGCGGCTAGAGCGTGATGATGTGGTCCGGCGGGTTGCCGGCCAGCGCAGCGTAGAGATCGGGGAAGCAGCCGACTGCCACACCCTCAACCGTACCCGTAGTGGTCACGGTTGAGGGAACCGCGCCGGGCGTGCCCTCCGCCAGACCCCGTTCAATGGCGCACTGGTCGCACATCATGAGCAGGATGCCCTGCTCCTTCGCGACCTTCGCCAGGCGTTCCCCCATGGGGTCGCCCTCACGCAGAATGAACGTGTTGTCGTCGAAAAACATCATGCCGACGACTTCCGCTCCATGGAGACCCTGCTCAAGCTGCGGCAGGATCATTTTGCCCAGCTTGTACGAGGCCGTGTGGCCAGAGGTGCTGAAGACATAGGCAACTTTCACGGGCGGGCTCCTTGACACAAAACGCGGGGGCAGACGCTGCCCCCGTGCGGATCATGATTCGTCTGCCGCGAGGGTACCAAACGCTCGCGGCGCGGTCTATGGGACGAGGGGTCGCCGCTCTTGAAGGGCCGAAGGATCCAGTACGTTCTCGAAGCGTCTCGTTCTCCTGGTCTCTCGCGGCTGCCCTGTTTCTGGTCCGCCGCCCGATTTGCGGGTCATCCTGAGTTCGTCGAAGGATCTCATCGCAGGTCGCGATATCACAGGGGGAGGCAGGCAGTTCGCACGACTCTACGCTCGCGATGATCCGCTTGATTGGGCGGCGGAAAGAGAACAAGTTGGCTGAGAGACAAGATCCCTCGACAAGCTCAGGATGACACATGAGGCTGGGCAGCAGGTTGGAACCGGATGGATGCGATGGCTGCAGAATCCGATGCTACGCCAGGCTCACGCCGGTAAGGCAGTGAGGAGCACGTCACAAGGCCTTACTGCGTGGTCCGTCGCGCTTCCCAGCGCAACTTCCAAACAAGGAGCGCGGCCTCGGCGACGATGCGCCGCGAGAGCTTGGAGGCCCCGGCGATGCGATCGGTGAATATGATCGGGACTTCCGTGACGCGGGCGCCCTGCTGCAGCGCGCGCCAGGTCGCCTCGATGGAGAAGGCGTAGCCGTCCGAGCGCAGGGTTGCCGGGTTGATCTGCCGCAATAGCGGCGCGCGCCAGACCTTGAAGCCACCGGTCAGGTCGTTGATCGGCGCGCCAAGCACCGCCTGTGCGTAGCGGCCACCCGCGCGGCTCAGGTACTGCCGCCAGAGTGGCCAGCCGTGGGCGCCGCCGCCGGGCACGTAGCGCGAGCCAATCACCAGGTCGTACTGGCTGGCTGCGTCAACCAGTGTGGCGAGCGCTGCTGGATCGTGCGAGAGGTCGGCGTCCATCTGGGCGACCAGGTCAGGGTGCAGACTCAGGGCGTGCGTGAACCCGGCGACGTAAGCTGGCCCAAGGCCCCGCTTGCGGGGGCGGTGGAGGACGTCCATGCAGCCAGGGTGCGCAGCCGCCAGGTCGTCTGCGAGTTGCCCGGTGCCGTCCGGCGAGTTGTCGTCCACGATGACCAGGTGGTAGCGCGGGCCATGTGCGAGGACGCCCTCGACCAGGGTGGGCAGATTGGGCCGCTCGTTGTAGGTCGGGACCACGACGACAACGGACGGGGCATACGCTGCGGGGGCGCTCACGTGGCCGCGTGCGGTCCCGGCAGGTGGGGAGGCGCAGCGATAAAGTGGACCTGTGGCGCCTCCGCGAAGTTGAACTGATCGAGCCGCTCCGGGCCAAGCTCGCGCAGTGTTTCCAGCGCTGCCTGGCTTTCGGCGGCCAGCCGCCCGGTGTCGATGCCCAGGCAACCCGGCGCGAATTCGCTGGTTTTCTCGATGCCGTCGTTCAGCAGCAGGAGCGCGCCGGTGTGATTGCCGCGTTTGACGTGCAGCAAACCGACGCCGATTTGCAGGATCCCCTGGTACAGGCGCCGGATCGGGCGTGTTTCTGCGTGCCACTCATGCTCGATCACCTCGTGGCACTCGTAATACTCGCCCTCGTTGAACAGCCGGATGCCTTCGAGAACTCCGGGGGGCGGGACAGCGGCGCAGACATCGTCCGACTCGCGCAGAACTTCGCGCAGCATGGGGTCGAGCAAGCGCCGCGTTGCCTCAATGCGGCCCACATCATTCCCGACCACTCCCTCAAGCATCAACGGGCCCTGGTAGGCGCCGGAAATGGCGCGCAGCAGGGCGGGCCAGGGGAGGTCTCCCTCGCCCGGCGCAAGGTGCCGGGCCTGAGGTTCCTGTTCGCGGCGGTCGCTCAGGTGGACATCGAAGACGCGTCCCTGCATGGCCGCGAGGATCATGAACGGGTTGGCCTCGGACTCTGCGGCCTGGAAAGGATCGAAGACGAAGCCGATGCGCTCGGCGCGTGGGTCAAATTCCTTCAGGTGCGCGGCGAGGCTGTACACCTCGCGCACTGAGGAGAGCGCGCACCAGGAGACGTTCTCCAACGCCAGCTTGAGGCCGGCGTCGGAGCACGCCCGGCCCAACTCCGCCACTGCGTCGATGAACCGGGCGTGGTCGGCCGGGGTCTGGAGTTCCGTGCGCCGAGGGCCGTGCCACACAATGACGCTGCCGCCCAGCTCGACTGCGCCGTCGATAGCGCGCTTGAAGAGCGTCCGTCCTTC
Source organism: Thermomicrobiales bacterium (assembly GCA_041390745.1). Classification (GTDB taxonomy): domain Bacteria; phylum Chloroflexota; class Chloroflexia; order Thermomicrobiales; family UBA6265; genus JACCXM01. The sequence continues at coordinate 472,012 of JAWKPJ010000001.1, read as the reverse complement.
GCGGGCGCGGCGCGCGTAGGGCGAAAGGAGCGGGTGCAGATCTTGCCAGAGATGGATGCTGTGTACGCGGCAACCGGCGGAGCGGCAGCGGCTGGCCAGTTCCCGCAGGAAGCTGGAGCCATACTCGCCCGGTGTCTGAAGCATGATCTCCAGATCAAAAAGGCCAAGGCTGGCAGCAATGTCGGGCACGTCCTCGGTCGGGGTCGGGTAAAGCGCGCCCGTGGAAAGGCCGAGCCGGAGGCGGGGTGGCTCCAGCACACGCAACGTGCCGCGTCGCCCGGTGCGCGGAGCTGTGCGGGCTTCAGTCAACGGGGCGTTCCTTCCTGCCAGACGCGGCGGGGCCGCGTTGTTCGGTACAGGGGGCGATGGTACCATCCGCCCCTGTGCCCGACAGATTCCCCATTGGTCCTGTGCTGTGCGCCGGGAAGGCTCCCTCGCGATGACCGCTGACGCCAGCCACTACCGTGCGCCCCGCCTCACCAGGCTGGAAGTGCAGGGATTCAAGAGCTTCCTCAACCGCACGACCCTGGTCTTTGAACCGGGCATCACGGCGGTCATTGGTCCCAACGGTTCCGGGAAGTCGAACGTCGCGGATGCGCTGCGCTGGGTCCTGGGCGAGCAGGGGCAGGCGGCGCTGCGCGCCCGCAAGACCGAAGAGGTGATCTTCGCAGGTGGGCAGGGCAGGGCTCCGGCGGGGATGGCAGAGGCCACGCTCGTGTTCGACAACACGGAGGGCTGGCTGCCGACCGAGTTCACCGAGGTGGCTGTCACGCGTCGCGCCTACCGCACGGGCGAAAACCAGTACCTGATCAATGGTCGCCGTGTGCGCCTGAAGGATGTTGCACAACTCACCGCCAGCCTGGGCCACAGCCATGTCGTGGTGGGGCAGGGGTTGGTTGACGCCGCGCTCAGTCTGCGCGCCGAGGAGCGCCGCGGGCTCTTCGAGCACGCAGCGGACCTGACCGGCCTGCGCCTGAAGGTGGCCGAGGCCGAGCGCAACCTGACGGAGACGGACAGCAACGTTGCCCGCCTCGAAGATCTGCTGCTGGAACTGGAGCCTCGTCTGCGCACGCTGGAGCGTGCGGCTAAACAGGCGCGCGAGTGGCAGGGCCTGCGGGATCGCCTCCTGGCCCTGCAGGGCGCGCACTACCAGGCAGCGTGGGCGAAGTTGACTGCCGCGCGGGCGGGCGCCGAAGCAGGCGCTGAGGCGGCGGACCAGGCGGCGGCGTCAGCGCGGTCAGAGGTGATCGCGCTGACGCAGCAGTTTGAGCATGCGGGTGCGGCGGCAGACGAGGTGCGGACGCGCCTGACTCACCTTGAGACACGCCGTGCTGACCTCGCGGAACGGTTAAGCCGGGCAATCCACGAGCGTGATCTCACGGTCGCGCGCATCGAGGCGCTGGGCCGTCGCCGGGCTGATATGGACGACGCGCGGCAGGGCCTGGACGAACAGGTCGCGAGCGTGGCCGCTGATCTGGCGCGCCTGGCCGTCGATCTGCGCGACCTGGAACGCACCACGGCGGAAACGCGCGAACACGCCGCGCTCGTGGCGCGGGAGCAGGCCGCCGGGCGGCAACTGCGCGCAGGGCTGGAGAAGCAACTGGCTGCCGCCGGCCGGGTTCGGCAGGACGCCAGCCGGCGCGAAGGGGAGGTGCAACGCAAGCGCGCGGGGCTGGAGGAGCGCGCCGCCGCCCTCGGCGCCGAGCAGCAGCGGCTGGAGAGCGCCATCGCCGAGCGAGCCGGGCGCATGGCGGGGGTCAGCGGCGACGCGGACGCCGCCGCCGAGGTGCAACTCGCCGATGCCGCACAGATTGCCGAGGTCACGCAGCGCATCGCGGCGCTGGAGATCGAGCTTGCGAAGGCCCGCGAGCACAGCCTTGCCTGCCAGCGCGAGCAGGAGCGGCTGCGCCACGCTGCCGGTGAGGCCGGGACGCGGCTGGATGTGCTGCGCCGTATGCACGAGAGCGGCGCGGGGCTCTTCGCCGGGGTGAAGGCGATCACGGTGGCGGGCCGCGCAGGGCACGTTTCGGGTGTGCTGGGCACTGTCGCCGAACTGATCGATGTTCCCGCCGAGTACGAGGTGGCTGTGGAGGTGGCCCTGGGGGGCCGCCTGCAGGACGTGGTCATGGCGTCGTGGCGTGAGGCCGAGCAGGCGATTGCCTGGCTCAAGCGCCGCAATGCCGGCCGGGCTACCTTCCAACCGCTCGATACGGTCCGCGCGAGCCGCAGTGCCTTGCCAGCCCAGGTCCAACGCTTGCCGGGGTGCTACGGCGCAGCAGCGGATCTCATCTCGGCGCGGGACGGGGTGGAGACCGTGGTGCTGGCGCTCCTGGGGCGGACGCTGGTGGTGGACGACCTGGACACCACGCGAGCCGCCCTGCGTGACCTGGGAACCGGCTGGAGCGTGGTCACACTTGGTGGGGAGATCGCGCGTTCGGGCGGCTCGGTCACCGGCGGCTCAGCCGTGCGGGAAAGCGGCACGCTGAGCCGGGAGCGCGAGCTGCGTGAACTGCCCGGGGTTATTGCCCGCCTGCAGCGCGAGGCTGCTGCTGCCGCCCAGGTGACCGCCCAGGCCGAGGAGGCGGCCACGGCGCTGTTGCAGCAGCAGCGGCAGGCCGAGGGGGAGTTGAGCGGCCTGCGCGCGGCGGCGGAAGAACGCCGCCGCCAGGGCGAGCGCCTGCGCCTCTGGCTGAGCGAGTTGTCGCTGGAGCAGGAGCGCGCCGAGCGCCGGCAGCGCGAGCTGATTGCGGAACACGCGGCCGCCCGGCAGGGTCTGGCCGAGGCTGCGGAGGCACTCGCCAATCTGCAGGCATCAATGAGCGAGGCCGCCGGGCAGCAAGAGGCGCTTGAAGCCGAATTGCGCCGCCTGGCCGATGACGCAAGCCAACAGGAGCGCGCGGCCAGCGACGAAGGCCGCCGGCTGGCAGGCCTGGAGGAGCGCCTGCGCGGTGAGCGCCGGCGCGAAGCTGGCCTGCGCGCTCAGCAACGGGCACTGGCTGATGAATTGGCCCTGCGTGGCGAGCGCCTGGGTCAGGTAGACCGGGAGCGGCAGGGCCTGCAAACCCAACTCGACACGCTGATCAGCGACGTGACGGATGCGGAGAGCGCCCTGGCCGCCGCAGACGCCGCTCGTGGGCCGCTGCGGGAAGCGGTGGCCTGCGCGGAGCAGGACGCGTCCCGTCTGGGGCACGCCCTGCAGGCGGCGCGCGCCGCATCGGTGGAGCGGGACCGCGAGCGGGATCACGCCGGATTCGCCTGGGAGCGCACCGAGCAGGAATGGGAGGCGCTGGGAGAGCGCATTCGGGAAGACCTCGACCTTGCCGACGCCGATGAGGTGCTGAACCTGGAGGTGACAACCTCCGACACGTCCGAGGCCGAACGAGAGCGCGAAATCACCCGCCTGCGGGAGCGCCTGCGACGCGTTGGCTACGTCGGGGACGACGCGGTTGCCGACTACGAGCGGGAAATGACCCAGCAAGCCCATCTGCGTGAGCAACTCGCGGACGTGCAGGGCGCGGCCACGGCCCTGCGCAAGCTGCTGGCGGACCTGCGGCAGACGATGCGTGCCCGCTTCGAGGAGACCTTCGCCCAGGTGGCGGTGGAGTTCGCCGCTGCGTTCTCGACGCTCTTCGGCGGCGGCACGGCCCGGCTCGAACTGACCGGGAGCGATGTCGCGGAGCCGGGGATCGACATCATCGCCCAGCCGCCCGGCAAGCGCTTGCAAAACCTCTCGCTGCTCTCGGGCGGCGAGCGGGCGCTGACCGCAGCGGCGTTGCTCTTCGCCATTCTGAAGGTCAACCCGGCTCCCTTCTGCCTGCTGGACGAAGTGGACGCGGCGCTGGATGAAGCAAACGTGGTCCGGTTCCGGGAACGGTTGCAGGAGTTGGCGCGGCAGACGCAGATCATTGTGGTGACACATAACCGGGGCACCATCGAGATTGCGGATACCCTCTACGGCGTCAGCATGGGCGCCGACGGCGTCTCGCAGGTGCTTTCCCTGCGCATGACGGACGTGCCGGCAGATTGAGCCCGACGGAGGGTGCAGACCGGCAGCATGGGCAACACCGGCTGCAGCATGCTGTGGTCGGGAGGGAGATTTCGTTCCTGGCCGCGTGGGCATGCGGGCGCCGCGCACTGTGTGGACAGGGTGTGTCGGGGCAAGGCCGGGCGGAGATCCCTCGTCAGCAAACTCGGGATGATACGCGTGGGTGAGCGGAGCCTCCCACATCGGTGGTTGGCGACAGAGATCCTTCGACTTCGCTCCAGACGACACGCGCCAGAGGCTGGCGACCTTGAAGTTGGGCGATTGGAAAGCCAGTTCCACTGGCTGCGCCCAGGGCGGCTCTTCGGTGCGGCGCTACCGGATGCGCGGCCTGGCGTGGCCAAAGACGGTTTCCACATAGGCCGCCACGTCGGCGCGCTCTTCGGCGCCGTCGAGCAGCATTGATTCCATGACGTCAAGACTCTCCGGGTGCAGGTCGCTCAACTCCTGCACGATGGGCAGATTGTTGCGTGTGGGGCGCGGGTCGGTTACGAACTCGAACATGGCGTCCGTCAGGGCGTCCAGATCCACCTGGATGCGAAACGGCGATGACATGGGATTCCCTCCCGTGCTAAGGGCGACCTCACTCCTGGGCGCAGGGACAGGAGTGAGGTCGTGCAGTCAACCTACCTCGGCGTGCGGCTGCGCACCTGGCGCGGCGGCATGTGCTGATCGCGCACAGCGTTCTGCCGGGCCACGGCGTCGCGGTTGCGGAACAGGAAGACCAGTGCCGCGCCGGCGATAAAGCCGCCTACGTGCGCCCAGAACGCGACCCCTCCTTCGCCACCCGCGCCGAGCGAGGCGAAGGCGCTCAGGAGTTGCAGGCCGAACCAGAGCCCGATCATCGTCCAGGCGGGCACCAGGATCACCTGGCCAAAGGAGCCGAAGAAGACCAGCGCCCGCACCCGGCCCTGCGGGAAGAGCACGAGGTACGCGCCCATCACGCCGGAAATGGCGCCAGATGCCCCGATCATCGGAATCGCTGAGCTGGGATCGAGCACGATCTGCAGGCCGGCGGCGGCAATACCCGTCAACAGATAGAAGAGCAGGTACTGCAGGTGGCCCATGGCGTCTTCGATATTGTCCCCAAAGACGTAGAGGAAGAGCATGTTGCCGATGATGTGCGACCACCCGCCGTGCAGGAACATCGACGTCAGGATGGTGATGAGCCCTTCGCCGCTGGTGATGCGCGCCGGAACCGCGCCCCACTCGAAGAAGAGCGCATTCAATTGCCGCTCCGGCAGAATGAGTTCGTAGAGGAAGACCACGATGCAGACGCCGATCAGCGTGAGATTGACGTACGGCTTGATCACGCTGCCGGCATTTTCGTCGCCAATGGGGATCATGGGTCATCGCCCCCGGTGTCGGCGTACGTCAGGCGCGGGCGACCCCGGGCGTCCATTCGCTGGCCAGCCGGTCCCGCACTTCCGTTTCGATGTTGACCAGTTCCTCGGCCGCCAGTTCCTCGACATCGTGCCAGCGCTCGCTGAGGTCGAAGCGCGTCTCCGCGCCGGGACGCGGGGCCTTCATCAAGCCCAGCACAGCGCCAACCGCGCCGCCCAGGATTGCGCCGACCACAAATGCCGTACTGTGCCGTTCCTTCGCCATGTTCCCTCTCCCGGGCTGTGTCGCCGATTGCATCCGATGGGGGCCGCCAGACCGCACCGGCGCCATCAGGCCAGTCGTTTCACGTGAGGTGAATAGCCTACACGGAGGCTGCGAGTTGCGACGGCGTCATCTGCTCGGTCAGGAGCCGCGCGTAGCGCTGCTGCCGGGTCGCCGCAGAGCTTTCTCCCAGCCAGTTCAGGACCATCTCCCGCCCAACATCGTACGTGAAGATGTAGGCTCGCCACAGGGGGTCGCTGATGAAACGCAGCCGCTGACGCGCCTCGGCCTCGGTGGAGAGGCCATAGCGCTGCAAGTAGGCCACGACGTCTTCCGGGTCTGCCCCGAACTCGTGCAGCAGCAGCGCCGCGTTGCTGGGCGCCGAGCTGAGTTGGGCGCGGGCGGCGTTGATCGCGATTTCGCGTTCCGGGTCGCCTGTGAAGCCGGCTGCCGGGTAGACGTGCTCGCGCCGGAAGGCGGCCAATTCCTCCGGGGTGAACGCCATGCCCTCCGCCGTGGTCGCGATCCCCTCGGAGATCAGGCACTCCGGGGTGTTGATGAGCTGCAGGGCGTGTTCGCCGAAGCCTTGCTCCGTGTAGAGCCGTTCTTTCAGCAGGTGCTCGGTGTGGTGCCCTGGGTATCCCTCGTGGGCCAGCAGGTCGGTGAGCCGGTAGGCGTACATGGGCAGGTCGGTGTTCAGATCGACGCGGGAGCGCGCCTGGCCCAGGTACCAGTTGTAGCCGCTCCACGGCTGATTGCTGACCATGCTGATCTCGATCGTTTCATCGTCCGGGAGCACGACGAGGCGGCGGGTGCGCTCGCGCAGTTCAGGCAGGATGACCCCCACCAGTTTCCGCGCGGTCTCTGGACTGACGATGTACTGGGCGCGCCACTCGGCGAGGCGCTCCTGAACGGGACCCTCGCCCGGCGCCAGTGCGTCCAGGTCGCGAATTGCATCCTCAAATACGGCCTCCGGTTTGGCGGCAGGCTCGACATCGAAGAGCAGCCGCACTTCTTCCCGGTAGGGGATCTGTTCGCCGTTCAGCGTGCGAGCCACCGTCTCCATGGCGGTGATCTGCTTCAGCAAATACTCCCGGCGTTGCGGGCTTGTGTCCAGCGTCGCTGCCTGGGCTTTCAGCGCTCCGGCCTCGGCCACGAGATCAGGGGCCGGGGGGGCAGAGGCTGGCTCAAGCGCGGCGCGGTCAGCTTCGGAGCCAAGCCAGGCGTCGATGAAGCCGGGTATGTGCCGTTCCAGGCCGAACGCGAGGCGGGCGTAGGCCTGGCCGAACGAATCAAGGGCGGGACGGTCTGGCATTGGGCGCTCCTCAAGACATGACGGAAAAGGCTTGGCAGCCTCCCGGCGGTGGGACACAATGCGCGCAGCATAGTGAATCGTGCAGCGGGGGAAGGCGGGCACGGTGATCAGCAAGGAATTCATCTACGGCATCAGCGAGATTATTGACTACACCGGGGTCGCCATCATCGCAGTTGGCGCGTTCCTGGCGATCATTCGACTGGTGCAGGATTTGCTCAGGCCTGGTGTCGGCCGCGAGCAGGCGTACACCAACGTTCGCGCTTTCCTCGGCCGTTCGCTGTTGCTCGGTCTCGAACTGCTGGTGGCCGGCGATGTGATCAAGACCGTTGCTGTTGAGGCGACGATGGAGAACGTCCTGGTGTTGGCGCTGCTGGTGGTCGTCCGCACCATCCTCAGCATCAGCATCGATATCGAGGTTGACGGCCGTTTCCCGTGGCAGGCCGCTGAACAGGAACTGAAGTCGCAGGAGATTGCCTTGCGCGAACGGGAACTGGAGCGCCCGCACTCGGTGTAGCAACCAGGGTGGCGGCGCACAGGCTGCGACGCCGTTGAAGACAGCGGGTACGCCTCGCCGGCGCATCGCCTGTGGCCGGGGAGAGGCGCGCTGACTCGCCTTTGCGCGGTCCTCGTTGACGTGGAGCGTGGCGTGGTCTACGGCAGTGGAGCGGTTGCCCGCTGCCAGGCATTTGCCGGCCGTTGACCCCTGAGACGCCGTTGCCCGCTGTGATGCTCGGTCACGGAGGCGCATGCGGACGGGCAGCGATTCGCACGTGGCATCTGACGCCCGGCGAGTTGCCCACGCCAGCTGCGTGAGCTTCAGCATCGACTCTCGCCGCCTGACTGACGCTGGGCGCTCCCGCTGGCCAGCCCGGTTCGCCGGTGTCCTGCTCGCCGCGCACCGGGTGCGGATCCCGCCGACAGCTTCGCGAGCGACCCAACGCGCAGCAGATCCGGCGGGTGGTCCGGCGTTGGAGAACTCGCGGCCCTTCTCGAAGCCGAGCGACCCGCCATGTCGCCGCGCTCTGGGAGACTCCACTGAAAGCCTCTGACCACGACTGTGATGCCTCTCCCGCTGATCTCGATCAACGAGCGAACAGCTCCGCGCCCGATGATCCGCGGCGAGCAGGATGACGTGGCGCCGACTGAGCAATTGCACCACCTGGTCTCCGCGTTCCTTGCCGCCGAGGTTGAGGCGTAGGACCTGGAGCTTGCCGGCGCCGGCCATGACGGATTGACGTGGCCACAGACCGGGCCGACAACGCTCGTCTTCGTCAACCGCCGCCTGCGCGATCGCGGGTGGCCGGAGCCGCGATATGCGAGCGGAGCCGAGACATGAGAGGCCGAGCCGCGCCGGCGAACGCCATTGCACGCTGTTGCAATCAATTCAATACAGCGGTGTGCAAAGAAGTTGGGCCGCCGGGAATCCCCTCGTGTCTCGAGCGCCGTCGAGACCTCGTCACGAGCGCCGGTGAACGAGGTCTCTCGACTCCGCTCGAGACACGGGATGTTACCTGGCAGGTCAGGTCTTTTGCAATACGCTGTAGCTTTCCGGGGGGCGACGGATGCACGGGCCGGGTCGCCGGGTCGCGGAGCGGTGCGCTCGTCCTCACGATCCCGCAGAGAGACCTCGACCATGCGCTCGCATGGCTTGCTGGAGCACGCGGAAGACACGTGAGTCCCCCATCTGCGCGACGTTGAAGCGCATGAACCCGGCTGCAGTGCGAGAGACGCTGAAGACGTCGCCCGAGCGCCGGGATGACGTCATCCTCCAGGCATCGGCGTGAGAGGCCGGCGGAGTCGATGCCGTCTGGCAGACGGCACCACAGGTAGAAACCGCCGCGCGGCGTCAATCAGGGGACGATGCCCAGGGCGCGAGCCGTTCGGCGACTTCGGCCCGGGCGGTCGTCAGACGTTGCTGAATCTGGTCCATATGCCGGCGGTAGTTGCCTCCAGCCAGGACGCTGGCGATGAGTTCGGTGGCCACCGGGCTGGGTCCACCGAAGCTGGTTGCTACCTGGAGGTCGATGAGGCCGGCGATCCAGTCTGCCCGGGCCGCGATGTACCCGCAGCGCACGGACGCCGAGAGAGCCTTCGAAAAGCTGCCGATGCGAATGACGCGGTCCAGGCCATCGAGCACGGCCAGCCGCGGCGACTGCGCGGGCTCGAAATCCGCGAAGATGTCGTCCTCGACGATTGTCAGGCCGTGCGCGGCGGCCGCCGCCAGCAGGCGGTGTGCCACCTGTGGCGACATGGTGGCGCCGGTCGGGTTGTGCAGCGCCGAGTTCGTGATGTACAGGCGGGGCTTGTGCGCCGCGAGGGCGGCTTCAAAGGCGCTGACATCCGGCCCGGCAGGGGTTATTGGCGTTCCGGCCAAGTGCACCTGGTGGGCGCGCAGGAGCGCCTGGAAATTGAAGTAGCAGGGGTCGTCCACCAGCACAGTGTCTCCGGGGTGGAGCAGGAAGCGGCAGATGAGGTCGATGGCCTGGGTGCCCGATCCCGTCAGCATCACCTGCTCGGGCTGCGCGACGATGCCTTCGTCCGCGAAGCGGCCAAGCAGGATACGGCGGAGCGTTGGCGAACCTCGCGTCGTGCCATAGTCAGCGAGCAAGGCATCATCGGCGCGGCCCAGCGCGCGGAGCCCCTTGCGCAGCGCCGCGTGCGGCATCCAATCGGCAGGCAGCCAGCCGCACCCCGGCTTCAGGGCGGCGGGGTCAGCATCGAGCGCCTCCCGGGAGACCCAGAAGGGGTCGATGGCGCGGTCGCGAGGCGGGCCCATTTCCGCCAGCGCCATTGGCGGCAAGTTGCCGCCAGCCACGTAGAAGCCCGAGCCGCGCCGGGCGCGGATCACGCCCTCGGCTTCCAGGCGCGCGTACGCCTCAACCACGGTTGACGGCGAAACCTCCATCAGGGCCGCGAAGCGGCGGATCGAGGGCAGGCGCTCGCCGGGGCCGAGGGCGCGAGTGGCGATGCGGCTGCGAATCGCCTGCATCAGACCTTCGGTGCGTGTCACGCTCACGGGCAGCGTCCTCTTGGCCAGCCCACCGTATGGGTCATGACTGCCATACAGTGTGGCAGAAGTGTACGGGATTGTCTCTGGCGCCTTGAGTCCTCTCCTGATATCACGGTGTGAGGATCGTGGAGGAGCCGGGGGTACATGACGCACAGCAACGCGGGGTGGGGCAGTGGCCTGCTCGGAGTTCTCATCTTCAGTGGATCACTACCGGCAACCCGGCTCGCCGTGGCGGATATCTCGCCCATCTTCCTGACCTCGGTGCGGGCGTTGATTGCCGCGTTGCTCGGCGCACTCTGCCTGCTCATGCTGCGGCAGGCGCGGCCTGCGAGCCGGGATTTCGCCTCGCTGGCCGTGGTGGCCCTCGGTGTGGTGGTGGGCTTCCCGCTCCTGACGGGGTTGGCCCTGCAGCACATCACGGCGGCGCGCTCGATCGTGTTCATCGGGCTGCTGCCGCTGGCCACGGCGACCTACGCGGTGGTGCGCGGCGGTGAGCGCCCGAACGCGGCCTTCTGGGGATTCTCGCTGCTCGGGGCAGCGACGGTCGCCGGATTTGCACTCGCCCACAGCGAAGGCGGCTCGCTAAAGGGCGACGTGCTGATGGTCGCCGCCGTGCTCGTCTGTGGCCTCGGGTACGCCGAGGGAGCAGCCATCTCTCGTCGCCTCGGCGGCTGGCAGGTGATTTCCTGGGCGTTGCTGCTCGCCCTGCCCGTAATGGCGGTGATCGCGTGGGCAACGCTGCCGCCACGCTGGGGCGACATTGGCCCAGCGGCGTGGGCCGGGCTGGCCTACGTGTCGGTCTTCAGCATGTTCGTGGGCTTTGTGTTCTGGTATCGCGGCCTGGCGCTGGGCGGCATCGCGGCCGTGGGGCAGTTGCAACTGCTGCAGCCCTTCTTCGGGCTGGCGCTCGCGGCGCTCCTGCTGCACGAGCCAGTCGCCTGGACGATGGTGCTCTCAACAGTGGTGGTGGTGCTTTGCGTGGTGGGCGCCCGCCGGTTCGCGGAGACGCGGTAACACGGCCCATTTACCCCATCTCGCGCGGAGCGAGACCACAGACCAGGGTGGCAACGAGCGAATCGATCATGGCCCGGTCCAGCGCCTCGTCCGGCGGCGGAAGCGTCAGGCTCGCCAACAGGAAGTGCACCAGCAGCGCGCCTTGAACGGCCCGGGCGGCAGCCAGCGTGTCGAGATTGGGGGCGATCTCGCCGCGCTGCTGGCGTTCGGCCAGGAACCTCCCCAGTTCATCGGTCACGCTCCGAAGGAACCCGTCCAGGACCCGGGCGACATCCGGTTCGGTTGGGGCCTCGCTGACCAGGGCGAGCATGAGCTTGTCCCGTTCGCGCAGGAGCCGCAGGAGCTCGTAACCAAGCACCCGCAGCGCCTCCGCCACGGGTACAGCGTCCATCTCGGCCAGGATACCGGCGATCTGTGAGAACGGGGCATAGGTGGAAAGGACAGCTGCCCACAGGTCGACCTTGTTGGCGAAGTAGTGATACAGGACAGCTTCCGTCACCCCCGCGCGGCGCGTGATATCCCGCACCGAGGTGCCGCGGTAGCCGCGCTCAGAAAAAAGAGCCAGGGCCGCCTCCAGCAGTTGCTCGCGCCGTTGGGCAGCCTGTGCGCGGCGTGTGCCCACCTGCCCCGGCTTTGCTCGCACGGACGAGCTAGCAACAGTCGATTGTTTCATCGGTTCGCATCTCCCACCACGGTGGCGCGTTCGCCGGGGTCGATTGACGAGCGTCTGCAAAGATAGTACACATGCCTTAGTAAACGGTGTTTACCTTAAACCAGAGGCTTGTCCCCGGAAGCGGGGCTGGCATGACCGGGTAAACGTTTGACGTCGATAGCACGACGACCTACCTCCAGGAGGACCTCATGTTTTCTCGCATCGCCCGGTTGCTCACACTCATCGCCGTGTTCAGCCTGCTGGCAGGTGGAGCCGCGGCCGTCGCTGTCTTCGCTCAGGAGGCAACCCCTCAGAGCCGGGCCGCCAGTCCGCGCTACGTGCCGCCACCCTTGCTGCCGGAGGGTGACCTCGCTGAGGAAGATCTGCGCGCACAGTTGATCGCCGCCAAACAGACATCCTGCGCCGATCTCGAGTTGGTTGCCGGCATCCTGGTCAGCACCGGCGTGCTGCCCATGGCGCCGCCGATGATCTCGGGCCTGACCGGCATGCCGGTCGATGAACTGGAGGCGCGCGAGACCAATGCCTGCCAGCAGGTCGGTGACGAGATCCCGGATGAAGAGAAATCGACCGTGGCGTTGCTGAACGAGGCCAACACCGCGCAGTGGCTGGTCCAGATCCACCTTGGCGCCATGGACCACATCATGCTGCAGAATCCCACCTATCGCCCGATCGCAGCCGAGGGGTGCTTCGCCGCCTTCTTCGAAATGCACAACCTGAACATCCAGGCGATGCGCGACGGGTACCTCGCGCTCGCGTCGGACCCCACGTTGGAAGAGGGCCAGGCGCTTGCCTTGTTCTGGACTGACGTGCTGCAGCCACACGCCCGCGCCGAAGACGCCACCATGTGGGACCTGGCGCGCTCCATCGGTGACCCGAACCTGACCCGCTCGGCGGACCTGGTGGAGGCGGAGCATCAAACGATTGACGACAGGATCGCGCGCTACCTGGAGACGCTGCAGGCGGTCGAGGCCGGCGAGGCTGAGCCGGGCGCCCTGGTTCCGCTGGCAGAGGATCTGCGCATCCGCACCGAAATGCACTTCGGCAAGGAAGAAATCACCGTCGTGCGGCCGATGCAGGAGCGGCTCAGCAGCGAGGAGTTTCGCCCGGTCATGGAGGCGTTTGACCAGGAGATGGGCGGCTGGCTGACCGAGCGCGGTTGGTCAATGGACGGCTGCGCCTGGTGCGAAAGCGTCCGCACGCCGGTCAGGGATGGATGCCATCCCTGACCGGCGCCTGCGCCCGGCCGGGTTCAGGTGGCCCTGACGGCACCGTTGCGCGCGGCGACCTGTTCTGGCGAGACGCCCACCAGCTCGGTGTAACGCGTCGGGTCGGTTGCGCCCTCGGTGTTGACCAGCAGAATGCGGGAGCCAGCCCCGAGCGCAAGCGCCGCCGCGATCTCCGGTGTGGCAACCGCCTTGCAAAGCGCCGCAAACCCGGCCCCGCCGCTTTCCCCCGCGACAATGGCGGGGTCGCCGCCGACCGGTGCGGCCAGGGCCCGCATGGCGTTCACGGCATCGTCCTCATCGACCGTCATGAAGGCGTCCGCCGTCCGCGCCAGGATGCGCCAGGCCACCAGCGAGGGCTCGTAGCATTCGAGCATGGCCATCACGGTCGGCTCGCCTTCGGGCACGACAACCGGCCGCCCGGCCCGGGCACTCTCGATGATGCAGGCGGCGCGGGCCGGGTCGACGACAACGAAGGTGGGCCGGGTGTCGCCGTACACCAGCGCCAGATGCCCGGCGACTGTGGCTGCGATGCCGCCGACACCCGCCTGGACGAAGACGTGCGTTGGCGGCTGCGCCATTTCGCACAGGGCTTCGCGCAGGAGCGCCATGTAGCCCTGCATGACGAGTCCCGGAATACGCTCGTAGCCCGGCCACGAGGTGTCCGAAACAATCGTCCAGCCCTGTTGCCCTGCTACCCGGGCGGCTTCTCGTACCGACTCGTCATACGATCCGGCGACGCGAGTGATGCGTGCCCCATAGCGCGCGATGGCCGCGACGCGCTCGTCGCTGACGCCGGCGTGGACAAAAATGACCGAGGCTGCACCCACCAACTGCGCGCCCATCGCGACGGAGCGGCCATGATTGCCATCGGTGGCGCAAGCGAACGTCATGCGCGCGGCGACGTCTCGCACAGCGGGTGCGGACACCTCGGCGATATCGACCGTGCGCCCGAGTTCCGCGCTGGCCGCTTCCAGCACCAGCCGGATCACGGCGTACGAACCGCCGAGCGCCTTGAAACTGCCGAGCCCCAGCCTCTGCCCTTCGTCCTTGACCTGAATCACAGCGACTCCGAGTTGCCGGGACATCGCTGGAAGCGACACAAGCGGCGTTGCGCAGTGGTTGTCGCGAAAGGCCAGGTAGCGCTCAACTTCATTTGCGGCGGCGACGCTGAGTGTCGCGGCATCTGCAGGGAGCAGCGGCTGGCCAAACTCGGGCAAGGTGTTGCGCAGGAACATGCATGGCTCCGTGAGGTCTGCAGCAAGGTCCCGGTGCCTGCTGCGAGCGTCCTGCGGAGAGGATACGCGGTAGACGCGTTGTCCGGGGCAATGCGACCGGGGCGGCCTGGAATGGCCGCCCCGGTTCCTGTACATGGGTGATGCGAGCCTAGTAGGCCTCGAGGTAGCGGTCGCGCTCCCAGCCGGTGACGTGCTTGCGGAAGGCGTCCCAGTCCGCGGTCTGCGCGTCGGTCAGGCGCTCGAAGACGTGATCACCCAGCGCCTCGCGGATCAGCGGGTCGGCCTTCATTTCGGCCACCGCCTCACCCAGGGTGGCGGGCAGGGTCGGGATGCTGCGGCGTTCGAGGTCCTCATCCGTGAAGTGGTAGAGGTTCTCCTCGACCGGCTCCGGCGGGGTCAGGCCGCGTTCGATGCCGTCGATGCCGGCCGCCAGCATGGCCGCGAAGGCCAGATACGGGTTGCAGGAGGGGTCCGGGCAGCGCAGCTCGACGCGCGTGGCCGCCGTGTGGCCGCCGCGGATCGAAGGCACGCGGATAAGCGCAGAGCGGTTGGTGCGCGCCCAGGAGACGTACACAGGGGCCTCGTAGCCCGGCACCAGGCGGCGGTAGGAGTTCACCAGGGGCGAGAGCACGCCGGAGAGCCCACGCGCGTGAGCGAGGATGCCGCCGATGAAGTTGATCGCGACTTCGGACAGGCCGTACGGCGCATCCTCATCAACGAAGGCGTTGCCCTTCTTGTCGAGGAAGCCGAAGCTCATGTGGACGTGCATGCCTGAGCCGTTGATGCCCTCAATCGGCTTCGGCATGAACGTGGCGTGCAGGCCGTGCTGCTGCGCGATGGCCTTCAGAACGGTCTTGAAGGTGGTGGCGCGGTCAGCGGTCGGGATAGCCAGGCCATACTCGAAGTCAATCTCGTGCTGACCGATGGCGACTTCGTGGTGGCTGGCCTCGACATCGATCCCCATGTCCTTGAGGGCCTTCACCATGTCCTTGCGGACGGTGTAGGCGAGGTCCATGGAGAAGTCGAAGTAGCCGCCCTTGTCATGGGGCAGCGGATTGACGTCGTCGCCGTTCTTCTCAAAGAGAAAGAACTCCAGTTCCGGGCCAGTCTTGAACGAGTAGCCCATCTCGGCCAGGCGCTCAAGCTGGCGCAGAAGCACGCCGCGCGGGTCGCCCGGGAACGGAGACCCATCCGGGTTATAGACCCAGTTGATGAAGCGGGCGGTGGTGTAGCCGTTGCCCCGGGTCCAGGGGATGACTGCGTAGGTGGAGAGATCGGGCATGAGGAACATGTCGGATTCTGAGATGCGGGTGAACCCCGCGATCGAGGAACCGTCGATCCACTGCCCGTCGTCGATGACATGCTCGATGACATCGACCGGGACGGTGACGCTCTTGACCTGGCCCATCACGTCGGTGAACTGCAAATCGACGAACTCGACGCCGTCCTCAGCAATCCGGGCCAGGATTGCTTCTTTGGTCGGAGCCTCGCCAAGAATCTTCTTGTGAAGCTCGGACTGGCCAATCACCTCGGCGGGTGCCGTCATACGCTCGGACTTCCTTCCACGCAACTCTCCGGCTGCTGACGGCCGGAACCACCGGGCAGGGGTTGCCTGTCCGCGAACGAGCGCAGTCTAGTCACGCCTGATGTCGTCTTCATCGTGCACCATGAACGGGTTTGTGTGGAGTGTTTGTGCGTTCTGCACGAAGCGCTGGCCGGGCGCATTCCCCGGTCGTCGCTGAAACCAGATGGCCTGTCACTTCGTCTAACCTGTGAGGGTGTTGCTGTGGCGCTGATCACAGGAACGAAGTGGGCAGGGGTGACATGACGCGCATGACGAAGCTGATTCTGGCGCTGGCGCTGACGTTTTCGCTGGGGCTCGGCGCTCAGGGCACAGAGGCGCAAACCGAGTCGGCTACCGCCGAGGATGGCGC
The DNA here is from genome assembly GCA_041390745.1 of Thermomicrobiales bacterium. Lineage (GTDB taxonomy): Bacteria > Chloroflexota > Chloroflexia > Thermomicrobiales > UBA6265 > JACCXM01. Next base: position 455,958 of record JAWKPJ010000001.1, on the reverse strand, counting down.
GCCAGCCTCGGCGGCGCCAGCCAGTTCGGGCGCCGCGCCGAATGTGCCAATTGGCGCGAACCTGACCCCGCCAGTCGGCATCACCCCGCCGGTCATCTCACCGGCTGGAGTGGGCCAGAGCGGCTCGGCCAATGTTTCTCACACGCCGGGCACGCTCACCTCGGGCAGGGGGCGCAACCGAACGACAACGGAGACGGTGCCGGCCGGCAACACTTCGGCGACCGCAAACGGACCCACCCAGGGTTCCGCGCCGGTAACCGATGACGGCTCCACGCCTCAGGTCCAGACCTGCGCTGATTTCCCGACCTGGTACGATGCCCAGTTGGCGCTGGAGTCCTCGGTTGACCCCAGCCAGCAGGTGGAACTCGATCCCGACGGGGATACCATCGCCTGCGAGGAGTACATGTACCCCGGGAGCTAACCTGCGGCGCCGGGGAGCGACACGCGCACGTCAGGTGACGCGAGACATCGCATCGGCAATGGCTGCCTGGGCTGTCTCTATGGCAACCTGCGACACGGCTCCTGCTGCGTGATCGTACAGGGCTGCGCCTGGCTGATGCGCCGGGAGTGAGCGCAGCATCGTGCTGATGGCCCGGGCAGTTTCCAGGAGTATGGGCAAGACCCTCGGCTCGTCAGGTCGGAGGCGCGCGCACGGCGCGACAGTCGCAACAGCGGCCGTGACTCCCGCCCGGTCGCGAATGGGCGCGGCGTAACAGCAGACGCCTGAAGCGCCGTCGCCGTGATCGACGGCAAAGCCCTTCTGCTGAATATTGGATATCTCGTCGCGCAGGGATTGCAGGCTGACACGGGGCAAGCCCGGGAGGTCCGGCGCGGCCTGACCACGCGCGAGGATCGCTTCGCGCTGTGCGGCGGGCAACCCGGCGAGGAGCACCCGGCCCGCCGCAAATGCGTAGGCCGGCCCGGCCAGCCCGATGTACTCATCAGGGTGCGAGCCGGGGCGGCTCCCTCTGACCGTCGCGGTGACGACAACATCGCCATCCTCGAGCCGGCAGAGCATGGCGGTTTCCCGGGTTGCGAGTTGCAGGGCGTGCAGGAAGGCCAGCGCTTCGGGCCGTGGCCGCAACGCAGACTCGTAACGGTGGCTGAGGTACGCCACCCTCCGCCCGAGCGAGAAATGACCATTGGGTGCGCGGACGACGTAGCCTGCCGCGAGGAGCGTGTTGAGGAGCCGGTAGCAGGTGCTGAGATGCAGGCGTAGAGCCTGGCTGATGGCCTTCGGCGTGACGCCATCCGGCTGCGCGGCAATGGTTTCCAGCACGGACAGGATGCGGCGATCAGAGGAAATCTGATCGCGCCCCGCCTCGTTCCTGAAGCCTGAGGTGGTCATCTTTTCGTCGTCTTTTTCGCCTGCCGGCAGCCAGTGTGCGCAGCGTAGTGGACTGCGCGGGTCACGGCAATACCCCATTCCGCCGGGCGCGAAATCTGGCTTGGCGCAAGCCTGTTGCGGGGCACTGTTTCGCGGCCGGCGGAAAGTGTGTGATTGCCGGCGGGTACGGCAATCTCTACGGTAGGCACCCGGGATGGCCGGCCCAGCGGCACTCCGGGCAGCGGCAATCTTGCCGCTGTCGGCGGTATCTCACGCAGGCGGCGAAGCCGGGTTTGAGCGTCTCCCTCACCGAATAGATGGCCGATGCGAAGCGCCTGCAGACGTTTCAAGGAGGCGTGATGGACAGCGACCGTTTTGACGATGTGGCGCGTGCCCTTTCACCATTGCTCTCCCGCCGCGGCCTGGCCGGGCTCCTGGGCCTCGCCGTGCTCGGGACAGCCGAGGTGGCCGAAGCGAAGCGGAAGAAGCGGAAGAAGCGGCGAAAGAAGAAGAACAAGAACGGCAAGGACGACAAGCCGCAGGTGGAGTTCAACCAGTTCGGCTGCGTGAACGTCGGGGACTTCTGCGAAAACGCTGGTCAGTGCTGTTCCGGCATTTGCCAGAATGACGCGTGCCAGGCGCACGATGTAGCGACGTGCCAGTCGGGTCAAACGGACTTGACCTGTTCTGGCGTCAACAGCAATGTTGACTGCATCACTCCGGGTGGCGGCGACGGGCTGTGTCTGACCACCACCGGCAACGCTGGCTTCTGCGCTGGCGACCGTGAAGTCGCGCCGTGTGTCACATGCTCAAAGGATGCAGATTGCGTGAGCACATGTGGCCTGGACGCGGCCTGTGTGATCTGCGCGAACTGCCCGGACGGACGCACCTGCGCTGGATCAACACCAGAAAGCTGCTAGCGATTCTGCACTCCGAAGCTTGTGTGTTTTCCACTGGCGCATGTACGCGCCGGTGGGACGAGCCTACAGGTCAATGCCGTCCGCCGGGAGCTTGCGGAGGCCGCAAGGCAGGGAGACATCATGGAAACCTGTCGTCCTGACGGCATCGCACGGGCCCTCTCCTCGCTGCTCACACGGCGCGGACTGGCCGGCGTGCTGGGACCAGGCGTGATCGGCCTGGCCGAACCGGCCAAGGCGAAAAGGAAGAAGCGGAGAAAGCGGCGCAAGAAGAAGAACAGGAAGGACGACAATGCGCAGCCGAACGTGACGCTCAATGCTTTTGGCTGTGTGAACACCGGCGACTTTTGCGAACGTGCAGACCAGTGCTGCTCCGGGTTATGCACGGGCTCTGCCTGCCAGGCACATGACGCCAGTACTTGCCAGGCCGGGCAATCCGATCTTTTCTGCAAAGACGGGTCGACCGAAGTCGCCTGCACGGGCGGAGGTGGCGCAGCAGGCTTGTGCGCCACCACGACCGGCAACGCCGGCTTCTGCGTGACCGACCGCCAGTGCGTTGCCTGCAAGAAGGACGCAGACTGCCAATCAGCGAGTGTCTGTGGCCCTGGCGCTGCCTGTGTCACTTGCGTCAATTGCGTGGATTCGGGCGGTACAGCGTGTGTCGCGTCAGGAGCAGCCGGCTGCTCCTGACGCAGGGGAACACTGCTGAGAAACGGCACGAGCGCCCGGCTGCCTCGCACGGCAGCCGGGCGCTTGCGTTGCTGCTTCACCTGCCGCACGCTTGCGTGGCGCTCGCTGACAAATCGGATTGGGCCACGCAAGGGGGGGCTACTCGTGAAAATCACCGCCGTTACCGGGTATCCCGTGAAAGTCGGACATCGCAACCAGTTCGTCGTGGTCGTCGAGACGAACGCGGGCATCAGCGGCGTCGGCGAGGGCGGCATCTCTGGCCGCGAACTCGCGATGCAGGCAATGACCGCGCACTTCGAGCGATTCCTGGTCGGTGAGGACCCGCGGCGGATCGAGCACCTCTGGCAGACAATGTACCGGGGCGCGTATTTCGAGGGCGGGAAGATCGTGGCCGCGACCATCTCGGCGATCGATATCGCGCTCTGGGACATCCTCGGCAAGGCGCTGGGGGCGCCGGTCTACCAACTCCTGGGCGGGGCATGCCGCCGTCACGTCGAGTGCTTCGCTACGCCTGGCGTCCTCAATGGCCCGGACTGCGTAGAGCGGGCGCGTGAACTGGCGGACGAAGGTTGGCGCTTCATGCGCTTTGTCCCCGGCATGCCGGAATCGAGTTGGTCCGGGGAGACCGGCGAATGCTTCGAGCCCTTCGAGGCGATTGAAGCGGCGGTGTACTGGCTGGGGGAGATCCGGCAGGCGCTGGGGACTTCGGTTGAACTCTCCATCGACTTCCACCACCGGCTCTCCGTCGCGGAGGCGGCGCTCTTCTGTCAGCGAGTTGCGCCGCTGCATGTGCACTACGTCGAGGAGCCAATCCGCGCCGAGAGCCCGGAAGCGTACCGCCAGTTGCGCAGCATGACGAGCGTGCCGTTCGCGATTGGCGAGGAGTTCTCCAGCAAGTGGGATTTCGCGCCGTTCATTGAGCAGGGGCTGCTCAACTACGCGCGCATCGATGTCTCGAACGTGGGTGGGCTGACGGAGTCGAAGAAGGTCGCAGGATGGTGCGAGACGCACTACATCGACGTGATGCCGCATAACCCGCTGGGGCCGGTGACGACTGCCGCGACGATCCAGCTCGCCGCCGCGTTGCCCAACTTCGCGCAACTGGAGTACCAGCACCGCATCGCCGAGGCGTATCCGGAGGATCTGTTCCCACTGATGCCGGTCCTGGATGGCGCGGTCTACCCACTGCCAACAACGCCCGGCCTGGGTGTGGAGTTCAATCCTGAAGCCGTGAAGGACCACCCCTTCGAGCCGTGGGAAGCGCCCCACTGGCAGCGCCGGGACGGCAGCTACACGAACTGGTGAGACTCACCGTGGGGCATCGCTCACGGGACGCGCCTGTTCGATATCGTCCCGCGTCCGGGCGCCATCGTGTGCGACGTCGAAGCACCTCGTTCACCGGCTGCTACATTCCAATGTCAATGGCGGGGAGTGGTGGACGACGGAACAGGCCGGGTACGAGACAAGAGGACGACGAGATCTTTCGACGTCATTCAGGGCGACCCTTCTGGGCGTCCGCCTTCGCGAACAAGTCTTGTCCAGAGAGAAGGTCGCGGCGTTGGCTGAGAACGTGGTCATTCGGCGCCGTGCTCGCCTGTGTGAAAGCACACAGGCATGCGGTGTCAGCCAATGCTGAGACGTGGGCCGATCTGCTTCAGGATGAGCGCATCGAACCGGAGAGCCCGGAACGAGTGATTCACCCGGAAGGAGACGGACCATGGATACGACCCGTTTCGATCAGATCACGTTGGCGCTGTCATCCTCGGGCACGCGCCGGCAGGCGCTGCGGGCACTGGCAGGTGGAGCAGCGTCGGCGGTGGCGGCGACAGCGTTGGGGGCCGGAAGCGGCGACGCTCGCCGCAAACGGAAGCGGAAGGGCAAGGGCAAGGGCAATCGTGGGAATGGCGGAACCAATCCCCCAGTCACGCGCCCGCCGGACATGTGTCCGGTTTCCGCAAAGGTGAACGCCCCGGTGTGCGGGAGCGAGCCAGGCGGAGGCGTTTGTGATTGTCACCGCGCCACGGAGGGGAACAATTTCTGCGGCGGCATGGTGGAGAGTTGCTCCTCGTTACGGCCCTGCGCCAGCACGCAGGATTGCCGGGACAGCGTCGGGTTCCACTACTTCTGCCAGGCCGCTGACGGCGGCGCCTGCGGCCAGGTCTGCGTGCCTGAGTGCGCGAACACCAACCCGTTCTAGCGGCAATTGCCGTTGATGGTTCGCAGTTGCTCCCTCGCCGGGACCCGGCGGGGGAGCAGCGGCGTTACAGGCGGCCCGCCCCTTGACGAAACGACTGCCCGCCCTGACGATGCACCGTCTACGATTGTGCATGCAAGTGACGACACGCCATCGCATCGTTCAAGGAGGAGTGCCATGTCGGATGCAGCAGGGCCGATTGTTGCGCGCGGGGTGATTGCCCGTGAGCCGGGCGCGCCCGGGGTGGTGGAGGAGTTCACCATCGATGCGCCGGGACCCGGGGAGGCGCTGGTGCGAATCCTGGCGAGCGGGGTCTGCCACACCGATCTGTCGGCCAAGAATGGCGTGTTTGGAACCGAGGGTTTTCCGTTTCTGCTCGGCCATGAGGGTGCGGGCGTGGTCGAACAGGTCGGTGAAGGGGTCACGAACGTGGCGCCAGGCGACCACGTCATCCTCGCCTGGCGCGCGCCCTGTGGCGAGTGCCGCTTCTGCAAGGTCGGGCAGCCTCACCTCTGCGCGGCCAGCCTCAACGCCGAGAAGCGCATGCGTACGATGGACGGGAAGACGCTGACCCCCATCCTCGGCATCGGCACGTTCTGCACGCACACGCTGGTTCACAGCAAGCAGTGCATTCCCTACGACGAGTCTCTGCCGCCGGAGCAGATGAGCCTCATCGGCTGCGGCGTGATGACCGGCGTCGGCGCGGCGCTCTACTCGGCCGGGGTGAAGCCGGGCACGTCGGTCGCCGTCTTTGGCTGCGGCGGCGTCGGCGACTCGATCATCATGGGCGCGAAACTGGCCGGCGCGACGACGATCATCGGCGTCGATATCGACCCGCGCAAGCTGGAGTGGGCGCGCGAGTTTGGGGCCACGCACACGGTCAACCCGCTGGATGGCGATCCGGTCGAGGCGATCAAGGCGATCACCGACGGCCACGGCGTCAACTATTCCTTTGAGGCCGTCGGCCGCCCGGATACCACGATGCAGGCGATCTTCTCCCGCGATCTCGCGGGCACCTGTGTCATCGTGGGTGTGGCTGGCCCCAACTCGTCCCTGGAGAATGTGCCGCTCGGCAAGTTCTTTGACCTCGGCGGCAACCTGCGTATCTCGTGGTATGGCGACTGCCTGCCCACGCGCGACTTCCCGCTGCTGGCCGACTGGTACCAGCAGGGCCAACTCGATCTGGATCGAGTCGTAACGCGCATCATCTCGCTGGACGAGGCGGAGGAGGGGTTCCACGCCATGGAGCGCGGCGAAACGCTGCGCTCGGTGATCAAGATTTAGGTGAGAGGCTAGACGCGCCGTCAGCCAGGGATGTCTTCGCGCCAACTTCGCCCTGGTCGCCTGACTGACGGCGCACCGCATGGCCGGAAGCCACATGGGTCTGTCGTTCAGAGACGCTGCGCCTTCTCGCGTGTCGTCCTGGGCGAAGTCGACGGACCTTGTCTACGGCAAACCCCGTCCGCGTTGCCGCCCACCCTCGCGTGTCCTCCTGAGCCTGCAGGCGAAGGATCTCGTTTTCCTGCCGGTAGCACGTCTGGGTAGCGCGCCATTCAGGGTGTGGCAGGGTGACCATGCACGGTCGTTGCTGGCGAACGAGGCCTTTCGACGTTGCTCAGGAAGACACGTGAGATTGGGCGGCGGTACGCTGCCCGGCTCGACCGAGAAACGAGATTCTTCGGCCGCTGGTTCAGAATGACAAGGGGCATTGGAGGACACCCGCGTGTACGAACTCGTCAAGGAATTGACCGAACTGGCCGGACCCACCGGACACGAGGACGCCGTCCAGGACTGGCTGGTTGAGCGCTGGGGAACCTTCTCGCGCGAGGTGCGGCGGACGCGGGTTGATAACGTCCTGGCGCATGTGGGGGGACACGGGCCACGGCTTGCCCTGGTGGCCCACGCTGACGAACTGAGCCTGCTGGTAAAGAGCATCAGCGAAGATGGTTTTCTCCACCTCTGGCCGTACAGCGACGGCCTGGGCAGGCCGCCACGCTGGTTCATGCCGCTCGGGCAGCCGGCGTTGGTCGTGACCTCGCGCGGGAATGTTCCGGGCATCATCGCGACGGCCACCGGCCACGTTGTGGGCGGACCGAATCACCAGCGCGAATGGGTCTGGAACGACTGGTTTGTGGACCTGGGCATTCGCAGCCGCCAGGAGGTGCTGGACCTGGGGATTCGCGCGGGAGCACGGGTGATCTGGAACCCGGAGACCCGGCGCATCGGCCAGAACATCGTCGGCAAGGCGATGGACGACCGGGTGGCGACCGCGATTGCGACTGCGGTGGGCGAGCAACTTGCTGGAGTCGATGACCTGCCCTTCGAATTGTGGCTTGCCTCAACCGTGCAGGAGGAGAATGGGCTGCTGGGCGCCTCCAGCCTGCCCGATGAGATTCAGCTTGACATGGCGATTGCGCTGGATGTAGGCCTCGTTGGCGATATCCCGGGGGTCGAGGAGATCGACTTTCCCTCGCGGCTCGGCGGCGGCCCGATGATCGTCTACCAGGACGCCATGTGCCACTACTCGCGCCGCATGTCCGACGCGCTCATTGACGTCGCCGAACGGAACGACATCCCCGTACAGGCCGCCGTGTTTCAGCACTTCGGCAGCGACGGGGCGGCGCTGATCAAGCGCGGGGTTGATTCGGCGTTGCTGGCCTACCCGACCCGGTACACCCACTCGCCGTTCGAGACCTGTGATGAGGCCGACATCGAGAACTCGGTAAAGCTCCTCGTCGAGTTCATCAAGCAGGGGCCCGTCGGGCGGGACGCCCGGCGCTGACCCGGGCGGGAAGCAACGTGGCGGCGGCCAGCGGGGCAGACGTCATGGAGCCGCCGGCGTTAATGGCCCACAGGCCGGGCGAGCGGTAGGCGTCAGGCCGGGGAGTCCCCAACGCGCTCCACCTGGAGAAGCTCGGCGTCGCAGGAAACGATGCGCAGGACTTCGTCGATGTAGACGCCCTGCGGATCGTTGACGGCCAGGTGAACTTGATCACCTGCATGCCATCCCCATTCACCGACCGACGTGAGCGGCGCATCCGCCGGACCGAACCCATGGTAAACGAGGATTCCGCCAGTCTGGAACTCGTAGCCATCGCGGCCGCGCGAGGGGCCAAAGTCGTGATCCGCTGGCCGGAAGGTGACCATGGCTGGCGTGTCCTCTTCCCACGAGTGAAGCCAGGAGCCAATCAGGCAGCCACTGAGCAGGGTTTCACTGACCGGTGTTGCGCTGCCTGGCGATGCTGCCTGATGCACGTGGCCGCTCTTTCCTGCAATATGGGTAGACGGGTTGGCGACCGCGCTCCCTGCCAGGGCGGCGCTGGCGACGCTCACCGCGAGCACGGCGATTCCCAGGGGCTGCGCGCGCCAGCGGCGCCGCTGTCCGTTTGCGGCCCGGAACCGAGTCCTACGCATTGGCCTGCTCCTTCAGTATCGTCAGGACCGAATCGGTCCCATTCCCTACGTCAAGACGCGCCAACAGCGTTCTTGGGGTCAGGCCGGACCATACCTTCGCCCTGGCGACGCTTCCCAGGCGAGAGGACGCCATGAATGCTGTGGCTGGAGGCATCACCAGACGAGGGCTGCTCGGCAGCGTGCTGGCGCTCGGGATGCAGCGCAGCGACCGGGCCGGGGCACGGGACGCGCTGTACGCGCAGAGCGACATCACCCGGAACTTGCCGTCGCCGCTGATGCTCGGTATCGCGCGGGTAGTCCTGCAGCCTGGGGCGATGTCGCAGGGCGCCGCGCCGGGAATGCGCCTGATCGCCGTTGAGTCTGGCGTCGTTGCGGTCGGGTTGCCGCAGAGTGACCGCATGCCGCTCACGGCTGCGGATCTGGCGACCACATCTGGCGCACAGTTCGACCTGGTGGAGGTGATCATGGCTACGGGCACGAGCCTGGTAGCCGACAACCCGGGCGTCATGAGCCTGCGCAACCCGGGGACGGGGGCAGCGGTTATGCTCGATGTGGTGGTCTCCCGAGAGGTGGGACGGCATTTGACGCGGGCGTTCACGAGCGACGACGTCAGCTTCCAGCTCCTGGCCAGCGCTGTCGCAGGAACGGCGCCCTCTGGCGGCGCCATGGTCCGGCTGGAGCGAAGGTGGCTGACACAGCGACAGACCCTGATGCAGGAGGCAGGAACTGGCGTGATGCTCGCGTACCTGGCGCGTGGGGCGGTTCAGGTGACGGCGGAGGCCGGTGCGGTGGCCACGGCCCGCGCCGCTACTGCCGCGCCGTATTCACTGCCTGGCGCGCTGCACGTGCTGGGAGTGCGTCAGGCGCGGCTGGTGACCGCAGGCGGCATGGTGTTTGTCCCGAAGGATGGCGCGGCCACGGTGACAAACACCGAGCGGCGTGAGGCGGAATTGCTCACCCTCTCGGTGTTGGCGTCGGGCTCCGCGCCAGGGGGGTAGCTGCGCCGTAAACGTCTCAATGCGTTCGATCTGCAACCCGGATTGCAAAGTTGACAAAGCCTTCCTCACGCTGGTTGAATGCATGCGTCACATTGTGCAATTTGCCTGAATCGAGAGGAGGCTGATCCCCACCTGAGTTCGTATACTCGTCAGGCCGCATTGCTCCTTCGCTGCTGAAGGAGGGTCCACATGCCGGGCTACATCTCGCTCGACGCAGAGCAAGGAAGGAACCGTTGATGTTTCACGGCCCCACGCGTGATATCCAACTCATCAATCGTCGCCGCCTGCTCGGGTTCCTGTCCGGCGCGGTTGCTGCCGGCATCATCTCGCGCAGCCAGGCCTACGCCTACTTCCAGGACGCCTCCGAGAAGACTGGCGTGACCGCCGACGAGTGGAACACCGAGACCATCAATGCGTTGGCGGGCACGCGCACCTTTGACACCGCCGGGGATTTGCACGCCATCGTGCCCGAGAGCACCGAAGGCGCACTCGCCTACTGGAACGTCGGGCCGACTGAGGCGTCGCCGGACATCACCAAGACGCTCTACCAGGAGTTCCTGGACACCTGGGCGCTCATCTACCCGAATATCACGCTCGACAACCAGAACGTCAATTACAACGACTTGCTGGACAAGATTCGCACCGCCGCCGCCGGAGGCGCGGCCCCGGATGTGGCCAAAATGCCGATTCTGTGGGGGGTTGAGTTTGCGGCGCGCGGCGGCACGTCTGAAGTGACCTTCGAGGAGTTCGGGCTCACGCCGGATCAGTTCTGGCCGGGTGCGCTGAAGTCCGTGACGTGGGAGGGCAAGTACTACGGGGTGCCCACCAATAACGAGACGATGGCGTTTATCTGGAACAAGCAGATCTTCGCTGATGCCGGGCTCGATCCCGAGACGCCGCCTGCCACCTGGGATGACGTGGTGGCCTTTTCCAACCAGATCAAGCAGGAGACCGGCAAGAACGGCTACGGCATGGTCTGCAAGGTCAACGCCGGCAACACGCCATTCCGCTTTATGCCGGTGGTCTGGGCGTATGGGGCCAGCGCGCTCGATGAGGCCCTGGACGACCCGACCTACGCCACGACCATGATCAACACGCCGGAGGGCATCGCGGCCCTGCAGACCTACTACGACATGTACGTGCGCGATCAGTCGGTGCCGACCTCGGCGCTGACCAACACCCAGACCGAGAACCAGGATCTCTTCATCGCTGGCGAAATCGCCATGATGATCAGCCACCCCAGCGAGTACGTAGCCATGACGGATCGCGCCGCCAAGGCGACCGGCGCCGACAAGGAGTTCGCCGACCAGATCGTCGCGAATATGAGCTATGGCCTGATTCCGGAAGGCCCGGTCCGCCGTGCTGTGGTCTTCGGCGGCTCCAACGCGCATATCATGAGCGATGAGGCGCACGGCGCCCCGGTCAACCGCGACGCGGCGCGCGCCCTGATGGCGATGCTGACCAGCCCGGAGTGGTCGCTCAAGAACAACTGGACCGATTCCAACCCGGCCAACCTGCTTGGCTTCGAGACCGAGTGGATGAAGCAGCGGCTGGAGGAGATCCGGTTCCTGGAAGTGACCACGGCCATGCTGCCGTACGGCATTCCCTTCCCGGTGGTGCCGGAGTCCCCGGAGGTGATGAACATCATTATCCCCGAGATGTTGCAGAACGCGCTAACCGAAACCATGACGGTGGAAGAGGCAGCCAACGACGCGGCTGACCGCATCAACGAGCTCATTGCATCTCGCTAGGTAACGGGCGCATGCCGGGGCGCCAGCCGGTCCAGGTTTCTGGTGCTGGCTGGCGCTTCGCCATCCGCGTAGAGGTGCTCCAGAATCATGGCCATCGCAGAAGCGCAGAGCATGGCGCGCCCCGCTGTCGCGCCGCGCCGGGATCCGCTGGCGCGGCGTATCGCCAGCCGCTGGGCGGACTACGTGTACATCCTGCCGGCCATGCTGGTGATGCTGGTCGTGATCGGGTACCCGCTGGTGTACACCGTCTGGCTGTCGTTCCACGCCACCCCGCCGCGCACCGGCGAGTGGAACTTTAACGGACTCCAGAACTACCAGGAGATCCTGACCGATCCCCGATTCTGGAAGATTACGTGGAACACGGTGTACTGGACCGTGGGGTCCACATTTTTTGCCTTCGTGCTCGGGTTTGGCGCGGCGCTGGCGCTGCACAAGCCGTTTCCGGGGCGGGGCGTGGTGCGCGCCATCCTGCTTATCCCCTGGGTCATCTCGGCGGTGGCGGCGGCGTATGTCTGGCGCTGGATTCTGCACAGCGACTACGGCCTCGTCAGCGGCACTCTGCTGCAGTGGGGGCTGATCGAGAAGCCGCTGGTGCTGCTGGACAACAAGAACCGGGTCATGCCGACCCTGATCATGGTGAACGTCTGGAAGGAGTTCCCCTTTGTCATGGTCATGCTCACGGCGGGCCTGCAGACGGTGCCAGAGGGCCTGCTGCGTGCGGCGCGCATCGACGGCGCCAGTACGTGGAACCAGTTCTGGCATGTAACCGTGCCGCACCTGCGCGGGGTCATCCTGATCACCACGCTGCTGCTCTTCGTAGGCAACCTGAACTCGTTCACCCTCGTCTGGCTGATGACCGGCGGCGGCCCGGCCAACGCGTCGGCGTTGTGGATCACTGAGATCTACAACATTGCCTTCCGCAAACTTCAGTACGGCCCTGCTTCAGCCTTCTCCGTGATCCTCTTCATCATCATGCTGGCGCTCGGCTACTTCTATGTGAAGGCGCTGACCGCGAATGCGCCCCGGCGCGAGGGATAGCAAGGATCAACGCCATGGAACGATCTCGCGGCGGGTTCAATATCCTCAGCCTGGGGCGCTGGCTCTTTCTCGCGTTCTTGCTGGCCTTCACGGCGCTCCCGATGCTCTGGATGGTCTCCACGTCGATCAAGACTGAGTTCGCCGCCATCCAACAGCCGCCAACCTGGATTCCGGCCGAGCCCACGCTCAACCAGTACACGACGCTGCTCACACCCACGAGCCCAACCGGGCAACGGTTCCTGGGCTACATCCGGAACAGCATCATCGTTTCAACCGCGACCACGGTTATCGGCGTGATTGTGGCGGTGCCGGCGGCGTACGCCTTTGCGCGGTTCACCTTCCCGGGGCGGGACGCCCTCTTCTTCTCGGTGTTGATCCGCAACATGTTCCCGGTGGTCGTGTTCCTGATCCCGCTCTTTATCCTGATGAAGAACCTGCGGTTGATCGACACCTACTTCTCGCTCATCCTGACCTACCTTACCTTCGGATTACCGCTGTCCATCTGGCTGCTCAAGGGCTTCTACGACAACATCCCGCCCGAACTGGAGCGGGCGGCGCGCATTGATGGGGCAACGCGCTTCCAGGCGTTCTGGAAGATCATCCTGCCGCTCTCGGCGCCTGGCCTGGTGGCCACAGCCATCTACGCCTTCATCCAGGGCTGGAATGAGTACGTCTACGCGCGCACCTTCATCAACTCCGAACAGCGGATGACGATGCCGGTGGGCCTGGAGCGCTTCTTCACCGAGTACGCCAGCAACTGGCCGGGCCTGATGGCGGCCTCCTTCATCATGAGCGTGCCGGTGGTTATCCTCTTCCTGGTCCTCCAGCGCCACTTTGTCCGCGCGCTGACGGAGGGCGCGGTCAAGCACTAACGGAAAGCGTGGTCAACTTCTCGATGTCGCACGATGAACCAGGGAGTTCCCCGGAAACGGCCGTCTTCTTCGAGTCGCGCGAGGCGTTTATGGCCTGGCTTGATGAGCACCATACCGACGCGTCTGCCTTGTGGGTCGGGCGCTACAAGAAGGGAAGTGGCCGGGTGAACATCTCCTGGCCCGAATCCGTGGACGCCGCGCTCTGCTTTGGCTGGATCGATGGCCAGGGCAGGTCCCTGGGTGCGGAGGCAATGGCCCAGCGCTTCTCGCCACGGCGCAAGGGGAGCATCTGGAGCGCCATCAACGTACGCCGCTTCAGCGAACTGGCGGAGCAGGGGTTGGTGCGCCCGGCCGGCTACGCCGCTTTCGCCGCGCGGCGGGAAGATCGCACGGCGGTTTACAGTCATGAACAGGAGACGATTGAGTTCGCCCCCGCACAGTTGGCGATCTTCCAGGAAAACCCGGCGGCCTGGGAGTTTTTCTCGGCACGACCGCCCTCGTACCGCAAGGCAGCGACGTGGTGGGTGATCAGCGCGAAGCAGGAGGAAACGCGTGAACGCCGGTTGCAGACCCTGATCGAGGACTCGGCGCAGGCGCGGTTGCTGGGGCATTTGCAGCGCGGCAAAGCCACGACGTCCGCAGGTTCCGGTTGACCGCAAAGGAGCGAGGGCCATGGCCGGTGTAACGCTGAACGAGGTGGTGAAGACCTACGGCGACGTGGTTGCGGTGGACCATGTCAACCTCGACATCCAGGATGGGGAGTTCGTGGCGCTGGTTGGCCCGTCTGGTTGCGGGAAGACGACCACGCTGAACCTGATCGCCGGGTTGATCGAGTTGACGTCCGGCGAGATCATGTTGGGTGACCGCCAGATCAACACCCTCGATCCCAAGGATCGCGACCTGGCGATGGTCTTCCAGAACTACGCGCTGTACCCCAACAAGACCGTGTTCGAGAACCTGGCCTTCCCGTTGCGCATGCGCAAGACGCCGAAGCCGTCCATCGACGAGCAGGTGAAGCGCACGGCGAACGTGCTGAGCATCGAGCACCTGCTGGACCGCCACCCGCGCCAGCTTTCGGGCGGGCAGCAGCAGCGGGTGGCGTTGGGGCGGGCGCTGGTGCGCAGCCCTCAGGCGTTCCTGATGGACGAACCGCTCTCCAACCTGGACGCCAAGCTGCGCGTGCAGATGCGCGCCGAGTTGAAGCGCTTCCACCAGGAGTTGCAGGCGACCGTCATCTACGTCACGCACGACCAGATGGAGGCCGTGACGATGGCAGACCGTATCGCGGTCATGCACCTCGGGAAGCTGCAGCAGTTCGCCAGCCCGGAAGAGATTTACGGCAACCCGGTCAACACCTTCGTTGCCGGCTTCATTGGCAGCCCGGCCATGAACATGCTTGCGGGCCGCGTGGTCTCGGAGGGGGATCAGGTTGCCGTGGCCAGTGACCACGGCTGGCGCCTCCCGCTCCCGGCGCGTCTGGCCCGGCGCGCACAGGCCAGCAGTGGCGAGGTAATCGTCGGCGCGCGCCACCGCAACGTGTTGCTTTCATTCGAGGCAAAGCCGGGCTGGATCCAGGGAAGGGTCTACACCGTGGAGCCGACTGGTGACATAACCTACGTCCACCTGATGGTGGGCGACTACCTCGTCGTCGCCTCGGCCGAGCCCGACTTCCGGGCCAGGCCTGATGCGCCGATCTGGGTCAGCTTCGAGCCGGAGCACATGCTGCTCTTCGACGCGCAGACAGAACTGCTGCTGCGAGACGGCGGCGAGCCCGCGCCGATGCGGCTCAGCCCGCAGGCAACCCACGTGGCGGCGGTGTAGCCGAACGTTGCGCGTAGTTTTGCCAGCATGACGAGGGTGGGTTAGGCTGGAACCTCCGGAGCATCGTCCCGTAGTGAATCTGGAGGTCGACGTGCGAACCCTTTTCGTTGCCACGGTTGCCGCAGGGTTGTTGTTGGGTCAGGGCGCCGCGTTGGCTGCTCAGGATGCCACCCCGCCTGCTTCTCCCGCCGCCTGCGCGGTCACGACCGAGGCAGAGAACCAGGCAATCGCAAACGTCTGGCACGAAGAGGCGATCAACAACGGCAATCTCGAAGCCCTGCGGGATGTGGTCGCGCCCGATGTCGTGCACCACGCGGCCGGCGGCTACCCGGACGTGACGAATATCGAGGGCGTGATGAGCATGATGGGGGCCTTCCCGGCGGCGTTCTCTGACCTCCACTACACGGTCGATTTCTGGGTGGTGCAAGACGACATGGTGGTCGAGCGCTACACCGCGACCGGGACGCAGGATGGCCCGCTGGGCGACATGCCCGCCACGGGCCGCGAGGCCACCTGGACTGGCGTGAACATCTTCCGCATCGAGTGCGGCAAGATCGCGGAAGTTTGGTCCGAAGTTGATGCGCTCAGCCGCAACGCGCAGTTGTTCCCCGAGGGTGAGGCGGAAGCGACGCTGGTGGCAGGAAGCTAGCGGTCGCGCCGAATCCGTCTGCATCGACATGCGAAGCATCCTGCGCCTGCGCGTGTCCTCCTGCGCGCAGGCGCAGGACCTCGTCCCGCACCAGCCGCGTCCGACGTGGCATCCATCCTACCCTGTCATCCTGAGCCCGCCGGCGAAGGAACTCGTTGTTCCCCTCCGGTTGCACCCACTCAGTCGCCGTCCCGCCGCCGCCCACAGGAGTCATCTCGAGCGCAGTCGAGCGATCTCAGTCAGCGTTGCTTCCACACCTCGACGCCCGCACGCAAGCCTTGCCGCGCTCGCGCGCTCGTAGCCGGGAAGCGAGATCCCTCCAGCGGCGGGATGACAGATGAGCGTGGACGCCGAGCACGTGTTTGGCGTCAACACTGCCGCACAGCCAACCCCCTTGACTCTCCTGCCGCTTGAGGGTTGAGACTGCCCGTGAAGCGCTTCACTGGTCGTTCACCCCGAGAAGGCAGGAGGCCTGATGCGAGCGAAGACCCGCGTGGTTGTCTGGAACGAGTACCGGCAGGAGCGCGAGGAAGAGCGCATTGCCCGCGTGTATCCCGAAGGGATTCACGCGCAACTGGCGACGATTCTGCGCGAAGACCCCACCCTGGAGGTCAGCACGGCCACGCTCGATGAGCCCGAGCACGGCCTGACCGAGGAGCGGCTGGCCGAAACCGATGTCCTGGTCTGGTGGGGCCACATGTACCACGACGATGTCTCGGACGAGATCGTGAAACGTGTGCAGCAGCGCGTAGTGATCGACGGCATGGGGCTGCTGGTGCTGCACTCAGCGCACTTTTCCAAGCCCTTCAAGGCGCTGATGGGCACGAGCTGCAACCTGAAGTGGCGCGCCGACGGCGAGAAAGAGCGCCTCTGGGTCGTAAACCCCACCCACCCGATTGTGGATGGCATCGGGGAGTACATCGAGCTGCCGGAAGAAGAGATGTACGGCGAGCACTTCGATGTGCCCGCTCCGGATGATCTCGTCTTCGTCAGTTGGTTCGCTGGCGGCGAGGTGTTCCGCAGTGGCTGCTGCTACACGCGCGGCGCCGGCAAGATCTTCTACTTCCGACCCGGTCACGAACGCCACCCGACGTACTACAACCCGGAGATCGCCCGCGTCATTCGCAACGGCGTGCACTGGGTGGCGCCCGGCGATGGCCCCCGGCGCACGTTCGACTGGGTTCCGGCCCTGGAAGAGATCGAGGCCCGCTAGCGAGAGCGGCTGCTGGTCTTTGCCCCACTTCGTGCTGACCGCGAGTCCTGGTTCTGGAACTGGAGGACCTGCCATGCGGAAACTCGACTACACCCGGCGCGATCTCCTGCGCCGCAGCGCCGCCCTGGCGGCGCTCACTGGCGGCGCGACGCTCGTTGGCGCGTCCCCCCTGGCGCGGCTGGCTGCCGCCCAGGATGCGACGCCGGCGGCAGTCACCCTGCCAGAGATCACGAACGTGCCAGAAAAACTGATGGGCAGCGGCGAGGTGATCGTCGCCTCCTGGGGCGGCGCGGTGCTGGATGCGCAGCTTATCTCGACCATCGAACCCTTCCAGGAGTTGACCGGGATCTCGGTCACCGTGGCCGAAAGCCCGGACCCTTCGAAGATCAAGGCGATGGTCGATACCGGCAACATCGAGTGGGATGTCGTCTGGCTTGGCCTGGGCGACGTGCTGGCGCTCGATGGTTACTTTGAGGAAATGGACTACAGCTACTTCGACCTGGAGAATATTTCCCCGGAGTTTGTGGGCACGCACTCCCTGGCCAGCGTGCTCTTCGCGGAGATTCTGGCCTACCGCACCGACGCCTACCCGGAAGCGCCGCAGAACTGGACAGATTTCTGGGATGTCGAGAAGTTCCCGGGCGGCCGCGCCATGCCCGCCGCCGCGCAGCTGCCCTTCGTGGAGGCGGCGGTGATGGCTGCTGGCGTGCCGAAGGACGAGGTCTACCCCATCGATCTCGACCTGGCCTTCGAGTCATTCGACAAGATCAAGCCGCACGTCGTGAAGTGGTGGGAAGCGGGCGCGCAGCCGCCCCAGATGCTGACCGACAACGAGGTCCCAATGTCAGTGGCCTTCAATGGGCGCATTACCCCGATCCAGCAGGCCGGGGCGCCCGTGGGTATCCAGTGGAACCAGGGGCTGCTGGCGCGGGATGACCTGGCGATCATCAAGGGCGCGCCGAACCTGGAGAACGCGTACAAGTTCTGCGCGTTCGCTTCGCTCCCCGCGCCGCAGGCCCGCTTCTCGATGCAGATTCCGTACGGCTTTGTGAACACGAAGGCAGCGGAACTGATCCCGGCGGATATCCTGGCGACCCTGCCGACCTCACCGGAGATTCTGCCCAACCTGCTGCTGCGCGACGAGCAGTGGTGGGCGGCGAACCGCGGCCCGCTGCTGGACCGCTGGAACGAGTGGATCCTGGAGTAACTTCAGGCAGCCAGGCGCGTGCAGCAGCCGTCTCGCGCCTGGCTGCTTGCGGGTCGTTGGCCCCTGGGCAGTTCAGGACATGAGCGTTTTTGTGGCGCCTGTGCGGTGTTGCGCCTGATTCGTGGAGTAGAATGCGTTCCGCAATCTTGTAAGCAACATGAACCCGGACCAGTCGCATCGCGCGCATGGGAGATGGGGTCTTGGCAAGTCCCATTCGCGTTCCGAACGGAAGCGGAGCAGATGGTATCGGCGCGCTTGGCGCGCAGGTCTTCTTCGACCGCATTGAGAAGCAGTACGGCGCCGTGATGGCCGTGCGCGAGGTCTCCCTGGACATTGCGCCGGGGGAGTTCGTGACGCTGCTCGGGCCATCCGGCTCCGGCAAGACGACGACCCTGATGATGCTGGCTGGCTTCGAAATTCCCACCGCCGGCGAGATCTACGTTGACAAGAACCCGATTGCGGCAGTACCCCCGTACCGGCGCAATATCGGCATGGTTTTCCAGAACTACGCGCTGTTTCCGCACATGACGGTGGGCGAGAACATTGCCTTCCCGCTCCAGATGCGGAAGCTGGGCAAGAGCGAGATTCAGCAGAAAACACGCGATGTGCTGGCGCTGGTCGGCCTGCCCGGCTACGAGGCGCGCTACCCCCGGCAACTTTCGGGCGGTCAGCAGCAGCGCGTGGCGGTGGCGCGGGCGTTAGTCTTCAACCCGCGCGTACTGCTGATGGACGAGCCACTGGGCGCGTTGGACAAGCAACTGCGCGAGCGGCTGCAACTGGAAATCAAGGCGCTGCACGATCAATTGGGCGTGACCATCATCTACGTCACGCACGATCAGGAAGAGGCGCTGGTCATGTCCGACCGCATTGCGGTCATGAACGACGGCCGGATCGAGCAGTGCGGCCCCCCGGCGGAGTTGTACGACGAACCGGCGAACCGGTTCGTGGCGGACTTCATTGGGGAATCGAACTTCATTGACGGCAAGGTGACGACGCACGAGGGCAGTACGACCTGCGTCGCCGTGCCGGGGCTGGGTGAAGTGCGGGCGCAGCGCAAGCCGGAGGTTGAAACTGGCGCCGGGGCAGCGCTGACCGTGCGCCCGGAGAAAATCGTGGCCACTGAGGAGCGCAACCTCCCCGGCATGAACGTGGTGAGCGGGACCGTGAGCGAGGTTATCTTCGTCGGGGAGATGCGCCGCTACGTCGTGGCGTTGCCAGGTGGCCAGGAACTGGTGTTGAAGGCGCAAAACCGGAGCGGCGTCCGGAGCTACCAGCGCGGCGATCCCATCAACGTGGCCTGGAGCATCGACGACTGCCGGCTGGTCTAGCGCTGAGGGAGGGTGGAGATGGCTCTCGCCACCGGTGACCTGACAAACCCCGCGACTGCCGCGGTGCGCAGTGCCCAGGTTTCGCAATTCGGAAGCCTGGCGCGCAGGGAGCAGGGGCGGTACCTGCTGCTCCTGATACCGGGAGTGATCTTCCTCATCGTTTTCTACGGTTACCCTGTCGCCTCCATGCTTACCCGCTCGTTTACCGACCCGGTGGTGGGCCTGCAGAATTTCGCGCCTCTGGTCCAGGCGCGCAGCACGATCGATATCCTCGGGCTCTCGATCCCGATGAACGCCTACATCCGCATCTTCGGCATCACGTTGCAGATTGCACTGGTGACGACGCTGGCCACGCTGGCGCTCGGCTACCCGGTTGCCTATGCGCTTTCCTCGACCACGCCGGCGAAAGCGAACCTGCTGATGATCCTGGTGCTGATTCCGTTCTGGACCAGCATCCTGGTCCGCTCCTACGCCTGGATGGTGCTGCTGGGGCAGGAGGGGATCATCAACGAGGCGCTGATTGCCGCCAACATCCGCCAGGAGCCGCTCCAGCTGCTGAACACGCGGCTGGCGGTCTACCTTGGCATGATCCACATCCTGCTTCCGTTCATGATCCTGCCACTCTATGCCGTGATGAAAGGCATTGACCGTAACCTCATGCGGGCGGCAGGCAACCTGGGGGCGCCGCCGGCCAAAGTTTTCCTGCGGGTGTTTCTGCCGCTCAGCCTGCCGGGCGTGGCGGCAGGGTGTCTGTTGGTCTTCATTCTGTCGCTCGGCTTTTACATCACGCCGTCGCTGCTGGGCGGTCAGAAGGATGTCATGGTCGCGATGCTGATCCAGCAGCAGATTTCCCAACTCAAATGGGGGTTTGGTGCGGCGCTGGCGCTCGTCTTGCTGGTGATGTCGCTCGGCATCTACGGCATCTTCACCCGTGTCCTTGGGGTGGAGCGTGTCTTCGGGGGGGCTCGCACATGAGCATGACCGCGCCAACTGCGGCTGTGGCTCCCGCGCCGCGCCGGAACGCCAAACCACGCCCATCGCTACCCATGATCCTGCTCTGGATCGTAGTCGCCATCATCCTGCTCTACCTGGTCTTTCCGGTGTTCGTGGTCGTGCCGGTCTCCTTCAGCTCTGCGAAGTATCTGCAGTTCCCGCCGCCGGGGTGGTCGCTGCAGTGGTATCAGAACTACCTGGACCGTCCCGGGTGGGTGCCGGCCACGTTCCTCAGTATCCGGGTCGCCATTGTGGTCGCCCTCCTGTCGACCGTGCTGGGCACGGCGGCCTCGCTGGCCCTGGTGCGCGGCACGTTCCCCGGCAAGAACACCATCAACTCGTTCATGGTCTCGCCGCTGGTGGTGCCGGCCATCATTGTGGCCATCGGCATCTACTTTTTCTACGCACAGGTGCGGCTGGTCGGGAACCAGTTGGGCCTCATTCTGGCGCACACGACGCTGGCATTCCCCTTCGTGGTGACGAATGTCTCCGCCACGCTGCAGGGTTTCGATGAGCGGTTGGAGTACGCCGCCATGAACCTTGGCGCGAACCGCTGGCAGACCTTCTGGCGGGTCACGCTCCCCATTATCCGGCCGGGGGTCTTTGCCGGGGCGCTGTTCGCGTTCATCACCTCGTTCGACGAGCTGATTGTGGCGCTTTTCATCAGCGGCTCCGGCGCGGTGACGCTTCCGCGCAAGATGTGGGACAGCCTGCGGCAGGAAATCGACCCCACGATTGCGGCGGTTTCTACCGTCCTGATCCTGGTGTCAATCGTCATTCTCTTCACTGCCGAGCTGCTGCGTCAGCGCACGGAGCGCGCCCGCAGCACGAACTGGGCACGGGTCGATGAGGACCTCGGCGCGATCCAGTAGGCGCATCGCGCCTGATTGCGGTTGAGTGTTCCGGCTCCCGCACGCATAATCGCCGTCACGCGCGGATGTCCGCGCATCGCGACGGCGCGGCCGTGAGGGGTAGAATCGCCAGCCATGGCCAATCTCATTACTATCGCCCGGCTGGTGCTGTTGTTCGTGGTCATCGCGATGATGCGCTATCGCCCGGTCGACCTCGCGGCAATTTCCATGATTCTGCTCGTGGTCGTTTTCGCGGGAGATGGCCTGGACGGGTGGGTGGCGCGCAAACGCGGCTCAACGTCAAGGTTCGGAGCCGCGTTCGATATCGCCGGGGACCGCATCGTCGAAACGGTGCTCTGGATTTTCTTCGCCTGGGAACGGTTGATTCCGCTCTGGGTCCCGTTCCTGGTTGTGGTGCGCGGCGGCATCGTGGATACGATC
The DNA here is from genome assembly GCA_041390745.1 of Thermomicrobiales bacterium. Classification (GTDB taxonomy): domain Bacteria; phylum Chloroflexota; class Chloroflexia; order Thermomicrobiales; family UBA6265; genus JACCXM01. Next base: position 434,254 of record JAWKPJ010000001.1, on the reverse strand, counting down.
CGCGGCCTCGCCTACGCGGACGGCCTGACCCCATTCGGTGAGAGCAACATGATGCGCTCCCCCATTACCCGCTGGCTCACCGCCGGGCGCTTCATGCGCGGCCTGTACGGGTACGTGAAGGCGGCTGCCTTCGTGTTCCTGGCTGGCTATCTGGGCTATGTGCAGCCAGACGCAGCGGGAACCTGGCTCGATCAACTCTACAGTGTTGACGTGGTGCGCTGGTTCGGCTGGGTGAACGTGTGGGCCGCCGTGGCCCTGATGATCATTCGTGGCCTCCCCGTGATCCTGGATGCCGCGCCGTACCTCACGCAGAGCGATGCGGCGACTCCACCCGCTCCGGGCCGCAGCGATCAATGAACCGGCCCGCGTCGTCCGTTCCTACCACCAACGAGGAACCGGAAAGCCTGCTCCCGGGAGATATCCACCCGGTGGAACGCATGCAGCGCGCCATCCGCCGGCCAAGCGAACGGTTCCGGCGGGAAGCGCGCCAGGTCAAGCGGGAAAAGGTGGCGGTGCGGCTGGCAAACGCCGCGGCGCACCTGGTGGCTACGCTGCCGCGGCCACTCCGCGACGTGGCCGTTGACGTGGCTAGCGCTATCTGGATTCGGAGCACCCCGCACTACCGCGACACTGTGATGGCAAATATCGGGCAGGTGCTGGGTCCGGAGATTTCTCGCGCCGAACTCGCGCAGATCGCGCGACGGGTGTTCCGCCTGTCTGCGGACAACTTCGCGGAACTGCTGCGCATGCGGGTTGCCTCCAGTGCGCGGGTCGTGGCGGAGGTGCCAAGTGTCGCCAGCGATCTCGATATCTTCCGGGCGGCGCGCGCCACGGGCAAGGGCACAGTGGTGGTGACCGGTCACATCGGAGCGTTCGACCTGGTTGGCCTGTCCATCGGAGCGTCGGGCACCCCCCTGACGGTGATGACCGGGCGCACCACCAGCCGCATGTTGTTCGATGCGGTCCTGTGGCTACGGCAGGGGCATGGCGTGCGGGTGGTGGAGCCGACGCCGTCCGGCGTCAAGGAGGTCATCAAGGCCCTGCGGCGCGGCGAGGTTGCCGGCTTCGTCAGCGATTACGACTTCTTTCATAACGGCGTGCCCGTGACCCTGTTTGGCCGGGACACTACCCTGCCGCCGGGGGCTATCCGGATTGCGCGTGACACCGGCTCAATCGTGGTTCCGATGTTCGCCTACCGGGAACATGGCAAGCACCGGCTCCGCGTCGTTGAGCCGTTCAGCGTGCCCCGCACACACGATGTCGATGCTGACGTTGCGGGGGGCATGGCCGTCCTGGCCAGCCGTCTGGAGGAAGGGATTGCCGCTAATCCCGACCAGTGGGTGCTGTTCCAGCAGGCGTGGCCATCGGGACAGGACGCCCATTCCCCCGCCGCTCCAGGTGGCGAGGGCCCCGCGCCCGGGGGGTGAGGCGTTTGCGTCGCACGACCGGGCGGTGCAGCGGGCGGGCGACGCCGCCAGGCGGGTTCGCCCACAGGTCGTAGGGACCGGCGGCCGCGATTTCCAGGTCGACCAGTTCGCCGACCGGGAATGCGCCGGGAATGAAGACCATGCCGTCCACCTCCGGCGCGTGACGCCGGGCGCGGCCCACGGTGATCGGCTCGGTGGCGCCCGCCTCGTCCTCCGCTTCGCCCACTGCCTCGATCAGAATCTGGAGTTTCTGGCCGACCAGGGACTGGTTGCGGCGCAGGGAAATGCCCTGCTGGAGTTCCATGATGGCGTTGCGCCGTTCCTCTGCCACCTCGGCTGTCACCGGCTCCAGGTCAAGCGTAACCGCCTTGGTGCCCGGCTCCGGGGAGTAGGTGAAGACGCCGACGTGATCGAACTCCTGCTCGGCCACAAAGTCGTAGAGCGTCTGAAACTGCGCGTCTGTCTCTCCCGGAAACCCGACGATGAGCGTGGTGCGCATCACCGGGTCGGTGAGCGTGGTGCGGGCGTGGTCAATGAGGCGGCGCGTCATGTCGATGTTGCTGGGACGGTTCATGTTGCGCAGCACCGTCCTGTCGGCATGCTGGATCGGCATGTCCAGGTAGGGGAGCAGGGCGTCGTGCTGCGCCATGACATCGACCATGCGCAGCGTGAGCGGGCTGGGGTAGATGTAGAGCAGGCGCAGCCAGGGCAGATTCGGCACACCCTCCACAATCTGCTCCAGCAGGTTGGGCAGCCCGTGCTTGATGCCGAGGTCCGCGCCGTAGCGGATGGTGTCCTGGGCGACGAGCACGATTTCCCGCGTGCCCTGTCCAACCAGGTCCACGATCTCCTGCAGGACGTGGAGCGGACGCTTGCTGACCTGTCCGCCCTTGATGCTGGGGATGGTGCAGAAGGCGCAAGCGTGGTCGCAGCCATCGGCGACCTTCACATAGGCCGACGGGCCGGCCTGGGCGCGGCTGAACGTGGTCAGCATCCCTTCGCAGCCGGCAACCTCGGGCAAGATCTCCTCGCCCAGCAGCTTGCCGACGACATCACCGATGCGGTGCCACTCCCGCGTGGTCATGACGTGATCGACGCCGGTGGGGATGTCGTTCCGGTAGTCGCCCAACGCGGGCATGCACCCGGCGGCGATGACCAGCTGGTCCTGCCCGCGTTGCTCCAGCAGCTCGGAGATGGCGGCAACACTCTCGTCGCGCGCGGCGCCCAGGAAGCCGCAGGTATTGACGATCACGACGCGGGCGTCATCCGGGCGGCCAACCGGGGTCATGCCCCGCGCCAGCAACAGGTGCTCCATGCCGTCCGAGTCCACCCGGTTCTTCGAGCAGCCGAGGGTGAGGATATGAAAGCCGCGATTGGTGTTGGCGGTCTGGCTGCCTGAGCGAACAGGGGAATCGGCGAGAGCCACGGTGGAATACTCCTGATGATCCGGCGGGAGGGGCAAGATGCAAGCTTTGGCGTTAGCGGTAGTTGATGAACTGGAGGGCGACCGGGTAATCCGCGTCCTTCAGGGAGGCAATAACGGCCTGCAGGTCATCCCGGCTCTTCGCCTGCACGCGCACGGCGTTGCCCTGGATTTGCGGGGTGACCTTCTTGAAGTCATCCCGGATCTGCCTGGTGATTTTCTTGGCAAGGTCTTCTGGAATTCCCTTGCGCAGCTTCACGACCTGGCGTACGCGCGCGCCCGAGGCGGGCTCCTCCGTCTGGTAGTCGAGGATCTTCAGCGAGAGGCCGCGCCGCACGAACCTGGATTCGAGCAGATCGCGCACCTGGCTCAAGGTGTATTCGCTGTTGGTCGTAATGGTGAGTTGGGTGTCAGTGGCCTCTATCTCGGTCTTCGTGTCTTTCAGGTCATACCGCGTGCCAATCTCGCGCTCGGTCTGATCCAGCGCATTCTTGAGCTCCTGCATATCGAAGTCAGAAACGATGTCAAATGAGGAAACGGACGCCATAAACTCAACCTCCATCAGCGGCGAACACATCATTCTAGCCGATGACGTCAGATGGAGTCCCGGCGCGGCCTCAGCGTTTCTTCTTGCTCTTCTTGATCTTGACGGTGACCGGGTTTGAGGTCATGACGCCGTCACCGGCCGAGACCTGCGCCAGGAAGGTCACCTTGCCCTTGCCCGTGGCCTTCCACTGCGTGCTGGGCGCGCCGCCGGACAGGGTGGCGATGGTGCGCCCCTGCTCCCAGGTGCAGCTGGATCCCCGGCACGAGCGCACCGTGATGGTGGCGCTACGGGCATTGGCGCTCGACACCGTGGCCGACAGCCTCAGGCGCTTCTTGCTCTTGATGGAGGAGTGCGATGTGGCCAGGGCAAGGCCGCCCAGGCAGTTTTGCGAGGCCGTTGCGCAGATGCCTGGGCCCGCCCGCAGGAAGACGCTCTCGGCCGTATTCCAGTGGGTGTCCAGATACGTGCCCGGCTGCGGGAGAGGATTGAAGTAGTCATCGAAATTGCAGTCGATGCGAGCCTGGTAGGTTGCCTTGTCCGGGCAGAGGTACTGCATGGCCGGGTAGTTGGGCTGATCTGAATAGCAAAGTACGTCCCACTCGTCGATGCAGTGACTGCCCTTACTGCTGTGTGGCGCGCTGTCCTGCACGCCGCCCAGATTGTGCATTAACTCGTGCGTGGCCGGTTGCGGCGCCCAGCAGTCCCGGTCTACCCGCGAGTAGCTGGGCCCGCTGTTGTTCAGGTTGTTCTGGGAGCCCCGGTCATCCGGAACCATCGTCGCGATGCCGCAGATACCGGCGCTGGAGGTGTCGGCGAAGATGAGGTAGATGCGGTCTGTTCGGCTGTACCCGCCGTTGTACAGGGCGGTGATCATGGTTCCGAAGTCCAGCATCGCCGCTGAACTGAGGCCGACGGGTTGGACATCGATGTTGCATTGGGCGTCAGTGACGAAGAGGAAGTGCAGTTCCTTGCCGGCGGCCCGTGAAGATTCCCCCATCAATTCGTCTGCGCCGGCTGCGGTCAGGCGAATATTGCCGACAACCTGACCGTGCCGGCTGCTGCCAGACGTGTCATACGCGTATATGACCTGCACCCGGTAACCGCTCTGGCCATCGCCCTCGCACGCGACGTTCTCCATGGCTGCGCGCACCTCCCGCGCCGTGGGCTGGCTGGTCACAAGGTCGCGCGCGATGCCAGGCGGCGCCGGATCAGCGCCGTGGGTGCACCGGCCGGTACCGCCAACGGGAACCAGGCCGGGGCCACAGTCCGTTTCGCCTTGTCCGGCCGGCGCGTCGACAGCGGACCGCGCCTGGCGGTCCTGCTTGCGTTCGGAACGGGCCTTGCGCTTCTTCGACTTCCGCTTGCCGGCGTGCCCCTGATCACGCTCAAGGGCTGATACATCCTCGCCAGGCATGTGCGGAGCAGCCTGGACTGCTGGCGCAGCGGCCGGTACGGGCAGCTCCGCCTGGGGCCCACTTGCCGGTGGCGCCACCAGGAGCAGAATCAGCACGAGACAGAGGAGCCTCGAGAAGCGCATGACACACCCTGTTACTCAAAAGTGTTTCTAAGATGAAGTATTTATATCACAATCATATTTGACGGGACGACAATGCCCGGTGTGGCCAGGTGGTCTGTGACGAGGGGTGAATGAGGGCGCCAGGGGTGTGTGGCCGGAAAATGGCTCTGCGATGCGGGTTTCGGGCGGTATACCCGCGCAGATCGTGTCACTGGCGCATTGGATCGGTGCTGCTTTTATGGATGACACGCACAAGGTGAGTGTCAATAGTGATACGTCTTTGACATTTGCTATATGATGATTTTATGAATGTTGCATGGCGCCATCGCATGCATCCAGCGGATCGTGGTGACGACGCAGCGCGGCGCTGGCGGGGTGTGTCCGGCCGCAACGGCGCAGCGGCCGTTGGACCTGGGAACCTGCAAGATATCCCCTTGTAAGATGTAGGATATCTGCTAGAATGCAGCCATTCGCCCGTTATGCTCTCGCCGCGCGGCGGGAACCCATGAGGTCAGGAGCACGCCTGTGACACTGCTGTCTCGTCGCGATGCACTTCAGTTCGGGGGCGCCGCCCTCGTGGCAACCGCGCTGCTGGGTGCGGGATCCCGGTCTTTGCTGGCGCGGCAGGATGAACCGGTCACCCTCACCTTCTGGCACTACTACGGCGGCGCCCACACCGCATCCCTGGAAGCGGTGCTCCAGAAGTACATGGACGAGCATCCAGGCGTGACGATCGAGGCTCGTCTCGTGAACTTCCCCGACTTCAACCGCACCCTTTTGCAAAGCGCCGCAGCCGGGGACCTGCCCGACATCGCGCTCATTAACGCCTTCGATACCCAGATGCTGGCCGAGGCGGGGATCATCACTGACCTGACTGAGCGCGCCACGGAGTGGGGCGGGACCGGGAACTACTTCCCCGGCATCTACGAGACCAGCCTCTGGGACGGCAAGAACTACGGCCTGCCTCACCTCGCGGACGCGTATGTGCTCTGGTACAACAAGGACATCTTCGAGGAAGCCGGGCTGGAGCCGCCAAAGACCTGGGATGAGTTGCGCGAGACGGCTCAGACCCTGAGCGGCGATGGCCGCTTCGGGATTGCCATGTGCGCTGTCGAGGGCCTGGAGGGCGCCACCGCCTACGTGCTGCGCCTGCTCGCGGCCGGAGGCGACATTACTGATATTGACAGTGACGCTGGCCGGGAGGCTATGCAGGAACTCGTTGGCCTGGTCGAAAGCGGCAGCATGTCGCCGGGTATCCTGGGCTGGCTGGAAGACGACGTTGCTACCCAGTTTGCCACCGGTCAGGCGGCGATGATGATCAACTCCGCTTCCTATGTGAACTACTTCCGCAGCGAGTATCCCGAGCTGAACTCGGGGCTGGCGCTCATGCCGGCTGACGAGGCCAGCACGACGTTTCTTAACGCGGAGCACCTCACGATTACGTCGGGCAGCGAGAATGCAGATTCCGCCTGGGACCTGATTGTCTGGATGCAGCAGCCAGAGGTGCTGAACGATTACCTGCCCAAGCGCAACAAGTTGCCAGCCCTCAAGAATGTGGCGGGGGAGCCTCAGTGGGCCGATGACCCGGTCTGGAGCGTCTTTACCAGCCAGTTGGAGGATGCGTGGGCGCCGACGGGCAACGTGGCCACGAACTCCGCTGAGATCCTGACCTATATCCAGGAAGCCGTGCAGGCATCCGTGAGCGGCGACAGCACGATCGACGAGGCGCTGGCCGCTGCCCAGGTCAAGATCGACGAGGCCCTGGCAGACTAGAGCGCACGCTCAGGCCTGGCTCATGAAAACCTCTGCGGCGCCCGCTGCCGGCCACCTGGCCGGCAGCAGCGCAGTCCCGGGCAACAGTCCAGATGGCGCGGTGTGTCTTCCGCCTGGTGTCGTCAGGCAGACGCGGCCAGGTCTGAGACACAGGATCGGCGACTCGCGGCTGGGTGATTACCTGCTGGTGTTGCCGGCCGCTATCTTCATCCTGGCGACGGTGCTGTACCCCATCGTCTACACCGTGAATCTCAGCCTCTACGATGTCGATATCAAGAACTTCCTCGCGGGGAATGCGCCATTCATTGGTCTGGAAAACTACCGGCAGACCCTTGCCGATGCTGCATTCCAGCGCGCCCTGATCGTGTCGCTGACGTACACCGCAGCCTCGCTGCTCCTCACCTTTGCCGGCGGGTTGGCCCTGGCGCTGCTCTTCAACCGGACGTTTCTCGGCGCGAACGTCTTGCGGGCCCTGATCCTGCTGGCCTGGATTCTGCCCTCGGTGGTCAGTGGCAACATTTGGCGCTGGCTCCTCGATGGCAGCAACGGTATCGTGAACTATCTGTTGATGCAGCTCCGGCTGTTGGGGCGGCCGGTATTCTGGCTAACTGAATCCGAAACGGCGATGTCCGGCGTGGTGCTGGCCACCGCCTGGACATCGATCCCCTTCGCCATGGTGTTGCTGCTGGCCGGGCTGCAGGGCATCCCGGCCTCGTTGTATGAAGCTGCCTCGCTGGATGGCGCCCAGCCATGGCGCCGCTTCCGGGACATTACCTTGCCCATGATGCGTCCGGTGATTCTCGTGGTGTTGCTGCTGAACTTCATTTACACCTTCAAGACGTTCGACACGGTCTTCATCATGACCGGCGGCGGCCCGGGCGACGCCACGACCGTGTTGCCCATCTACGCGTACACCGTGGGGTTCAGCTTCTTCAAGCTCGGTGAAGGCGCGGTTGCAACGACCCTGCTGCTCATCATCCCCCTGGTGCTCTCGCTGGTGTACTTCCGGGTCAGCCGGGATGAGGTGTCTGCCTGATGCTTGCCAGGATGCGCGAACGGGGCCTCGGCGCCACGGTGGCCTGCACCGTCATGGTGTTGGCCTACCTGTTCCCGGTCTACTGGATGGTCGCGACATCGTTGAAGCCGCAAAAGGACGTGTTCGCGGTCCCGCCGAAGATTGTGCCCTGGCCGCCGACGTTCGCGTCCTACGAGAAGGCGGTCATCGGCAACGATCTGGTCGCGCACTCACTCCTGAACAGCGCCATCATCGGTATCGGCACGACGCTGGTCACGCTGGTGTTGGCTGTTCCTGCCGCGTACGGGCTGGCGCGCCTGAAGTTGCGGTTCACGGTCGCGTTCGCGCTGTTTCTGTTGATTTCCCAGATGCTGCCGAGCATCAATCTGGCGCTGCCCCTGTTCGTGCTCTTCAGCAAGGCCGGGCTGGTGAATTCCTACCAGGGGCTAATCGTCGCCAATGCCACGGTTACGGTGCCATTTGCAATCATCGTGCTTCGGCCATTCTTCCTGACTGTGCCGGGGGAAGTGATCGAGGCGTCGCGGGTGGATGGCAGTACACGGTTTGGCGCCTTCCTGCGTGTCGCCCTGCCGCTCTCCACACCAGGGCTGATCACGGTCTCTGCGTTGAGTTTCCTGATGGCGTGGGGCGATTTTGTGTTCGGACTCACTCTGGCCACGAAGGAGAACATGCAGCCAGTTACCGTCACGCTCAGTCAAATCATCACCGAGTTCGGCACCCGCTGGAACGAACTCATGGCGGTTTCCACGGTTGTGGCGTTGCCAATCGTGCTCTTCTTCGTCTTCCTCCAGCGCTACATCGTGGGCGGCCTGACGTCGGGTTCACTCAAAGAGTAGGAAAGCGCACGTTTCGCCGTTCACGCGTCTACGGTTTCACGAGAGGGATTCACGCGCAATGCAGACATCACGTCGTTGGCCGTCTGATCAGCTCGGGCTGATTGCCGCGACCTACACCCCGTTTCACGCTGACGGTTCCCTGAACCTGGACGCGGTCGAGGCCCAGGCTGCGGCCCTGGCCGACCAGCGCTTGCGCGGTGTTTTCGTCTGCGGCTCAACCGGGGAAGGGCTCTCCATGACTACCCCGGAGCGCATGGCGCTGGCGCAGCGCTGGTGCGATGTGGCCGGCGATGAGCTGGAGGTCATCATCCACGTCGGGCACACCAGCGCGGAGGAGGCGCGCCTCCTGGCGGCCGACGCGGAGCGCCACGGCGCACACGGGGTTGCGGCAGTGGCTCCGTCGTACCTGCGGCCACGCACAGTTGGCGAACTGGTCGAGCTTAACGTCCACATCGCGGCGGCTGCACCGAACACTCGCTACTACTTCTATCATATCCCGGTCCTCAGCAACGTCGATCTCGCGATGGAGGAGTTCCTGCCACAGGCCATCGCCGCGATCCCCAATTTTGCAGGGATCAAGTTCACGCACGAAGCGCTGGCTACCTATGCCCTGCTCCTGGATCGCTGCGGCAGTGACCGCGAAGTGTTCTTCGGGCGAGATGAAATGCTGCTGGCGGGTCTGAGCCTGGGGGGAAATTCGGCAGTCGGGTCGACCTTCAATTTCGCGGCGCCGGTTTACCATCGGGTGTTCGATGCCTTCACGCGTCACGACCTGGCAGCAGCGCGCGCCGAGCAACTGGTGGCTACTCGCATGATCGAGACCGTAGGCAAGTACGGCGGCTTGCCGGCGTTCAAGGCGCTGATGCGCTGGTATGGCCCGGACCTGGGGCCGTTTCGCATGCCGTGGAGTAATCCGGAGCCAGCCGCCATCGAGCAGATGATGACGGAGCTGGAGACGCAAGGCTTCTTTGCGGCGTGTCCGCCGGCCCTCGGGGCCGCCGCGTAGACGCGGCGCGGTCGCGGCTGGAGTGTGTTGCCGCCAATGGTGAGCTGCAGGTAGGAGGTGGAGCAGCGCATGGAGCGCGCATTCAAACCGCTGGAGCGACCCGCGCCCCTGCACGCGACCGTGCAGGAGGCGATACGCACCTTTATCGTGGAGAACAGCCTGCGGCCGGGCGAGGCGCTGCCGCCGGAAACTGACCTGGCCCGGCAACTGGGGGTGAGCCGCAACTCCGTGCGGGAGGCAGTGAAAGCGCTGGAGTCGCTGGGGATCCTGGAGGCCAGGCGCGGCAGCGGACTGTTCGTGGCGGAGTTCTCATTTGATCCGCTGCTGGATAACCTGACGTACGGCCTGCGCTTCGATTTCGGCCAACTCGCGGAGTTGCTTGAGGTGCGCCGGGTGCTGGAAACTGGTCTGGTGGGCAAGGCCACTCAGGCCATGTCGCCTGCTTCCCTGGAGGCACTGTGGCAGACGGTGGAGCAGATGCGGCAGCGCGCCGAGGCGAACGAGAGCATTACCGAAGAGGATCGCCGCTTCCACCAGAATCTCTTTGAGCCGCTTGGCAACGCCACGTTGCTGAAACTGCTGGACATCTTCTGGCGTACCTATCAGGATGCCGCCCACACGACAGATATGCGCGATCTCGACCTGATCGGGACCTACCGGGACCACGCCGCCATTTTCGACGCGGTCAAGGCCGGGGATGTGGAGCGGGCGCAAACTGCCCTCGACAAGCACTATGACGGGTTGGTGGGGCGATTGGCCCGGATTCAGGCCCAGAACCAAACGCAACCTGCCTGAGGCATGACCATTGGTGATCGCGAGAGATCCTGGAGGAGTTCCCGGTGCGTGCAGCCGTTTTTGTTGAGCCCCGCCTGCTGGAAGTTCGGGAAGTCCCGGCGCCGGAGCCAGCCGCCGGAGAAGTGCTGATCCGGACGGTGATTGCGGGGATTTGCGGCAGTGATGTCCACATCGTGGCCGGCAGCGTGCCGCAGGTGCTGCCGCGTATTGCCGGGAAGGTGCTGGGCCACGAATTGGTGGGTGAAGTGGTCGAGGTCGGAGACGGCGTGACGCACGTCGCGCCCGGTGACCGCGTCGCCATCGAGCCGCTGGTCACCTGCGGTGAGTGCGTGATGTGCCGGCGTGGGATGTACCACCTGTGCCCCGAGCTGGCGCACATTGGCATGGCCTGGAGCGGCGGCTTCGGGGAGTTTGCGAAGGCCCCGGCCCGCAACGTCTACCGCCTGCCAGAAACCGTTTCCTACGAGGATGCCTCGCTGCTGGACTGCCTGGCCGTAGGCCTGCACGCCGTTCACCGCACAGACATTCGCCCAGGGCAGGCGGTGCTGGTGTTTGGCGGTGGCGCCATCGGCCTGGCAACGGCCCACGCGGCAAAGTGGGCCGGGGCTTCGCTGGTGGCCCTGGCCACGCGCAGCGAGACCGCGCGGCGTCTGGCCAGGGAGACCGGCGTGGATGTGACCATCGACTCCTCGCAGGAGGATGTTGAGGCACGCATCATGGAACTCACTGGTGGCTTCGGCGCGGACGTGGTCTTCGACGCCGTGGGCGGCACGAAGAACTACGTGCAGAAGGGGATCGCCTGCGTGCGTCCGGCCGGTAAGGTCGGGGTGATGAGTGTCTTTCCGGCTCAACCGGTGTCCCTGGACCGTGCGTATATCCGCAAGGAACCGGACCTGATCGCCTGCTTCAGCTACGCCAACTGGGGCAATGTCTCCGAGTTCCAACTGGCAATTGACGGCCTGGCAGGAGGACAACTGGTTGGCGCGCCTTACATCACGCACCGGTTCGGGCTGGACGACATCGTCGAGGCCTTTGCTGCCGCCGAGCATGTTACGGGCCAGGACGCGATCAAGGTGTCCATCATCTATTGAGCCGCTTTGCCACGACGAGTCAGGTTGGGTGACCTGCTGATTGAGTCGAGGCGCACGTGGCAACAACGCCAATCCTCGTGGCGGCGAGCGGCCGACAATGTTGGGTAGGCAACGGTCAGCCAGGCATCGCCTCCGGCAAGTTGCTGCCGGAGGAGGCGATGCGTGGTGGCGGGGTGCAAGGGAATTGGGCATCGCTGCTCAATCCGTCGTGTTTCGGACTCAACCGAGAAACACGCATCTGCCTGGCCGGTCAGGTTTCTTGCCTCCCGCAGTCGGCGTGAGAAACGTACGCAGAGCAAAGCAGTCTGTGCCCCTGTAGGCCCGGAATGACAATTGACCGGGGTGTATACCCGATCACTCCCTCAAGACAGAGCGTTCAGGATGACAGGCGTGCGTGACTGGCGCCTCGACCCAGGTGGGTGCAGGACGTGGTCTTACGGCTACCCTTGGGAGCACATGTGCATCCGAGGCTCCATCGTACGCAAGCGCCTGCCGTGTTGGCCGGCGAATTGGCCGCTACACGCCCTCGTCGATGCGCACTGTCTCGAATGGCTCCAGGGCAATGACTGATTGCTCAATCGCCGAGCGGGAGCAATGGAACACTATCGGCTGCGCCATGGCCGATGGCGCCGTTGCAGCGTTCAATCGACGTACATGCAGCGTAGTTCCGACTGGCAATCCCAGGGCAACTTCCTGAACGATGGGACTGAGGTTTGCCAGTAGCAAATGCGTTCCGGCGGCGTCGCGGAGGGCCATGGCATCGACGGCGAGCGGGTTGCTGGATGTCACTGCAATCAACTCGGCGTCGCGTAGCTCCGCCAGGTCAGCGAGGATGTGGTAGAGCGGGAAGACCTCTCCCGGCCGCGAGGGGAAGAGGGCCGGTTCTGGTGAGCCAGCCTCGGTTTCCATGACACCTTGCCAACCGGTCGTTTCGTAGTACGTGACGCTGGCGGCGCCCTCCTCGGCGAGATACTTCACACTGCTCAAGGTCCAGCCGGCGCCAAAGAGGGACATCTGCCGCGCATCGACTGCGTAGGGGAGTTCCCCGACGACAGCAGTGACGGCGGACTGCGCGACGGCATTGAATCGAGGACGGAGGGTGACCGGGCTGACAACGACGGGTGCTCCGCTGAAGGCGCGCGCCGAGCGCACGGCTTCGGCCTGCGGCGCGAGGTTCTCCGCCATCGACCGCTCATCGAAAGCGTGAATCTGCGGCGTAATGCCGAAGCTGATCGCATCGCCGGCGGGGCGGCCAGGTTGATGCCGGTTGAGTTCGCAGAAGTTGGCGTTGCTTCCACTTCCGAAGCTGACGCCCGGCAGAACCCCGCCCAGCGCTTTGTGCGCCATTTCCAGCCAGCGCAGCGATGTTGCCGCCTCCTCCTCGTGGAAAATCAGGACGCGGGTCACGGAAACCGGAAGGTTTGCCAGAGACGGAGCAAGCGCCGCGAGTTCTCGCCCGGCGTCGTCTGTGATGAAGAGGGCGAGCTCCAGGCCGGATTGCAGGGCGCCTGCGGCCCGGATGGCCCGATCCAGTTCCGTTGCCGCGCCCTGCGCGCCGAGGTGCAAATCCACACGGAGGTGCGCCGGGCGCAGCGCCCGCAGCAGGTCAGCTTCGCTCGAAGAGAGATCGCCGCCGTGGCTGGCCATTCCCAGGCCGAGCGGTGGCAGCTGCTGGCCCGTTGACTCTCCGAGGGTGATGGCGATGACGGCGGCATCCGCCCGGGAAGTGGGCACGGGACCGGTGGTGTGGATGGCGACGCTCTGGAAGAGGCGCTGACCAGCGCCGGCGTGGGAGAGGCCGCCCCGGCGTGGTGGATACGACTGCGACTTGAAGGAACCATCCGTCCAGTTTCGCTGGTCCTCGAACTCGAAGGTGTCGCCTTCGAAGGTGAAGGTAACTGCCACCTCGTCGGTGAGTCGTGTGGTGAGGCGGCTGACGTCCGGGAAGATCGGGACTTCGGTCTCGTCCACCACCAGTTGCGGGAAGACTCGCTCGGTGAAGACGCCGGAGACCGGACCGGCCGGGGATACTCCCTCGTACGGGCGGCCAACGTATTCCCGCATGCCATGGTGGATGTTGAGGCCAATAAGTTTGTAGTTGAGGGCCGCATTGATCGTGCAGTGCATGTTGTAGGTGATCGTACCGTCCGGTTCGCCCAGGATTTCGCCCTGCCAGGTCAGATCGACATCGGCGCGGCGGTGGGCTACATCGAAGCGCACGACGAACTGGTGGTCGCCTTGATCAATCACAAGATTGTGCATCGTGCCGGGGACGGTGTCCCAGTTGCGGTCGCGGAAAGCGACGTAGATGCGCTGGGCAATCTCCAGACCCCCATAGCGCACGGCTCGGAGGTCGCGGCCGACGAGTTCAGCGGTAATGGGGCCGGCGTGGAGGAAGATGGGTTCTACTGGAGGTTCATCGCGCCCGTACCAGCGTTGAAATGTGGTGCGTTCGGCCATTGCTTCCCCCGAGTTGCTGAGAAGTTATGCGTGCGCCGTACTTTGCTCGTACTGTGTGGTCGCCATACGTCGGTTTGATGACTTCTGCCTCTTAGGTCTCCCCCCAATGTGTTCCAGTCAGTGACGGTTCGGGAAACGCAGACACGGCCCGCATGCTATCCGCGCACCGCGCCGAGCGTAAGGCCGCGGACGAGGTGACGCTGCAGGAGCAGCACAAGGATGAAGACGGGGAGCGTGGCCACCATGGAGAGAGCGCAGGCACGGCCCCAGTTTGATCCCTGGCCGCCGGTGAACCCGGAGATGACGACGGGGATGGTGACGGCGTTGGTGCGCGTGAAGACGACGGCGAAGAGGAACTCGGTCCAGGCAAAGATAAAGGCGAAGGTGGTCGTGGCGACCAGGCCTGGTAGCGCGAGCGGCAGCGTGATCCGGAAGAGCGCGCCCAGGCGCGTATTGCCGTCCATCATGGCGCTCTCTTCGATCTCCACGGGCACGCCGCGAAAGTAGGAGCGCATGGTCCAGATCACATAGGGAAGGTTGAAGACGGCGTAGATCAGGATGAGGGGCAGTTGCTGGTCCAGGCCCAGACGCGGGTTCAGCTTGCCGGCCTCACGCAGGATAAGGAAGAGCGGGACTACCAGGACGATGGGCGGCATCATGCGCTGCGAGAGGAGCCAGAATCCCAGGTGACGACCGCCTGTCTGGAAACGGGCCAGGCTGTAGGCGGCCAGGCTGCCAATAAGGACTGAGATAAGGGTGGCGCTCCCTGCGACAAGCAGGCTGTTGCGCAGGGCCAGGAAGCCCTTCTCGGCCATGACGCTCTGGTAGTGCCGGAAGGTGATCTCCTGCGGAATCCAGATCGGTGGATCGCTCAGGTAGTCAGCCGGGAGTTTGATCGAGATACTGGCGATCCAGACGATGGGAAAGAGGAAGAACGCAAGCGCGGCGGCCACCGCGAGGTAGCGCAGCGCCACTGTGACCGGCGATTGGCGGCGGCCTGTGCGGCTACGGCGCAGCGTTCGCGTTGATGCAGAGGTGGATGCCGTCGGGGCGAGCGCGCTCACAGGGGCTCCTCACGCAGGAAGCGGGAAACGTAGACAGTGCCAACGAGCGAAAGGAAGATCAACAGAAGATAGGAAATGGCCGAGGCATAACCCATATTGAAGAACTTGTAGCCGACCTGATAGATGTACCAGGAGATGGTTTCGGTTGAGGTACCCGGCTGGCCCTGGGTCAGCATGAAGATCTGGTCAAAGATCTTGAAGGCATCCATGGTCCGGAAGAGGACAGCCACAGCAATAACCGGGGCCAACCCCGGCAGGGTGATGGCCCAAAGCTGTTGCCACCAGCCAGCGCCGTCCAGCGCTGCCGCCTCGTAGTGTTCCGGATTGAGCGAGGCGAGCCCGGCCAGCAGAATGAGGAACATGAAGGGCGTCCACTGCCAGACATCTGTGACCAGAATGGCGAAGAGCGCCGTCCAGCGATTCGTGAGCCATACGATATCGACATCACGCCGCAAAATGAACGCCAGGAAGTGGTTGACCGCGCCGTACTGGCTGTCCCAGAGGAGGCGCCAGCCAAGCGCTGCCACCACCGGGGTCATCATCACCGGGAGCATCAGGAGCGGAATGAAGAAGCGGCGACCGCGCAACTCATCGACCACTACCAGCGCCAGCCCCAGCCCGATCAGGAACTGCAGCGCAATGCCCACGACCACCAGCAAGATGGTGTTGAACATGGCGGTGTGCACGCGCGAGTCGAGTAGGCCCGCCGCGTAGTTGGCAAGCCCGAGAAACTGGTCGTCGTTCGGGTGTTGCAGGTCACGCCGCTGGAAACTGAGTGAAAGGGAATAGAGCAGGGGGAAGATGCTGAGGGCCAGGATGGCGAACAGCGTCGGCGCTGCCATCAGCCAGCCAGCGCGCCGGTCTCGCGCCGCGAGACCGGTCGAGGTGCCGCGTTCCGTACTGCTCAAAACACGCTCCTGATGGCGGATGAGGCGAAACGGCGAAGGAGGCGCGGAGCACGGTGGCTCGTACTCCGCGCACGTGGTCTACCGCGCCAGGCAGCCGCCGTGTCGTGGCAAGCTCTTCAAAGGACAATGCCCCGCCCCATTCCATAGGGCGTACGAGATCCCTCGAGAAGCTCGGAACACCATTCGGTACGCGACGACACAGCGCAGCCGGCGTGCTAGGCCGATGTGTCCGGGTAGACGTTCCCGAGCTTCAGGTACTCCTGGTAGGCGGTGCGCTGCGCATCCCGGCCAATGCGGTCCGTGATGGCGTTGAACGCCGCGTTGGCGTCGGCGGCGGCCTGCTCTGGCGCCGTGCCGCCCTGGGCCGCGCCCCACATCTGCTCGATGGCGGTGTGGTACTCCTGCGAACCGGGCATGATGATGTCGAGCAGCGCAGTGTCGGTCTGCGATTGCAGCATGTCCAGGTATTCGCCAGCGTTGGCCCAGAGCGCGCGGTACGCCTCTGAACTGTAGTGGCTGAGCCGGAACGGATCGCGCAGCGTGTAGGGGAGCATGACGCGTTCCAGGCTGATGGTGGGGCTGTTCATCCACTGCGCAAAGAGGTAGGCAGCGTCCTTGTTGGCGCTGTCCGCTGACACGCAAAGCATGAAGGCGGAGGCCAGGGAGCTGTAACCGCCCGGGAGCCCGGCGTAGCTAACGTTGTCCGCGACCTGGGAGGGTGGCAGCCACTCCATCTGGACAGTGTCCGCGCCGTAGCGCTCCGAGAAGCGGCCGAAGGGCGGCCACGTTCCGCCAACCATGGCGAGGCGGCCTTCCATCCAGTTCTCGAAGACCTTGGTGAAGTCCCATTCCTCGACGCCCGGCGGCATGCTCTTGTTGGAGGCAAGCATACGGTTCAGTGTGTCGATGCCGGCCTGCGAATCGAGCGTGGCGTCCATCGTTTCTTCGTCGAAGAACTTGCCGCCCTTGACTCGGAACTCGATCATGAACCAGTGATAGACCTGCAGCGGGTTGCGCTGGCTGGCGCCGCCCCAGAACTCGCCGCCACCCTTCTCAGTGAAGAAGCCCTGGACCTCGTCGTACTCCTCCCAGGTTGCGGGCGGAGCCAGAGGACGACCGAACTGCTCCTCGAATGCCGCCTGGTACTCCGGGTTGTCGAACAGGTCGCGGCGGTAATAGAGGAGGAAGGTGTCGCCATCATCAAAAAGCCCGTAGATATTGCCGGCATAGTTCATCAGGTTGCGGTAAACCGGGTGGAAGTCCTCCAGGTCTGCCGGGTTCATGTATTTGTCAATGTACGGCTGGAGCGGCTCCACGATGCCCTGGGTGACGACATCGGCCATCCAGGCAGGCACAACGTCCAGCACATCGAGCGCGCCAGTGCCCGCGATATGCTCCTGCACCATTGTCGGGAAGAGCTCCGGGAACGGCTTGTCCACAACATTGACCGTTATGCCGGTCAGTTCCTGCCATTTCGGTCCGGAGAAGACTTTGGGTCCCTCGGCCATCAGGCCTGCTTCTGACAGGTAGTTGAGCGTCACCCCGGAGTATTGCTGGGCTGCTGCCACGGCGGCTTCGGCAGAGTCACCTGTTTCCTGAAGCACGCGTTGCGCTGCTGCCACGGCAGCGGGGTTGCTGAGGTTGGAGAATGGGGCGGCTTGCGCGGGCGCCAGGCGCGAGGCGAGCGGGAGCGCCATCGCTCCTGCCGCGCCCTGCAGCAACTGGCGGCGGTGCAGGCGAGCCTGCGCGGTTGCCAGAGATCGACGCGCGAACCAGTCGTTGTTCCGAGCCATCGTTGGCCTGCTCCTTGTCGTTCCGAGCGAATCCACGCCGGTAGGAGTCGGCGCGACGCCGCGCCAGCCCTGGCTCCGGGAATAGAGCAGTTGGCGGCTCGGGGCGGCAAGCGAGGCCGTGGTCCGGAGCGGCATCTGCGCACCGCATGCGGGGCAGTGTGTCAACGTCACCGCATAGCGTCATTATTCCGAGGCTCAGGCAATGTGATCCTAACATCACCATCACGTCTGTCAAGTCGTGATATTGACCGGTCAACCAGTCCGCCGAGGCCTTCGTAGCCGCGTCAATCCTGCGTGCGCTATGCTGCATAAGCTCTGAACTGGCCGCGGAATCTGGCACGCCGTGCCTTGCCGCGCGCAACGATGCAGCGAGCCGTCCATGCAGGGAAGCGCCCGGGGCGAAGGTGGCCCGGACAGCGCGCACGGGGAAGGAGGCCCGCACTCCTGACGACTGCCGTAATGGCGCCTGCCGGATCGTGGGAGATCCGGCTACGCAATGCATGCGGAGGTACCCATGAGTCGATTCTTCCGATTGTTCGCGGTGCTGTCCCTGGTGGCGCTCTCTGGGCTGAGCGTCTTTGTTGGCCAGGCCGCCGCGCAGGATGACGACATTCGCATCGTCGTCGTCTCCCACGGTCAGGCGTCTGACCCCTTCTGGTCGGTAGTCCAGAATGGCGCTGCCCAGGCCGCTGAGGATATGGGCGTCACGGTGGAGTATCAGGCCCCGGGCACCTTCGATATGGTGGCCATGGCCCAGTTGATCGATGCTGCCGTAGCGTCTGACCCGGATGGCCTCGTCGTCTCCATCCCCGATGCCGAGGCCCTCGGCCCTTCTATTGAGGCTGCGGTTGCTGCTGGCATCCCGGTCATCTCCATGAACTCCGGTTCCGAGGTGGCGGCCAGCCTGGGAATCATGAACCACGTTGGCCAGACCGAATACGAGGCTGGCCTGGGCGGTGGGCAGCGCATGGCGGAAGCCGGCGCGACCAAGGCGCTCTGCGTGAACCAGGAAATCGGCAACTCGGCGCTCGATGACCGCTGCCGCGGCTTCACCGACGCCATGACCGAAGCAGGCGGTTCCGTTGAGGTGCTCGCCGTCGAGATTTCCGATCCCACCGGGGCGCAGCAGGCGATTGAAGCCGCGCTGACCGCTGATCCGGAAATCAACGCGGTCTTCACTCTGGGCCCGACCGGCGCCGCGCCGGCCATGGCCGCTCTCGATGCAATGGGCAAGACTGGCGAGGTTATGCTCGCGACCTTCGACCTCTCTCCCGAGGTCCTGGAAGCGATCCGCGACGGCAACATGCTCTTTGCCATCGACCAGCAGCAGTACCTGCAGGGGTACCTGCCGGTCGTGCTGTTGACGCTGTACAACCGGAACCTGAACACCGTCGCCAATCCGGTCATCATGACTGGTCCTGGCTTCGTGACGCAGGACAACGCTGAGCGCGTGATTGCGCTCGCCGAAGCTGGCACCCGCTAGCGTCTGACCCGGGCGGGAATGGCCGGCGCTGTTCCCGCCCACTCCACCCCTCCTCCTGTTCCCTCCACCGAAAGCGAGCCACATGTCGGCGACAGCTACCTCGCAGGAACCGGGCAGCATTCGCACCGCAGCCCGCAGCAAGGAGATTCCCGTCTGGCGGCGCTTCCTGCTGCGGCCAGAAGTGGGCGCGATCTTCGGCGCAATCATCGTCTGGGGCGTGTTCGCCGCGCTGGCCTGGAACCGGGGGAGTTCGTCTCCTGGCGCGGCACGGCGACCTACCTGGAAGTGGCGGCGCAGCTCGGCATCCTGGCCGTGGCCGTGGCGCTGTTGATGATTGCCGGCGAGTTCGATCTCTCTGTCGGCTCAATGATCGGGGCATGCAGCGTCATTGCCGCGTTGATCCCGACGGAGTTCGGCGTCAGTTTCTGGTGGGGTGTGGTCGCGGCCCTCATCTTTGCGTTAGTCATGGGTTTCCTGAATGGTCTGGTTGTCCTGCGGACAGGTTTGCCGTCATTCATCGTGACGTTGGCGTCCCTGTTCATTATTCGAGGCGTGACCGTTGGCATGACGCGGTTGATTACCGGCCGCACCCAGGTAGGCGGCTTGCAGAAGCTGCCCGGGTTCGATTCTGCGGCGGCGGTGTTTGCGACGGATATCCCGTTCATGGGCGCGGCGTTCCCCATCTCCATCATCTGGTGGCTGGTGGTCGCGGCGGCTGGCTCGTGGGTCTTGATGCGGACCAAGTTTGGAAACTGGATCTTTGCCGTTGGTGGAAATGCCATCGCGGCGCGCATGGTTGGCGTGCCGGTGGATCGGGTCAAGATCTCGCTCTTCATGACGACGGCTGCAGCGGCCTGGCTGGTCGCCATGATCGAGGTCACCAACTCCCGCAGCGCCGATGTGCTGCGCGGCGAGCAGCGCGAGTTCTACGCCATCATCGCGGCAGTCATCGGCGGGGTGCTGCTGACCGGTGGGTATGGCACCGTGGTTGGCGCGGTGCTTGGCGCGCTGATCTACGGCATGGTGCGCCAGGGCGTGGTGTTCGCCGGCATCGATGCCGACTGGGTCTCCGCCGTCCTCGGAGCCATGCTGCTGATTGCGGTGCTGGTCAACCGCTACGTGCGCCAGCGCGCGTTGGGAGTTCGCGGATGAGCGAGGCAACGACGAGCGTCTTGAGCAGGCCGTTGCCACCGCCGGGCTCGGAACTGCTGGCGCTCGAAAACGCATCCAAGTACTTTGGCACCGTCATCGCTCTCGAAGATGTGTCGATGAACCTGCTGGCGGGCGAAGTTCATGCCCTGCTGGGAGATAACGGCGCCGGCAAATCGACGCTGATCAAGATTCTCTCCGGCGTCTACCAGCCGGACAAGGGGCGCTACCTCGTAGAGGGCCAGGAGGTCCACTTCACCTCACCGCGCGAGGCGCTGGCCCGTGGGATCGCCACGGTCTACCAGGACCTGGCGATGATTCCGCTTATGGGGATTTCGCGCAACTTCTTTCTGGGGCAGGAGCCAACCAGGGGCTTTGGCCCCTTCCGCCGCTTTGACCTGGAACGCGCCAACGAGATTACCCGCGCAGAACTGCAAAAGATGGGGATCGAGATCCGCGACCCCGAGCACGCCGTGGGGTCGCTCTCCGGTGGTGAACGACAGTCGGTGGCGATTGCGCGCGCGGTCTACTTCGGGGCGCGCGTGCTGATCCTGGACGAGCCAACCGCCGCGCTGGGCGTCAAGGAGGCGGCCGTGGTCCTCCGCTACATCGCGCAGGCGCGGGCGCGTGGGCTCGGCGTGGTCTTCATTACCCACAACGTACACCACGCCTATCCCATTGCGGACCGCTTCACCATCCTGAACCGGGGGCGCTCCTACGGCACGTTTGCCAGGAAGGACGTGTCGCGCGAGGAAGTGGTGCAGATGATGGCGGGCGGCGAGGCCCTGGAAGAACTCGGCAACGAGCTGGAAGAGTTCGCCCGCCGCGACGCCGAGGCCGACAGTGCGCGGCGGCAGGAGGCCGCCCACACGGAGGAGGCCATGGCGCGTGGGTTCAAGCGGGAAGGGATCGAAGCGGAGCGGGGGAGCCCCGCCCCGAACTGATGCAGTGCCGGAAGGCCGGCAGGTGAGGAAGCAGCGGAGCCATGTCGCCAATTCGTGTTGCCAATGCGCCCGTTTCCTGGGGCGCCATCATGTTTGCCGGGTTCGGAGAGGATGACCACGGCTACAAGCAGGTGATGGATGAGATCGCCGAGACCGGCTACGCCGGGACGGAGTTGGGGGACTACGGGTTCTACCCGACCGATCCGGAGGCCCTGCGGGCGGAGCTGGATGCGCGCAACCTGGCGATGCTGGGCGCGTACGTCGCGCATCACCTGCGCGAGGGCGGAGAGGCATTCGAAGCGGACCTGGCCCAGGCCCTGACCGTGGCGCGCCTGCTGGCAGCGGTGGCTCCCGACCAGGATCGCAGCAAGGGGCCCTTCCTGGTCATCGCGGATGTCAACGGCACGGACCCGGTGCGCAGCCTGAATGCGGGCCGGATCACACCCGAGTTGAGCCTGCCCGACCACGAGTGGGCGGGGTACGCGCAGCGCGTGGAGCACGTGGCGCGCGCGGTGCGCGAGGAGACAGGGTTGCGCTCTGTCTTTCACCCGCACTCTGCTGGCTGGGTGGAGACGCCGTGGGAGATCGACCGGCTGCTCGCGGAAACGGACCCCGAGGTGGTAGGCATCGTCTTCGATACCGGACACTACTCCTTCGGGGCAGGCGACAATGGCCCGACGGTGCTGGAGGCGATGGACCGCTGGGCGGACCGCATCTGGTACATCCATTTCAAGGACTGTCACCCCGGCATCGCGCGAGAGTCGCGCGAGCAGGGCTGGAACTACGTTGAGTCGATCAAACAAGGGGTCTTCTCCGAACTGGGGCAGGGCGGCGTGGACTTCCCCGGCGTGGTGGCCTGGCTGCATAACCACGGCTACGATGGCTGGTCCGTGGTGGAGCAGGACGTGCTGCCGGGCATGGGCACCCCGAAGGAGAGCGCGCGGCGCAACCGCGAGTACCTGGCGTCGCTCGGTTTATAACGGGGTGTAGGGACCGTGCCCGCGCTGGTTCACCCCACCTCTCGTGTCTTGAGCGAAGTTGAGAGACCTCGTCTGACTGCATCCGTAAACGAGATCTCCCGGCAAGCTCGAGACACGAGGAATGCGAGACACGGGGACGCGCGTGACACGAGAGCGTCAGGGTGCAGCAGCGATGCCAGCGGCGATCCCCTTCACCATCGAAGACCTGCGGCCTGACGATGAGGAGGCGATCGACCAGATCGCCGGGCTGCTTATGCGCGCTTTTCCCGGCTGGAAGGAGACCGAGGAGGAAGCGCGCGAGGAAGTGCGCGAGTCACTGGTGGATGAGAACCTGAGCCTGGTCGCGCGGCAGGATGACAAGATCCTCGGCTGGATCGGCGGCATCCCGACCTACGACTACGCCTGGGAGCTGCATCCCCTGGTGGTGCACGAGGACGCGCGCGGCCTGGGCGTGGGCACGGCGCTGGTGGCGGCGCTGGAGGAGCGGGTGCGGGCACGCGGCGCGCTGACGCTCTACCTGGGCACGGATGATGATGGGGATGAGCCGGGCACCAGCCTGTGGGGCAAGGACCTCTACCCTGAGCCCCTCGCCCACGCGGCGCAGATCGAGGTCATCAACCACCCGGCCAGCTTCTACCGCCGCCTTGGATACACCGTGATCGGCGTCATCCCGGATGCGAACGGCCCCGGCAAGCCGGACATCATCATGGGCAAGCGGCTTGCGGCGGAGTAGGCGCGGGATGCAAAGCCCCTGACCCTTCAGGCAACTCCGCGTGTCTTGAGCTTGTTGCGAGACCTCAGGCCAGGCGCGTGGCGGACCCTTTCGACAAGCCCCAAACACGAATGGCTGAGCCGCGACGACCAAGTTTCCTGCCATTCGTGAAGAGGGCGGCGAGGTCTCTCGACACGCTCGAGACGACACAAATTCAGGCGCTCGGCCGGCAGCCCGCTGCAAATCGGGAGGTCACCCCTTCTCTGCCCCAATACTCAGGCCGGCGATGAAGTACCGCTGCAGGGCGACGTAGACGATAAGGGTGGGCAGCGCGACGAACATGGACGCGGCGGCGATGAGGTTGTCGTTCGTGAAGAACTGACCGCCAAGGTTCGCCAGTGACGAGGTGATCGGGCGGTCGGCGCCCTGCTGCTCCAGGACCACGGCCCAGAAGAAGTCGTTGTAGATCCAGGTGAACTCCAGCGTGGCGAGCGCCGCGAGGGCCGGGAGCGTGAGCGGCATGATGATCTGCCAGTACTGCTTCCAGACGCCGGCGCCATCCATGCGCGCCGCCTCATTGAGTGACTTCGGCAGCAACTTCATGTAGTTACTGAGGACGAAGGTGCAGAAGCCGCTCTGGAAGGCAATGTGAATCAGGATGATGCCCAGGGCGCTGCCATTGAGCTTGCCTGAGTTCGATAACCATTCGGGGAGCGGCACGCGGTTGTAGAACTGGAAGAGCGGCTGGATGATGATTTGCTGCGGCAACAGGTTGCCAGCGGTGAAGATGGAGAGCAGCACGATGTTGAACCGCCACGAGTAGCGGCTGCAGACAAAGGCCACCATGCTGGAAAAGAAGAGCGTGAAGATGAGCGCGGGCACGAGGATGACAGCCGTGTTCCAGTACTTGCGGGCGATGTCACCCTGGTCCCAGGCTCCACGGTAGTTGTCCAGGGTCAGGGTTTGCGGCCAGGAGAAGAACCCATCGCGCACGGTTTCGGTGTAGGGCCGCAGCGAGGCAAAGATGGCCCCGGCGATGGGCACGATCCAGATGAACGCCGTCACCGATACGAAAGCGTAGAGCAGGATGCGGCCCAGCGTGATGGGCTTGCGGCGCTTTGGCGGCAGAGCCGGGCTGGCGCTCATGTGTCTGCTCCCTCCTGGGTCTGGCGGTAGTGATTGGTGACGTACCAGATCACGAAACCGAAGCAGAGGATGAAGAGAATCGTGGCGTAGGCCGAGCCACGGCCGACATTGCCGCCTCCTTCGCCCAGCAGGTTGTTAGTGGTCAGGATGGAGAGCACTTCGGTCTTGCGCGGGACATTCAGCACGTAAATGATGTCGAAGGCGCGCAACGCCTCGATGACGGTAATGACGGCGACGACAACGTTGATTGGCTTCAGCGACGGGAAGACGACGTTGCGAAAGGTCTGCCATTCGTTGCTGCCATCGAGCATTGCCGCCTCTCGCAGCGAGCTGTCCACGCTCTTCAGGCCGGCCAGGTAGAGCACCATGATGTAGCCGGTGTGGCGCCAGGCAATGGCCACCAGGATGGCGACGAAGTTCCAGGAAACCCCGTAGGTACTCCCGAAGGGGATCAGAAAAGACTGATTGCCGAGCCAGTCGACCGGCTGACCGCCGCCAAAGATCTGGGTGGCCAGGCCGTTTTCCGGCGAGTAGATCACGCTCTGCCACATGAAGCCGACGACGGCCAGCGAGAGCACGACCGGCGTGAAAAAGACGCCCTGGTAGAAGCGTGTGCCGCGGACGTCGCGGTCCAGCAAGTAGGCGAGGCCGATGCCGAGGGCCGTGGGGCCGATGAAGAGAAAGATGAGCAGGACGCTGTTGTTGATCAGCGCCTGGAAGAAGTTCTTTTGGAAGACCGTAAAGATCTGGACGTAATTCTGGAAGCCAACCCAGGTGATGTCGTCAAGCCGGATCCCCTTCCAGTTGGTGAAGGAGAGGATGATCGAGAAGATGGTCGGAATCCAGACCAGTCCCACGTGCAGGATGGTCGGGATGCCAGCCATCGCCGCTACCACCCAGAAATCGCGCCCATCGAACTGCCGCAGGCGGCGGGCCTGTGGCCTGGGCCCGGCTTGCGGCGAATCCTGGGCCTGCGCCTGGATGACCGTCGCCACGGTGGTTCCCTCGATCCTGACGCCCGCCTCGTTGCAGACGACAGGGAGTCGCCGCCCGCCGGGTGGTTCACCGGCGGGCGGGCGCGCGTTCGCTACTCGGCGAAGATCACCTCGGCCTGGGCCTGCATGTCTTCCAGAATGCCATCAATACTGGAGGGGTCGGCCAGAAAGTCGGCAAAAGCCTGACCGGCAACGTTCGAGGCGAACTCCGGGCTCGTGTCGCGGTCGAGGAATTGCGTCACCGACCTGGCCGCCGCAACCGCCTCCAGACCCTTGATCTGCAGCGGGGTGAAGATGGAGTGGTCGATGTCGGTTGCCGCCCCGATCACGCTTGGGTTTACCGTCAGGAACGCTTCCTGTGCATCGGCGGTGCCGAAGTGGTAGAGCAACTCCTTGGCGGCTTCGGGGTTCTTCGGGTTGGCGGCCATCATCCAGCCGTCAATCGGGGCTTCGATTGTCTCAGTGCCGTACTCCGGGTTCATTTCCGGCCAGGGGAAGAAATCGAGGTCGGACGTGTCGCCATCGGGGAAGACCTCGCCGATAAAGTTGCCGATGGTCATCATCGCGGCTTCGCCGTTGACGACTGCGGATGCGGCCTCCTCCCAGGTGCGGCCGTTCGGGTTCTCCTGGTGGAGCGGCAGCAGGGCCTCCCACGCGGTAAAGACGTTCTTCACCCGTTCGTCGGTCCAGCTCTCGCGGCCAGCCATCAGGTCCATGTGGAACTGGTAGCCGTTGAGGCGGAAGTTGAGTTGATCGAAGGTGCCCATTGCGGGCCAACGGCCATCGTTGCCGCTGGCGAAGGGTACGATCCCCGCGCCCTGCATGGCCTCGCCCAGGGCGGCAAGTTCTTCCATGGTGGTGGGCGGTGTCCAGCCGTTCTCCGCAAACACGCTTGGCTTGTAGTGGATGCCCCAGCAGTAGTAGGTCCAGGGAACAAAGTAGAGCTGGCCATCCTGCCCGGTTGAGGCGAGCTTGAAGCCTTCCGACTGGATGTCGTTCAGGCCCGCGTCCCAGACATCGTTGATCGCGCCGAGCAGCCCCTGCGCGGCGAAGAACTGCATACGGTAACCGGCGAACCAGGGGATGACGTCATCGGGGTTTTGCAGATAGGTGGTGATGTTCTCCTGGAAGGTATTGTGATCGACCTCGTTCAGGGCGATGGTGACGTTCTTGTTCGGAAAGGCGTCGATAGCGGCGTGCAACGCCTGCTTCGGCAATTCGTTCGAGTAGTTCGAGCCGACCGTGAGCTCGCCGGTAGCGGTTCCCAGCTCCATCTGGGCGCTGGCCAACCAGGCGGGCAGGCTGAGACCAGCAGCCGTGACGCCGGCCGCGCCCTTCAGCAATCCCCGGCGGCTGAGCCGGTACCCGGCTGCGGAGGGACTGGGCGACATACGGGTGTTGAGCGTGAACATACACACCTCTTCATTGAAGTGACCTGTGGCGCCAATGGCACAGATGACCGCTATCTGAAATGATCAGACCGGGCAAGGATATGCTGCGGGCCAACGGGCGTCAATTGCGGCGCCGCCGCGCACGTTGGCCGCCGTTGATCGGGCTGCCCCCGATTCGCCGGGTCACTGGCTCCAGTCAGGGGGTCAGCCGGAGGGGCCGTGGCGCGCTGGCGGCGAGGTCTGCGATCTCCTGCCTGTTGACCGGGGCGTTGGCGGCCCGGGCCTCGGCGGAGTTACGCATGGCTACGATCGAGGGTGCCAGGCAGCGAATGGCGGCGTCGAGGGGTACGACCGTGGCGACCTCGACCTGCGTTGCGCAAAGCAAATCATCCGCAAAGACTGCGACGTGCAACCCCTCCTGCCCGGAGGCTTCCACCGAGTTGTACGAGACATGTGCCTGGGTGCTGCGGATGATGTTGGCCGTTATTGCGGCCGGGCCAAAGGCATTGCCCGCCGCGACGTCTCGCAGCCAGCCGGGAGAGACTCCGTCACACATTCGGTGAAGGAACCCATTTTTCGACCTTTCAGCTTCTGAAGGTCCAGCGCCACCTGCGCCTGATCCATGGTCATACCAGCGGTCCAGCTCAGGATCGGCACGAGGCCGTGCTCGATCTGCACGAAGAGGCCCAGGATAATCGCGATCCGGCGGGCGCACTCCGGCGTCTGCTCAAGGTCAATAGCGTAGTCATCCACGTTCCGGGGCATGATGTCCCTCCGCGTGTGCCTACCGGCCAGCGCCCGCGCATGATCCCACAGCGTCTTGTCGTCGTGAACGCATGTCGTGCCTGATATCCGGCGCGCTGGAAGAAGCCCGTAGAAAACCCCGTAGACCTTACGGGCTGCGACGCGTCCTGACGCCCATACGCTCACCCCAGCAACAAGCGAAGGCCATGGTCGGATGCTGTGGAGGTTCCGCATGACCAGGTTGGCGATTCTGGAGAACGGAGGGACGCCGACGGACCGGTGGTCGATCCGCGCGAGCTCGCTGGACGGGGTTGACTTTGCCCAGGAAGCCGCCGCCATCTTCGGCGCCATCGCGGCGAACGCGGTGGTTGCGTTCGAGATCGGCGTGAACGCCCGTGGCGATTTCGTTGATGCGCGGGCCGGGCTGCCTGATCCAGTCATCATCGAACAGTACAGCCGGATGAAGTATGGCGACCTGGACGCGGTGTCCTTCTTTGCGAGGCAACTCGCGGACCGGGCGATGCAGTCTGAACGATTCCTGGCGCACGTCCGGGATGCGGCGACCGCCAAACGCGTCGTCTACATAACCACCGCGGCAGTTTTTAACGTGCCTTCTGCCTCGAACCTGCTGCTCAGGGCGACCGCCGCGCACCTGAACATCTTGCTGACCAGGCAAGAGTTGGCCCCGGTCGTGGTGACCGAGCTCACGCGCCTGTCAGACAACTCCCTCGGCTACGAGAGCACGGCGGTGCGTGAGCGAAGGGACAATCTGGCGGCCGGGCGCGGGGTGACCATCGTTCCCGCGTACTTTCACAATGAATGTGTGATCTACCTCGATGATCTTTTCAGCACCGGGTACTCGATCTGGCGGGCAAAGCATCGCCTGCAAAATGTTGGGGTCGCCTCCAGCTTCTATCTCCTGGCAGCCAGGATGGATCCGCAGGCCGTTGGGGCCTCGCAGGGCCAGATAGAAGATCGCCTGAATGACTACTTCGTGTCGGAGACGCTGCAAAGCTTCGCCCCACTGCTGAGGGGTGGGCACTTCGCGGTTGTGCAGAAGCTGGTAAGGGCCCTGCTCGACCCGCTGCATACGAACGAACTCCCTGCGTTTCTCGCGGGGATTCAGACGCCGGCGATCCTGAAACTTTATGCGGCAGCGGCAAGTGACGGCTTCTCCCGGAGAAGTCAGGGCCGCTACCTCCCGTCACTCCTCGCGCTGGAAATGGTCTTGCAGGAGCGGGGCGTGCTCGATGCTGCGGGCCACATCACCGGAACGTCACGTGATCTCGCCGCGCTCTACCGGTAAGAGCCACCCCATGATTGGTTATCCCATAAACCTGCGCCAGCGCCATACTGGTTCGCCGCGCACCTGATCCGTCCGGAGAAAACCCGTAGGGAACCCCGTAGGTGCTACGGGGTCCATCACACAGCCACCGCCGTATACCTCAACCTGGCGATCGTGCTTCGCCCTGGCCAGCGTACAGATCGTCTCACCCCGGAGGTTCCCGATGAGCACATCATCAAGTGGGGCAGCCGCGACATTGGCGCGACCCCTTGACCAGGGGATCTTGCCGGGCGAGAAGTTCGCAGCTCTGGAAGAGATCGACTTCACCCGGGAAGCCGCGGTCGCGTTCGAGATTGCCGTCGATCAGCGCGGTGCTTACGTCGAGGCGCGCACCGGCGCCTCGCTACAGCCTGTTGTCGAGGCGTTCAGCCGCATGAAGTACGGTGACCTCGACGCGGTCACGTTCTTCGCCGGTCATCTCGCGGCCACCGCGCTGCGTCACGAGTTTTTCCTGGCTTTCTGCCGGCGGGCGGCAGCCAGTGAGCACTTCACCTACATCGTCTCAACAGCTATGTTCAACGTCCCGTCTGCATCAAACTTGCTGGCGCGAACCACGGCAGACTATCTCAATATCGGCCTGGCAACGATGGGTTTGCCGCCAGTCATCAATGCGCAGCAGACGCGGCTCACGGAGAGCCTGCTGGGCTACGCCCGCAGGACCGTGCGGGAACGGGCGAGTGCCCCGGTAGATGGCGCGGGTAGCGTGGTTACCATCGTGCCCGAGTCGTTTCGGAGCCAGAGTGTGATTTTTCTGGACGACCTGTTCAACTCGGGGTACTCGGCCAACCGGACGAGGCCACGGTTGCGCAGGGTCCACGTGGCCGAGATATTCTCGCTCTTTGCGGTCAGGGTCGATCCGCCGACGGTTGCCGCAACCGATGGCATGATCGAGTTTCAGCTGAACAACGCGGTCATCGATGGCAGCCTGGAGAGCGTCGCCCCGATGCTGAGGCGGGGGAGCTTTGCGGTGGTCCAGAAACTGTTGAAGATCACGCTCGATCCGTCAATCACCGCCCAACTTCCCGCGTTTCTGGCGGATCTTCCAACGGCGGCGATCCTGAAGATCTACTGCGCGGCCGCAAGCAACGACTACCGCCGCCGCTACCAGGGGCAATTTGCGCCTTCACTGCAGGTTTACGAGTCGGTGCTGCGGGAGCGGGGGGTGCTCGACGCCAGCGGCCACATCGAGGCCGCTTCGATAGCCCAGGCCGTGCGGCACTGATGGCGGTTCGTACCCTGGCCGGGCCACCGCCGCCTGTCAATGCCTCGATAGCTGACGCAATTCACGGGGTAGGGCAGGGCCAGGAGCAGCGGGTACTGCCGCCTGCGGCAGAAGATGCCGCGAAGGCTGGTCTGGCCTCTGAGGTCCTGGCCGTCAAGCTGGCCGACAAGCTGGCTGGAGGCCGCAAGCTCATCGAGTCAGTCATTATCGCGGTGGTTACCTCTACCGGCGTCTACCTGGTAGGCTCGGTCTACACCGAGGCTTACTTCGGTCGCATGTCGATTGACACGGTTGCGCTCGACCTCCCGCCGCCCTACGTCGCGCTGCAAGCGGTTCACGCGGTGCAGAGCCTGCTGGCCTACCCGGCAATCCTGCTGCTGCTGTTCCTGGTGGACCGCGTTACGACCGCTCGCCTGCCGCAGGCGCGATCGTGGTTGCGGCGGCAGGTGGATCGCCTGGGGCGGGTTGGCGCCCTGGTGATCAACGGGTTGGTCGTGCTGCCGCTGGTGTCGGCCGCCAATACCGCCGGTTCGAACCGCGCGCTCATCCAGACCACCTCGGCGCTGAGCGAGGTGGTGAGTCCTGATGCAGGTTGTTGCGATCGCGCTGGTGATCAACGTTGTGTGGTTGAGCCTGGGCCCGCGCAGGTTCCTGCTGGCTGAACTCAAGGAGCACCACACCGTGCCGCTGGCGCTGGTCGCCACGATCATGCTGCTTGGAGCGCTCATCAACACGGCGGACCGCGCCCACGCGCCAATGCAGAGCGGTTGATGACCGGTGCGTCCGATACCAGCCTGAGCGTTACCTTCACCATGGCGGATGGCCATCCGGCGCCGGGGACCGATCTTATCCTCGTCGCGATGCGGAACAGCCCACTACTTCGTCGTGGAACGCCAGCCCGATCCACCAACCTCACCCGCGCTTTGCCGTGCCTTACCGCTCTGTTGATTCCGGTGGAGTTAGAACGGATCAACCCGTCTCCGCCCGCCGACAAGGGCTTCATTGTCAGCTTCGCTGGAGCCGGCCCGACGTCCGCGTCGTGAGGCAGTCCCGGAGTGTTTTTCGACCGTTCATCGCCTGACGATGCAGGAGGCAAGCAGGTGATTGCGTGCTGATTGACATGCATCTCCATACGCGCCGGTCGAAGGACAGCAGCCTCTCCTTTACCGACGCCGTGAAGGAGGCGAGAAAGGCCGGACTGGACGCAATCTGCGTCACTGACCACGGTCGCTTCACGCCTGAAACGGAGCTGCACGAGATGATGGAGCGGTACGACTTCGTTATCCTGGGCGGCGCGGAGTTCAACACGGGCCTTGGGCACTTTCTGGTGTACGACGTGCCGAACACGGTCGTGTGGTCGCTGGAGCGCGATCAGGTCCTCGGGCGGCTGAAGGCCCTTGAGCAAGAGATCAGGGATGCTCCGTCGTTGCCCGCGCAGCGCCTGGCGTCCCGGGTCGGCAGGCTGCTGGATTTCGAGATTGGCGATCTTGTCCGGCAGGTCCACCTGGCCGGGGGCGTCATTGTCTGGGCTCACCCTATGGATCACTGGTCGCCACTGCGCAAGCGGCTCAACACGTTTACCGAGGAGCACGGCACGACCGATATGGCAGAGTTTGTGCGCTGGCTCAGGGAGAACGAGGAAACAGCCTGGTGGCTGGAGATCATCCGGGCACTGGACGGCATCGAGATACTCAACGGCTCCAGCAAACGGCGAGGCGTCTGCAATTTGCTGGCGCAGCAGCTCGCGGCAGAGTTCGGAAAGCCAGGTATTGCCGGCAGTGACGCGCACGAGCGCGACTCGGTGGCGCGGGTGGCGACCCGGTTCGATGCAGAGCCCTCCAGGGGGACGCGGGTCGGCGATCTGCTGCGCGCTGGCTGTCCGAAGGTGGAGATCCTCCAGCCGATCCCGAGTCCATGACACCCACGCCATCAGGCGACACCATCCAGACAGCATGGCCATGGTTCCTGGCTTGCGGGACACGTACGAGACGCAGAAGCGTGCGACGGCGGCGTCTGCCTGACCTTCGCTAGCCACGGCCTGCTCAGCCAGGACCATGACGTAGGCGGTGAGTAGCAGGCTCGGCGTGGCGATGGCAGCGAGTTGCTGGCGGATCAGGTCGATGGGCGAGAGGATCCTGGTGCGGCTGGCGCCGATCGCTTCCGAGAGGTTGGCGAACTCACTCACGCCGGAAATCACCTGGCTGGGCAACGGCAAGGGCGAGGGCGGCCTCCAGAGTCAGCAGGTACCCACTTCGCAACGTGGGCGA
This sequence comes from Thermomicrobiales bacterium, assembly GCA_041390745.1. Classification (GTDB taxonomy): domain Bacteria; phylum Chloroflexota; class Chloroflexia; order Thermomicrobiales; family UBA6265; genus JACCXM01. The sequence continues at coordinate 402,201 of JAWKPJ010000001.1, read as the reverse complement.
AATCCGTGAGGAGCGCCCGCAGGCGAGCTCATGCGATGCGATCCTCCCCGGTGGCAGCCCGGCGCGGCCACGCGAGCAATGGCCTGGGTGGCCGCGTTCTTGAGGTGCGTCAGGTGCGCGCCTGCGCTGTTCCCGGCGCACAGTTTCCGCCAACGACGAGCCCCTCGTCCCGGGCAGGTCATCCGGGACGAGGGGGCAGAGGGGGATTGCGCTGCGTGCTACGCGGGGACGCCCACGGTCAGGATCAACTGCGGCGGCACGCCGCTCTCCAAAGAATAGATGGCAGCCGATTGCTCGGGCTGGCCTGGCAGCACGAAGGTGAGCGTACCGTCGCCGGAGATGGAGCCAGTGACGTCAACCTGGGTGATGCCTGCGGGCTCGACGCGCTCGAACCAGGCCGGAGCGCCGTGGACATTGAGAGCGTTCTCGTACGACGGGACATCGTTTGCCGTCGCGCCGTCCGACGTCACGTAGCCATAAATGACGCCGACGCTCCCGCCGGGTCCGCCGTTCAGGCCCGCGCCCTGGAATGAGAGGCGTGCGCCGAGGACCACGGCGTCGCCCAGTCCCTCCACCGAGAAGCTGATCAGGGCCACCGCGTTCTGTGAACCGCCCATAGCCAGGGAGGCGATGCTCTCCTCGGTCTGGGGCGAGTTTGGCGACGAAAGGAAGACGGTCGTGTCCGCGATGGCGGTAAATGTGGCCTCCTGGGTGCTGGAAATGCCGTTAGCAAGCGCCGGATTAGCATTGCCGGGCACACCGGGCACGCTGGGTGGCAGCAGAACCTGGCCGGGAGCAGCAGGGTTGAGCGTGTCCGCTGGCGCGTCGTTCGTCTCACGCGGCTGCCCGTTGACGGTGCCGTCCTGTCCAACCGAGCCGGCGGTCGCGTCTGTGGCATCCTGCTGCATGAGCATGACCGGGCGCGGGCTCGTGCCGCTTCGCGCAGGCGCGGCGGCGGCCTGGAGCGCCGGGAGCGCCGCGCACAGAAGCGCGACGGTGACGATCAGGCCCAGCAACCGCTGGATCAGCTTGACTCGGTTCCGCATGAATATGACCCGTCCTGTTGTGGCCCCGGAGGGCTTCCGGCTGCGATGTAACGTTTCTTCCAACGCACACCCATCATCGCCCGTTCCTCCGGCGGCGTAGCATACGCTGAAAGTCCCGATTCCTGGTGGTCTTGCGCAGACGGCCCGGGATGCGGGACGGCGATCAGGAGCTTGTTGCGTGCTGAGCCAGGTCTTGCAGGTTGACGAGCGCTCCTATGACCGGGAGCCGCGTTCGCACCACCACCCCTACTGTCAGGTGTTGCTCCCCGCGCAGGGGCGGATCGCGCTGGATTGCCCGGGCGAGCGCGGTTGGGTTGGCAGCGGGCGGGTGGCGGTCATCCCGCCTGAGGTGGAGCATCGCTACCACGCCCTCAGCCCGAACCGGATAGTGGTCGCCGACTTTCCGGTAGATCAGCTGGATCCCCGGCTGGCACTGCGGCCAGCGGATACGTTTCGGGCGCAGGATGTCCGGCTGATCACGCTGACGGCGATGCTGCAGGCGGAGGCGCGTTCGGGTGGACTCGGCGACCCGCTTGTCGCCGATGCGTTGCTGCGCTACCTCGTGGCGGCGCTGGCGGCAACCCGGGCGACCGATGACGCTCGCGGCACGGCAGCAACTCACCGGCAGATTGCCGCTGCCGCCGAGCGCTATCTGCAGGAGCACTTTCGGGAGACTTTGACCGCTGCCGAGGTTGCGGCGGCGGTTGGGGTGAGCCCGTCGCATTTGCACCGCGTCTTTCGCGCCGAAACTGGCGGCACGCTGGTGAACCGGGTGCACCGGCTGCGGCTGGAGGCGGCGGCGCAGCGGCTGCGTGAGACGAACCTGACGGTGCTGGCCATCGCGCATGACGTGGGCTTCGCGAGCCAGAGCCACTTGACCCGCCTCTTTACGCGTCAGTTCGGGTGCGCGCCGGGCCGCTACCGGGAGGCGTGCTGGCATGTGTGAGCAGTAATCAGCATCACTCCAGCAGGATCGGGCAAGACGCGGCATCTGGCAGGCGCGTATCGTGACTAGCCGGATACGCTTGTCACTCCTGGAGGAGTTTTCGTGAGTTCATCACAGATCCGGGTCGCTTCCTTTGATTGTTTCGGGACGCTCATTGACTGGGAAGGCGGTTTGGCCAACTTCCTGTACGACATGGCGCTGCGCCACGAGCCCGAGCCGGCTGAAAACGGCCACACGCTGCGCGAGCGTTGGGAAGCGATCCAGTTCGACATCATCCAGGGTGATTACCTGACCTACAAGGCGGTGCTGGCCGACAGTCTGCGTGCGTGGATGACGGAGCGGGGCTATCCCTGGCGCGAGGAGTATGGCGCGGACCTGGCGCGCGCCATGCGCTCGTGGCAGCCCTTCCCGGACACCTGGCCCGCACTGGAGCAGGTGCGGCAGCAGGGGTGGGACCTGGTGATCCTCTCCAACACGGACGATGACCTCATTGCTCACAGCCTGAGGCACATGGGTGTGCCGTTCAGGGACGTGGTGACTGCGGAGCAGTGTGGTTCCTACAAGCCGTCGCGCAACAACTTCGAGCGCCTGTGCGAGCGGGTCGGGGTCGCGCCAGACGAAATCCTGCATGTGGCGTTTGGCTACAAGTACGACATCGGCCCGGCGCAGGAGATGGGCATGCGAACCGCCTGGATCAACCGCAAAGTGGAAGCAGCGCCTGGCCGAGTGCAGCCTGACTACCTGTGGCGAGACCTGTGGGGTCTGGCTGAACTCGCCGGCGGCGCCGGCCCGGGACTTTAGGCAGGGAAGCGGGCTACCCGCCTCGCCTTTGCGCCCCCGCGCTGCGCCACCTGGCGCAGCGCGGGGGGCGACCATGACCTCCAGGGCGATAGCGGAGTGTTCCGGCGCACACCCTGTCGTGGTGCGGCAGACGCTTGCCGGGCTGCGCGAGGCAGGTATTGTGGCCTCCCGCATGAGGCGTGGGGGGCAACTGGCGCGTCCCTCCTGCCGAAATTGCGTTGGAGCAGGTCCAGCGCGCGCTGAACGAACCCGTGATGGATGTCGCAGCCGGGAAGGCGGACGAGCCTGATGGCTGTCTCGTGCAACGGGTGGTGCACGGCGCACTTGATGACGCGGTGGCCGAGGCAAACCGTGGGCTGGATCGGCGCCTCGCCAGCATCACGCTGGCGGACCTCGGCGCTGGCGTGCGGCAGTTCGCCGGAACGCCGTTCACCTTGTCACCCGGCCTGCTCGGTCGTCAGGGCTGAGGCAGCCTGACAGACGGCCACGGCGGCAGCGGTGTCCTCGACCATCAGGTCGAGGTTGATCGCAGCGCCGGCGCGCATGCCATCGACAGCAGCAGCGATAACCTGGCCCATGGGGTCCGCCACGTCGCCCGCCACCCAGACGCCGGGGATGCCAGTGCGGCCGGCTGGGACAGACGCCCCCGCGAGGCGATGACCTGGCCGCCTGCTTCCAGTGGCTCGGCCTCCAACACGAAAACACGGAGGAGATTGGCGTGCGCCTGGACGACCGGCGCAGCCACAACGATCTCGCGCGAGGTGATCTCAACGGTGCGCAGGCAGAGGCCGGACACGCGACCATTCGCGATGACCAGTTCTGCGACCTCGCCCTCCACAGCGGGCACGCCCGACGCCGCAAGCGGTTGGGCCTGCTCCGGCGTCAGCGCAGGCGCGGTGTGCAGGAGTAGGGCACGTCCGGGCTGATTTTCCGCCAGAGCGGGTGGCGTGCATCGCCACGGGTCCGAAGCCAGGGGCGCCAAGGGCGCCATCCCGCGCTTCCCAGCCGTGGCAGAAGGGGCAATGCCACACGTCGTGGCCCCGGCGCTCGGCGAGGCCAGGGCTAACCGGCAGGAGGTCGGCGGCGCCAGTGGCAACGAGCAGACGGCGCACCCACACCGCGCGTCCATCGGCCAGAGAGACCTCAACGCCCTCGCTTGCTTCGTCCCGGCGCAACCCTGCGACGAGTCCGGGGATCACCCCGCCGGCGTACTCCAGGATCTCGGCCTGGCCCAGCGCATACAGGTCCGCCAGCGGCGTGCATTCGCGCGTCAGGAAGTTGTGGATGCCGCTGGCCAGGGCTTTGCGCGGCGTTCCGGCGTCGATGACCAGTACGCTGCGCCCGCAGCGTGCCAGCGCGACCGCTCCGGCCAGGCTCGCCGCGTCGCCGCCAGCCACCACGACGTGAATGTGCGCTTGCACGCGCCGTCCCTCCAGTGAGTGCATTATGTAATGGTGAAGTTCGCATTGTACGGGCGGGACGGGACTGCCCGCGAGGGTGGGGTCGAAGCCAGGTCAGGCGGCTAGACTGGCCACAGGCAACTACGGATCGTCCGCCTATGCCTTGGGTGGCGGGTGCGCTCATGTTCGGTGTCGTGCGCGACAACCTGCGAGTCATTGTTCGCCTGGCAGCCCTGCTGGTGCTGCTGGGGCTGGGCGCCGTTCCCGTTGAATGCGGGGCTGTGTACGGCCCGCACTCGGTTTTTGTGAGTGCCGAGGCCGTGGCTGCGTTGCGTGCATCCGCCACGGAGGTGGGGATTCAGGCGGGACCTGCGGCCCACGTGCACACAGAGCGGTCATCCGCCTCGGACGCTTTGGAGATGGAATCGGCTGCGGACGCCTCAGCCCCATCAGCGCCGGACACACGGCAAGGCGCCTCAGCCGGGGCGCGCGCCACTGTGCCAACGACTGCTGGCGCAATGACAGAGGCCCTGATTGCCGTGGCGCTTTTCACAGCCCCGGTGGGCATTGCCGGGGGCGTGCCCGCGCCGTTGCCGCTCCCCACGGCACAGCCGGTCAATCACCTCCTGCCCGCGCCGGAGCCGCCACCCCCGTAATCGACTGCTCCACGCCACTCTCAAACTGAACACTGGCATTGCACCCGAGTGGACAGTGCCCCTCCGCGCATGCGCCGAAATCGTTGGCATGCGCCGTGGATGGAGATTTGTCATGATGCTTTCAGTCGCGACGCAGTCGCTGATTACCCGTCGCCAGATGCTGGGCGGGCTGGCGGCCGCCGGAGCCCTTGCGCTCGTTGGCTCGGTGCGCGTGCTGGCCGAGCACGGAGCGGCGGCCGGTTCCGCACGCACGGACCCGTGGCTCGCGGTTAATCCCTACGACGGGAATGTGTACCTGACCTGGGTTGCTCCCGAGCAGGCGGTTGACCACGCCGGACACGGGGATGCGACACCAATGGCTGGCGGTCACGCAAGTGATTCCCCGGCGATCAACCGGGTCTTCCTGGCTCGCTCGACCGACGGTGGAAACTCCTTCGAAGAGCCGGTGCTGGTCAGCGGTGAGGACGGCTACGCCGCGTCTGGTTCCACGGCCCCGGTGAGTGGGTTTGGCCCAGACGGTGCGGTGTACGTTGCCTACTTGAGCGCTCCGCCCAGTGACGTGAGCAAGTACGGGCGCGAGATCGTGATGATTGCGCGGTCGGACGATGGGCGCAGCTTCGACGCGCCCATTGAAATCCCTCACGATGAGGGGATTACAAACTCGGGTGGCTACCATGACCTGGCGGTTGGCCCGGATGGCCGGGTCTTTGTGGCCTGGCTCGACTTCCGCGACATCTTCAACGGCCTTGTGGACGACTATTCCACCTCCAGCCTGCGCGTGACATGGTCAGATGACGGCGCGCGCAGCTTCGCGCCGACGGTGGAGGTAAGCAAGCCGGCCTGCCCCTGTTGCGCGCCCAGGCTGCAGTTTGGCTCCGATGGCCGTGTGTACCTTGCCTGGCGCGACCAGTGGAACCAGGCAGATGGTTCCGACCCCGTAAGGGACCCCGTGGTGGCCTGGTCCGACGACCGCGGCGAAACGTGGTCGTCGGCAGAACTGGTCCACCGGGATGGGTGGCACATGCCGCAGTGCCCGCACAGTGGCCCAGGCCTGGCCATCGACAGCGCCGGGCGGCTGCACGTCGCCTGGTTCACCGGGGCCGAGGGCCGCAATGGCGTGTACTACGCCGTCGCCGAGGCCGCAGGCGAGGCGTTTTCCGAACCTGTTGCGCTCCTTGAGGCAGAATGGGCGCCAGTCACGCCTGTCCGACTGGCTGTGGATGACCAGGGCAACGCCTACGTTGCCTTCACCGATGCGAGAGAGGATGCGCCGCGTATCGTTCTGAACAGGATCGCACCGGGCGGCGCCGTGACGCCCGTGGGCCCGGAAGGCCTGAGCGGGGTCTACCCCACCCTGGCCGTTGCTGACGACGCCCTGGCTCTTGGCTATATCGGTGACCATGACGTGCAGGTCGCTACGATCTCCCTCGCGGGCGACGCGTCAGGGGCGTAACCATGCGCAGGCACAACATGGCTCGCCGGCCCCTGCGGGCGCTGGTCGTAGCCCTGACAATCATCGTGACAGGTTTGCTCGGCGCAGCAGGGTCCGGGAGCGTCCTCGCGGACCAGGCGCCCGCCTACGCGGCGGCCAGGCTCGATGGTTCCGGCGAACTTTCTCTGGCCGATCTGCGCGGTGAGGTCGTCCTGCTGAATGGCTGGGCAACCTGGTGCCAACCCTGCCGCGAGGAGATGCCGCTGTTGCAGCACCTCCAGGAGGAGTACGGCGATCAGGGGCTGCGCGTGGTGGGCGTCAGCATCGACCGTGGCGAGGCGGCGGGCAAGATCGAGCAGTTTGCGGCCGATACCGGCGTGACCTTCACGTTGCTGCACGACCCAAAAAACACGTTCGCGCGGGCCTTTCGCACGACCGGTGTGCCGGAGACGGTGCTGATTGGACGGAATGGCGAGGAGTTGTATCGTTGGAAGGGGCCGCTGCAGGACAGCCCTGCGGACCGCGAGATTCTCCAGGCGGCGCTTGACGACACCACCTCTGAAATCGCGGCTCCGGTGGCGCAGATTGCGATCCCCGTCGCGTTTGTGGCGGGGCTGCTCAGCTTTCTCTCACCCTGCGTGCTGCCGCTCATTCCGACCTACGCCGGGGTGATTACTGGCCTCTCGATCAAGGAGTTGAGTTCCTCCGCGCCGGAGGCCCGGCAACGCATCCGTCAGGCCACTTTCACGAACGGCCTGCTGTTCGTGGCCGGATTTAGCGCGGTGTTCATCGCGCTGGGGGCGTCGGCCACGCTGCTGGGTGGGTGGCTGATTGAGTACCGCGCCTGGATCGCCCGCATTGGCGGCGTAATCCTGCTCGTGCTTGGCCTGCATCTGCTGGGCCTGCTGCGCATTCCCTGGCTGGATCGCACGCTGCGGGCGGAGGTGACAAGCCAGCGGACGGGTGGAGCCGGAGCCTTCCTGATCGGGGTCGCGTTCGGCGCCGGCTGGACACCCTGCATCGGCCCGGCGCTGGCGGGGATCCTGACCATCGCCGCGGCCACGGCGTCGGTTCGCGAGGGCGTGACGCTGCTGGCGGTCTACTCCCTGGGTCTCGCCATTCCCTTCCTCGGCGCAACCATTGCGCTCGATCGTTTCATGGCCAGTTCCGGGCGCTTCCGGCGCTGGTTGCCACGCCTGCAGCAGGCCAGTGGCGTGCTGGTGCTGATTGTGGCGGCCTTGCTGCTCACCGACTCGATGACCCGGCTGGCTGAACTGGCTGCGTGGTTTGAGGGGTGAGCATGCAACAGAACAGGAGGAACATATGAGTACGCAAACAGAGCCTGGACCCGCTGACGCGCCTGACCGCGTCCCGGCGGCAGGGCGGCGGTCATCCGGTACGGGTGCGCTGATTGGCGGCGTAGTCCTGGCGATCGCCGCAGTGGCGGCGGTGGTGTTTCTGGTGTTTCGCAGCCAGGAGGCGCCGTACACCTATAACGGTGGCTTCTACGCGCAGCCAGAAGCCGCGAAGCCGCTCAACCTGACCGACACGAATGGCAAGCCATTCTCGCTCGATCAGCTCAAGGGCAACGCGGTGGTGGTCTACTTCGGATACACCACCTGCCCGGATATCTGCCCGACCACGTTGATCGATTACCAGGTGGTCAAGGAGGAGCTTGGCGCCGACGCTGACCGGGTGAAGTTCGTGCTGGTGACCATTGATCCGGAACGCGATACCCAGGAGAAGCTGAAAGAGTACCTGGCGTTTTTCGATCCAGAGTTCATCGGTCTGCGCGGCGACGCGGCGCAAACGGAGCAGGTGGAGCGGGACTACGGAGTTCTCGTGCATCGCGTCGAGTACCCCGATTCCGCGACAAAGTACCTCCTCGATCACTCCACACAGACGTACGTGATCGATCCACAGGGCCGGCTGGCCCTCACGTTTCCCTACGGCATGGACCCGGCGCTGATGGCGCAGGACATCCGTCATTTGCTCAACTCATGACGATGCATCCGGCGCGCGCCGGGTGACTCTCAGAAAGGAATCAGGACCATGTTTCGCAATGTTGCTCTGGCAGTCGCGTTCGTGGCAGTAGGTAGTGGCCTGTTTGGCAGCCCCCTCACGCAGGCGTATGACCATGGCGCCGCCACCCCTCCGCCGGGGCCGGCCACGAAGAGCGGCGCCTCACTGGCTCCGCCGCCGCCTTCATGCTCATCCAGAATGGCGGCGCCGAAGATGACGTGCTCCTGGGTGGGGAGACGGAGGTCGCCGACGCCGTGGAGGTCCATGAGATGGCGGAGGTAGACAGGGTCATGGAAATGCGGCCCCTGAGCGATGGACTCGTCATCCCCGCAGGCGGCGAAGAAGCTCTGGAGCCGGGCGGGTACCACATCATGATGTTCGGGCTCCGGGAGGACCTGACCAACGGCAAGACGTATGACCTGACTCTGCATTTTGAGAAGGCCGGCGACGTAACTGTCTCCGTGACGGTACGGCCGCGCGCCGAACTGGCGGCGGGCGCTGCCCCGGCTGCGCCGATCACGGTGGGTGACCTCACCATCAGCGATCCCTGGTCACGACCTGCTCCGGCGACGGGCATGGGCGACATGGGGACGCCAGCGGCCACGCCGCATTCCTGATCTGGTCAACGAATGGCTGGCTGCTCGCCTGGGTGGGCAGCCAGTCTGTCGATCTCGTGATGGAAAGACCAGTGGAGACGAACGACATTCCTGTGAGCGGGTTCCAGGGGCTGGGGCCGGCGCCGCCAACGCCGCTGCGGAACGTGCGCCGGGGCCCGGAGCCGGGAACATTGCGCTGATTGCCGGGCTCTGCGTTGTTGCGCTGGTGGGCCTGCTCCTGGCCACCGGGGCAATTACCGGGCGGACCGGGCTTGCGCCCGCGCCGGGCCTGCACTTCACGATTCCGGCCGGAGCAAGCAACACCATCGCGCGGCCCGGCTTTGATTCGGCGATCGCCATACCCACCGACATTCGCTTTGCTTCGCCCGCTGAAGCGGTGATCACCATCCAGAATCTGGATGACGTCGAGCATCGCGCCGGACCCTTTCTGGTGGGAGCCAGGCAGACGTTTGTCCAGCGCTTTCCGGAGCCGGGGCGCTATCCGGTCGTCTGCACCGTCGATCCGCTGGAAACTGTGGTGGTGACCGTCGAAGGCTAGGGGGGCGTACCGGCCGTTGCGGATGGCGCAGCGGCCGGTGTCACCTGGAAGCGGGCCGGAGCGAAAACGTCGAACGAGGGCATGGCGACCGGTGTGGCGCCGAACCTCGGTCCTGGCGTGGCCCCGGCCGGCACGGCCGGGGAGACCCGGAGTTCGCCGCTGTTGCCGCCGAACAGGGTACGGCCAACGGGTTCAGGCGGCAGTTCAAGGTCGTGATCGTGGTCATCGACCTGGGCGGTCGCATTGGGCAAGGGCGGGTCGATGCGCGCCAGCGCGAAGACGAGGGCAGCCGCCAGAATCAACAGAATGCCGAGCCCGGCCAGGAGCAGTCGATTCTGCATCAGCCAGTTTCATCCTCAAAAGGCGAGCGCCAGGTTGCCGCTGGCCCGTAAACCCGGCATGATGGCACACGAATGCAGCCAGGAGTTACTCGCCCGGGTCTGTCTCCTACTACCATGCCGGGCATGGAACTGCTGAGCGAGACCTGGGTGTACATGGTCGAGAACCAGGACCGGGTGCGGGATGCGCTGATGGTGCATATCGGCCTCAGCCTGGCGGCGCTGACCCTCGCCATGCTGATCTTTATCCCGCTGGGCGTGCTGGCCTCGCGGGGTGGTTCGGTCACGACGACCATCATCAGCGTCGTGGCAGCGTTTCGCGTCGTGCCCAGCCTGGCGGTCATCCTGCTCCTGCTGCCGTTCTTTGGTCTTGGCTGGCGGCCTGCCCTGGTGGCCTTGACCGTGCTGGCGGGGCCACCGCTGGTGCTGAATACCGACGCCGGCATTCGCGGAGTCGATCCCGCCACGCTGGAGGCGGCGACCGGCCTGGGGCTGACCGGCCGTCAGCGGTTCTGGCGGGTAACCATGCCCCTCGCGTTGCCCGTCATCATCGCAGGGGTGCGCACCGCTGCCATCGAGGTCATCGCCAGCGCCACGCTCGCCTCGTTCGTTGGGGCGGGTGGCCTGGGGGATTTCATTACCTCCGGCGTCACCCTGCTGGACAAGCCCACGCTGTTGACTGGCGGCATCCTGGTCACGCTCCTTGCCCTCTCCGCCGAGGTGGGGTTGTCGCTGCTGGAGCGGCGCGTTTCGCCGCCTCGCACAAATCCTGCGTAGCCGCGTTACATGGGCGGGCAGCGTTCGCCTGGCGGGCAGAACGTCCGTTCGTAATCTAGAATGGCGTTGGTTCGCTCTGCCGTGAGCACCCGGCGTCGCAGAACACAAGGGAGTACCACGCAATGACGCTTTCACGCCGCTCTCTCACCCGGGGTCTGGTCGCTGCGCCGTTGGCGTACGCAGCGGTGCGCGCCGGCTCGAACCTCGGCGTCTCCGCGCAGGAAGGCCCGGTCAAGATCGGCTCCAAGAACTTCACGGAGCAACTGATCCTGGGCGAGATGTACGCGTTGCTGCTGGAAAACGCCGGCATCGCGACCGAGAAGAAGCTGAACCTCGCCGGCACGGAAGTGGCGCAGGCGGCGCTGGTGGCGGGTGAAATCGACCTCTACCCGGAGTACACGGGCACGGGCCTGACGGTGGTGCTGGGCATGCCAGTGAACGAGGTGATGACGGCTACGCCAGTCGGGGGCATGCCGGAAGCCACGCCGGCTGGCGCGGAGGCAAGCCTCGACCAGCGCGTGTATGACCTCGTGTCCGACGGCTACGTCGATCAGTTCGACCTCATCTGGCTCGATCAGTCTGCCTTCAACGACACCCAGGCGCTGGTCATCACGCAGGATGCCTCTGATGGCGGCGCCATCACCACGATCAGTGAATTGGCGCCGAAAGCCGGCGAACTCACGATTGTCGCCGCTGCCGACGCCCTGGACCGGGACGACGGTATCAAGGGGATTGAGCAGACGTACGGCCTGAAGTTCGGCAATGTTCTGACGGTTGATCCAAGTCTGCGGTACAAGGCCATTGAGGATGGGCAGGCCCAGGCGGTGCTCGCGTTCAGTACGGATGGCCAGATTGCGGGCCTCGGCCTCGTGCTGCTGGACGATGACAAGAACCTCTGGCTGCCGTACCACGTCGCCCCGGTGGTGCGCGAGGCGACGCTGACAGCCTTCCCCGGCATCGCTGATGCGCTCAACCCACTGGCGCCGATTCTGACGGACGACATCATGGCTGGCCTGAACTGGCAGGTGGATGGCCCGGACAAACTTGATCCGGAGGAAGTAGCACGCACGTTCCTCACCGAGCAGGGCCTTATCTCCGGCTAGGTCACGCCAACGCCCCGCCCGGTAACCCGGGCGGGGCGTTATGCTGTGCGCCTGGTTGCTGGCCAGATGCTTGCACTCACAAGGGAGGTTGCGTGGCGCGGGAGACCGAACTGGATCTATCCACCGCCTCCGCCATTCACTTCGACCACGTCAGCAAGCGCTTTTCGCCGTCGAATGCGATAGCGGCCGCTGTCGATGACGTGACGATGCGAATCGAGCCCGGCGAGCTGGTCGTGCTCATCGGACCTTCGGGCTGTGGCAAGACGACGCTCCTCAAGCTGATCAACCGCCTCTACGAACCGACTCACGGTGTGATTACGATCGACGGCCGTAACGCGCAGGAGTTCAACGCGCCCGACCTGCGGCGGCATATTGGCTACGTCATCCAGCAGGGCGGGCTCTTTCCCCACTACACCGTAGCCGCGAATGTGGGGGTGGTGCCCGGCCTGCTTGGCTGGGACAGGGCGCGGACAGAGGCGCGCGTTGATGAATTGCTGACGCTTGTTGGCCTGCCGCCAGCGCAGTATCGCGACCGCTACCCGGCCCAGCTTTCCGGTGGGCAGCAACAGCGTGTGGGCATTGCACGGGCTATCGCAGCCTCGCCCGGCACGCTGCTGATGGATGAGCCCTTCGGGGCGCTGGACGCCATCACGCGCGGCAACCTGCAAATGGAACTCCTGTCCCTGCACGAGCAGTTGGGGCAGACCATCGTGTTTGTGACGCACGATATCGACGAGGCCGTCCTGCTGGCCGACCGGGTGGCGGTGATGCGCCAGGGCAAGGTCGTCCAGTTCGACACCGCCCTGAATATCATCATGCGCCCGGCCGACGACTTCGTGGCGGAGTTGGTCGGCGCGGATGACACGCTGCGGCGGCTGGGGCTGGTCAGCATTCCTGCCGCCATGATTCCTCTTGGGGAACGCGAAGTGGTTGGGGACATCGAGCCGCGCATCAGCATCGCGGAGCGGGTGCGCCCGGCGCTGACACTGCTCCTGGAGGCGGGAGCGCCGCGCGTCATCGTCGAGGAACAGGGCGTGCCGGTCGGCTTCCTCGATCTGGCAGCTATCCAGCGCGCGAGCGTGCCGCGCGTTGCGGGCAGCGCGGCGTGAACCTCGATTACCTGATGAGGCGTCCGGACCGCGTTTGGGCGCTCACGCTGGAACACCTCGCGCTCGCTGGCACAGCCATCCTGGTGGCGGTGGTCGTCGCGATCCCGCTGGGCATCCTGGCCGTGCGCGTGCCGCGCATCGCGACTCCGCTGCTGGCGCTCCTTGGGGCGCTCTACACCATCCCCAGCCTGGCGTTCCTCGCATTGCTTATCCCCAGTCTTGGCATTGGCCGCGAACCGGCCGTGGTCGTACTGGCGGTGTACGCGCAGATCTTCCTGGTGCGCAACATCACGACTGGCCTGCGCGGGGTGGACGGCGCGACGCTGGAAGCGGCGCGTGGCCTGGGGATGACGCGCCTGCAGGAGTTCTGGCGCGTGCGCTGGCCGCTGGCCCTGCCGGTGATGATTGCCGGCCTGCGCACCGCCACAGTGACCACGATCAGCCTGGCGACAATCGCCGCCTGGATTGGCGCGGGCGGCCTGGGCACGCTGCTCTTCGAGGGGATCACGCGGGACGACCCCAACCGTATTCTGGCCGGGACTATCGCCATCACCGCGCTCGCCATCCTGACTGACGCGCTCCTCCGCCTTGTTGAGTCACGCACGGCCATTCGCCGGGCGCAGGCGGCGGCGCAGTAGAGCGGGGCGACACTTGCCACGACGCCTGGTCTTGTCGCCGGCTCGCCGTGTCTTGAGTGAAGTCGAGAGTCCGCGTTTGCCGATTTGCTTCGACAAGGCCACGCACGCTTCGTCAGCGGTGTGCAGAGGAGTTGGGCCGTCGGGAATCCCCTCGTGTCTCGAGCGCAGTCGAGAGACCTCGTCGCGAGCGCCGGTGAACGAGGTCTCTCGACTGCGCTCGAGACACGGGATCGTTGCCTGGCCGGTCAGGTCTTTCGCAATGCGCTGGTGCGAAGTGCCTCGGTCAACGGACTGGCGCCAAGTGGGGTCTCCCTCCTCCACTCTGCGGCGCAACAGGCAGGGAGGGTCGGAGCGAGGACTGCGCGTTGAACGCGGCCTGATTTGTGCCGGGCCGCCACGCCTGCGGAGATGTTCGGCGCCGGGCAGAAACGTCTCCGCTTCAGACACGGGGGATGCTGCCGCAAGCACGCAGGGTCGGGCGCCCGACCCCTTCCTGATTCGTGGTGAACCGGGCCGGACCTAGCGCGGCTTCTCCGTGGGTTGGTCGGCCTTTTCGGGCGAGGCGCCATCGGCGTCGTGCTTGCCGTTGGTGAGTTGCTGAATAGCCGTGCCCACCTGCCCCAGCGCATCCTTGACGCCATCCGGCGCGTTACTCATGAAGCCTTCCGAGAGGTACCCGAACTGCTGGCCCTTGAAGAAGCTTTCGGCCATCCGGGCGGCGGTGTCTGGATCACCCCAGACGGTCATCCTGGCGCTGGCCATCGCCTCGCCGTAGGCGTTGGCAGCGGCGATGCGCACCTGCTTTTCGGCCTCGATGCGGGCCAGGTCCACCTGCAGGCCGCGCGCAATGGATTCGAACTGCGCCTTGTTTTCCAGGTCCTGCCGCTCCACGGTCACCCTGGCGCGCTCCACCTCCACGCGCTGCCGCTCGACGTCGACCGGGACCATCTGCTCGGCGCGGTGACCCTCAGCCTGGAGCGCCATCGCCTCTTTCTCCGCCTGGGCGCGGGTCAGGCGCGCCGAAGCTTCCTTGGCGGCAGCGGCCTCGGCGCCTTCGGCGGCCTTGACGACCGCGTAGGCTGCGACATCCGCCTGGACCTGTTCCTGCAGGCGCTTCTTCTCGAACTCCGCCTGCGCCTCAATGATGGCGCGGGCCTTGTCGCGCTCGGCGGTCTGCGTGGCCTCGACCGTGCGCACAGCCTGGCGCTCGGCCTCCATGTGGGCCTCGGCGGCGAACCGCTGCGCTTCAGATTCCGCCCGTTCGCGCTCCTTGGCCGCAATGGCGATCGCGTTCTCGCGCATCGCCAATTCAACGGTGCGCTGCTTCTCGACCTCGGCCACGCGCGCCGCCTGTTCGCGCTGCTGGTGGGCCACTTCCAGCGCCCGGTTCTTCTCGACTTCCGCGACCTGGACGGCCTCGTCGCGCTTGACTTCCGCCAGTCCGGCCAGACGGGTCTGCTCGGCAGCAAAGGTGCTGGCCTCTTGCTGCGCCTGGGCCCGCGCAATCTCGATGTTGCGATCTTTCTGGGCTTCGGCGTTGGAGCGCGCCACATCTTGCTCGAAGATGAACTGGTCGCGCGCCACGTCCTGGGCGCGCACTCGCTGGTCCGCCTCGCGCTCGATCTGATTGCGTTCAACGCGCTGACGCTGCGTGATTTCAGCGATGGTGCGCAACCCCTGGGCATCGAAGACGTTGTCTTCACCTCGCATGGCGTCTGGCGGGGTCTGGTCCAGGCGGGAAATGGTGACGGATTCCAGGGTCAGGCCGTTGTGCGCCAGATCCTTCTCGACAATGATCTGCACGGCCTGCGCGAACTCATCGCGCTTGGTGTGCAACTCATGCAGGGGGCGTGTGGCCGCAACGGTCCGCAGCGCGGAGACCAGCTTCTGGTTCACCAGATGCTTGACGCTCTCGGCATCAACCGACCGTTCGCCCAGCGAGGTTGCTGCCGCCAGGATATGTTCCTTGATCTTTTGCACCTTGATGTAGAACTCGGCGGCCACGTCCGCGCGCAGGTTGTCGCCCGTGATGAGCGCATCGTGGCCGGAGCGGTCGACATCCAGCCGCATGGTCTGGAGGGAAACCGGCACGATTTCGTGCACGACCGGAATGACCAGCGTGCCGCCGTCGATAATCGGCACCTGGCCACCCATGCCAGTGCGGACGAACGCCTGGTCGGCAGATGTCTTGATGTACAGCTTCGTGACAATGAGCATGAACGCGCCGATGATCAGGAGAATGGCGCCGAAGATGCCCAGGATCGACTGCGCGGCGCCTCCCAGGTTGATCGCGCCTGCGCCGGCCAGGATGCTGGGCGCCAGGATGAAAATCAGGCCGACGATAATGGCGCCGACAGCGATGCTCGCAACACCACCACTTCGTTTGCTCGGCACAGCTACCTCCTCTTCCTTCCACGTCGAAATCGAATCGATCCGGTGTGAGATGTCTGCCCGTGACTACGCAGCGGGCAGGCCGTTGCCGAGGCCGTTCAGGGCATCGTCCTGCGTTACCAGGTACGATCCTGTCGCGTCGTCAAAGCGCCAGAGCACCACGCGGGCCCCAGCCGGAATCACTGCCTCGCCTGTGAGGACGCGGGCCGGCACCTCGTGCAGGGCGCCATGCTGGTCGTAGACCTGGACGCTGCCCGCTGAGGCCGAAATGGGGTACCGGGTTTCGGCCATCCGCCCGATCAGTTCGCGGGCGCCCACGCCGTAGGTTTCTGTGCCGGGCATGACCCGGCCGAGCAGGTTGGCCATTCCCCGGGTCAGGCCCGCGGCGCCAACCAGGGCGACCAGCAGCGAAGGCCAGATGAAGACACCCGGCGCTGGCCAGACCGACTGGAAGGCGCGCGTGGCGAACCAGCCGATGACGCCCCAGAGCAGGCTGAAGCTGATCAGTACGATGGAAATGGGCACGCGACCGATACCGAGGATGCCGAGCAGATCATGGTCGCCAGGCCCATCGTGGTCGAAATGTCCGGTGCCGGCGTCAAGGTGCAGCCCCAGGTCATCGAAGGGCAGCGCCCCAACAGCCAGCAGCAGCACGTAGAGGACCGCGGCAGACGCCGGCAGCAGGAAGATGAGATTCCACCATTCCAGGAGTTCCACCGTCATGCTCCCTGGCTGCCGCCGCGTTGCTGTGGCCTCGCTGGCGTACCGCGAGTATCGAGTGCCCTGCCGGAACTTGCCCCCGTACCGCGTACGGGAAATCGGCTGCGGACCTGCGACGCGAATCTGACCACGCCACCGGCCACTTGACAAGCGTGCGGTCGGTCTGGCCGCGAAGCGTATGCAGGTTGCCGGCATCCATGCGTGTGTAGGGTGAACGCCTGATACCGCGTATCTGTTCCGGCGGAATCTTCTGCCTCGCGTACGGCTACCTCACTGGAGTGATGAACGAGCGCAGGCACGCCGCGAGGGTCTCGGCAATTAGGCCGAGGGTGAGGGCGATTACCCAGGCGGCAAGGTCATTATCGGAGCACGCGAGGGTGGCGCTGTTGGCCGGGAGGACCTGGTGTACCGCGAGTCCTGCGGTGCGCATGTTCCCGTCCTGAAAAACGGATGGTCCTTTTCCAGGCCGAGGCCGAGATCGCGCTTTGCCCTACGATGTCCGCGCCTTCGTAGCGTGCGTGGCTGCGCGGACTCGCCAGGGCAGGCTCCAGCATGGCCACGTTCAGCAGCGCACTCTCCGCGCAATCTATGGCTCGTGCGTGGTGGCGCTGACCGCTGGCTATCGTATGCGGCGAGCAGCGCGGCCAGTCGCTGATGCTCCGAAGACGACGCGGCAGCTGAGAGCGCGAACGGCCTCGCAGCTCAGGCAACGGCTGCCGTCTGTGCTGCAGGCGACGTCGGGATCACCGGGCTGTGCGGCAGGTTTGGCGGGCATGGCCTCTGCCGGGGCCGCGCGACTGCGGTGAGGTCTGCCGGCCACCGGGTACTGCGGTCGTCTCGCACCATCGATGCCCACCCGAGACACGCCTGCCGCCCATGCGGCCAGGCAATGTTCCTGAATGTTGCCGAGGGTAACGCGGCACATGAGGCGAGCGCAGCAAGACCCAAACCCGCAGTGAGCGCTCAGGTGCGAGTCACGCGAGAAACGACCAGGCGTCGCGTTGCTGCCGGTCTATGTTCCCAACCGGCGGACATGCAGCATGTTGGTGCGGCCCGAGACGTGCGTCATCGGCAGCGAACCCGCGATGAGCGCGAATTCGCCGTCCGTGGCGAGGCCTTCCTCGACGATCTTCTTGCCGGCAACGCGGAAGAGGTGATCCGGGTTCTCCTCGATGGGCACCACGCCGCTGCGCACGCCCCAGATGAGGTTCAGGCGGCGGGCGGTCTCGATATCTGTGGCCAACCCAATAATTGGCGGCTTCGGACGGTACTTGGCGACGCGGCGCACCGACGCGCCAGTCTGCGTGAAGACCACGACGTGCTCGACAGGAGCCTCGTCGGCCAGGGTGCGCACCGCCTTGGCAATGGCGTCGGCTACCGCCAACGTTGGCTCGTTCAGGTTCGGCAGCGGTTTTTCCGAGGCGTCGGTGCGGATCGGCCCGTCGATCTCCGCTTCGCGAATAATGCGGCCCATGGTGCGCACCGCTTCGACCGGATACTGCCCGATGGCGGTTTCCGCCGAGAGCATCACCGCGTCGGTGCCATCCCAGACTGCGTTGGCCACGTCGGTTGTTTCAGCGCGGGTGGCGACTGGTTGCCGGATCATCGACTCCAGCATCTGGGTGGCGGTGATGACCGGCAACGCGAACTCGTTGGCGACCCGGATGATCTCCTTCTGCGCGCGTGGTACTCGCTCGGGCGCCATCTGCACGCCGAGATCGCCGCGCGCCACCATCAGACCGTCGGCGGCGCTGGCAATGGAGCGGACATTCTCAAGCGCCTGTGGGCGCTCGATCTTGGCAATGAAATGAGGTGGTCGCGAGCTGTACCAGCCGGCGACTTCCTTGGCCAGGTGCAGATCGTTGGCGTCGCTGACGAACGAAAGTCCGATGAAATCGACGCCCTGCTCGACGCCCCACTGCAGATCCTCACGGTCCACCGGGGTGAGGGAGCCGCCCCTGATCATCGCCTCGGGTAGCGTCACGCCCTGGCGGCCATGAAGATGGCCGCCGCGGCCGACGTGACATTGGGCAGAGTTGCCGTCGATTCGCTCGACCAGGAGTTCAATCAGTCCGTCGGAGATCAGGATGCGGCTGCCCCGGTGGATGAACTCGAAGAGTTGCGGAAAATCGATGCCGATGACCTCGCTGGTGGCAGGCGCCGGGGTGTTGACGACCGTAACGGTGCCCCCGCGCGGGATGCCTACGGTGTCTTCAGCGGGGTTCGCCAATGGGCCCGTGCGAATCTTCAGCCCGCGCAGGTCAAACAGAATTGGCACCAGCTTGCCGACTTCATCAGCAACCGTTCGCACATCGTTGACGAGCACCGAGCGCTCTTCCGGTGTGCCGTGGGCGGCATTGATGCGGACGACATCCAACCCGGCCAGAAAGAGCTCTCGCAGCGTGTCGCGCTCACGTGACGCGGGTCCCAATGTCGCCACGATCTTGACGCGACGCTCGTCGTAGACGCTCAACGTTTCATCCTCTCACACAGCAGCGCGGGTTCTCGCGAGCAGGATGGTAACAGGGTAGGCGCGTCAAGGTGTTGTCGTCTGCGTCGCTACGAACGTTCGGGAACTGGCGCGACAAGATACGCGCAGACGTGGCCACCCTGGATGCGGTGCGCAATACGTGTGACCTCGGCTTCCGGAAGCGCGGCACGCAGGAAATCCAGCTCGCTGGAACAGGCATGCCCGTAGCGCAGCGCGACGCCCAGGACGGCGCAGTTGTGCTCGGTAATCACGTACGCGCCGTCCTCTCGCCGGGAGAAATCCGCGAGGTAGCCATCCTCGTCCAGGATTTTGGCGACCGCCTCGACCCGTTCCGGAAAACTCAGCCCGACTGTGCGCTCGCGGGCGCGCTGCAAGCGGCGTTCCGCGCGGCGAGTGAAAATGCGTTCGAGCAGGACGGGGTCTTCGTCCTCGACATACTCCAGGAGTTCGTTCGTCAGTTCCGCGTAGGCGCGGGGGAAGAGGGCATCGCCGGCCGCAGTGAGGGAGTAGAGATGCCGGGGCCGGCCGGGGCCGCCTCGCTCTGCGGTGTGGACGAGCAAGCCTTCGCGCTCAAGAGCGGTGAGCGTCTGGCGAGCGCCGCTGAGGGTTACGCCAAGTTCCTCGGCAATGGTATCGGCCGTGGCGTTGCCGCCGCGCTTGATGTGCTCCAGGATGCGGCGTCGAGTTTCGGGAAGGCTGTTCAGGGCGTCGGTCATGCAGTGACAACCACTCAGAGACTGCACGGCGGGAAAGTACGCTCGCGAGTATAGCGGCATTGCGCAGTTTTGCGGAATAAAAGCAGAAGATACTTGTTTTAATCGCAAGGCGGGTGTATCGTGCAGATCCACTTGCGGGAGCGTGGAGGCCATGGGGACATCACTCAGTTCAGAGGAAATCGCAGAGCTGGCGTCTCCGCCGGAAGGCGCCGTGCTGGCGCCGCGGGCCCTTGCTGAGCCGCCGCCTCAAGCGGGGCCAGAGCCGCACACGCCAGACGAGACCAACCCCTTTGCCAGCGGGCGGGCGGGCCTGACGGCAGGATTGATGCTGACCATCGTGGCGGTGGCCTTCCAGGCCCTGGCGGTGGCCACCATCCTGCCGGCCATCGTGGCCGACCTGGGTGGTCTGAACTTCTACGGCTGGGCGTTCTCGGCCTATCTCCTGACCCAACTGGTCGGCATTGTGGTGGGTGGGCTCATCTCCGACGGACGTGGCCCGGCGCTGCCTTTCGCCATCGGTGTGGTCTTCTTCTCCAGTGGACTCTTGCTGGGCGGGTTTGCCCCCTCCATGGAAGTCCTCATTCTGGGCCGGGCCCTGCAGGGTTTCGGGGGCGGCTGCATTTTTTCCTCGGCGTATGTGGCCGTCGGGCGCGGGTTTCCGGCGGCAGCCAAGCCCCGCATGCTGGCCCTGATGTCTACTGGCTGGGTAGTTCCAGGACTGATCGGCCCCGCTATCTCCGGTCTGATGGCAGAGGCATTCGGCTGGCGCGCTGTCTTCCTGGTGCTGACTCCGATGGCGCTGCTGGCGGCGCTGCTGGCGCTGCCCTCGCTGCGCACGGTGCCGCGGGGCGCCCAACACCCGCAGGCAAGACAACGGGTGCTGCTTTCGGTCGCGTTGTCTGCCGGGGCCGGCCTGATGCTGGGCAGCGCCAGCGCGCCAGGTCTGGACTTCGGCGGCGTCAGTGTGCCCGGCGTTGTTGTCGCGGGAGCCATGATCGTCGCCGGGGGTGTGCTGGCTGTGCCGTCCCTGCGAAGGCTGTTGCCAGTGGGGACGTTGCGAGCGGCCCCGGGCCTGCCGGCGGCCATTGCAACCATGGGGCTGATCAACCTGGCCTTCTTCGGGGTGGATGCCTTCGTGCCGCTCATGCTGGTGGAGGTGCGTGGCGCCTCGATCGGTTTTGCCGGGCTGGCGCTGACGGCGGGCACCATTGCCTGGTCCTCGGGCTCGTGGATCCAGGCGCGCGTGTCGATGCGGGTCTCGCGCCGCACGATGGAGTGGATCGGACTCACGCTCATCTCCGTTGCCATTGTGGTCATTGCCTCGGTGTTGCTGCCGCAAACACCGATGCTCCTGGGGCCGCTCGGCTGGGGTGTCGCCGGGCTCGGCATGGGGTTTGCCTACATCACGCTGAACCTGACCATGCTGGAACTGGCGGAGCCGGGGCAGGAGGGGAACGCGTCGTCCTCCATGCAATTGGCGAGCGTGCTGGGTTCTGGCCTGGGCGCCGGCATCGGTGGCGCGCTGGTGGCGGTGGTGCATGCGCAGGGCAACTCGGTCCAGCATGCGCTCACCTTCCATTATGGCCTGATGCTGCTCGCAGTCCTGGTGGGTTTCTTCACCGCCCGCGGGTTGCCGCAGTTCGCTCGGCCTCCTGTAAACCCGCCGCCTGGCGCGGCAGACGCCGCCTGAACGACGGATCCGACCCTGCATTCTGGCTCCGAGGTGCGTTGTGCTCGACGTTTCTGCCTACCTCGCCCGCATTGGGTATGACGGCCCGGTTGCGCCGACCCTGTCCGTACTGCAAGACCTGCACCTGGCGCACCTGCGGCGCGTGCCGTTCGAGAATCTGGACATTCACCTGGGCAGGCCTGTCTCGCTGGCGGAGGAAGACCTCTACGCCAAGGTGGTGAAGCGGCGGCGGGGCGGCTTCTGCTACGAACTGAATGGTCTCCTGGCAGCGTTGCTGCGCGAGATGGGCTACGAGGTTACGCTGCTGGCCGCCCAGTTCCCACTGCCTGATGGCCGGGATCCCATCGAGTTTGATCACCTTGTTCTGCGGGTGGCGGCGCCAGGCATGGCGGCGGTGCTTGCCGATGTGGCGGGAGGGCGGAATGGCTTTGTCAGCCCGCTGGCCATTGGCTGCGATGCCGTGCAGGCGCAGCCAGCAGCCGGGGCCAGCTTCCGGCTGCAATTGGAAGAGCCTGACCTGTGGCTCTGGCGGCAGGGCCCGGCTGAGGAGTGGGAGCGGGTCTACCGCTTCACCTGGAAGCCCCGACAGTTGACTGATTTCGAGGAGGGCTGCCGGTATCACCAGACCTCGCCCGATTCCGGCTTCACCCGGAAGCGCATCTGCACCCTCCTGACGGACGACGGCCGGGTCACGTTGGCGGATGATCTCCTGATCACGACCCGGAACGGCCATCGTCACGAGGAACGGTTAACCGGCGACGCCGCCTGGCAGGCTGCGCTCGACACCCATTTTGGCATCGATCTCACCACCGAGCGACTGTTCGAGGAGGCATGATGAGTTTGCTGGCCGATCACGATTCTCTGGACGGCGCGCCCGTGCGCGTGCTTGGCATCGGGGGGAGCATGCGCGCTGGTTCACGGAGCCTGAGCCTGCTGCGCCACGCACTACGGGTGGCAGAGACCGCTGGCGCCGGGGTGGCCCTGGGCGATGTGCGGCAGATGGCGCTGCCGATGTACGACGACGATCTGCCCCTGGAGGACTATCCAACGTCGCTTCGGAGCTTGCTGGACTCCGCCCGGGAGGCTGACGCATTCGTCTTCTGCTCGCCGACCTATCACGGCACGCTGAGCGGAGCGGTCAAGAATGCATTCGACTGCCTGAACTTCCTGGTTAATGACACACCGCGCTACCTGCAGGGGAAACCGATTGCGCTGATGGCGCTGGGTGGCAGTTCCGCCGGGAACGTGATCACCGCGCTCGATCACAGCGCGCGGGGCCTGAACGGGCTGGTGCTGCCGACGTCGGTGATTGCCAGTGGTAGCGCTGTACAGGATGGCGAGGTGGCCGACCCCCGGGTCCAGCAGCGCGTGCAGGCGATGGTGGCGGAGTTGCTGGACGTGACCTCGCGCCTGCGCGCGCACACGCCGGTCCTGAGCCTCCGTCAGTGAGGGAGAAACGACCATGCCGACCCAGGAACAGGAGTGGAATGCACCGGTGACCGCCGAGTTCAGGGCAAACGCCGGTGAGGTGGCCGCGCCGTACGATAACCCGCCGCCGATGCTGCTCCTGCCCACTATCGCCGCCCGCAGTGGACGCGTGCACATCGTGCCCTTGCGTGCGCGGTTGGAAGATGGCGCAAGGTATGTCTTCGGTTCGGCGCACGGCAGCGAGCGCCATCCGGCTTGGCATCGCAACGTCGTGGCGAACCCGGAATACCTGATCGAGAAGGGCCCCGAGACTGTCCCGGTGCACGCCACGGAGGTCACGGGGGCGGAACGGGAGCGCGTGTTTCGCGCCCACGCGACGCAGTTCCCGACCTTTGTGGACCATGAGCAGAAGCTGGAGCGCACCATTCCGGTGCTGAAGCTGGAGCGACGCGGATGACGCCTGCCACCCTTGGGCTCTTCGAGATGGTACTGGAAGTTTCCGACCTGGAGCGGTCCGAGCGCTTCTACCATGAGGTGATCGGCCTGCCAATTGCAGACCGATGGGGGGAGGAGCGGCAGGCGACGTTTCTGACGCTGGGCCGCGAGGGGTTCCTTGGGCTCTGGCCGGTGGAGACGGGTGGCCCCAACGCCATCCATGGCGGACGCGGCGGAGCCCACGTCCACTTCGCGCTGCTCGTCCCGCCGGGCTCGCTCCCGGCGTTTGCGGCGCGCATCAACGCGGCGGGCCATCAGACCGAGCACCACGAGTTTGCGCCTGGCAACCTGGCGCTCTACGTGACGGACCCTGACGGCCATGTCCTGGAGCTGACCGAGCGAGCCACGCTCTGGGACGGCTCGCCTGCGCGAGAGGCTCTGGCTACGCCTCGTCCGGGACAGGATCAGGCAGGCGGTAGACGAACCCCGGTCCGCCGAGATACATGCCGCCATCGACGTCGATGCAGAGACCGTCCGCGTAGATCAGCGGACCTGTGACCTGCGCCGGATTCTCGCCCGTAATGCGGCTGACGGGCGTGTGCCCATGCACAATGCGTTGCCCGCCGAAATGGCGCAGAAACTCGCGGGCGCGCCTGGGGCCAGTGGACCCGGTAAACACGCGGTGCTCACTGAACTCGCTGAGGAGGCGATACCACGCCACGGGATCCATGGTGTGCCGCAAGTCCTGAATGTTCTGGTTGAGGTCCGCCACGGTTCGCCCGTAGCGGGTGTAGAGCATGGTGTCGCCGTGGGTGAGCAGGTAGGGTCCGCAGTGCGCCATGGCCGGCAGGTTGGAGAGCCAGGCCACTTGCGAGCCGTTCAGAAGGTCCAGATCCTCGGGGTTTCCGCCGTTGCGTTCCCAGATCTCGGTGAATGATTCCGCTCGCCGTTTGCGCGGCCAGTCCCCGAAGTGATAGGCCGCCAGGAGCAGGATATCGTGGTTTCCGATGAGGGTGGTGGTGCTCCCGCCCGCCGCGGCTGCCTCCCGTTGGAGGCGCATGGCGAGGTCAATGACCTTGATGCCGTCTGGACCGCGATCTACAAGGTCGCCAATCAGCCAGAGGGCGCTGTCGGCGCCGGCCCAGTGCAAGTCGCTGGAGAGCAACGCTGCCTCCCGCAGATCGTGGGTGACCTTTTCGTACTGACCATGGATATCACCGATAGCGAAGGTGGGGGTCCGGAGAGGCATGGTGGAGGACATGCGCTGGCGTCTGCTCCTGCTACCGGCTGGCCCGGTAGCCTGTGTCCTGGCCTCCAGCCGTCGCAGAGCCAGGCGCGATCTGCGGGAAGGGTACCGCCGATGTGGCCTGTAGCACCCTCATAGGGAGACCACGCGGCGCTTCCGGCGCTGGCCAGGGGGCAGCTGCGGACCTCTCCACTGCGCCAACAGCCTGCTTGCTCCGGGTGGCGGAGCGGCTGGTGATCGTTGGACGCACGGCACGTTCCCGGTGACTGGCTTCGCGACACTCGCATTGCGACCTTGTTCGTCACCGATGGCGAGGCGCCGTTGAGCGCGGGCGCCGGGCGGCGGCTGTGCTGACGGCCTTCGACAACCAGCGCAGTTCCAGCCGAAGCTTCGAGGGCATGGCGATCAGCGGTGACTTTGCTGTCGACGCGCTCTGGCAGAGTCCGCGACAGGCTGCCGGAGAAACAGCCCCGTGCCCACACCACCTACGCAGGCATGGCGCCTCGACCATCGGGAGACACGGCGTGTTTCCCGGGGCTGGCTGTGTTCTGCGCGGCCCGTTTGCCGGGTCAGGCTGTTTCCACCGCCCTCAGTACACGACGGAAGTTTCCGCCGTAGATCTTGCGAAGATCGTCGTCGGTGTAGCCGCGGCGCAGGAGTTCCTCGGTCAGATTGGGAAGATCGCGGTAGGTAGCCATCTCGGCGAACTCCAGCGGGACCAACCCGCCTGGAGGGCCCCAGGCCGGGACGTCGCCAAAAATATTCATGGCCATGATCTCGGTGAAGAAATCCAGGCCGAGACCGAGGTAGTCGACGCCGACCAGGTTCGCGACGTGATCGAAGTGATCCACCCAGCGGGAGACGGTGGCCGTATCCGGGGCGACGTAGCCCGCGACGGCGACCATTCCGACCAGCCCGCCAGAGGCAGCAATGGCCTTGGCCATGTCGTCGGTCAGGTTGCGTGGTTGGTCGGCGACAGCGCGCGCGTTCGAGTGGCTGGCGATCACCGGCTTCGTGGACGCAGCGAGGACATCCCAGGTGGTCTGGTCCGAGCAGTGCGAGACATCGGTCACGATGCCGAGCCGGTTCAGTTCCGCCACGGCGGCGTGACCGAGGCGGGTGAGGCCGCCGCGGGAGTCGTTCTCCCACGCGCCGTCGCCGTAGGCGGTGCGGCGCATCCAGGCGAAGCTGCAGATGCGCATGCCAAGGCGGTGAAAGAGCCGCAGCCCGGCCAGATCCTGCCCGAACGGCTCGGCGCCCTCGAACATCAGGAGCACCGCGATCTTGCCTGCGCCTGTGATGCGGTCGAGGTCACCGGTCGTGAGGGCGAGCTCGACTGCGTCCGGGCAGAGCGCGATTTCCTCCAGCAGCGCATCGACCAGTTGCACTGCGCGGCGCAGCGCCCCTTCGGGCAGGAAGATGGAATCAATGTAGATCGCGCACACGACGGTATCGACGCCGCCGGCGCGCAAGCGGGGCAGCCACTCGTCGCGCAGGGAACCAGTGACCCCCTCGAAGCGGCGGTGCAGCAGCGCCAGCGGCAGATCGCTGTGAAGATCGGTGATCCCAATGGCCTGGTTCATATGGTGTGTTCCTACGTTGCTGTCGGTCAGGAGAAAACGGGCGTCACGTCTGGCCCGCTGAGGTGGCGCTCCCAGTAGCGGTCGCGCAGGGCGCGGGTGATGGGGCCCGTGCCGCCACTCCCTACGGAGCGGCCGTCCGCCTCCGCGATGGGGTAGATGCCGCCGGCGGTGCTGCAGAGGAACGCCTCTTCTGCCGTGTAGAGGTCGTAGGGGGAGAGGTCGTGTTCGGCAGCCGGGATGCCCAGTTCCGCTGCGATCTCGAAGACGGTCTGCCGGGTGATCCCCTCCAGGATGCCGGAGCGCGGCGTGTAGAGTGTGCCGCCGCGCACTACGAACAGGTTGGAGCCACGGCTCTCGGTCAGCAGGCCGCGATCATCGAGCAGCACGATATCGTCCGCTGCCGCACGCTCGGCTTCCAACCGGGCCAGGTGGGTGTGCATGCGGTTGAAGTTCTTGATCTTGGCGTCCAGCGTGGAAGGGGGCCACTGGCGGATCGAGGGAATCATGACGCTGATCCCGCGCTCAGCTTTCTCCTCGGGCCAGAGCGAGACATAGGGGATGGCGTACACGATCAGCGTGGGTTCGTTCGAAGGCGCCGAGGGCGTAGGGCGACGGCCGCGCGTGGCGATCGCCTGCACATAGGCCTCGCGACACCCGGAGCGGCGGGTTGTTTCAATGATGATCTGCTCCAGATCGTTGCCGCTCGCCGCCAACGGGATCATGGCGGCGTGGGCCGAGCGCTCGAAGCGGGCGCGGTGTTGCGGCAGCTTGAAGAGGCCGCCCTGCCAACAGGCGAGGGTATCGAAGACAGAGACCCCGCCGATGAACCCACTGTCGAAAATGGAGACGTTTGCCTCGCTCGCCGGGACGTACTTGCCGTTCAGGTAGGCCGCGCCCTGCATTGCCTGCGCCACGTTGCCGATCCTTCTGTTGTCCTCAACCTGCTCATTCTGTCTGGTCGCGCCGCCATTCTCGCATTTGCGCGAACGTCAGGTTTCCCCCTGACGATGGTGGCGATGCCATGCCCGTGCAGGCAGGATGACACCTGCCTGAACCTCGCGAGCCCGGTCATTTCCGACGGCTCCGCGACGACGCCGGTGTGCGGGTGCAGCAGCTTGATGGCGGTAAGGATGCGGCTGTCAGGCCCAGGGAGGTCGTCATTGACCCGGCCGGCGTGCGCAGCCGGCCGCCGGCGCCTGACTGCGCACGCCAATACCACCCGCGATGGTGGCAATGCGTGACGGGCTTTTCACGTTGACGCGGTTCTGCCATTGTGGGCGGCATGGCCGCCACCGCCGCAGTCACTCGCGTGGGGGTCAGCTGGACTCAGGTGATAGTAGCGACCCGGCCAGCATGGCGCCGTTGCCAGGCGGCATGAAGCGCCTATCGGGCTGGCCCTGGCAGGTTGCCAACCCCCAGCGCCATCGTGCCCGCGCATTCAGCCGGCTCCGGGTCGCGGTTGTCCTCGTTGAAGCGCACGCTGCGCTGTGCCGCTTCGGCCTGGCCAATTGCCTTGGCGGGTCGAAGCAGGCGCCGGCCAGGACCACAGGTGCGCCCGGCGCCCGCATGCGCTCGATTTGGAGCGGGTTTGCCGTCCTGGCTCCGCGTGAATGATGAGCGGCGCCCCGCGTGCCCGGGCGGCGAACGCTCTGGCCCGGCCGAAGTTCCCGGCCGAGGCGCACACGATTTCCGCGCCGTGCGGCAGGTTCTGCACCAGCCAATCCGCGCCGCGTCCCTCAAAGGAGCGAATCGGGTTCAGCACCTCCACCTTCAGCAGCACCCGTACGCCGAGGTCATCCGCCAGCGGCTCGCAGACCCACTGGGGGGTGTGGAGGAACACGGGGTCAATGGCTGCCGCGGCGGTCTCGATGCGGGGGAGGGTGATGCGGCGTTCAGTCACCGAAAGCGTCATCAGTTGCCGCTGTATCTCGTGAGCGAAGCAAGTCCTGATGCTCCCACATCCACTGCAGCGCCTCTCGCGCGGTCACCCTGTCCAGGTCGAGGGCCAGGAGGGCGGCGGCCAGCTGGTCGGCGGGTGTCGGCTCGGACGGAGGTGCGGGCTCCAGCCAGGGTGCGCGGTCCTCGCAGAGCGCGAGAGGTGGTGTTGGCGTGACCGGGGGTGGCGGCAGGATGGCGGGTGCTTCTCGTTGGGAAGCACGCAGCAGGATGTCGGCGCGGTCGGCGACCCAGGGTGGGAGACCAGCGAGGCGCGCGACCTGCACGCCGTAGGCGCGGTCGGCGGCGCCGGGTTGTACGGCGTACAGGAACACCACGCGGCCGTCGCGCTCCAGGGCGGCAACATGCAGGTTGGTGATGGCAGGCAGGTTCTCGCTGATGCTGGTCAGCTCCAGATAGTGCGTGGCGAAGAGGGCGCGCGCGCCGATGCGCTGGCTGATGTCCTCCAGGGTGGCGCGAGCGATAGCGAGGCCGTCATCGGTGCTGGTGCCCCGGCCAACCTCATCGAGGATGAGCAGGGAGCGAGAGGTGGCCTGATGCAGGATGGCGGCGGTTTCAACCATCTCGGCCATGAACGTGGAGTGGCCGCGCGCCAGATCATCCTGGGCGCCAACGCGGGTGAAAATGCGGTCCACGAGGCCGACCCGAGCGTGGGCGGCGGGGACCCAGGAGCCGATCTGCGCCAGCAGTGCGATGACTGCCACCTGCCGGAGATAGGTCGATTTGCCGCCCATGTTCGGCCCGGTGACGACAGCCTGACGCGGGCCGTCACCGCCGAGGCGGCAATCGTTCGGGATGAAGGGCTCTCCGCTGAGGTGGGCTTCCACCACCGGGTGGCGCCCGCCGCTGATCGCCAGGAGGTCGCCATCATCCAGAATTGGCGCGCTCCAGTCGTTGCGGGCGGCGACTTCCGCCAGCGAGAGCAGCGCGTCCAGTTCGGCCAGGGCGCGGGCGGTGGCGGAAAGGCGGCCCGCTTCCTCCGTGACCAGGGCGCTCAGTCTGTGGAGGGCGGCGCGCTCCCGAGCCGCAATCTCTTCGTCTGCAGCCAGCACTCGCGCTTCGGCGTCCTTGAGGGGTCCGGTGATAAAGCGCTCGCCGTTGGCGATGGTTTGCTTGCGCGTGTAGTCGGCGGGGGTGAGGGCCAGGTTGGCGCGGGTGATTTCGATGTAGTACCCGAAAACCTTGTTGAAGCCGACCTTGAGGGAGCGAATGCCCGTGCGCTCTCGCTCGCGCGCTTCCAGCGAGGCGAGCCACTCCCGCGTTTCGCGCACGGCGGCGTGGGCCGCGTCGAGGTCCGGGGCGAAGCCAGGGCGGATGGCAGCCGCGCCGGTGTGGTCTTCGGCCACCGCGTCGTCGAGCAGGGCCGCGATATCCGCGCAATCTGCGCCGCACGCATGGCGTAAACCTGAGGGCGCCAGCAGCTCCGCGATCACGGGGAGGCGGTGCAGGGCAGAGGCGAGTGTGACGAACTCGCGGGCGGTGGCAGTGCGGTCGGCAATGCGGCCAACCAGCCGCTCCAGGTCGCCGACGGCGGCCAGCGCGTCCCGCACTGAGGCACGGGCGGTTGGCGCATGCACAAGCGTGGTAACGATTTGCTGCCGGCGCTCGATCTCTGCCAGGTCCTGCAGTGGCTGGGTCACGAGCCGCCGCAGGGCGCGTGCTCCCATGGCCGTCCGGGTCAGGTCGAGCACACCGAGCAGGCTGCCGCGTGAGCCGCCGGTGCCGAGGGAGCGCGTGAGTTCCAGGTTGCGCCGGGTGGCGGCGTCCAGCCCGACCCAGCGGCCCGGCTGCTCGACGCGGAGGCCGGTCAGCAGCACGAGCAGGGCGGGGTTGGTTCGCTCCAGGTAGCCAAGAATTGCGCCCGCCGCGCCGATGGCGGCGGGCATGGCAGCGCAGCCGAACCCGGCCAGCGAGTGGATTCGAAACTGCGTGCACAGCAGGTCGCCACCACGGCCCGGCTCCCAGCGCCAGGTCTCCAGCCGCGTCAGGTGGCCGGGCGGGATGTTCCCTTGCGGCTCGGGCGCGTCGTCCGGGATCAGGGTTTCCGCAGGGTTAATGCGCGCCACCTCTTCGGCCAGGCGCGCGGGGGCGCCCTCGCCGCTGAACTCCGCGACCGCAAACTCGCCCGTGCTGACATCGACCCAGGCCAGGCCCCAGGCTTCGCCGTGGTGATGCAGCGCCGCCAGGTAGCGGCTCTCCCCGGCTGGGAGCAGCGCAGGGTCCGACACGGTGCCGGGAGAGAGAACGCGGGTGACGGCGCGTTCGACGAGGCCCTTGCCAGGCGGGGTCATCTGCTCGGCGATGGCGACCGTGTGTCCGGCAGCCAGCAACCGGGCGAGGTAGTGGTTCAGCGCGTGGTGGGGAATGCCCGCCATCGGGGAGCGGCCAGAGCGGCCAAAGGAGCGGGTGGTGAGGGCCACTCGCGCGTCGCGAGCGAGGGTGCGGGCGTCCTCATCGAACGTCTCGTAGAAGTCCCCGAGGCGGTAGAGCAGGATGGCTTCGGGGTGTTGCGCCTTCAGGTCGAGGTACTGCCGGCGAGAGGGGACCAGCGAGGACCGGTCCTGATGTGGCTCCGCGCCATTCGGCTCGGCGATGTCCTGGAGGTCGCTCGGAGGGGCAGCGTGGCGGGACATGCCGGGAGTATAGGGCCGGCGTGTCCCGCCTTCGCCCGGGCGCTAGCCCACGCTGCCGGCTGCAGCGCGGGCACTGGCCAGGTGTTCGCGCGGGTGACCGGTCAGGCCGTGGATGACCATGGCTTCCACGGTGACAGGCTCCGGCCGCTGGGGGAGATCAAACGACGTCGCCAGTTGCTCGTCAGAGAGGCCGCGGACGTAGGAGATGGTGGGCGCGGAGGCCGTGCGCAGGATTTCCCGGGCCTGCTCTCGGCTGGCGCCCGCGTACATTTGCGCAGCCTGGGCGTTCCAGCGGTGCAGATCCTCTGGTGAAAACTCCGGGCGCGGGGCGCCTTCCGCCACCGGCTTGATGATACTGTCCAGCATGCCCGTGTAGGCGTTGCCGATATGGCAGATCAGGGCGGCAACAGTGCACTGCTCGCCAGGGCAGGTCGCCTGCCAACCCTCATCGGATACTTCGCCGATAAAGCGGTCAACGTCATCCGTTGCCAGTTGCAAGGCATCGGCCAGCGCGTTCGCTCGTTCGCTCATGCACCTCGTCCATCATGAAGATGACCATCTCCAGGACGATGGCCATCGTACGGTTGGCCGCCAGTGGGCGACCCTGCGCTGGAGATGATCCCACGACTCGAGGGTCGGGCGGGTCCTCCACCTGGGTGATTTTTCGGTCTGCCGCAGGCGCTGGAACTCTGCGCGCAGGTGATGATGGTGCAACTGAACGAGCCGGTACGATGTATGGGGTGTGGGTAGCACCTGCGCCTCCTTGCTCCCTGCCAGCCTAAGGGCGGGCGCCTGCGGGGCACAGGCGCAACCGGCAGTTTCGACCACGCAAGTTGACGCTTTGCCGGTGCGCGGCTGGTCTACACTGGGCGGTCGATCAGTCTCCCCGGAGCGTGCATGCCGCCAGATCTCTTCCCCCTCGACAGCAGTTTCGGCGACCTGCTCCGCGCCCGGCGCCTTGCCGGCGGCCTGACGCAGGCCGAGCTGGCGGAGCGGGCCGGGCTGAGCGTGCGTGGGCTGAGTGACCTGGAGCGCGGGGCGCGGGGCCGGCCGCAGCGAGAGACCGTGCAGCGGCTGCTTGCGGCTCTGGCGGTGACTCCCGAGGAGCGCGCCGCGCTGCTGTTGGCGGCGCGTGCCTTGTCGCCGTCCGCCAGTTCCTCACGGGCGACATCCGTCATGCCCGCAGTGAGCCGCGCGCCGTTGCCTGCGGGGCCGCTCCTTGGCCGCGCTGACGAGACAGAGCGCCTGCGCGGCTGGCTCCTGGAGCCCACACCGGGCGTCATCACGCTGACCGGTCCGGGCGGGTCCGGCAAGACGCGGCTTGCGCTCGCCCTGGCGCACGATGACGCGGTGACGCAGCGCTTCCCGGACGGGGTGGTGTTTGTCGATCTCGCGCCGGAGCAGGACGCGCAACAGGTGTTGCCGGCGGTGGCGGCTGCGCTGGGCCGGGCAGCATCGCCCGGGCATCAGACGCCGGAGACGATTGCCCGGAGCTTGCTGGAGCAGCGGCTGTGTCTCCTGCTGGACAACTTCGAGCAAGTGATTGATGCGGCTCCGGTAATTGCGCAGCTCGCGGCGCTGCTGCCTGCTGTCGCCTGGCTCGTCACCAGCCGCGAACCTCTGCTGTTGCGGGCCGAACGCTGCCTGCCGGTTGCGCCGTTGCCGGCGCCGGAACCTGCCGCTGTATCCGCCGGGGAAGCCTTGATCTTCCCGGCGGTGCGCCTGTTTGCCGATCGCGCCCGGGCCGTCGATCCTGGCTTCGAGGTAACGGAGCACAACGCACAGGACGTGGCATGGCTTTGCCAGCAGTTGGATGGGCTCCCGCTCGCTCTCGAGTTGGCGGCCTCCCTCACGGCGGCGCACTCGCCAGCCATGCTCGTGCGACGGCTGGAGGCACGCTCGCCATTGCCAGGCATGCTGCGCGATCTTCCGGAGCGCCAGCGGACGCTCGATAACGTCGTTGCCTGGAGCGAGGGCCTGCTGTCTGCCGCAGAGCGGCGCATGTTCCACGCTGTGGGCGTGTTTGAAGGCAGCTTTTCGCTGGAGGCCGCGCAGCAGATCTGGGCGGCAGCGGAAAGCGCCAGTGGCCGGGGTGGCGCAGCGGCAGACGCGCTGGCGCTGCTGGGAACGCTCATTCAGCGAAACCTGGTGCAGCGGGAGGACGCTGCCGCGGACGAGCCTCGCTATCGGCTGCTGGAAACGATTCGCGTGGTTGCCGCCAGCCGTCTCCAGGCCAGCCCGGTGCGCGAGCGAGTGGAGGCGGAGCACGCGGCGGCAATGCAGCACGCCGCCGAGACGGCCCACCTCTGGCGGCGAGACGCGGGGTTCGATGCGCGACTGCGCCGCCTCGAGCGCGATCTGCCGAACCTGAGAGCCGCGTTGCGCTGGTTGCACGCCAATGATCTGCCGGGAGCCGTGCGCCTGCTGGATACGCTCGGGAGTTTCTGGGCACTCTGTGGCTACGGCGCTGAAGGTTTGGCGCAGTGCGAGGTCGCGCTGGACCGCCATGTCGAGCAGGATCTTTTGCGCGGCCGGCTGGCGCGGCACGCTGCCTGGATCGCGACCAACCTCGGGGAGTTCGAGCGCGCCGGGCGCCACGTTGCGGAGGCTGGCCGGTTGGCGGCAGCCTGCGGGGATGCGCGCGAGATCGCGTTCGTGGGGTTCGTGCGCGGGAACATCGCACAGGGACTTGGCCGGGCGGCCGAAGCGGAGGCGGAGATAGCGCGCTCCCTGGAGGTCTTCGAGGAGTTCGACGAAACCTGGGCGGCCTTCGCCTCTCACGCGGTCCTTGGGATGGTGGCGCTGGACCGGGGCGACGCTGTCCTGGCGGAAGCGCGGTTTGCAGCGGCGCTGCGACCGGCAGCGGCGGATACCGCTGCCCGCGACCGGGCGGCTGTCCTCTGCAACATTGCGGTGGCGCAACGCTGGCAGGGCAAGCTGGACGAGGCCGCGCGCCATGCTGCTCAGGCGCTGGGGCTGACCGAGGGGCATGTCGCGTGGTCCGCGCGGGCTGGCGCCCAGCAGGTGCTGGCCCGCGTGGCGCTGCAGCAGGGCGACCTCGGCGCCGCGCGCGCCTGGCTGCGCGAGAGTCTGCGTCACTGGCAGCGTAGTGGCGATCAGAAGGGTCTGGCCGCCTGTGTTGAAGTGGCCGCAGCAGTCGCGGCGGCAACCAGGGCAGCTGATTCGGCAGTCACGCTGCTTGCGGCGGCGGCCGCCTTGCGGGAGCAGGTGGTTGGCCCAGCCAGTGTGCTCGGCGCGGCAGAGTGCGCCGCGCTGGTCGAGTCGCTGCGGGCGGCCATGCCCGGCACGGAGTTCGCGGTTGCGGCAGAGCGTGGTCGAAACCTGGGCCTCGTGCCGGTTCTCACGCTGGCCCAGGGGCTGTTGGAGCCCCCACGTGAGCGACCAGTTTGACCTGCTGACCCGGTTCAGCCTGAACTGGGCCGATGCGCTCGCGGGGTCGTGCGATCAAGCGGCGGCCGCATCCTGCGCAAGCCGGCCTTCGTTGCGACAGACGCCGGGCGGCCGGCCGGGCTGCTCAACAGCGTCGTACTTCTGGAGCCGCTCGACGAGGCCGCAGTGTCGTCACGGCTGGCCGCCCTGGAGGCATTCTTCGCGTTTGGCGGCGTCTCGTACCCGGGCACGGTCTTCATGTTTGCTGCCTGGCCACCGCCAGACCTGACGGCATTCGGCTGGGCCTGTGTGGAGCAAATGCCCCTGATGCTGCGGCGTCCTGGCGGGCACGCCCTGCCGGCGCCGGGCCTGCGCATTTCGGAGGGGCGAAGCATTGGCGATCTGCATCACTTTGAACAGGTCATGATTGAGGGGTTCCCGGCGCCAGAGTTGCAGGGCCTGCCGGCGGAATCGGCGTTCGGTTCTTCATTGCTGGAAGATCGGCGCTTCCGCTTCTGGCTGGGTTGGGAGGACGGACGCCCGGTGAGCGCTGCTGCCACCTTTGTCTCCCACGGCCTGAGCCACCTCAGTTTTCTGGCCACGCTGCCGGAGGCGCGGGGACGCGGTTTTGGCTCGGCCCTGGCGTGGACATCGACGATAGCCGAGCCTGATCTGCCGGCCATGGTGATTGCGTCGGAGGCCGGGCAGCGCATCTACGCGCGCATCGGTTACCAGCACGTGTGCGACATGCCGCTCTGGGTGCGGGAGCAGCCGTGATGCGTTGGCCACAGGCATGACCCGCCTCAACGAGTGGAGCCGGGATTGGCGACGCCCGCTCGTAGCTCTCGCCCTGATGTTGGTGACGCTCGGTCTGCTGGAGCTGTCGGCCCGGCCTCCTGCGCCTTTGCCGGCCACGGCGGCAGAGAGCTGGTTCGCGGCCGGGAGGGCGCAGGACATCCTGGCGCGGCTGGTGGGCGACAGCTCCGGGCACCCCACGGGAACTGCCCGGAACGCCAGCGTCCGGCAGCGCGTGGCTGATGAACTGGCGGCGCTGGGATTGCCGGTGGAGATGCAGGCCGCGTTTGCCTGTCAGCCGCGCTGGGCCGTTTGCGCTGAGGTGACGAACGTCATGACGCGATGGCCGGGAACGAGTGACGGCCCGGCGGTGCTGCTAACGGCCCACTACGACTCCGTGGCGGCCGGGCCTGGCGCCGGAGACGACCTGTCCGGCGTGGCCGTGTTGCTCGAAGTCGCGCGCATCCTGAGCCAGGAACCGCCGCTGCCTGCCCCGATCATGCTCCTGTTTACGGATGGAGAGGAGATAGCTCTGCTCGGCGCGCAGGTGTTCATGGATGAACACCCCTGGGCGGCAGATGTGGGCGTCGTCGTCAATCTGGAGGCAAATGGCACGGGCGGGCAAAGCATTCTTTTCGAGACCACCCGCCGGAGTGGGTGGCTGACAGAGACGCTCAGCGGCGCCGCGCCGCGCCTGACCGGCAACGCGTTCGCCGATTCACTGTACACGCTGTTCCCGTTTAACTCGGATCTCACCGTCTACGAAGCAGCGGGGATCCCCGGAGTGAACTTCGCGTTTGTCGAGCGCCACGCCCTGTACCACACGCCGCTCGACGCACCGGTCAATATCGACCCCGGCAGCCTGCAACACCACGGCGAGAACGCGCTTGCTGCGGCGCGCGCCTTTGCCAACGAGGACCTGCGCAACCCGCCAACGGGGGAGCGGGTTTACGCGGACCTCGCGCCGGGCGTGTTTGTAACCTGGCCGTGGGGGTGGACCCTCGGGATCGCGCTGGCGCTCGCGGCGGGGTGGCTGGCCGTGACCACGCTTGCGATACGGCGGGGCGATGTGCTGGGGCGCGAGGTGCTGTGGGGGATGGGGCTGCTCCCCGCAGTGGTCCCGCTGGCAACCCTGGCCGGGTTGGCTCTGGGCATGTTGGTCCAGGCGAGCAGCGGCGCGCCAGCGCCGTGGTACGCACACCCCTTGCCTTTGCAGGTTGTGCTCTGGATCGCTGCCTTGCTGATAACCGGGAGTCTGGCCAGTCTCATCAGGCGTCGAGCCGGGCTCGCCGGGCTGTTCTACGGCGCGTGGCTGGCGTGGACGCTGCTGGGGGTTGGCATTGCGGCAACGTGGCCGGCGGCCAGCTTCACCGTGTTTGCGCCGGTGGCGCTGGCGCTCGGGCTGGCGGCCGGGCTGCAAGGGCCGGTTATCCGGCGGCGCCCGTGGGCGCCAGCCGCGGCGAGTGGGCTTGGGCTGGTTGGGGCCTGCTGGATGTGGCTCTGGTTCGCCCGGGGGTCAGACTTCCTCGCGCTCTCACCTGAGTTTCCGGCCACCGCTGCGTTTGCGCTGGCGCTGTCGGCAACAGGCGGCGCGAGCCTGCTGGCGGCGCCTGGTACCGGACGTCAGGCAGCTGCCGTGCTGGGAGGCGGGCTCGCGCTGCTGGCCGGCGCCGCGTTCCTGCTGGGCGCGGTGGTTCCCACCTATGCTCCGGGTTCCCCGCAACCGCTCAACGTGCTGCGTATCGAGGACCGGGAGGCAGCGCAGGTCGTCTGGGCCCTGGAGGCCGAAGGTCGCCCGCCGGAATCGATGGTCGCCGTTCGCGCGTTTGGCGTGGAGCCGGCCCAGGCAGTGCCCTGGCTGGCGCGCGCGGTCCATGTTGCGCCCGCTGGCGGGGGAATAACGGTAGACGGCCCCGCACACGAGATTCGGCGGGAGAGCGGTGCGCCGCTGCGGCTTCCGCTGCCCACCGCGCCGCCCGGCAGCCACGTTGCGGTGTACATCCCGGAGGAGGTCGAAGTGCAGGCCTTTCGCCTGACCAGGGGCGGTGAGGAGCAGGTGCTCCCGGCGCCGCCAGTGCATGACGGGTACTCCCGCTTCCTGTGCCTTGCCCCGGCGTGCGATGGCGCAACCCTCGCGGTGGACCTGAAGGGCGAGGCGCCATTCACCGCCTTCATTTCCCAGACGTGGTTGGGTTTGCCTGCCGCGGATAGCGACCTGATTGCTGCCCGGCCACCATGGGCTACGCCACGCCACACGGGCGACGCGACGGTCCTGGTGGACCGAATCGCGGTCACGCCGGAGTAGCGGCGTGCAGGAGGGTTCGTTGCCGCTTACACTCCCGGCACCCTGCCGGAGTCTCGACGTGCTCCGGACCGTTGCGTGCAAGGATGTTTGATGGCCACAGAACTGTCTCGAACAACTCCGCCCTCGACCGCGCCGGTGCCCGATCCTGACCCGCGCGAGCGTCCGTTGCACGAGGTGATCGAGGGACGGTACGTCACGCTGGAGCCTCTCAGCGTCGAACGTCACGCAGCAGACCTGTTCCAGGCCGCGAGCGGCGATCCCCAGCGCACGCGCATCTGGGACTACCTGCCGTACGGACCGTTCACAAGCGAGGACCAGATGCGCAAGCATCTGACCGGGCAGGAAGCCAGCGCGGACCCGCTCTTCTTCGCCATCCGGCCAAAGGCCAGCGGCAAGGCCGAGGGTGTGGCGTCCCAGATGCGAATCGACGAGAAGAATGGCGTTATCGAAATCGGGCACATCTGGTTTGGCCCCGGATTGCAGCAAACCGTTGCGGCCACCGAGGCGCTGTTCCTGTTGATCGATGAGCCAATGACCCGATTGGCCTACCGGCGCATGGAGTGGAAGTGCAACGCGGCCAACGCCGGCTCGCGAACCGCCGCCACGCGTCTTGGCTTCCTCTATGAGGGCACGTTCTACCAGCACATTATCGTCAAGGGGCACAACCGGGACACGGCGTGGTTCTCCATCCTGGACCATGAGTGGCCGGCCCTGCGCGCCAACTACCAGACCTGGCTGGCGCCGGAGAACTTCGATGAGCACGGGCGACAGCGGCAGTCGCTGGGTGAGCTCAACCGCACGCTGAACACGGCGCGGACAACGGATCCGCGCGCGGGTTTGCGCCTCGTCTAGGAACAGGAACACCATCACCATGGAGCCAGTCGTTGTCGTCGGTGGGGGAGTTATCGGACTGTGCAGCGCGTTCGCGCTCCGTCAGCGGGGCGTGCCGGTCATCGTGTACGCAGGCGTTGCACCGGAGCTGGCAGCCTCGCATGTCAATGCGGGCTGGATCGTGCCCACACTCTCGGAGCCGGTGCCCGCGCCGGGGTTGATTGCCACCTCATTGCGCTGGATGCTGCGCTCGGACAGTCCGCTCTACATCGATCCTCGCCTGATGCGCCAGCCAGATTTCCTGCGCTGGACCCTGCGTTTCTGGCAGCACTGCAACGCGGCGGATTACAAGGCAGGCATGGTCGCCACCGCCGCCTTCGGGGCGCGGTCCTTCGAGTTGTACGACGCCTTGCGCGCAGCCGGCGTGGAGTATGAAGAGCACCGGGACGGGCTGCTCTTTGCCTACCGCTCGGCGGAGACCCTGGCGCAGGACTACGCTGCCCTGGAGCCGATCCGCAATTTCGGTTTCGAAATGACCCCCATCATGAGTGGCTCGGACGTGCGGGACCTGGAGCCCGCGCTCTCCGATACGGTTGCCGGCGGCTATTGGCTGCCGCAGGAGCGCACCGTGCGGCCAGACACGCTGGTGCAGGGTCTACGGGACGCGCTGCGGCAGCACGACGTTGAACTGCGCGACGTCGAGGTGTCCGGGATCGAAACGAGCGGCAACCGGGCCTCGGCGGTGTTCGCCGGCGGCAAGCGCCAGACGGCGTCGCAGATCGTGGTGGCGGCTGGCGCGTGGACCGCCGGCCTGTTGCGCCCGTTGCAGGCGCCGGTTCCGGTCACTGCGGGCAAGGGGTACAGCATCGACCTCGCGCCACAGCCCCTGGTCGAGCCAGTGCGGCGGCCGCTCTACCTGCACGAGACACGGGTAGCCATAACGCCGTTGAACGGCATGATCCGCCTGGCCGGGACCATGGAGTTCTCCGGAATCAACCACACGTTGCGCAAGGAGCGGGTGGCCGCGATTGCCAGGAACGCGGCCTGGGCGCTGCGGGGTTGGCCCGATCCCACGCCCACGAGTGGCCCCGGTGTCCGCGTCTGGACCGGGATGCGGCCCATGACGCCTGATGGCCTGCCAGTAATCGGCTGGCTGCCCGGCTACCGGGATATTGCCGTGGCGAGTGGCCACGCCATGATGGGCGTGACACTGGCGCCTGCGACCGGTGAGACCGTCGCCGACTTGCTCACGACAGGGGCGCTGCCGGAGGTGGCGCGTCCCTTTGATCCCGCGCGCTTCGCGTGAGCCTGCCCGCGAGCATCGCGTTCTGGCGGCACGGGGTCTGGAATTCGGCGGATTTCACGCGGCTGTGGAGCGCGTCCGTTGTCTCCGCGTTCGGCAGCGCCATCACGCGCCTGGCCGTGCCGCTGCTGGCCGCGACGACCCTGCAGGCGACGCCAGCAGAGATGGGCTTGCTGGTCGCCTCAGAGAGCCTGCCGATTCTGCTGCTGGGGCTGCTGGCCGGAACCTGGCTGGATCGCCGCACGAAGCGCCCGGTCATGATCGCGACGGACCTTGTGCGGGGCGTGCTGTTGCTTGCCCTGCCGGTGGCCTGGTACCTGGGTGTCTTGCGCATTGAGTTGCTCATTGCCGTGGCGTTCCTGGTCGGGTGTTTAAGCGTCTTCTTCGACATCGCCTCCCAGTCGCTGCTGCCTATGATCCTGCGCGACGAGCGGTTGGCCGAGGGGAACGCCCGGCTGTACACCGGGTGGAGCATTGCCGAAATCGCCGGGCCCGGCGTGGCCGGCTGGTTGGTGCAGGTCATCACCGCGCCCTTCGCCATTCTCGTCGATGCCGTTTCGTACCTCGTTTCGGCGGTCATGCTCTTTGGCATGCGACCCGATGAGCAGGAGACCACCCTCCGCGAGGATGAGGCGCAGCCGCACTTCGTGCGGGAGCTACTGGACGGCCTGCGCCTGGTTGTCCGCGACCCCGTGCTGCGGGCAACAGCCCTGGCCACCGGCCTCTGGAACATGTTCGACGGCGCGCGCTGGGCTGTGTTGATCCTGTTCATGACCCGCACGCTTGGGCTCGAAGCGAGTGTCATCGGCGTGGTGTTCATGGCCAGCTCTGCGGGCTACCTGATTGGCTCGCTGCTGCCGCAACGATTTGCACAGCGGCTTGGCCTGGGCCGCGCCATTCTGGCCGGCATTGTGCTGGCCACGCCGAGTGAACTCCTGACCGCGCTGGCCAGTGGACCGCCGCTGCAGGCCACGGCCATGGCGGCGGCGGGGTTCTTCCTGGCGGGTGTCTCAATCCCGATCTACGACATCAACCAGTTCAGTCTGCGCCAGGCCGTAATTCCGTTGTCCATGCAGGGGCGCGGCAACGCCACCATGCGTACCATCATTCGCGGCTCGCTGCCGCTGGGCGCGGTGATTGGCGGGCTGCTGGCGGAGCGCATCGGGCTGCGCGGGGTGATGGTTTTCGCGGCGCTGGGTGGGGTTGCCGCCTTTCTGGCGATCTGGTTCTCACCGGTGCGCACGATGCGGACATTGCCCGCAAGGGAGCCGGTCACGGTTGCCTGAAGATGCGCATGGCTGCCACCAGGGTCTTGAGCCTGCACCAGGATCCCGGTGCGCGACGATCGCCGCCGGGGTCTCCTGGCGTCACGCGGGACACCGCGACAGGGCCAGGCAGCCGTCTCCACCGCGTCTTGTACGCCACCTACGTTCGTCGAGGTTCCAGGAGCCTGAAACGCATGTCAGAGAACACCCCCAGGCGGCTGACGGAAACGGAGGCCACCCGGCTCGCGCAGGCTGCTGTCGATCTGGCCGGGGGCGCCCGCATGATCTACCGCAGCCCCCGGCAGGCTTTCAGCCCGGATGGCCGCCGCGAGATCATCGTTGACGGCCACGCCGTGGATGTCCGCTGGGGTGAGATCAGTTCGCCCGCCATCGTCACGGTCGGGGGGTACGTCTTCGAGATTCTGGATGGCTGGATCGAGCTATTGATCCGCCCGCCGAAGCCGCGTCCGTAGTTGCAGCAGGCTGCCGGGAAACTGACTCGGCGCGCCGTCGTTCGCCTGGAACACGCGGGCTGGCAAGGCTGATCGCGAACCTCGCGATGCCTCGTCGTCTGGCAGGGACACCCGGCGCGGACGGCATCTGGCAAGCTCGTGAAGCAAGGTTGGGTCAGACGGGACGCCGCTGGCGGGACGCGCGCCCAGCCTGACAATCAACCTGTGGAAGCCGGCCGGGCAGCATCGTTCGTCCCATGATTGCGCGAGCGAGTTCATCAGGCTGACGCGGCGGCCGAGGGCCGAGCGGATTCGAGACACGGAACTGACGGAAAGGACCGGATTCCCGGCAGGCCGCGCAGAGGAACCGGTCGGCCGGGCTGAGTGCGGGATACGTGGCCAGACGGGAGCGCGACCGCGTACCTACAGCGGTGTGCAGAGAAGGTGGGCCGCCGGGAATCCCCTCGAGACACGAGACCTTGCCTCGCCGGTCAAGGTTTTTGCACACCGCTGTAAGCGCGCGAGACAATCGCGCGCCGCCATGGGGTTCGCCGGTCAGGGCGATGCCCGTGCCCAGGGCCCAGGGCTCAGTCCTCTCCGAAGCACCGGAGCGCCTCCAGGCCGAGATGGCGGACGACATGGCGAGCGGGCGGGAGCCGGAGCTGGCGACGTCGACCGGGCCGGCCAGACTGTGCCCAGGATCACGACCGGCATGATCCGCTGCGCGGAGTCTGACGGGGCGCGAGGCTGTCTCGCGCGAGGGCGGCGAAGTCATGGACCGGCGCAGTCTTGGCGTCGAGCGGACCGTACGAGCAGGTCGTGATGGGCGCCGGGTCAGGCGAGGCCGTGCTGGAAGGCAAAGGCGGTGGCGCGGGCGCGTGAATCGACGCCGAGTTTGTTGTAGATATTGGCGACGTGCCGGGCAGCGGTGGCCGGGCTAATGAAGAGCCGCTCACCCATCTCGCGGTTGCTGTGGCCACCGGTTATCAGGCGCAGCACTTCTACTTCGCGCTCCGTCAGGCCGTGCGGGTTCTCGCGCCGTGCCGGCGTAGCCGGCTCCCGGGGAGCGGCCGCAGCCGCATGATCCTGGCTGGCGGCGAGACGCACCAGGCTGGTCAGGTCGGCCTGCGTCGCGAGACTGCCCAGGTCAAGCTGCTTCCCGTGGCGCCAGGCGGCAGCAAAGCCGCCAGGCGTGAGCGCCGCCTGAAGGTGTGCCAGCGCGCGATCAAGTCTGGGTTGCCAGTTGGGGCGCACGGGCACCTCGAGGCGGGCGCGAATGGCGCTTGCCTGGCTGATCAGGCTGACAGCGGCACGAGGTTCCAGGTCCAGGCACGCCAGGGCCTCCAGTACCGCGGCTGCCACCCAGCGCGGGCCTACCTGGTGGGAAAGGCGCAACGCCGCCAGCAAGGTCGCCTGCGCGGCCAGGTGATCGCCTGATTCGTGCAGGACAGGGCCGTAGGTCGCCATCACCTCCGTGATTGCACCCTGAACATCACCGTGCCGGAAGATGGCGAGGCTCTCCTGGCAGAGGGCTGCCGCACGCGGCAGATCGCCGTCGATGAGCGCCGCAACCGCCAGGTTGTGCAGCGCAAACCCCTCGCCGAGTGGTTCGCCCAGGGCGCGGAAGATAGCGACTCCGGTCGTGCAATGCTCGCGGATGGCAGCGCTGTCGCCGAGGTCGCGCGCGATATCCCCCAGCGTCAGGAGCGCCCCGGCTCGCAGGCGGGAGGCGCTGTCCGGACAGAGGCTCAGGATCTCCTGCGCCAGATGCGCGGCGTGCGGGTAGTCACCGAGTTCGCGGGTGGCCCGGCTGAGGCCGCTCAGAGATTCGGCGATCAGGCCCGGGTCGTCCAGGGTGCGGGCCAGCTCCAGAGCCGCTGCGCCGTGTTCGACGCTGCGGCGATGCTCTCCCAGAGATTGCGCGACGA
This sequence comes from Thermomicrobiales bacterium, assembly GCA_041390745.1. Classification (GTDB taxonomy): domain Bacteria; phylum Chloroflexota; class Chloroflexia; order Thermomicrobiales; family UBA6265; genus JACCXM01. The sequence continues at coordinate 359,220 of JAWKPJ010000001.1, read as the reverse complement.
GTGACTGGCAATTGCGCACATCGACGAGTCCGGCCGTGAGGCCGAGGCGTTGATACGCCTCGGCTGCCTGAGCCAGCGCCTGCTCCGCGCGGATGTGGTCATTCTGGTAGTGTGCGAGCCAGCCAGCGCCCGCCTGCGCCATGGCCCAGGTGGCCGGGGCAATGCCGTCCCCGGTGGGAGCCTGCTCCAGCAGGCGGACGAGCCAGGTGTAGCCCTCCCGCCAGTGGCCGTGCAGATGCCAGAAGCGCCAGAGCGACGCTGCGATGCCGAGGCCGCGGGTCAGGTCGCCCTGCTGCTCGGCGTGGGTCAGCGCGGCGCGGAGATTGGCGTGCTCCACCTGCAGGTGGGAGAGGCTGGCTGGCTGCTCGTTGGACGCGGGGGCCGTGATGGCGCGCTGGGCAAGCGCCGCGAACCAGGCGGCGTGGGCATCCTGCGCATTCAGGCGTTCGGGATCGGTCGCCAGGCGTTCGAGCGCGAACTCGCGGATCGTCTCCAGGAGGCCAAACCGGGTGCAGCCGGGTGTGCTCCCGAGGGATTGGATGAGGCTCTGGTCCAGGAGCGAGGCAATGCCGTCGGCCACGTCATGGGAAGCGTCGAAGAGGTCTGCTGCCACAGCCTGCGCGGCGGTGAGCGTGAAGCCGCCCACGAAGACCGCGAGGCGGCGAAAGAGCGCCTGTTCCTGCGGGGAGAGTAGGTCGTAGCTCCACGAAATGGCGTGGCGCAGTGCCTGCTGCCGGGCGGGCGCATCACGCGGGCCGCCGGTCAGGACGCGCAGCATGGCGGCTTCGCCGGTGGCGTTCAGCCGGGCCAGGAGCTCGGGTGGCGCAAAGTGGCGGACGCGGGCAGCGGCCAACTCGATGGCGAGCGGGAGGCCATCAAGCTTGCGGCAAATCGCTTCGATGTCAGCGGCATTCGCCTCAGTAAGCGCAAACTCGGGTTGCGCCGCCTGCGCGCGCCGGACGAACAACTGGACGGCTGGCGACGCGGCAGCCCGAGCGAGCGACGATGCGTGAGCGGCGGGCGGGAGCGGCAACGCCGGCACCGGGAACACATGCTCCCCGGAGAGGCGCAGGACCGAGCGGCTGGTGACCAGGCAGGTCAGGCGTGGGCAGCGCGTAAGCAGCGCTACCACCATGGGCGCGGCCTCGATGATCTGCTCGAAGTTGTCCAGAACCAGCAGGGCTGGCTCGTTGCCAAGCGCGCGGGAGATTTCGTCCAGCAGCACATGCCGCCCGCTCGCGCGGACACCCAAAGCCTGTGCGATAGCCGGCAGCACGAGGCTGGGGTCGTCAAGAGCGGCGAGCGGCACGAACCAGATGCGGCCGGCGAAGGAGTCGCCCAGGGACGACGCGACGCCGATAGCCAGACGGGTCTTGCCAACTCCGCCGGGGCCGGTCAGGGTCAGGAGACGCGGATCGCCCTGACTCAGCAATCGGGTCAGCGTATCGAGCTCGCGCTCGCGGCCGACAAGCGAGGTAAGTGGCGTAGGCACGGTGGGTCGATAAGGCGCACTCAAGCTGGACATGCGGCACTCCCGGAAACTGAAGGCACGTTCTGGCATCGCGTCCGGGTGGAGTCGTGCGCGCGCCCCAATTGTATGGACCAGGCTATCAGGGTCAAGCGGTCGCGACAGCCAATCGGGAAACAGCCGCGCAGTCGATCCTGGTGCAGGGGGTGGCGGCGACCCAGGGCTGATTCGCGACGAGCGGGTGCGGTCTACCGCCGGAAGCTGTCGTCGGTCCAGCCGTTTTGCTTGTAGGTCAACTCTGCCAGGAAACGGCTGCGGTCGCCACGGTAGAGATCCTTGGCGTACTCGACGGCGCGGTCTTGTGCATCGCGCGCGATGCGCTCGATGAGCATGACGGGGCTGCCGGGAGTGATGTCGAGCAGCGCCGCCTCCTCCGCGCGCGCGACCACCGGCTCGAGCGATTGCCGCGCGCCGACCGGGCGGGCCGCGTAGCGCCCCATCAGTTCGTAAATGGACCCGGTCTCCAGGTCCTCATCCAGCAGACCGGGCACCAGGTGGACCGGGAAATAGGATGTTTCGTGGGCAATCGGGACACCAGCCCCGAGCCGGAGTCGGGTGATCCAGTAGACCGGATCGCCCTCGGCGATTTCCAGCAGATCCGCCACCGCCGGTGGCGCCGGGATCTCGGCGCGGGTGAGCAGGCGCGCGGCAGGCGTGATTCCCTGGCTGAGCAATTCACCGTGCAGACCAGTCAGGTTGGAGAGGCTGTGGACCAGTTTCGGCTCACGCACGAACGTGCCCCGCCCGCGCTGCCGTTCGAGCAGGCCGCGATCCACGAGCCGGGTGAGCCCCTGCCGCAGCGTCATGCGGCTGACCTGCATCTGCTCCACCAGTTCGCGTTCCGGGGGGATCTGGTCGCCTGGGCGCAGGATGCCGCTCTCAATGCGACGCGCGATCTCGGCCTCAATCTGCGCGTGTGCCGACAGCCCCTGCTGCCGTTGCAGGACGTAGGGTTGGTCAGCGCCAGGCGGTGGCGCTCCGGACTGGGTCATGTTGCCTGAACTCTCAGGGTTGAGCGTTCGATCCTCATGTCGGTGAGTGTATGTCCCGGTCCTCATGTGTCAACCGCAGGTGGGGCCGGGCGCACCGCTAGCCCGGATCCGCTGGCAGGGGCAGTGCTCGGGCTCCTGGCCTACGCATCCGCACGCCGCGTTGGTCAGTCCGACCTCGATGGCAGGCGGCTACCCGAAGACGGCCTCAATCTCATCGACGTGCATCTTGCGGTGTTTCCAGCGGTCCGGTGCGACCTCGTTACGGGCCTGCATCTCCGCCAGGAGTTCGGGAGACACGCGAGCGGCGGCGGCGTCTGCCGCGTCAGCGGCGGCCAGGGCCTCCTCCGCGATGGCGCGCGGCGGCGTGCGGCGCAGCAATGGCAACAGTGCATCGTTGAGCGACTGGAACTCGTAGGGGGCGGGAGACACGCCCTCGCGCAGGAACTGCTCCATGAGCACCTGCGCCCGCCGGTCGTAGAAGGCCAGATGCCCCAGGGTGTCGGCCACGGTCCACTCGCCGGTTGGCAGCGGCCGGGTGAGGTCGGCGTCACTGAGCCGGGAGATCAGCGCGGCCAACCGGGCGCGTTCGGCGTCGTTCCTGGCGGTATCCACGGTTGCGGTCACACGTCCCTCACGGTCTCAGGCGGCGCAGCCGCCTGGCTGGTGGCGTCGTTGTCGCCGGGGTTGCTGCCGGCGGCGCGCGCCAGAAGATCGGGCGTCCAGCCAGGACCATCCAGGCCGGAGGCGGGGGGTTCCACGGGAGCGGAGTTTGCCGGGGCGAAGGCGGGCGGCGTGATCGAGCCGCGCATCCAGCGCCACCCCGGCAACGAGCTTTGCCCGGCCAGCCGGGCTTCGCGCCTGACCTGGATGTAGTTGGAAAGCAGCACCTGGATGACCGCAGCCACCGGAATCGCCAACAGCGCGCCGGGAACGCCCGCGAATTCGGTGCCAGCCAGGATGGCGATGAAGACCGTCAGCGGCGTCAGCCCGACCGCGCCGCGCATGATTCGGGGCACCAGGATCGTGTTTTCCATGAGCTGGAGAAGCACCACGAACCCGGCAACCAGGAGCGCCTTCTCCCACGATTGCGTGAGCGCGATGATGACGGCCGGAATGCCGCCCAGCCAGGGGCCAAGAATGGGGATAATCTCGGTGATGCCGGCCCACAGGCCGAGCAACGGCCAGAAGCTGATGCCCATGACGCCGTAGCCGATGGTGGCCGTGACGCCGATGACGAGACACAGCGTGAGTTGGCCGCGCAGCCAGTCGCCAACTTTCTGCTCGACCTCATCCCAGATCTTGATAACCCGCACCCGCGTCGCGGGCGCGGAGGAACTGAGGGCGATGCGGCGAATCCACTGCCGCTCCATGAGGTAGTAAAAGGCAATCACCAGCACCGTCAGGACGCCGACGACCCCACCGCCAATGCCGGTGAGGATGCCCAGGGCGGCGCCCTGCGGCACGGTGACGTTCTGGGAGGCCGGGCTGTTGATGAAGGCGATGGCGCGGTCCAGCAGTTGCTGGCCGGGGCCGTTCAGCAGGGCATTGGAACTGGCCGCCCACGCGTCCCGCAGACTCGCCAGCGAGAGCGGCGCTTGCACGCGGAAGAGTTGCGATTGTTCGCGGATGGCGGGCGCCAGCCCGGTAAAGAGCACCACCAGGGCGGCAATGATGCCGATGTACACCAGCAGAATGGCCAGCGGGCGCGGCACACGCATCCGCTCCAGGTGATCGACCGGCTTCTGGATGACGGTAGCAAAGACCAGGGCCATCAGGACGAGGACCAGGACAAACTGGATCTGCAACAGGACATACGCGACGATGAGCACCGCCAGCATGGCCAGCGGGGTCATGCTCATGCCCCGGTTTCCCTCGGCGGTGGCAGTGGGCGACGCGCTGGACTCGGGCGCCGCGCTTCCACTCGTGGGTTTCCGCGCCGCCGGCTCAGCGTCGCGCGGGGTCCTGGCCGCGTTGCGATCTCCCCGCACGTGTTCGGCTCCTTGCCTCCTGGTGTGCCGGCCTGGCGGCTGGCTTCCCTGGATTCGCCCGATGACGCTACTTACGCTTCAGCGGGGCGGGCTGCCAGAAACGCGGCTCGAACGCGTCTATCCTGGCGCGGCGTTGGGCTGGGGTGAGGGTGTTCCAGAGCGTCGGAAAGGAGAAGACCTCCTGCCCGTCCACCACCATGCGCCGCGCCACGCCGAAGGGCTTGTTGACCGGGAAAATTTCGCGTGGCGGCCGGGAGATGACTTCGGTCTGGAACCAGCCGTGCTCGGGGCAGCGACCGGCGTGAATTTGCCAGATCAGGTCTGAGGTCACGCCGCCGATGTCCCGCACCAGCGTATCTTCCAACGGTTGCCCATCAACGGGGCACCGCAGCGGCGTCTGCACCTCAATGCGATCACGAGATGGGTATTTGCTGTCCATTGGTGGGCGATGAACTCCCTGCGCGCACGAAACGCCTCATAGATGCGCCAGATGCCAGTTTAGCATCTGGTTGCCGGGCCGCCTGACCGATTGGCGCACCCGGCAGCGGGTGGTACGATCAGGCATCTTCTTGGGAACATTGCGGGCGTGCGTGGGGCCGCGTGGTGCGGCCTGCCTCAACGGGGGAATGACGATGCAGGACCAGGAAATCTTCAATGGCCTGATTGCCACCTACCGTGACCTGAATCTGCGGGTGCGGCCATTGCCGGACGAGCGCCTCCGCCTCGGGCAGGGCCGGTCGACGGTGAAACATGTCATCTCAGACATGCGGGATGATGAGTTGCGCTTTTCCCAGGCGCTCAAGGACCGCCTTGGCGGTGCGCCGATGGACAAGGTGCTTCGGGATCTGGATGACACTGGCGGCGGCGACGAGTTGGTCGTGCCCGGGCCAGATGATACGGTGGCCGAGGTGCTGTCACAGTTTGGGACCGCGCGGGAGTCCACGCTCGCGATGCTGCGCGGAATGACCCCTGATGAGTGGGATGCGCCGGGCGAAGGCGGCCTCACCATCCGCCAGGCGTCTGAACGCCTGGTGGGTAATGACGCACGGCACATGGAAAAGATCGTGCGGCTCCTGGGTTCCCCGGCGGCGTAGCGACGGCGGGTATCGGAGGCGCCCCTCGCCCGCCTGGGCGAGGGGTGTGTTGTGCACGGCGAAGGTCCGCCGGTTGCGGCATCGCCAGGTGCGGGGCGACGATTGGCCAGGTTGGCTAGGCTCCCGGCCGCTCGCCCAGGGTCGCGTTGAGCGTCTGTTCGCGGCCATTGCGGATAACCGTGACGGTCACGGTTTCCCCCGGTGCGTGCGCGAAGAGCGCCTCGGTGAACGTGGTCTGCGCAGTAATGCGGTCATTGCCAACCGCCACAATGATATCCCCTTCGCGAATGCCGGCCCGGGCCGCCGCGCCTCCAGGCTCGACGCCCTGCACGTACGCGCCGTAGTCAACGTTCAGGTCATTCTGCGCGGCCAACTCCGGCGAGATGGCGATGTAGGTGATGCCGAAGAATGGGTAGGAGACCCGCCCGTTCTGGATGATTTCGCCGACGATGCGCGCGACGTGGTTCGCCGGAATCGCGAAGAAGAGCCCTTGTACCGGCGTACCGCCCTCCTCCGGGATGCCAAGCGTGTTCACGCCGATGACGCGCCCGGCAATATCGAAGAGCGGCCCGCCGGAGTTGCCAGGATTGATTGCGGCGTCATGCTGGATGAGGTCTGTGTAGATGCCTTCACTGGCGCCGCCGGCAACAGTCGTTGGGAAATCACGGTCCAGGGCGCTGATAATCCCGCTGGTGACCGTTCCGGTAAAGTCGCCGAGCGGCGAGCCGATGGCCAACACTGGCTGCCCCTGCTGGAGCGCATCTGAATCCCCGAACGACACGGCGGAGAGCGGATCCCCCTCCATGCGCACAACCGCCAGATCACTGAGCGGATCAGAACCGACCAGCGTGGCGTCGCGCTTTTCCCCGTTGGAAAGAATGACCTGGAAGCGGGAGCCGCCGCGCACAACGTGTTCGTTGGTGACCACGTTGCCGGTACCGTCAATGACAAAGCCGGTGCCGCGCCCTGCCTCGATCGACTGGCTGCCGGCGAACCCATTGTCGAACTGCTGCTCGTTGATGACCGTCACCACCGCCGGCATGACACGGGCGACGACTTTCGAGGCGTCGAAGGTGACGACAAAGAGATTGTTGCCGGAGGCCTCGCCCGGCTCCGGGCTGGACATGATGATGCCGCCAACATCCGCCAGGTTGACTGTGACTGGTTCGGGAGTGTTCGTGGGCGCCGGGGTGGGGGTGGGAGCAGGCCCCGGGCCGGCGGAACACGCGGTGAGCGTTGCGAGCACGGTCACACTTGCTGCCAGAGTACGCCAACGAAACATGTGCACGGGAGAGTCCTCACTGGCCAGCCGCGGCGACATCTGCGCCCTGCCAACGGCATCATGAGCGTACTGTACGGCGCAGCAGGGACAGGAAACAGGGTGCGGGACGATACGACACGACACACGTGGCTCGATAAGGCGCGAGAGGCCTGGGATGCGCGGGCCGCAGCCTGGAACGCCCGTGCCAGCGAGAATGCGCTGGCGGCGGACCGGGAAAGTGATCTGGACCGCATCTGGGCGGAGTTGGCGTTGCGCCCCGGCGCTCACCTGCTCGATGCCGGGTGCGGCAGTGGCCAGTATGCACTTGCCCTGGCGGCGCGTGGCGCGCGAGTGACCGGGGTCGATCTCTCGCCTGCGATGATTCGCCTGGCCCAGGAGAATGCGGAGCATCAGGCGCTGCCAGCGGCGGTGACGTGGGAGGTCAGCGCGGTGGACCGCCTGCCGCTCCTGGCCGGAAGCGTGGACGCGGTCCACGCGCGGATGGTGCTGCCCTTTGTGCCCGATATCCCGGCTGCCCTGCGCGAGTTCCGGCGCATCCTGCGCCCCAGTGGCCGCCTGCTGGCCAGCACGGCCGGGCCGCTCTCACCGATCTACCGGAAATCCTGGCTCCGCCATCTGCATCAGAGCCCGGGCTGCAACTACCTGTTGCCATGGGAGTTGCGACAGCTTGCCGAGGCCGACGGTTGGGCCCTGTGCGCCGCGTGGGGCGAGTGGGGTGGTGATGCGCGCAGGAACGCAAACGCGGCTGCGTCCGGTGCCGAAGGGGACGTGTTGTTGCAGCAGGCAACGGCGACGACCTGGACCATGATCTTCGAGTGATGGTGTCCCGGAGCGTGCGCTTCTACAATCGCCACCGGCTTGCCTCGCGCCACACGCAACGACATCAGGGTGAAACACTATGTGTCCTCGTGCCATGTTGATGCAGGATGCCGGGATTGGCCGCTCGCGGGCGAACCCCATCCCGTTGGGCGAGGCAGCGGACGCGGGCCCCCTCGAAATCCAGGTGCTGGATGTTCTCGCTGGCGAGGACGCGGTAGCAGCAGTGCTCGGCGCCTCGCCCATGAACTCCGAGCCGCGCGATGGTACGACCTACGTTGCGGTCAACCTCCGGGTCCGTAACGCGGGCAAGAATCCGCTCTGGATCAACAACGATGACTTTGGCCTGACCGGAGACAGCGGCCTGGTGCGGCGCTTCCTGGGTGTGCTCCCGCCTGCGCCGCCGCTGGACCAGATGCTTGGCCCTGGCGACGAAGCTACCGGCTGGATTGCGCTGAGCGCGGGGTCTGATGAGGGGAACCTGCTCCTGCTCTTTGACAGCGTGTCGATTGGGGGCAACTGGGCTGATCGGGTGCTGGCGCTGCAGGACGGCGCGGCCGTGCCGGACGCCGCCCTGCGCGGGGCAGAGGTGAACGACGCCGGGAGCGATCCGGCTGCGCCGCTGGGCTTCGGCGAGGCGGCGGTCACAGCACAGTGGGCTGTGGAGCTGCTCGATGTGGTGACGGGTGAGGGCGCCTTCAACATCGTCGATTACCGCACGGGAGCACTCGGGGTGGAAGACGCCGTGGCGGCGGATGGCTCGCTCTGGGTGGCGCTTCAGTTTCGCGTCAGCAACGCCGCCGCCGGAGGCGCCGAGGCGTGGTTTCCCACCAGTGCGTTTGTGCTGGCCGACGAAAGCGGCAACGCGGTGCTCGATATCGCCACGCTGACGCCACCCCACCCCGACGCGGCAGGCGGCTATTACCCTGGCGGCACGCGAGCAGGCTGGGTGATGTTTGACGTGCCATTGGAATACACCACTGCGCTGGTGCGGTTCATGCCATTTGCCTACACCACCGAATCGCCAGACCCGCGCTACTTCAGCTTCGCCTGAGGTTCGGCGCTGGCAGCCCGGACCACTGGCCCTCGCCGCGTGCGTCACATCGGAGCAGCCCGGGCCTCAGTTATCATCGGCGGGAGGCCGGTGAGGCGCCGGGCCCAGTGACTACAGCGACGACAAAGCGAGGCAGGCGTTGGTTGGCCGTCCGTGGACCTATTTGCCCTCTGAGCCGGGGGCGCTCGCCATCGACCGCGAGTTCTACCGCCGCGTGGCCACCGAGACGGATGGCCGGGCGCTGACACATGAGCACGTGGTGCCGATTCGCTCGGGCTATGCCTGGACCGTGAAGGCCGGGCAGGTCTGCCGCGTGGTGGCGGTGGCCGGGCCGCAGGTGGTGGATTTCAACTGCTGGAATCTGCATAACCCGCGAGAGCGCTTCTGGGCGGCCCGCACGCGGCAACTGGAGAGCACACACCTTACGGATTTCAATCGTCTCTGGAGTGTGCTGCCCTACCTGCGGCCAATGCTGACGATCACCCACGAGACGATCCAGTACGGCGAGGACGCGGACGGCGGCAAGTGCCACGACCTGTTGGGATCCCGCTGCGATCCCTACGTGACGAAACTGCTGGAGGGTGACAGCTTCGATTTCAACTGCCACTCGAACCTGACCCGCGCCGTGCTGCCGTATCACCTGAACGAGTCCGACGTCCACGATGTCCTGAACATCTTCCAGGTGACGGGGCTCAACGATGAGGGCCGCTATTTCATGAAGGCCAGCCCGGCGAAAGCCGGTGACTACTTCGAGTTCCTGGCTGAAATCGACCTGCTCTGCGCCGTCTCCACCTGTCCCGGCGGCGACCTCTCGATTCCGATGTGGGGCCCTGACGCGGCGGACCCGCTGCCCACCTGCAAGCCGATTGGCATTGAGGTCTACGACGTGCCACAGGAATTGCTGGCGGGCTGGAGTTCTCCGCAGGCGTCGGATTACGCCGGGTTCTTCGGGCTCAAGCAGCCCGTGTGGGGTGAGGAGAGCTAGCGCGCTGCCACCGTCGTGTCCTGAGCGTGTCGAGGGACGCTGGGTGCGACGAGGTCTCCCGGCAGGCTCAGGACACGGGAACGTGGCGCCTGGGGCCACTGCAGAAGCCGATTGTCTTATCCGGCGACGGTCATTGGCGGCCTTGGCCGGTGGGTTGTGGCGCCGCCGGCCGCCAGGAAGAAAACCAGGACCACGCCAACCAACGCTGCTGCTCCCGTATAGGTCGGGAGCCAGCCCCAACGTTCGGCGCTCCAGCCGAAGAGCGGGAACGCCCAGACCATCGTCAGGGAGTAGAGGAAACTCTCGACCGAGAGGACTGTGGCGCGCTGCGCGGAGCTGATGGCGTCATTGACGCGCTGCGCCACCATGGGCTCGAAGGAGCCTGCGAAGAACTCCGCCAGGAGCAGGCCGGCCAGGGCAGCCAGCAGCGGCGCGCCAGCCAGGACCATGCCTGATCCCGCCACGACGACCGTCGAGACGATGGCCCAGAATCGGAATGAGCGCCAGGTGATGAGCCGTCCGGCCAGCCAGGCGCCAAGCGCCGTCACCAGCGTGGTGGCCGAAAGGACGATGCCGATCTGGGCGACCGGCATGCCGCGCTCCGAGAGGAGCGCCTGCGCGTACAGGTAAACCAGGGCCGAGACGGTCCAGAGCGAGGCCATGAAGGTAATGAGCGCCAGGAGGGCGCGGTCGCCCCGCACGATGCGTAGCGCCTCGGTCATGGCGCCCGCCATGCTCTGGCGCGCCTCCGGCGGGCGCTGTGGCTCGAACAGGCCGACCGCGAGCCAGGTGGCCGCCAGCGCGAAACCGACAGTGAGCCCGAAGGGCCAGGCGTAGTTGCGGTCAGCCAGGGCCGCGCCCAGCGCTGACGTCGCGGCGATAGCGAGGTAGGCGAAGGCGTTCAGTTTGCCAAGCAGGTTGGTGAAGCGATCGCCGCCAGAACGCTCCCCCAGACTGTCAAAGAGGTAGGCCTGCTGCGCGCCGGAACGGAAGGCATAGGCCGCGCCGTTCAGATACATGGCCGGCAAGAGCAGCCACATGGAATCGGCCACGAACATGAGGGTGGTCGAGACGGCAATCAGCAGGGCGCCCATGGCCATGGACCACTTGCGACCCAGGATATCGGCGATGGAACCGGAGGGAAGCTCCAGTGTGACCGGCGCCAGGTGGAAAAACGATTCTGCCAGGCCGATCTGGGACAGCGTGAAGCCGCGCGACTGCAAGAAAATGATCCAGATGGCCGAGACGAAGTTGAACTCGTTGACAATCTGGAAGACATAAAAGCGACGCAGATCGACGCCCGGCTTCTCAGCTGCTGCCGCCAGCGTGGCCGCGCTTTCTGACGGGACATGCCTGACCTGCTGCTCTGCGTCCACCCGCTGGTCCCTGTTTCCCCGCTTTGCCGCAAACCGGCTGAGTCTAGCAGCACATGGGGAACGCGCTGTGGGGCGCGAACTGACTACAATGTCACGCGAGGCAAACTCATGCAGCCGCGTCGCAGGCGTCACCATGCCTGACCTGAAAACGACATTGTTGATGTGCGCGGTGGTGCTCTGGGCCATTGTGCAGTATGGCCTGATGTTCTGGGCCCTGCGCGATCTCAGACAGCGACGGAGCGTGCGCGGGGGAAACAAGGTTCTGTGGGCCTTCTTCATCCTGTGCCTGCCGGTAGCAGGCGCGCTGATCTACGCGGCGGCCGCGCCTACCACACCTCTGTCGGCTCCGCTGCGCCTGATGGCGCCCCGGTTGCGGCTGCAGGTCCGTGATGACCGCGCGGCCTGAGATTGCCCGAACCGCGCTGCTCCGCGATCCCCGGTTCCAGGGCCACGACACGGGTGGACACCCGGAAAATGCGCGTCGCCTGCTCGCCATAGAGCAGGAGCTTGCTGCCCGCGATCTGCTGCGGGATCGCCCTGTCGTCCCCTTTGGCGTCGCCTCGGACGCGGCGCTCGGCCGGGTCCATGACCCTCGCTATGTCAACGCTGTGCGTGAGTTCGCCGCGCAGGGCGGCGGGCGACTGGATGCGGACACGGTCGTCCAGCCGGATTCCGTTGAGGTGGCGGCCCTTGCGGCGGGCGCGGGTGTTGCAGCGGTCGATGCGGCGCTGGACGGCGTCGCGCCGCGCAGCTTCGTGCTGGCGCGGCCCCCCGGGCACCACGCCACGCCGCAGCGGGGTATGGGATTCTGTGTCTTCAACAGCATCGCGGTGGCGGCGGCTCACGCCCTGGGGCGCGGGGTATCGCGGGCGATGATTATCGACTGGGACGTGCACCACGGGAACGGTACCCAGGACGCCTTCTACGAGACGGACCAGGTGCTCTTTGTTTCGCTGCATCAGTCGCCGCTCTACCCCGGAAGCGGCGCGGTGACCGAGCGAGGGACTGGGCGGGGGAGCGGCTACACGATCAACGTGCCCTTGCGCGCAGGCGGCGGAGATGAGGTGTACCAGGCAGCGTTCGAGGATGTCGTGGCGCCGGCGGCCAACGCGTATCGGCCGGAGCTCATACTCGTCTCGGCCGGGTTCGATGCACACGTGGCGGACCCGTTGGCCAACATGCGCGTCAGCGAGACCGGATTTGCCGGGATGGCGCGGCGCGTCCGGGAAATCGCCGAAACACACGCTGCAGGCCGCCTCGTTGCGTTCCTGGAGGGCGGGTACGATCCGCTGGCGTTAGGCCGGAGCGTCGCGGCGACGCTGGCCGTGCTGGACAACGCCGATGCCGCAGCAGAATCGACCAGGATCGGCGCAGACGCGCCTCACAGCCAGGGAGACGCGGAGGAATGAGCAACCGGAGCACCACGCAGGGGCAGATCAATCCGGCCGGGATGCGTCAGGATGACGAACGGCGGCGCGATGAAGCGCGCCTGGCGGCGCTCCAGAACCAGGTTGATGAACTGCGGCAGGCGATGCGCGAAGTCTTGAGCCGCCAGGGGCGCGAGGAAGAGCTCCTCAAACACTACGAGAGCGCCACGGCCCAGAACCGGCTGGCCATTGAGCAGGTACGACAGGAGATGCAGCAGAGCGCCCAGGCGCGGGCTATCGACGAGACGCGCACGCGTCAGCAGATCGTGGACATGGACGCGCGGCTGGAAGACCTCACCCGGCCAATCCGCTCGTTGCAAGCGCATGTCATGGAGCTGATCGAAGCAGCGCGGCAGAAGGCGGACGACACCTCGGAGTACAAGCAGCGAGACGACGCCTTGCAGGCGCAGATCGAACACCTTTCCGCGCATGTCGACCGCACCGGGGTGCTGATTCACCAGGCGCGCGACTCGATTGCGGCGACTCGCGAGGAGACAGATGGGCTGCGCCGGGATATCGTGCGGGCAGAGGACAGCATCAAGATTGTGGATCAGGACGCCCGCCGCCGGGTCGCGGACGTGGCCCAGGCGGGCGAGACGATTACCGCGCGTATCGATGAACTGCGCTCTGACCTGGGACATCTCTTTGACCTGATCGACGACACGCGCCGTTCTATCGTGCATATCGACCCGGCGCTGGAGGAGCTGCGCGGAGTCGATGTTGCAGCGCGCCAGGAACTGGCGCGGGTGCAGGCGCAGGGTGTCGAACGTCACGAACTGCTGCAGGAGCGCGTGGAGGACATGCGCGGCGACGTGGATGCCCGCTTTGCCGATGTGCGCCAGGCCCTGGAGCAGCGCCATGAACGCCTGGCAGAGCGCATCGACGGGATGAACGACGCGCACCGGGAACTGGGCTTCCGGATCAGCCAGCTTGCGGGGCAACTCGATGAACTGCGGCTGGTGGACGCCGCCGTACGACGAGATGTCTGGCTACTCAACGAGCAACGCGTGCGGCTGCGGCTTGACCAGGCGCAGCAGGAACTGGACCTCATTGCAGCCCAGCGACGCGACGCGGAGGGCGATTCGGGCGCCGGGCGTGTCCGCCGGGCAAGTGATCATTAGGAAGTCTTGTGGCGTTTCTCTCTTTCGTCAGCGGTGTACGTTCATGTCATAGAGTCGCGTGAGGAAATGTATGCCAGACAACTGCACAATGTTTCGCATAGCGAAAGGGTTGACACCGCTGTTCACGTTTGATAATGTCGCGCTTGACCGGAGCCAGAGGGTGGTTCCGGCTCTGATTTCTGGCGCGGATTCGCTTGCGATTCGCACAGCACGTTGCTCGGGAGCCTCGTGATGCGGGAAGGTACATCTTTCCAGATGCATGAGCAGGGGATGTGCCAGAGTCAGCATATTCAGGTCGCATTGGTGACCATGACCATGTAAAGAGTCGGGCCCCGGGGTGGTGAGGATGAGCACTGCGCGGGGCCGTTTCTCTGTCTGGGCAAGCTAGGGATGGATTGCCCGAGACATTGCCAGGTCCGCGCGGCGGGCCAACACACGCAGGAGGCGAAACACAGGTTCCAGAAACACCCGACACCTGCGGGCCAGTCGAGGGGCTGCTCGGCTGGAAAACATGGAGGGAAGGGCCTTGTTGCTTTGCACAAGAGCCATGCGTCAACGCCTGACGGCGCTTGCCGCGTGTTCGATGATTGTCACGATGCTGCCGCTTCCGTCGGCGGCTGAATACGGGATTCAACCAGGCAGCGGCGCGGTGGTTACCGCCGGGCAGTTGTTGACGGTACGGACCGCACCGGGGTGGGATGCTCCGGTCTCTTACGACATCGCGGATGGTTCCTGGGTGACTGTCGGTGGGGAGCCTGTGGCTGCCGCAGATGGCAGCATGTGGTACCCGGTCGATGGCGGCTTCGTGCCTGTGGATAGCGTCTCGAGTACCGCGCCGGTGGATAGCGGCTTCGCGTACTTCCAGACCGCCACGGAGGACGCCTGGACCGATCCCAACGCCGTCCCACTCGATACCTCTGGCGGTTGGACTGATCCGACCACCGGTGAATGGGTGACGCAGGAAGTCGCGACCGACCAGTGGGTCGATCCCGGCGCCGGGCAGGATGCCAGCGGCTGGATTGATCCCACCACTGGCGAGTGGGTGGATGCCACTCAGCAGGCTGCGGCCGACACGTGGGTTGATCCGAATGCCGCTACAGACGGTTGGATCGATCCCAACACCGGGGAATGGGTAACTGCCGAGCCTGCCGTTGACGGCTGGACCGATCCCAACACCGGCGAGTGGGTGGCCGCTGAACCTGCCGCTGACGGCTGGATCGACCCCAACACCGGCGAGTGGGTGACTGCCGCTCCGCAAGAACTGGCCGCCGCGCCGGCGGAGACATGGGTTGACCCCAATGCCGCAACCGCTGCGGCTCCCGCAAACGGATACGTCGATCCTGTAACCGGCCAGTGGGTCGTGACGATGGCGCAGGATGCCGCTGTCGATCCGGCTGCCGAGCAGTACGTTGAGCCGGCCGCAGAGGCGCCAGTGGCAGACGCCAGTTCGGCGCCAGCCGCGACTGACGAATGGGTTGATCCGGCGACGACCGATCAGGTCTGGGTTGATCCAAACGCCGCTCCGGTTGCTGAGGATGTCTGGGTTGATCCCAATTCCGTGACCACGACCGACGGTTCGTGGGTCGATCCGAATGCTCCGGTTGCCACCGAAGTCGCGACCCAGCCAGATCCTGCTGGCGCGACCGCTACCGACACGTGGGTGGAACCAGCGCCACAGGCTCCTGTTGCTGACAACTCATACGGGACGCCAATTGCGACCGCCTACATTGCTGGCACCAGCGGCAACGGCGCTGCCTGCCGGGTCGCCGCTGAACCGGGCTCGGACAAGATCGTCACGCTGGGCGAAGGCGAAGCGGTCGAGGTGCGCGGCGAGGCTATCGGTGAGTGGCAGCCGGTTAACTGCTCGGGCATGGGCGGCTACGTCAACACTGCGTACATTGCCTGGGAACCTGCGGTCGCAACGACTGAAGTGGCCCAAAAGGGAGGCAAGAAGAACCGCAACCGTGGCAACGCGGGCGTGGACGGAACGGCCACGTCCAGCGGCCAGTCGATGGTTAGCTTCGCGATGCAGTACGTCGGATACCCATATGCCTACGCAGGTGAGGGCCCGTACGCGTTTGACTGCTCCGGCTTCACCAAGTTCGTGGCGCAGAACACGCTCGGCATGGACATCACGCACGACATGTTCACCCAGATTGGCATGGGCGCCTCTGTAGATCGCAGTGGACTGGCTCCCGGTGACCTGGTCTTCTTTGCCAACACCTTCCGCCCGGGGCTTTCGCACACGGGCATCTACATTGGCGATGGCCAGTTCGTGCACGCCGAGAACGAATCCACCGGTGTGGTGGTGAGCGATCTCAATTCTGATTACTACTCCTCGCGCTGGTACGGGGCTACGCGGCTCGCGTAGATTCCGATGCAGGCGTGCGGGAACGTCGGGGGACGAGGGCTGGCGCAGCTGGATAGCCGCTGAGTCAGCAAGGGGGAAGTAAAAGGGCCACGGCGAACCATCGCCGTGGCCCTTTTACTATGCGGATTGCCGTGGTGGCGCTGAGACAGCGCGGAGGAAGCGTAAGTCCTGCCTCTCCTGTCCACCAGCCGCCACGGTGCGAGAGGGGGGCCACCGTCGCGTCTCGTCCCGGGCAGACCGGCAGCAGGGACACGTGAGGTCGACCTCTGCGCCCCGGCGGTGTAGCGCTGAGCCTGCGGGATCAGAATGATCGTGAGGGGGGCGTGTGCACCCGACAATCGGGCAACGCCGCAGCACCGGGCAATGTCTCAGGCCCTCGCTCCCCAGCCGACGCCCTTTGTGGGTGTCACCACCGACGTGTGTCGTCCTGACCTTGTCGAAGGATCTCGTTCTCTGCCGCGTGGCTTTGACGTCACTGCAAACCGTGGGTTCAGGCGTCGTTCGTCGGCGGTGGGTTGCCCTGAGATGGCCCCAGTGGTGAGCGGTGGATTTGGAACAGGCTGGGCCAAGGCCCTTTGCCGGCGGGCTCAGGCTGGCGCCTGAGCGTGGGTGGCCTCCTCGAACCTGGGCGGTTTTTGCGAGGTCCATCGACGTCGCTCAGGACGACAGGCACAGGTGGGAGGCGCTTCGGGCGATGGCAACCAGCAAGCGAGGTCCCTCGGCATCGCTGCTGCGGCAGCTTCCCGGAGTCAGTGGAGGTACGAGAAGGCGATAGTCATGCCGTCAGGGCGTTTCCCTGGCGTGATTGCGCGGGGTGAGACACTCAGCGGTGAGACAAAGACACCGCGCGCGGCCATGCCCGCGCGCAACGAAATGCCCCTCGCGCGGCTACAGCCGGGTGAGGGGCTACGAGCGAGGGTGCTGCGGCTACTCCTCTTCGTCCAGGAGCCCAACGCCCGCAGCGACCGGGGCATTGGCGCTCTCTCCGCCGTCAAAGGCGAGGCGACCGGCAAGTTCCGGTGAGCCAGCCTTGATCTTGTTTCGGATTTCGTCCAGCACGTCCGGGTTGTGCTTCAGGAACTCCTTGGTGTTCTCCCGACCCTGACCCAGTCGTTCCTCGCCGTAGTAGAACCACGCGCCACTCTTGCGCACGATGCCCAGGTCCACCCCGACATCAAGCACGCTGCCCTCCACCGAGATGCCCTGGTTGTACATGATGTCGAACTCGGCCTGGCGGAACGGCGGCGCCACCTTGTTCTTGACCACCTTGACCCGCGCCCGCGAACCGACGGCATCGGTCCCGTTTTTCAAGGTCTCGATGCGGCGGATATCCATGCGCACCGAGGCGTAGAACTTGAGCGCGTTCCCGCCGGACGTGGTCTCCGGGCTGCCGAACATGACGCCGATCTTCATGCGCAACTGGTTGATGAAGATGACGCAGGTGTTGGAGCGGCTAATGGCGCCCGTCAGTTTGCGCAGGGCCTGACTCATGAGGCGGGCCTGCAGGCCGACGTGGGAGTCCCCCATATCGCCCTCAATTTCCGCCTTTGGCACCAGCGCGGCGACCGAGTCGATCACCACCACATCGAGCGCGCCAGAACGCACCAACGTCTCTGTAATCTCCAGGGCCTGCTCACCGGTGTCTGGCTGGGAGATCAGCAAGCTCTCCAGGTCCACCCCCAGGCGACCAGCGTAGACGGGATCCAGCGCGTGCTCGGCGTCGATGATGGCCGCCATGCCGCCAGCCTTCTGCGCCTCAGCCACGATGTGCAGAGCCAGCGTGGTCTTGCCAGACGACTCCGGGCCGTAGATTTCGACAATGCGGCCCCGGGGGACGCCGCCGATGCCCAATGCCAGATCCAGCGCAATGCTGCCGGTAGGAATGGCATCTACCTGCATCGGGTTGGTTTCACCGGGACGCATCTTCATGATGGATCCCTTGCCGAACTGCCGCTCGATCTGGGCAATGGCGGTCTCCATCGCCTTTTCCCGATCTGACATGGTCAATCCCTCCGAGGGCGCCGGGATTGCGCACCCGGGCGTCTGTCGTGTGCCACGATCTGACACGCGTAAAGTAGAAAACTTGTTCTATTTCCTGTGCGGAATGATACTGTAGTCATCCGTGACGGTCAACACGTTTCACGCGCGAATGGTGTCCTGGAGTTGGCGTACGTTCGCGCAGTTTCGGGGCGTGTTGCCGGCTCTTGCGCTGTGGGTCAGCGTACAGGACACGGCGCGCACGCGCTACAGTTGGATCGCTGCCCGGAGCGGGCTCGACCGAGGTGTACGCGGCGGGGAACGGCATGGCGCGAATTGCAATTCTCGGCGCGGGCGACATGGGTACGGCAGTGCTGACACCGCTCGCGGGGCGGCACGAGGTTCGCCTGTGGGGCTCCGCGCACGACGCTGCCATCGTCGCGACGTTGCAGGCGCGGGAGCCGCATCCACGCCTCGGTGTGAGCGTGCCGGAAACAGTCCGGGTTCTCCCGGCAAGCAGGTTGGGGGAGGCGCTGGACAGGGCCGAAATCGTGGTTCTGGCCGTGTCTTCCCAGGGCGTGCGACCGGTGATGCAGCAGAGCGCGCCGTTCCTCGCGCAGGCGCGGGCGCTCGTGATCCTGAGCAAGGGGCTGGAACAGGCCGGGAGTGGCGCGCCGGTGCAGCGGTTCTCGGAGGTTGCTGCCGAGTACACCAGCGTGCCTGTGGTGGCGGTAGGCGGCCCCGGTATTGCGCGGGAAGTGGCGCTTGGCATTCCCACCGTCGCCGTGTTTGGCAGCGCTTCTCGCGAGGCGCTGCAGGTCACGCAGGGTGTGTTTGGAACGCCGACCTATCTGGTCGAGACAACCACTGATATCGCGGGTGTCGAACTGGCAGCCGCCCTGAAGAACGCGTTTGCCCTGAGCTTTGGCATGGTGGATGGCGCTGCGACCGCGAGCCAGCAGCCGCACGCCAACCTGCGTGCGGCCCTGTTGCCGCGCGTGATGGCCGAACTGCGGAACCTGGTGGCAGCGCTGGGTGGGCAACCTGAGACGGTCGATGGGCAGGCAGGCCTGGGCGACCTGCAGGTGACGGCCACCACTGGCCGCAACCGCCTGCTGGGGGAGCGGATTGGCGCGGGCGCCGCTGCTGCCGACGCCGTGCAGGACCTGAGTGCAGCAGGCATCACGACGGAGGGCTTCGCAGTCACCTCGCTCGGGTACCAGCTCGCGCGCGGCGTGTGCGAGGGCGATGACGCGGCCGTGCGTCGCCGGTTTCCTCTGCTGGCCGGGTTGCAGCGTATCGCAACCGCAGACGCGCCGCCCCTGGCGACGCTGTGGGACGCGGTGCGAGCCGGGGAAGGGTAGGCGCCCGGGATGCCCGGCAAGGCGATGCGCAGCGGACTGGCGGGAGCGGAGCTGTCGCGGCGCTCCCGCCTTGTCCAGTCAACGCAGAGCGGTCAGGCCATTTGCTCCTCGTGCGGCCATTTGACGCCGCGCTGGTGCTCCGGGATGGTGGCCCAGGGGTGGAGCGGGCTCTCCGGGAGGTGTGGCAAGACTTCGCCGTCGACCATGGTCAACGTGTTGACCAGCCGCACATTGCCTTGCCGCCCGTTCATATGGATATCGCGGAAAACGTACTCTCCTTCTTCGAGCCGGAACAGGGCGACGTCCGCCACACTCCCCGGTGCAATGGTGCCGAGCTCCGGCTTGCGCATGGCCTTCGCCGGGCGAGAGGTGGCGCGTTCGATAACATCCGGCAAGCTCAGGCCCAGGTTCAGGAACTTGGAGAGCGTGGTCGGCAGGTCGAACATGGGGCCCTGGATGGCCATCTGATGAATGTCAGAGGAGATGACATCGGGCAGCACGCCAGCAGCCAGCATGGCTTCCGCCGTCTCATAGGAGAAGGAGCCGGTGCCGTGACCAATGTCAAGCACCAGGCCCCGGTCATGCAGTTCCAGAATGGCCGGGTCGGGCGTGCCGTTGGCATCCACGATGCGCATGGACTGCCCGGTGAAGCAGTGCGTCAGGATGTCGCTGGGCCGGAGGAGATGCGAGACCTCCGCGAGCGAAGGCGGCGCCCCCCCGATGTGCACCATCAGCGGCAGGTCGACGCGGTCGGCCAGTTCACGGGCCAGTTCGAGCGGCCGGATACCGACGCCGCGGGTGGTGTTGCTGTCGATGCGCGCCTTAATGCCCAGGATGAGATCGCGGTTCTGGTTGACGATGGTTTCGGCAAGATCGACATCACAGTAGTCGAGGTTCGCAAACTCCCAGGTCGGCGCAATCAAGCCGATGGATGAGAGATTGAGCAGCCCGTAGATGCGAGTCTTGCTCGGCTCGGCGATGTAGCGGCGGAACCCCGGCCAGGAGTAGGCGCCCGACGATCCCACATCCAGCCAGGTAGTGACGCCCGTCCGTGCGGCCACGGGGTCAGCCTCGATGCCCCAGAAGGTGGCGCCCCAGTAGACATGCGTGTGGAGATCGACCAGGCCGGGCGTGACGATGCCCTCGCTGGCGTCGATCACCTCGCGCGCGGTCGCCGGGTCGATGCTCGCTTCGACGGTGGCGATGCGGCCGTCGTTGATAGCGACGTCGTACTGCCCCACCAGCCCGGCGGCGGGGTCGACAACCTGACCACCGGTGATCAGGGTATCGTAGATTTTATGTTCATGTTCAGGCGCCACGTGGTGCTCCTCTGATTCCCTTCCTTGCCCTGGCCGGGAATCGTATCAGCGCGCAGGCTTGCGCGTGGAGCGCAAGCGCGCAAGGCAACCCGGCGAGTTCCTGGTCGCCGGGTTGCCGCGCGTGAGTGCTGCTGGTGTGCCTGCTAGCAGATGAGGCTGTTGCCGGCGCAGTTGTCTGGATTGTTGTTCGTGACCGTCGCCGCGTTGTTGATCGTTGCGCCCGCAGAGAACTGGTAGATGCCCCCGCCGGTCCCGGCTCCGCCGAGCGCCGTGTTCGTGATAGTGGTGGATTCGATGGTCGACAACGTGGCAGTGGCGATACCGCCGCCGTGAGCCGCCGTGTTATGGCTGAAGTCGCTACCTGTTATGGCTGGTGCTCCCCTGTAGACAGATACTCCGCCGCCGTAGTTCCCTCTGTTCCCGACCAGCGCACAGTCCTCGATGCTGACATCCGCGCCGGCGTTGTTGATGTTGACTCCGCCACTGTTCGACAAACTCCCGTTGCCGCCGGTGACGCGCAGGGACGCGAGCCGGGCAGTGACTGCAATCGTCACCGGAACGACGGATCCAAGGCCATCGGCGCCGACGAGTATCGTGCTGGTGGCCGGGTTGTCACCGGAGCCTGCGCCGATGATCTCGACATCCTCCGTCAATGGAAACTGACCTTCATATTCGCCGGGACAGACGAGAATCGTGCCGCCGCTGGCGATCGCCACGTAGAGCGCTTCACCGCACGCGACGCTGTCGCCGCTGGTGCAAGCAATGTCACAGACCTCGCAGGCGCCACAAACGCAGATCGTCCTGTCCGTGCAGCCGCAGGTTCCGCCGCAGCTATCGTCGCCGCAGATTCCCGGCGTGCAAACTGGCGTGCACGTGCGCGGGCACTTGCCGCGCGTGGCGCCCTGCTGCAGATACTTCTTGCGCTTCTTCTTCGGCGCCCGGCGCGTCTTGCCCTTGATGCACATGATGGCCCTGGCGCCGCGAATGTTGTGTTCGCCCATGACCCGGCGGCGTCTGGCGCCGGCGCCTGCCGGGGTCAGCGATACCCCCGGCATGGCTGCGAAAGCTCCGGCGACCGTGATCAGGCGCCGTCGCGTTTGCTGTTCACGGGCACGCGCGTGCGAACACCGTACGAGAAACGCTCCCTGGCGCCGGACAACTCCCGTCTGATTGTGGACACATGAAAGCAGGCCGGGTCTCCGTCAATCACCAGCCAACCTGAGCAGTATCAATGGCTCACCAAACAATCTTTACAGAATGAGCGCAACTCGCCTGGACGTGGTGTCAGTACCTGTCGAAGGGGGGCACGCCTGGCGCGCCCGGTTCCGGAGTCTGCGACCAGGGGCGATTTGCGATATGCTCCACAGGTTGTCATCCCCGCGCCGTCCGGCGCGAGGTGCAGGGAAAATGGCGAGAAGAGGCGAAGGAGAACGTCGTGATGTCAGGTTCTTCTGAACACACGAACCGGCGACGATTCCTGAAGGGCGGCGCCGCGCTTTCTGGCGCCGCCGTGGTCACGGGTGGTCTGGCGGCTCCGGTTGTGCGCGCGCAGGATGCCGGCCAGAGCCGGCTGCAGCAGGTGCTGGATCGCGGCAAGCTGGTGGTGGGCACTGGCTCCACAAACCCGCCGTGGCACTACGAGGACGCCGAAGGGCAGCTCGTGGGCTTCGACATCGAGATGGCCAAGATGCTGGCGCACGGCCTGTTTGAGCTTACTCCGGAGCAGCTTGCCGACCGCGCCGAGTGGTCCAAATACCTTGAGTTCGTGATTGAGGCGTCCGACGCTCGGATCCCGAACCTGGTCTCGGACAAGATTGACATCGTCTGCCAGTTCATGACCATCACCCCGCTGCGGGCGCAGCAGGTGGAGTTCACGGTGCCCTACTACCGAGAGGCCGTGACCTTGCTGCTGCCGGCGGACTCGCCATACACGGGCACGGCGGATATCACCGGCAAAGGCGCCAGGATCGCCATCCTGGAGAACGCTGACGCCGTGTCCATGGTTCACAATGGCGTGCCCGATGCGGAAGTCTCCACCTTTGATTCGGTGGCCAACTCGGTGCTGGCGCTCGATTCCGGCCGTGTCGATGCGACAGCCATCGACCTGTCCACAGCGCAGTACAAGGCTGCCCAGGCGCCAGACCAGTACAAGGTTGCCATCGATTCCTGGCAGCCGCAGACCTACGCGTTTGCGGTCAAGCCGGGCGATCAGCGCTGGCTGAACTGGGTCAACACCTCCATGCAGCAGTATCTGGCGGGACTCTACTTCGACATGTACCGGAAAGCGTTCCAGGAGAACTTCGGCGTCGAACTCGCGCCGCCTCCAGCCGGGTACCCGGTGGAGTTCCAGTAGCGTATCGCTGACCAGGGCCACCGGGGTGTCCCGGTGGCCCTGGCCATGTGCCGCAATGCGGTGTGTTCGTCCGGGTCAGTGCAATTGACAGCCCCTTGCCCCTTTCATAGACTGCCCTTCAGTCCCCGGTGCTGCGGTAGTTGCAGACAAATCAGATTTCGGGCAAGGAGGCGAACATGAGTCTCTCGCGCGCATTCATCTCGCGGGCGAACCGGCGTGGGCTCCTGCGAACCGGCGCGGCGATGTCTGCCGTGGCGGCGGCGAGCGCTGGCCTGGGTGCGCCAGCAATGGCGCAAGGCGGGGGCGACAGTCTGCTGAACCGGGTGCTGGACCGGGGTACATTGCTGGTTGGCACGGGTTCTACGAACCCACCGTGGCATTTCGAGGATGAAAGTGGCGCGCTGGTGGGGATGGACGTTGAAATGGGCCGTATCCTGGCCCAGGCGTTGTTCGAGGACCCCACCAGGGTGGAGTTCGTGGTGCAGGCCGCCGATGCCCGCATCCCGAACCTGGTGTCGGACAAGATCGACATCACGATTCAGTTCATGAGTGTCACGCGTGACCGGGCCCAGCTCGTCGCCTTCACGATTCCGTACTACCGGGAGGCGGTGACGCTGATGTTCCCTGCCGGCTCGGAGTTCAACTCCATCGCCGATGTGCAGGGCAAGGGGATTACGGTCTCGGTGCTCCAGAACGTCTACGCCGAGGATCTGGTGCACCGCGGGGTGCCCGATGCGGTCGTCTCGCAGTTCGATTCCAACGCCAACACGATCCTGGCCATCGACTCCGGGCGGGCTGACGCCTCGCTGGCGGACTATTCGACCGGTCGCTGGTACGCGGCGCAGTTTCCCGACAAGTACAAGTTCGCGCCGGATCCCTGGGGAGCCCACAGTTACGCTGCGGCGGTAAAGCAAGGCGATCCTACCTGGCTGGGTTTCGTGAACACCGTTTTCCATTCCGCCATGACCGGCCTCGATTTCGATTCGTACCGGGAACCGTTTGAGCGGTACTTCGGCGATAGCCTGACGTTGCCGCCCGCAGGCTTCCCCACCGAACTGTCCTGATCGCACGGGGCCGGCGACCTCCGGGTGGCTGGCCCCGCACGTCGTCACGCTTGAGTCGCTGTGTACGATCTGAACTGGAACGTTATCCTCAATAACTGGCCCGCCTTCGTAGAGGGTCTGCTCCTGGGCCTGAAGCTGGCGGTGATTGGGCTGGGCATCGGCAGCGTCATCGGGCTGTTGCTGGCCTTTGCCCGCACCTCGCACATCACGCCGTTGCGGACCCTGGCCACAATCTATGTGGAAATCATCCGTAACGTGCCGCTGCTGCTGCTGCTCTTTCTGCTGTATTTTGGCGTGCCCATTGCCGCCATCAACTTCGCGAACGAGAACGATATTCCCTTAAGCGTTGCCCGCAAGTTCATCCTGGATGGCGATCAATCGGCGATCGTGGCGCTTGCCATCTATGCGGGGGCATATCTGTCGGAGATTTTTCGCGCTGGCATCCTGGCTGTGGGGAAGCGATATCTCGATGCCGGGCAATCGCTCGGCCTGAGCCGGTGGGGGGTGGCGCGGTACGTGACGATGCCGATCATGTTCCGCACGGTGTTGCCGTCCATGAGCAATACGTTCATCTCCCTGTTCAAGGACACGTCGCTTGCGGCAGCTATCGCGGTGCCGGAACTGACGTTCACCGCGCGTGAGCTTTCCACCAACTCGTTCCGGGTAATCGAGGCGTGGACCACGGCCGGTGCGCTCTACGTTGCGACCTGCTTCCTGATTGCGGGCATCCTGCGCTATCTCGAACGGCGCATTCGGTGGACGGTGTAGGGGCCATGCAAGTCGTTGTCGACAACTTCGGGCTGCTGATGCGCGGGCTGGCGGTGACGCTCCAGCTCTCGGCGCTCATTATCCTCTTTGGCACCACCATCGGGCTGTTCGGCGGCATTGGCCTGCTTTATGGCCCTGGCTGGCTGCGCGCGGTCCTGCGGGCGTACGTGGATATCATTCGCGGCACGCCGCTGCTGGTGGTGATCTTTCTCATCTTCTACGGGTTGCCCGCCCTCAATGTGGAGATCGACGGCTTCCAGGCGGCGGTGGTGGCGTTCAGCCTCTTCGCCGGAGCGCACATCTCCGAAATTATCCGGGGAGGCATTTCCTCTGTGCCCCGTGGGCAAACTGATGCCGCCCGGGCGTTGGGGCTCACCTTCTGGCCGAGCATGGCCTGGGTGGTGCTGCCGCAGGCGCTGCCGGTGCTCCTGCCGCCCTGGGTGAACACGGCGGTCGAGATGGTGAAGGGCAGCTCGCTGGTAGTGCTCGTCAGCGTCAGTGATCTCATGTTCGCCACGGTCAAGGTGGCCGAGCGTACGGGCAACCCCATGCCGCTCTACCTGACGGCGGCGGCCATCTACGTCGTCGTGAATCTGGCAATCTCGCGCTTTGGTGTCTGGCTGGAGCGGCGCGCCAGTCGTGGTCTGGCAGCCTGAGCGCGCCAGCAGTACCGGGAAGTAGCATCGCCATGTCTCAGTCACAGCCCATGGTCCGCATCGAGAACGTCAAAAAGCGCTTTGGCTCCCTGGAAGTGCTGAAGGGTGTCTCGCTGGAGGTTCACAGCGGCGAGGTGGTTTGCATCCTGGGGCCCAGCGGCTCCGGCAAGACCACGTTGTTGCGCTGCATCAACTTCCTGGAGCCCTACGATGATGGCCGTATCTACGTAGGCAACGATCTGGTCGGGTACCGGGAGCGCAATGGCAAGCTGAGCCCGGCGCCGGAGAAGGAGATTGCCCGCGTCCGCGCCGAGACCGCGATGGTCTTTCAGCAGTTCAACCTCTTTCCGCACATGACGGCCCTGAAGAATGTCACGTTCGGGCCGATGAAGGTACTGGGCGTTTCGAAGGACGAGGCGGAACGGCGGGCACGCGAGCTGCTGGAGCGGGTGGGCCTTGCGGCAAAGGCGGATTCCTATCCGGCGCAACTTTCTGGTGGCCAGCAGCAGCGGGTGGCGATTGCGCGGGCACTTGCCATGCAGCCGAAGGTGGTGCTCTTCGATGAGGTGACCTCGGCGCTGGACCCCGAGTTGGTCGGGGAAGTGCTGGCGGTGATGAAGGATCTGGCCGACAGCCACGGCGTGACGATGATTGTGGTGACCCACGAGATCATGTTTGCCCGCGAGGCGGCCGACCGTGTGGTTTTCATGGATGGCGGCGTCGTGGTGGAGCAAGGGCCGCCGGCCGAGGTGCTGGGCGCCCCCCGCAGCGAACGGCTACGCACCTTCCTGCGACGCTTCCAGGCGGCGTAGGCGGGCGAGCCGCATCTGCGTCGACTTGAACGAAGTCGAGTGCTCGTTCTCCCACGCCGCACAAGCGAGCGGGCGGCCTACGTGTCGTCTCGAGCTTGTCGAGGGACCTCGTTCTTCTTCCTGATCGAGCGGGCCGGCTGACACGCCGGCCCGCAACGCCCTATCCGTGCTTCTCTTCGCTCCAGACCCGGCGTTTTTCATCCTGCGACATGCCCAACGTGTCGAGGTACTGCGAGAGCACGCCCTCGTCCGGGTCCTCGTCGCTGGCCTCCAGGGCGCGCACGCGCTCGGGGGTCTCGCCCATGCGGTGCGCCACGTCCTCGACGGAGTAGCCACGCGCCTCACGTAGTTCCTGGATCTTCCGTGCCTTCGCGCTTGCCAACCTCCAAAGCCTTTCCTGTGTCCTGGCCGTTTACCAGCCTGCAATGATCGCTGATTTCGAACAATACGGTGGCGCCGGGCGGCGACCCTGCGATCGCCCCGTCAGCAGCCGGCTTTAACACCTTGCCCGAAACGTTAATCCCCAGCCGGGCGAATCGCCCTGATTCCCGCTAATTGTGGCGGGTTTCGCGGATGTGCGGGCCTGTTTCCCTCCATATCGTGGTGACCAGAATCAGGCGATGTGTTCGCCTGAAATGCGCACCTGGAGGGCACTGTGGACCACGAGAGCATTGACCGCCTGTCCCGCATCGTTGCGAAGCGCCTGACCCGCCGCACCCTGGCGTCGTTTGCCGGGCCTGGTCTGGCAGCCATGGCGGCTGCCCCAATGGATGTGCTCGCGAATAAGAAGAAAAAGAAGAAGACGTGCAAAGGTGGCCTGACCCGCTGCACAGTCAGGAAGGGAAAGAGGAAGA
Organism: Thermomicrobiales bacterium; assembly: GCA_041390745.1. Classification (GTDB taxonomy): domain Bacteria; phylum Chloroflexota; class Chloroflexia; order Thermomicrobiales; family UBA6265; genus JACCXM01. The sequence goes on along the minus strand of JAWKPJ010000001.1, from coordinate 332,019 downwards.
AAGCCACCTGCGTGAATGTGCAGACTGACAACGCGCATTGCGGCGGCTGCGGGCGCACCTGCCCAGGCGGTCAGACATGCCAAAACGGCGCGTGTGTCGACAGGGGCTGTACGCCAGACCCCGAGAGTGTGACCTGTGACCAGAAGTGCGGGCAGGTCGTGAACAACTGCGGCACACAGGTCAATTGTGGAAACTGTGGCTGCACTGCCTGGACGAACCAGGCAACCTTCGGCACGGACGGCCCTGGCTCCACGCAGTTCAGGAATCCGACTGGTGTGGCGGTCTCCGCCGATGGCAAGACGGCCTGGGTCGCGGACTCCATCAATCACCGCATTTCCGTCTGGACCCGCTCAAGTGCCAGCAGCGCCGACTGGACCAACCAGACGACCTTCGGCGGCTACGGCCTTGGCGCTAACAAGTTCATCGAGCCCCATGACGTGGCCGTGTCCGGTGATGGGCGAATGGTCTGCGTCGTGGATTTCCTGAACCGTGTTTCGGTCTGGACGCGGTCAAATGTCAGCAGCACGGACTGGACGAACCAGACGAATTTCGGTACACAAGGCGCTGGCCCCGATCAATTCAATGACCCATTTGGCGTGGCGGTCTCGGCTGACGGGCTGACTGTCCTCGTTGCAGACACCTACAACGACCGCATCTCGGTCTGGTCGCGGCCGGATACCGGAAGCATCGTGTGGGCGAACCAGGCAACCTTCGGCACCAGTGGCGCCGGCCCCGATCAGCTCCAACGCCCTATGGGCGTGGCGATCTCTGCCGATGGGCTGACGGCCTGGGTCGGGGATAAGGGCAACGACCGCGTTTCGGTCTGGACCCGGCAGGATACCGGCAGTACCAACTGGACGAATCACACCACCTTCGGGACGAAGGGCATTGGCCCGAGCCGGTTCCAGCGTCCCATGGGGGTGACGGTCTCTGCGGATGGACTCAAGATCTGGGTCGCGGATTACTGGAATAACCGCATCTCGGTCTGGACACGGCCGAATGCCGCCAGCGTCGCCTGGAAGAATCAGACGACCTTCGGCAAGAACGGTGCTGGCTCCAATCAGTTTAAGGAGCCGATGGGCGTGGCGGTTCCCGCTGATGGACTGACTGCCCTTGTCGCGGACCTCAGCAACGACCGCATCTCGGCGTGGTCGCTCACATGCCCGTCCTGAATGCGCGCCGATTGAGCCTGGTTCTCGTCTCTCTCCAGAGAAAGGACCTGACATGGATGCCCCACATTTCGACCACCTCAGCAAGTCCCTCGCCCGTCTTGCGGGCCGTCGTCCCCTGGCACGGGTTCTGGCCACTTTGCCGCTTGTCGGCGCCGGCGGCTTGCTCGCGGGCGAAACTGCCGCCCGGCGCAAGCGTCGCGGCGGCGCCCAGGCTGAGAAGAAGAAAGCGAAGAAGAAACCCTTCTGCCTGAATGGTCAGGCCGTCTCCGCGACGAAGAAGAAGGCGAAAAAGCTGCGAAAGCAGGGCGCCACACCGGGGAAGTGCCCGGGCTGCATCCCCGACGCCAGGAGCGCGACCTGTAACGAGAAGTGCGGCTCGGTTGTGAACAACTGCGAGCAAACGGTGGATTGCGGCGTGTGCGGCTGCCTGCCGGTGACGACGACAAGCGCGCTGCAAGCGGCGATTGACGCCGTTGCTCCTGGTGAGACGCTGACCCTCTGCGCCGGGACATGGAATATCACGGCCACCGTCACTGTCAGCGATGACATGACGCTGCGGGGAGCGGGTGTGGGTCAGACGATCCTCGATGGGAACGACGCTGTGCGCGTGCTGTGGATCGACGATGCGAACGCGGCAGTTGAGCTCGAGGACCTGACGATTCGGAAAGGGCTGGCGTTCGGGGCGGACAACCGGGGTGGCGGCATTCGCAACGACGGCACGCTCGAGATGCGCCGGGTCGTAGTGTCCGAGTGCGAGGCGCTGCACGGCGGTGGCGTAGCGAACTTCGGGACGCTCAACATGTTCGACGGCGCGGTGATCCGGGAGAACACGGCGACCGACAGCGGCGGCGGACTCGACGCCTGGCAGGACTCCGTCACGACCATGCACGACGGCAGCCGAATTTCCAACAACACGGCGCCCCATGGTGGGGGAATCCAACTCTTTGGCTGCCAGTTGACGCTTGGCTCCGGGAGCCGAATCAGCGGGAACGAGGGCACGAGCGATGTCGGTGGCATCTACGCGTCGAGCTCCACGATCATCCTGCAGGATGGCAGCGTCGTCGGTGGGACCGCCCCGGAAGACGCCAACAAGGGCAACGCGCTCAGCGGTGGAATCTCCATCGGGTACGGAACATTGACGCTTGAATCGGGGAGCAGGGTGATCGGCAACACCGCCACACTCAGCGCAGGGATTGGGGCCAGCTACTCAACAGTGAACGTGCGCAGCGGGGCACGTGTGACCGGAAACGTTGCCGGTTCAGATGGCGGGGGTATTCGGGCGTACACCGGGAGCGTGACGGTTGAAGCGGGCGCTCTGGTGTGCGACAACCTGCCGCTGAATGCCCAGTGCGCCGGCACGATCAGCGGCGCCTGCCCGGCGCCGGGCCAGGTCTGTCAGGTGTAGCGGATAGCGGACTGCACTCGACCTCTGCACCCCGTTACGGGCAACCTGCAACGGGGTGCTGGTGAACTGGCCTTCGGCAAACGTCGTGTCTTGAGCGAAGCTGAAGGATCTGGCTGCGGAGCGCGGCGAAACGAGGTCTCTCGGCTTCGCTCAAGACATGACGTTTGCCAGGTCTCTCGTGACCCGGTGTACGCCTTTCGCCGATCACGCCCGGCGACCGTCACCACTGCAACGACACTCCGGGCCGGGCCAGCACGATCTCACCTGGGTAGGCCGAGGCCGCCTGGCGCCGGGCCGCTTCGAACCCCCGTTCCTCCCACAGGTGGGCCAGCAGCAGTGTTTGCGCGCCGCAGCGGTGCGCCAGTTCGCCCGCTTCGGTTGCGGTGAGGGAGCCGCGCTGCGCCATGGGCCGCTCGCCCGGCTCCAGCAGCGTGGCCTCCGCGATCAGCACGCGCACGCCGCCAAGAAGGTCATCCCAGCCGGAGGTGGGGCCGCCGTCGGCGGTGTAGCCGAGGTCGCCTTCGGGCGCGCAGAGGCGCATAGCCCACGCGGGCACGATGTGCACGGTGCGCTGGAAACGCACCTCGAGGTCGCCGATCTGAAGTGGGTGCGCCGGGTCGTATTCCTGAACGGTCACGGTTGAGGAAAAGGTGCCGGGATCGTCGCAGAGATCGAAGGGAGCAGTGACCTGCGCCAGCAAGGTCGCTCCACCGGGTGGCAGCCAGACCGGCACTGGGCCAGGGGGCGGGATCGGATTGTAGGCAAGGGCGTGGCGCAGAGCGATCAGATCGAGCATGTGATCGACATGCATATGGGAGACGATCACCGCCGAGAGCGTGCGGAAGTCCGCGTGCCGGCGCAGCTCCTGAAGCGTGCCAGGCCCCAGGTCGAGCACGACGCTGGCGTCGCTGCACTGCACCAGGAAGCCGGCGCACCCGGCCCCGGCGTTCGGGCTGGCGGCGCTGCCGCCGAGAACGGTCAGGCGCATCAGACGATCTCACCCCTGTCTGCGCTACCCTTGTTCGCACGCGCTCACCTCGGGCAGGGAGGGGATTGTGACACGCCGCTACGATGTGATTGTGGTCGGGGTTGGCGGCATGGGCTCTTCCGCCTGCTACCACCTGGCGCGACGGGGGCTGCGCACGCTCGGCCTGGAGCGCTACGACATCCCGCACGCCATGGGTTCCTCCCACGGCATCACGCGCATCATCCGGCTGGCCTACTACGAGCACCCGTCGTACGTGCCGCTGCTGCTGCGCGCGTTCAACCTCTGGGACGAGTTGGCGCGTGAGAGCGGTCGGGCGCTGCTACAGGTCACGGGCACCGTTGACGCCAGCAGCCCGGACGAGATCGTGTTTACCGGCTCGCTGGAGTCCTGCCAGCAGTGGGATCTCCCGTATGAGGTGCTCACGTCGGCGGAACTCACCCACCGCTACCCCGGCTACCAACTCCCGCCCGATCACCTGGCGCTGTTCCAGCCGCGGGGCGGCTTCCTGCTGCCGGAGCAGTGCATCAGCGCGCACGTCAACGGCGCGCTCGCGGCTGGCGCGGAGATCCACGCCCGTGAGCGGGTCCTGAGTTGGGAATCGGGCGATTCCGGCGTGCGGGTAAGGACGGCGACCGGCGCCTACGAGGCCGACAGGCTCGTGCTGGCCGCCGGGGCCTGGATGGGCGCCCTTGTCCCGCAGTTACGTGGGTTGGCGGTGCCCGAGCGGCAGGTGCTTGGCTGGTTCGCCCCGCTGGAGCGGGCCCTCTTTGCACCGCAACGTTTCCCGGTCTTCAACCTGATGGCGCCGGAGGGACGTTTCTACGGCTTTCCGGAGTGGGACGTGCCCGGCTTCAAGATCGGGCTCTATCACCACCGGCTGGAGCACGTGAACCCGGATGATTCCCTGCGGGAGGCGGAAGCTGCCGACGAAGCGGTCCTGCGCGAAGCGACGCGTCGCTACTTTCCACGCGGAAACGGCTCAACGCTGGCGCTCCGCACGTGCATGTTCACGAACACGCCGGATGAGCATTTCATCGTGGATCTCCTGCCGGGGGATGACCGCGTTATTGTGGCGTCGCCCTGCTCGGGCCACGGGTTCAAGTTCGCTTCGGTGATAGGCGAGGTGCTGGCTGACCTCGCCAGCCGTGGCGAGACCGCGCACGATATCTCGCTGCTGCGGCTGAGCCGGTTCGAGGCAGGTGTCGCAGAGGAGTAGGTTCCGGCTCATGGTTCGTGTTCCAAGGTGGTTCCTGGCCCGGGGCAACGTCTCCCGGGCGTGTCTGGGGCTGGCGCTCCTGGTCCTGCTGAGTGGGTGCGGAATTGCCGCGCCACCGGCCCTGCCCACGGCCACCCCGGCCCCCACGGCAACCCCGCTGCCGCCGACCGCGACGCCGCTGCCGCCGACCGCGACGCCGCCCCCGGCCACCCCCGTGCCACCGACCGCGACGGCGATCCCGCCGACCGCCATCCCGGCTACGGTTGCGCCCACGGCGCTGCCCGTTGCCGATGCGGGCGCCGATTCCGGCCTGGCCCAGGTGTACGAGTACGGCGAAACGGGCCGCTATGAGATTGCGCTGACTTTTGATGCAGGCGCGGATCGCGGCTACGCCGAGGAGATTCTGGATCTGTTGCAGGCCGAGGGCATCCAGGCCAGCTTCGGGATCATGGGGCAGTGGGCGCAGGAAAACCCGGACCTCCTGCAACGCATGATCGACGAGGGGCACATGCTCTTCAATCACTCCTGGACGCACGCCTCGTTCACGGGCGTGACTACCCAGACTGCGCCGCTCACCACCGAGGAGCGCTGGCAGGAGTTGCAACTGACCGAGCAGGCCGTGCTGGAGTTGAGCGGCTATCAGTTGCAGCCCTGGTTCCGGCCGCCCTACGGCGATTACGACGAGCAGTCTCTGCGGGACCTGGCGGCCATCGGGTACACGAAGGTTCTGCTCTGGAGTTGTGATACGCGCGATTCGCTTGGCGCGACGGCCGAGGAGATTCTCAACAACTGCATTTACACCGCGCAGCCGGGGCGTATCGTGCTGATGCACGTGGGTGGGCAGTCGGAAGCGTACGCGGCGCTACCCACCATGATCGCCTACCTGCGCGAGCAGGGGTTTACCTTCGTCCGCGCCGACCGCATCCTGGAGCCGTAGGCGTATACTCGCCCGCTGGCGCGGCTGAGTTTTCCTGAACCTGACTTGCCGCCAGGACCCGTCGCCTGGAGTACGTAGATTGGCCGCGACCGAGACTTCACCGGAGGCAGACGCTGCTTCCCCCCTGATGGACAGGATTGTGCTGGCCGTGGTGGTCGTGCTGGCGCGGATCACCTGGCTGATTCCGTGGCGCTTCTGGAGCGCGGTCGCCACCATCGGCGGCGTCGTGACGATGTTCACCAAACGCCGCCGCGAGGTGCTTAACAACGTTCGCCACGCACGGGTGGGCCGCCAGCCAAACCCCGTTCGCGCCTGGTGGATCGGCTCCCAGCAAATCGCCTCCCATCTCCGCACGGTGATTGGCACCCTGCGGGGCGCGCACCGCCTGCCGGATGAATCCAGCCTGATCATCGAGGGGCTGGACGAGGTGCGGCCGCATCTGGGCAACCGTGGCTTGATCATCATTTCGGGCCACGCCGGGCCGTACACCATGCTCGGGCTGATGGCGCAGCGCTGGCTGGCGGCCAGCGGGTTCCAGGGCGAACTGGCGATCGTGGTGCGCATGTTCCGCCCCTTCCGTTCCGGGGCGCTCATGGACTGGTTCCTGCGCTACTTCACGGAAGTTGGGGTCACGGTCATCTCCGTTCATGAGCAGCCGCAGGTGATGGCCAAGAAGCTGCGCAGCGTGCTGGAGAACAATGGCATCGTGGTGCTGCTTGTGGACGAGCCGACGCCGACGCCTTCCCTGAACGTGCCCTTTTTCGACAGTACGATCAAGATGCCTCTCGGCCCCGTGCGCCTGGCGCGCGCCTCGAACGCGCTGATCGTGCCAACGATTGCCTCCTGGACGCGCGATCGCCGCATGAAGATTACGCTTGCGCCGCCGCAGGAGCCAACGGGCTCCGTCGCGGAGGCCATGACGCGCATGGCGGGTACGCTGCAGGATCTCATCGACCGCAACCTCGGGCAGTGGGCAATGCTGACTGACCTCTGGATCGACGCCCCACTAGAGATCCCCGAGGGCCACTCGCTGGCTGACCTCCACCTGCACACCAGTGGTAGCGATGGCCTGCTGGAGCCGCACGAGTGGCTGCCGGCGGCGCAGGAGCAGCGCGTGGCGGTGCTCGGCATCATGGATCACGATCACCTGGAGACGGTGCGCCGCTGGAAGGCGGCGGACCCTGAGGGAACGCGGCATGTGATCCCCGGCGTTGAGATTTCGGCGCGCGGGCGTATCGTCCACCTGGGCGTGCTCTTCCCGGAGGAACTGCCGGACGAGATACCGCCGCGTGACACGCCATTGCTGGAGATCATGCAGTGGGCGCGGCGCGTGCCGGGCAGCATCGTCATCCTCGTCCACCCGCTGCCGGGCTTGTGGCGGCAGCAACTGCGCAAGATGGCGCGCGCCGGTTTGCTGCCGGACGCCATTGAGTCGCGCTTTCCCTTCGGCGGCAACGGCCGGCGGACCGCGGGCATCGAACGGGCTGCCCGCGAGTACAAACTGGCAGTGCTCGGCAACAGCGACAGCCACTTGCTGCCCGGCCAGATCGGCGCACAGGCCACCCTCTTCCCCGGTTCCGCCCCCGAAGATCTGGTGGCCGCTATCCGCGAACGGCGGACGGTGGCCGTGGCGCGCCCACGACCAGTGCCCGTCCCGGGGAGCGTGCCCCTGCTGCAATCGGCGTACTCCTGGCTGCTGCCATTTCGCGCGCTGCCGGGGGTGGGGGACATCCGCGCCAGCCTGTTGCAGCGGGCGCGGCGGGGCGCGGGGCTCCCGGCTGATGCACCATCGTGCCGGAATAATGCGCCGGTCGTGCCGGTGTCCGAGGATCGCGCAAAGCTATCCTGATCCCCTACGCCAATGTATGTTCAGGTTAAGGGGGTCCGCCATCGAAGCTGGACTGCTCGGCGCCCTGATGGGCTACGGCCTGCCAATTGTGACCCTGGTCATGTTCGTCTCCGCAACCGGCGTTCCCACGGGCGTGCCTGTGAAGCTGATCATGCTCTTCACGGGGGCCTACCTGGTTCCCTCGTGGCAAATGCTGGCGCCGGTCATCCTGGTGATGGCCCTGGCTGAGCTGGGCGGTACGCTGGTGTTGCACGGCATCGCGCGAACTGGCGGCGTCAAGGTGCTGGCGCGGATTGCCAGCGACCGGCAGGCACGGGTGCAGGCCAGCTTCGAGCAGTGGCAGCGTCGCCTGGGCGGGCGGGATGTGGCGGCTATTGCCGTGCTGCGCCTGATTCCCTTTGTGCGCATGGGCACGACGGTCGGCGCGGGCCTGATTGGCCTGAAGCTGCGTGACTTCGTGATGGGTTCGGCCATCGCCGCGCTGATCTGGGCAGGCGTACCGCTGCTCCTGGGGTACATCTTCCGCGCGAACCTCGCGGACATTGAAGCCGCGTACCACGCGGCAATGGGCGCGTTGCCGATGACGCTCGGCTTCCTGGGCCTGGGCATTTGCGCGTTCGTGCTCTTCCGCAGCCCGGCCACCCGGATCAAGATGCGGACTGCCTTGCGGCTTTCGCAGCAGGGTTGAGCAACGAAAGCCCGGGCCAGCCGCCGCTGAAGAGCGCGCTCTTTGCGCTCCTTTTGGCGTCTCGGTTGCCAGTGGACGCCCATCCCTGCGCGGTGTCCTGAGCGATGTCGAAGGACCTCGTCGGGGCAAAGGCCCCGCGGCCCCGCTGGTTCCCCCCTCCACCGCGCACCACAGGTGTCACCTCGAGCTTGTCGAGGGATTTCGGCCGCCCCACCGCCCGACACCGATACCCGCGCCCACGCTTCGCGGCGGCCTCAGAGCCTCACGGCCGGGAACGAGATCCCTCGACTTCGCTCAGGATGACACGCATACGCCCAGTGGTGCGTCATTGAGGAGTCGTCAGGCAACGCATGGGGTCAGACAACGGGATGCTTCACCTACAGCAGTGTGCAAAGAAGGTGGGCCGCCGGGAATCGTGTCTCGAGCGGAGTCGAGAGACTCGTTCGGCGTCAGACGAGGTCTCTCGACTGCGCTCGAGACACGGGCTTGTTGCCTGGCAGGTCAAGTCCAATACGCTGTACTGGCTCAGAATGACAAACGGGGAGGCGAAATACGCGACAACTGCCCGCTGACGCGCCACTCAGGATGACACGCGGAAGAGGGCGGTAGCCTTGATCCTTTGCGACCGGTGAAGCCGGGATTCTCAGCCTGGTTCTGGCTACTTGCGTTGAGGCGGCTTACCCGCTGATTGCCCGCAACCTTGTGAGCGTCTGTTGCCACGCTGCCAGCGAACCGGCGTCAGCCGGGGGCGCCACGCTGACGCAGGTTACGCCCAGGTCTCGCAGGGCTGCCAGGCGCGGCGCAAGGTCCTCGATGCTCCCCACCAGCGCCAGCGACCGGATGTAGGCATCGGGGATGGCCGCGCGGGCAGTTGCCAGGTCGCCGGCCCGGCGCAGGGCGGGGAAGCCACCGCCGCTGGCCAGGACCTCCTCCGTGTGCATCGCGGCGCGAACGCGCGAGATGATCGCGGCGGTGTCGTGGCCGGGAACCTGGTACAGGCGGCTCATGCCGGGAAGAGCCGCCAGCAGGGCGAAAACCGATCTGGCTCGCGACAGCGCTTTTCGCTCGCTGACGTCGTCGCCGGTAACCGTGACCTCGGTGCGCAGGATGACCGCCAGGGCGTCAGGATCGCGGCCGGCGGCGAGGGCTGCCTTCCTGACGAGCGGGATGCTCTGGCGCAGCGCGCTCTCGGATGTCAGCACGTTGAAGATCACGCCGTCGGCGAGTTCACCCGCCAGCCCGAGCGTGTGTGGACCGGCGGCGGCCACGTAGATCGGCGGGAGGTGGAGTGGCCCGGTGGAGCGCTCCCAATCTCCAATGTGGAAGTGGCTGTCAGGCGGTGATGAAGCACGGTGGGGTGGTTGCCACCAGGACCGGAGCAGTGTGATGGTCTCACGCAGGGCGGTGAGTGGGCTCCCGGTTTGGACGCCAAGGGCATCCCGGTGCCACTCCACCTGGCCGCGCCCCAGCCCCAGCACCGCGCGGCCACCGGAGATTTGGTCCAACGTGGCAACCGACGCCGCCAGCAGGTTGGGATTGCGGGGCCACGGGCTGGTGACGCTCGTCCCGAGTTGACAGTGCGTCGTCACGGTCGCCAACGCGCCGAGGAGGGCGAATGCATCCCACCCTTCCGGGTCCTCGCTGGCCCAGATGGCGTCGATCCCGGCCTCGTCCGCCGCGTGCGCGCTTAGTAACGTCTGCGCGGGAGCTGCCTTGTCGCCGGTCGCCCAGGCGTGGTGGCTGAGATCGAACGCCAGCTGGAGCGGGCGGTGGGCTGCGTTCATGGGTGATGCCGGGGCGCCGAAGCGCCCGCACCCCAAGGCGTCTCCCAACGGCCTTGCGCGGCTGGCAGACGGAGATCCTGGGCGCGGGCCGGTGGTTGCGCCCCAGAGCCCGCACCCCGACTCCGCACCCGATGCGCAGGAGCGGGGCTCGCGGTCGCGGACATGGGCGTTGCCGGCGACGGACGAACGCCGCATGGCTCCTCCCAACGAGCCGGCCAAATCCCGTCTCCCGCGCATTGGGCGCGGGGCTGGGGGCGGGGGGCGCGCACCGCGCGCTAGTCCTCGGCCCGGTAGTACAGGATGACGCCGCCGCCGCGCTCGTCGCCGTGCCGCACGACCACGCCCGAGCCGCCATCGGGAAGAGGATAGGCGTCGCCGCGCTCCAGCTTGTCCGCCTCCTCCTGCGGCACGATGGTCGCGTACATGTCGTGGCGCGGGCACTCCCAGATGCCGGGGTGCCCCTCCAGGGGCTTCATGCGGTGCCGGTCGCGCGGATGCGTGCGGCCGATTTCACAAAGGGGGTTTGGCCCCGCGTGTTGCGTTTCCATGGTGCTTCCTGATCCTGAATGCGTTCCGACTGGAACGCCGACGTGACACAACCTTCGGAGTATGCCAAAGGCGCGCCAGAAATGGGGCGCTGAGTACCATGCTTCGCCTGAAGGCGTGAGGGAAGCGGACTGCCGTCACCCCCGCAGTGATCAAGCATGGCCGGTGAGGTGTGTGACGGCGACGAATCGATCAGCCAGCAGCACGAGTCCGCTGTTGCGGTTTGCCCCGGAACTGGCGCAACTGGCTGTCGTCCTGCTCTGGGCCAGCACCTTTATTTTCTCGAAGTTCGCCTTCGCCGAGATCTCGCCGCTGGCGTTCCTTTTTGGCCGCTTCGTGATCATGATGCTGGTGGCCATCGTGATCATGCTGGCCGTGGATCGTGGCGTCTGGCGGAACATCAACCGCCGCGATATCCCTCGCTTCATTGCCGCGGGCCTGACCGGCTACGGCGTCTACCAGTTGTTCTTCATTATTGGGCTCAGCCACACCTCGCCCTTTTCCTCGGCCTTGCTGGTGGCGATGGTGCCGCTGTTTACCGTAATCATCCTGGCGATCATGGGTGAGCGTACGCCGCGTTCTGGCTGGATCGGGCTGGGGGTGGCGCTGGTGGGAGTGGTCATCTTCCTGATTGACAAGCGGGGAGATGCATCCGGCGGCCTGATTGGCGATCTGCTCAGCATGGGCTCCGGGTTGTCGTTCGCGATCTACGGGATCATCAACCGGCCACTGGTGCGCAAGTACCCGGTGTTCACCTACACCGGGTGGAGCGTGGTCGCGGGTGGGCTGCCAGTGCTGGTCATTACCTTGCCGTTTGCTGTCTGGCAGGACTGGAGCGGCGTTTCGCAGCTCGCCCTTGGCTCGGTGGTCTACATGGCTATCTTCCCGGTCTACATCGCGTACATCCTCTGGAACTTCGCCATTGAAAAGCGCGGAGTGGCGCAGGCGAGTTCGGTGCAACTCCTGGTGCCCATTGTGACGGGAGTTGTCTCAGCCTATGTGCTTGGCGAGTCGTTCGGGCCGTTGAAACTGATTGGCGGGGCGTTGGCCATGCTCGGTCTCGTCATCATCCGGCTGCCCGGCCTGCGGGCAGCGCGCAGGTCGTAGCCGCTACACCTGATCCGGGTCGGCATCAAAACCCTGCGGCGCGCGGGTGCTCCAGCCATAGCGCAGCGAAGCGGTGCGCAACGCGAACTCCCCCGCGATGGCAAGGATGCCGGCCACGATTTCCCCGATGCCGGTGAAATCGATCAGGACGAGGTAGATGACGCAACTGGTCAGCGCCGCCAGCGCGATTGGCGGTCCGGGCAGGAAGATCATGGGATCCCGCCGGACCAGGACATCGCGCAGTACGCCACCGCCCACGGCATTGACCACCCCGACAAAGGCGGCCGCCGGGATGGTGAACCCCGCCAGGAGCGAGAGCTGCACCCCCACCACAGCGAACGCGCCCAGGCCGAGCGCGTCAATGACCGCAATCGTGCGCTCGAAATGCCGGATCTGCTGAATCCTGCTCCCGGCCAGGTTAACGAGCGAGGCGGCCAGCAGCACGAGCGCCATGTAGACCCAGGATTGCAGGAAGAGCGGCGGCTTCGTTTGGAGAAAGATGCCGTCGCGCAGGAGGCCGCCGCCCGCCGCCGACACGAACGCGACGGAGACGATGCCGGCGATGTCGTAGCGGCGGCGGGCGGCGATCAGCGCACCCGTCAGCGCCCAGACGAAGGTCGCGGTGAAATCGAACCAGGGTGGAATGGCAAACGGCCCGCTCAGGTCCATGCGGCTTCCCCACGGCGGCAGATCAACCGGCTGCGCAGCGTACCCGCTTCTGACGGCGCGCGCTCTGGTATCGTGACGCCCGGATGGATTGGTTGATTGTGCCTCGTTGATCAGGAGGATCCGTGGTTACCACAACGCGTTTGCGTGAGGATATCGGTGAGATCATGCCCGGCGTCATCGCCGACCGCCGTGACTTTCACGAGCACCCGGAACTGGCGTTTCAGGAGGTCCGCACCGCTGGCATCGTGGCGGATCGCCTGCGCGCGCTCGGTGTGGAGGACGTGCGCACAGGCATCGCAGGCACCGGCGTGACCGGGCTGATCCGGGGCGCCAGGGCGGGTGAGGGCGCGACCGTGCTGCTGCGCGCGGATATGGACGCGCTCCCGATCCTGGAAGAGAACCAGGTGGAGTATGTCTCGCAGAATCCGGGCGTTATGCACGCCTGCGGTCATGACGCGCACACCGCCATGTTGCTGGGCACCACGCGCCTGCTCCTGGACCGCCGCGATGAGTTTGCTGGCACGGTCAAAGTGCTCTTCCAGCCAGCGGAGGAGTTACCGCCGGGCGGCGCCAGGCCGATGATTGACGAGGGTGTACTGGAGGATCCGAAGGTCGATGCGGCGTTCGGCATTCACATCGACCAGCACAGCGCGGTCGGCAAGATCAACGTGCGCTCCGGCCCGGCTATGGCGGCGGCGGACCGCTTTGTCATCACCATCAACGGCAAGGGTGGGCACGGCGCCAGCCCGCACGAGACGGTTGACCCAATCGTGATCGGCGCGCAGATCATCACCGCGCTGCAGACGCTCGTCGCCCGCACCATCAATCCGTCGGAAGAGGCGGTGGTGACCGTCGGGTACTTCAAGGGCGGCCTGGCCTTCAACGTGATCCCGGACACGGCCGAAATGGGCGGCACGGTGCGGACGTTTACGCCAGAAAACCGTGATTTGCTCGAAAAGCGGATCGGGGAGATTGCGGCCGGGATCGGCGAGGCGCTGGGCGCGAAGATCGACTACGCCTACACGCGGGGCTACCCGGCCACGGTCAATGACCCGGCCATGGCTGAACTGGTGCGCGAGGAAGCGGCCAGGGTCGTCGGCGAAGAGGGTGTGGAGACCCCGGCCCTGATGATGGGCGCCGAGGACTTCTCCTACTTCCTGGAGGAGGTGCCGGGCGCCTACTGGTTCGTGGGCAGCAACAACCCGGATCGTGGCCTGATCTGGGGACACCATCACCCGAAGTTCGACCTGGATGAGGCCAGCATGGCCATCGGCATGGAGTCGATGGTCAACGTGGCGCTGCGCTACCTGCAAGACGCCGCGAAGTAGACGCCTTCACAGGCCCCACCCCTCGCCCGGACGGTCGCGTGCCGGGCGAGGGGTTGCCGTGGCCGTGGGCGCAGTCGCCTCTGGCTGTGCCGGGGCGACCACCGGTGAGGAGCGCGGATGAAAACCAGGCTGACCGGGCGCTTCGTGATCGGCTTTGTCGGCGGGGATCATGTGATCTACCCTGGCGGCGAGGTGATCTACGAAGGGGAGACGATTGCCTTCGTTGGCCACGGCTATCCCGGCCCGGTCGATGTTTCGCATGATTACGGTGACGCCGTTATCTCGCCTGGTTTTATCGACCTCGACGCGCTCGCCGACATCGACCACGCCATTCTCGATACCTGGCTGGCGCCTGAGCAGCAACGAGGCCAGCAGTGGTCCGAGGAGTACTTCCACGCGGAGCGGCGGGAGACGTTTTCGTTCGCGGACGAGGTCTTCAAGCGACGCTACGCGCTGGTGCAACTCATCCTGAATGGCATCACGACCGCGATGCCCATTGCGGCAGAAACCTACCGGGCCTGGGCCGAGACCTACGAGGAGTTCGCCGCGACTGCGGACCTCGCGGCGGATCTGGGCCTGCGGATGTATCTCGGACCGAGTTATCGCGGCGGCGTGACGGTCACCCGGGCCGACGGCGCCCCCGATGTCCTCTGGAACGAAGCGCGGGGCGAGGCTGGACTCAGGGACGCCGTACGCTTCATTCGCGATTTCGACGGCGCGCATGGCGGACTGATTCGCGGGGCGCTCCTGCCCGCGCGCATCGAAACCAACACGCTCGACGTGCTTCGTCGCACCAGGGCCTACAGTGACGAGTTGGCTTGCCCGGTGCGTCTGCATGCTGCCCAGGGAACGCGGGAGGTTGCGTTTCTGCGTGCCTGGTACGGCAAGCGCCCGCTGGAGTTGCTGGACGAGATTGGGTTCCTTGGACCGCGGACGCTCATTCCGCACGCGACGACGCTCGGAACAGACGCAGCCGGCGCCGCTGCCGCGCGTGACCTGGACCGGTTGCGTGCGCATCAGGCAAGTGTGATCCACTGCCCGCTGATCAGCATTCGGCACGGCGAAATCCTTGACTCGTTCGACCGCTACCGGCAACTCGGCATCAACATCGCCCTGGGCACTGATACGTTTCCACCGGACATGATCCGGGTCATGGACTACGGGAGTAACCTCGGCAAGCACGCAGCAGGCAATCAGGCGGCCAGCAGCGCGGCCGATCTCTTTCGCGCGGCGACCCTGGGTGGCGCGCGGGCGCTCGGTCGCGACGACCTCGGCCGCCTGGCGCCGGGCGCAAAGGCCGACATCACGGTGGTCGACCTGGGCGAATTGCGGAGTGGCCCCATCGACGACCCGATTCGCACCATGCTCTACAACACGAACGGCCGCCAGGTGCGAACGGTGATCATCAATGGCCGCACCGTGATGGCAGACGGCCGTATCCCCGGCATCGATGAGGCCGCGATGCGTCAACGTGCCCAGCAGTATTTCGAGGCGTACAAGCGGGCGTACACCGCGCGGGACTACCGGCGCCGCGCGCCCGATGACCTGTTCCCGCCTTCGTTCACGGTGATTGGCAAGCCGGACTGACCTCCACGGGGCTCAGCCCGCGACCTCCAGTACGTGAGGCGGGGTGCGGCGCACGGCGAATGAGGCGACCATCGCGCGTGCTATTGGCGTGCCTCGACCTCGTTCGAGATGCCACGATCAGGCGGAATGACACCAGGCACATCGGAGAAGTCATCTCTTGCTGAACGGTTGAGCTGCGGGCTGTCGCAAGTTCGTGCCCGTGCGGCCGATTGCCAGCAGGCCGCCGGTGGATTATTCTTGAGTTGGCGATCCACTATTATCTGTTTTCTGCGACGCCAACGAGAGGATGTACACCATGGCCATTCTGGATGAAGTTCGCGCTGCCAACGATCTCTACGCAGATACCTTTGACAAGGGAAGCTTGCCCATGCCGCCGGGCCGCAAGTTTGCGGTGGTGGCCTGCATGGATGCTCGTCTGGACCCGGCCCGCGTGCTGGGGCTGGAGGAAGGCGACGCCCATGTTATTCGCAACGCGGGCGGCCGGGCGGTGGACGCGATCCGGTCGCTCGTGATCTCGCAGCGCTTACTCGGAACGCGGGAGATCATCGTGCTGCACCACACCGATTGCGGCATGTTGACCTTCGACAATCCCACACTCTACGACATCGTGCGCGACGAGCTTGGCGCCGATGCCACCCACATCGACTTCCTGCCTTTTAGTGATGTCGCTGACAGCGTGCGGGAGGATGTCAAGATCATTCGCGATTCGCCCCTTATCCCGAACGACATTCTGGTCAGTGGGTTTATCTACGACGTCAAGACCGGCAAGATCAGCGAAGTCGCGTAGCGACCGCGGCTGTCGCTGGGCTTCCGCCCGGTTGGCGCTGCCCCTGTATGCTAGGGGAGGTGCTTTCCGGGCTGGAACGACTCACAGAACAAGGGGACGGAGGTCAGCGGCGTGGCAGGTGGGAAACGGGTGCTTCTGGCCGGTGAATCGTGGGTGATGCACACCATTCACCAGAAGGGGTTTGATTCCTTTACGACGACGGCCTATGCCACGGGGCATGGCTGGTTGCAAGCGGCGCTGGAGGCCGGGGGCTGGGACTTTACGCACCTGCCCAATCATCTTGCTCCGGCCGAGTTTCCTACCACCGCCGAGCAGCTCAATGCCTACGACGTGGTGATCCTCAGCGATATCGGCACGAACACCCTCCTGCTCTCCCCCGAGACGTTCGAACGTTCCCGGACCTCGCCCAACCGCCTGACGCTGCTGCGGGACTGGGTCGCCAGCGGGGGTGGGTTGGTCGTGGTGGGCGGGTACCTGACCTTCCAGGGCATCGAGGGCAAGGGGCGCTACGCGGGTTCGGCGGTGGAAGACGCGCTGCCGG
Organism: Thermomicrobiales bacterium; assembly: GCA_041390745.1. GTDB lineage: Bacteria > Chloroflexota > Chloroflexia > Thermomicrobiales > UBA6265 > JACCXM01. The sequence goes on along the minus strand of JAWKPJ010000001.1, from coordinate 315,415 downwards.
TGACGATCTCTCCCTACGACGACCGCGTCGAGTTGCCGGAGGGTGTCGCGCCGCAGGTGACCGCGCCCGACCACCCGCTGGCGGTCAACCTGCCGGAGACATGGCCGGCCATTCTTGGCTACAACCGCCTGACGCCGCGCCTGGAAGCGACGGTTGTCGCAACGGCAGGACATGATCCACTCCTGGCGGCCTGGCAGTACGGCCACGGGCGCGCGGTGGCGTTCGCCTCTGACTGTGGCCCGCATTGGGCGCCACCAGATTTTGTGGCCTGGGATGGCTACGCCACCCTGTGGCAGAACATCGCCAACTGGGCGGCGGGGAACCCTCCGGCCTGAACTGGCGGCGGGGCGGGGTTATAACTCCCCCGCTGCCGTGGGAGAACATGCCATGGTTGAATCTGACGCGCGGTTCGCCGAGAGCGGGTACGCCAACCCCGGCGTCCTCGTCTCGACGGACTGGGTTGCCGAGCACCTGAGCGACCCGCAGGTGCGCATTGTCGAGTCCGACGAGGATGTGCTGCTCTACGACCTGGGGCATATTCCTGGCGCGGTGAACATCGACTGGCATATTGATCTGCAAAACCCGGTCGAACGCGATTTCCTGGACAAGGCCGGGTTCGAGGCGCTGCTGAGCAGGCACGGCATTGGCAATGACACCACCGTCGTGTTCTACGGGGACCGCAACAACTGGTACGCCACGTACGCCTACTGGCTCTTCCGGTACTTCGGGCACACGGATGCCCGGGTGATGAACGGGGGGCGCGCCAGGTGGGAGGCCGAAGGGCGGCCCATGACGCGGGAAGTCCCGTCCTACCCAGCGGTCCCCTACGCCGCCCAGGAACCGGATGAGCGTATCCGCGCCTTCCGGGACGATGTGTTGGCCCAGGTGAAGGCCGGCGCCCGGCGCTGGTCGATGTGCGGTCCACCGGCGAGTCACCGGCGAAGTGCTGCACATGGCCGGCTACCCGCAGGAGGGCGCACAGCGCGGCGGCCACGTGAAGGGCGCGCAGAACATCCCGTGGTCCCTGGCCGCCAACGAGGACGGCACTTTCAAGAGCCCCGGAGGAACTGCGGGCGCTCTACGAGAGCAAGAACATCACGGCAGACAAGGATGTGATCGCCTACTGCCGCATCGGCGAGCGCAGCAGGCCACACCTGGTTCGTGCTGCAGGAACTGCTCGGCTACCCGAACGTGCGCAACTACGACGGCTCCTGGACAGAGTGGGGCAGCATGGTCGGCGTGCCGATTGCCCGGGGCAATGAGCCGGGGTAGGGCGCCCGGGAACTGACCCAGACATGTGGTGCAGGGAAAAGGAATGGCGGGCCGGTGGCCCGCCAGCTCTTTTCCCTGCCGGATGACACGGCTGCCGGGCGAGAGAACAGATGTTCATATTACAATGCCCGCGGCTGGGTCGTATCGTGCGCTACGGGTAGAGGAGGATTGATGAGCAACGCGGAACGGCGCGCACCGGGCACGCTCATTGGGTTGGACCTAACCGTTCCGAATGCCGAAGGCGTGCGAGATTTCTACGCCAGCGTCATTGGCTGGGACGTTGAGCCGTTTGACCTTGAGCGTACAGCGATTACTTCATGAAAGCGCCTTCTTCGGGAGAGATCGTCGCCGGCATCTGCCACGCGCGGGGTGAGAATGCTGACCTGCCGCCACAGTGGCTGACGTACGTGGTAGTGGCGGACCTGGAGGAAAGCCTGCGCCGCGTGGAGGCGGGCGGAGGCTCGGCAGTGACCGCCATCAAGGGGAAGCCGGAGCAGCCGCTACTGTGTCATCCGTGACCCCGCAGGAGCCCATCTCTCGCTCATGGAGGTGGTTGAGGAGGCGTAACGCGACGCCGTAATTGTCTCGTCCAGGGAGGTGTTTCTGGGAGTAGAGGAGGGTGATGCGAACTCACCCTCCCTGCTTGTTGCAATTGCCCTATCCGCTCCGCTTCCAGGCGGCCGGTGCGCTTGGCGTACCGCTCGCCCCAGTTGAAGATGGCGATACCGAGCGGAATCGCCAGCGCGCCGAGGAGCAGAATCGGCACGAGGTACGGCCCGAGTTCCTGGGTGGGCTTCCCCTCCAGGAGGGACGCGCGCATCCCTTCCAGCACGTAGGTGGCGGGTGAAATCGTCGCCAGCGGCTGCATCCAGTCCGGGAGCACCGAGACCGGGTAGTAGACGCCGGAGACCAGGAGCAGGATCGAGGAGATGACGAAGGTCAGTTCCTCGCCGCGCTCCGGGAAGAGCAGCGGGAACACCGCCGCCATGATGCCGAAGCCGAGGAAGCTGATGCTGCCCGCGAGCAGGATGATCGTGGCGCCCAGGAGATTTGCGTCGCTGAGATCGACGCTGAAGAAGAGCGAGAGTACTCCCAGCAGCAGCGCGGAGCGGATCAGCCCGTAGATGATGCTGAAGAGCGAGACGCCCAGCATGTGCGCCAGCCGGAGATGGGCGCCATCATGGTGTGTCTGATCGTGCCCTCCAGCGTTCCCAGGAGACCATTTCGCCCACGTTCGAGAAGACCGCCCGCAGGTAGGCCCAGACCACGGTGCCGATGCCCAGGAAGAGGACCAGGTCCAACTGCCCCTCCTGCGAGCCACCGCCGCCCATTTCCATTTGTGCCTTGCCGATGTAGAGCACGCTCATGGCCGAGGCGACGTTGAAGATCAGGAACGCCAGTTCCAGGTGCCAGTAGCGGCGCACCAGGTAGAGATTGCGTTCCACAAACGCCAGCGAGGCGCGGGCCTCCCACCAGGGGCCTGCGCCCGGCAGCGTGCGCGGCAGGTTGCTCATTCGTCCTCCTCGCTTCCTCCAGCGACCGGCCGGTCAAGTGGATGAAGATCTCCTCCAGGGTCGGGCTGGTCGTGCCCAGTTCCGGCCCGTACTGCGCCTTCAGGGTCGGGACGGTGTCCAGGGCAATCAGGCGGCCTTTATCCAGCAGCATCACCCGGTCGCAGAGCGCCTCGGCCTCGGCCATGTCGTGGGTGCAGAGCAGGATCGTGGCGTCGTGCGTGTCACGCAGGACGTGCACAAAGCGCTGTACGTCGAGCTTCGAGCGTGGATCCAGACCCGTCGTAGGCTCGTCGAGCAGGAGCAGCACCGGCGAGGTGAGCAGTGCCCGCGCAATGGCGACCTTCTGCTGCATCCCGCGCGAGAGTTGCTCCAGCGGCTCATTCAGCTTGCTGCGCGCCACGCCCAGGCGCTCCAGCACCGCGAAGCTTTCTTCGCGCACCTCCGGACCCGAGCGGCCATAGAGGCGCAGTGCGTACGCCAGGTTCTCCGCTGGCGAGAGTTTCTTGAAGAACGAGGCCTCCACTGAGACGCGATTGATCAGCCGCTTCACTTCCGCCTCGTTGCGCTGGACATCGAAGCCGAAGACCTCAACCGTGCCTTCATCCGGGATGAGCAGAGTGGAGAGCATGCGGATCAGCGTGGATTTGCCGGAGCCGTTCGCGCCGAGGATGCCAAAGATTTCGCCGCGTTGCACGGTGAAGGAGATATCGGACACGGCGTTGACGATCTTCGTTTCACCGCGAAAGAAGAGGGGCCGCTGCACGAAGATTTTGGAGATGCGGTCTACCCTGGCCGCCGGCACGCTGCCCGCGACCACGGCGGACGGGTGTGTGACGTCGCGCTGTTCCAATGTTGCGACCATGCGATTGTCGTCCCTTTCTCGGTATGCGGTTCGTGTTGCTGCTCCCGCACCCGGTCTCCCGGGCAAAAAAGAACCGCGGGCGAGAGGTGAATCTCTCTGCCCGCGGTGGGTGGGTCGGCGATGTGGAGCGAGTCGCTCACGGACCCCAGTCACTGGGCAGAGTACGGCCATGTGCACCGGCGATGACGTCCCCAACCGGACGGAACGCCACAAGACGGCCGCGCAGGCGACCGCAATTGCCGGTATCTGGAAGGAATCGAGACATGTTCGACCTCCCGGCCACATAGCCGCCCCAACCTGAGGCAGGAGCACAGAGTATCGGTCACCGGGCTGAAAGTCAAATCCCGGCTTGCGATCTGGCGACCTGCGTGACGTGTGCTTTCGGCCCCGGTTGCGCGAACAAGGCGACAGACATAGGATGTCGCCAACCAGGTTTTCATGCACCCGGTTCGTGACGGAAGGAGCACCCGTATGCGATTCCAGCACGCTCGCACGGTTCTCGGAGTCCTGTTGGCGCTTGGGATGATGTTGCCCGGCCTGGCAAGCTGGCAAGGCGCCGCTGCCCAGGTGGCCACCCCGGTGGTGGATCTCAATACGACGCTGCCGGTGCAGCCGGGCGGCACGCTGCCAGGCAACCCGGAAATCCAGCTGATCAAGGTCGCTGGCGGTCTGGCTGATCCCGTCAACATTGCGGCGCCGGATGATGGCACGGGCCGCCTGTTCATTGTGGAGCGGGTGGGGCGAATTCGCATTCTGGATGCCGACGGCACGCTCCTGGAGGAGCCGTTCCTCGATATCTCGGAGTTGGTCCAGAACGACTATCTGGAGCAGGGGCTGCTCGGGCTGGCCTTCCACCCGGATTACGCGAACAACGGCCGTTTCTACGTGAACTTCACTGACTACCATACGAACGGTGATACCTTCGTCATGGAGTTTGTGGTCTCGGACGATAACCCGAATGTCGCCAACCGCGCGGGTGGACGGTTGCTGCTGGCGGTTGACCAGCCGTACGTCAATCACAACGGCGGCACCATCCACTTTGGCCCGGATGGTTATCTCTACGTCGGCATGGGTGATGGCGGCCTCGGCGGCGATCCCTACGACACGGCGCAGGATCGCGCCTCGCTGCTCGGCAAGCTGCTGCGGATCGATGTCGACCCCGTGGGCGGCCTTGCGTACGGAATCCCCGCCGACAATCCGTACTCAGAGGCCCGCATCGTTCAGTCGAACAGCATTACCGACGTGATTGGTGAGACGGAAGGGCTGAGCCTGGAGGCTGCCTACTACCACCCGGCAGCACGGCCGGAGATCTGGGCCTGGGGCTTGCGCAACCCCTGGCAGTTCAACTTCGATTCGGCCACCGGCGATCTCTACATCGCAGACGTTGGGCAGGTGACCTGGGAGGAGATCAACTTCCAGCCGGCCGATAGCCCCGGCGGCATCAATTACGGATGGGATATCCAGGAATCGGCCCACTGCTACCCGGCCGGCGCCGACGAGTGCCCACGCAGCCAACTTGGCGCGCTGCCCGTTGCCGAGTACAAGCACGGAGAGGACGGCTGCTCAATCACTGGCATCGGCGTGTACCGGGGCGAGGCCTACCCGAGCCTGGAAGGGATCTACTTCAACTCCGACTGGTGCACCGGGCGCGTCTGGGGCCTGGAGCGCGGCGAGGATGACGCCTGGGTCTATCAACAGCTCCTGGATACGGGCCTGTTGGTAACAGGTTCCGGGGCTGACACCGACGGCAACCTGTATGTGACGGCGTGCGAATGCACCTTCAGCCGCCAGTACGACCCGTTTGAGAACCCGCAGGGCACGGTCTGGAAGCTGGTCGCCGCTGATCAGACGCCAGAAGGCGCGGAGGTTGCGCCGGTCGACGAGTAGCCCGCATCAGTCTGGCTGCCGCAGGGCGGGCCCGCTGCCGCATCGCAGCGGGCCCGCTTCACCTGGCAAGGATGGGCGCGGGTCGTTACCAGCCCCAGGCGCTTTCTGGCAGCGGCTCACCCGACAGGTACGGTACGTCCATCTGCGCACTGAGGCGGCGTCGTGTCAAGGCCTGAGAGACCACCGGCAACAGGGTGTCCAGGCGGACCGGGCGTGACAGCACGGCGGTCGCGCGGGAGTAGGCGCCGACATCTCCCTCGGTGACGAACGCGCCGTCACCACCGTAGACAATGATTGCCAGGCCAGGCTGCGAGGAGCGGTCAGTAACCTCGCGCACTACTTGCCAGCTGGTGGCTTGCCCGCCAGACGCCAGGTCTATCACCAGCAGGTCCGGGTGGAGCTGGGCCAGCGCCTGGGCCGACGGTGCAGTCGAGGCATGATGAACCTGATACCCCTCATTTTCGAGGGCCAGCCGCAGCAACTCGACGGTCGAGGAGTCGTCTTCAATGAGCAGAACGGTCGCGGAGTCACTGAACGTGTCCATGGTGGACCTCGCCGGTTCCTGGCGGAACCGCATGCGGTTGGGCCTGCCGCCCGCAGGCCGGGTGGCAATCAACCTGACGCTTGCAGCATACGCGCCGTGAGCAGGTGATGTGTCATCGCGATGCTGCGTGGCATCAGCTCATGGACATGTGCCCCTGATAGCCGGGGAAGCACAGACACTCATGCTCAAGGCCATCTGCAACCGGAGCACCGGGGCCATCATGCCTGTCACCATATGTACGTACGCTCCGTCGAACTGGATGCATGTCGTCAGGAACGACTGCTCGCCAGCACGCTCGGCCTGACGGATCGGCGGATATCCCGGCCATCCATGCGGTCCAGCCAGCGCTGCGGTTGCCTGATTTCGGCCATGGTTGGCAGCGAATCCGGTCCGTCCCAGACCCGCCGCGCGAAGTCATGACCTCGCGCCTTGACCACAGCGTCGATGAACTCCTCGCCGAGCCGGTACTGCTCCATCTTTACGTCCAGTCCGGTCAGCTTCGCGAGCAGGCGATCCGCCTGGGTGCGGTTTTGCTGCCGCTCCGAGAAGCGGCGGGAGATCAACTCGTAGTTCGGTAGCAAGGTGCGGCCCACGGCGTTCATGACATGGTTGGAGTAGCCCTCGATAATGCACATTGTGGCCTGCATTTCCGTGAAGAGCTGGCGTTGCTCGGGGCTCATGATGGATTCCAGCCAACTCCCGGATTCACCGGTTCCCTCGCGAATGCGATCGACGTAGGTGCGCAGCCCGTTGAACCCGGTTGCGCGCAGATGCTGGGCGTCTTCCTTGAGGAAGCCGAAGTAGCGTTCCAGCATGGCGTTGAAGTGCTCGCGCAGCCATGGGTGCGCCTCGAACTCGAAGGCGGGTGACCTCATGCAGCGCCAGCCACATGCGGAAGTCGTTGCGCGGGCAGACCAAGGAGGTGTTCGGCGGCGCGGATGTTCGGCTCGACGTAATACAGTTTGCCAGCGCTGACCGGTTCCCGCCCGAGCAGAGTGAGGTCGTACTGCCCCAGCACCTTGCGCGCCAGGTAGCCGAGGAGCAGGCCCACCTCCGCGCTGAGCACCTTCTGGTTGAGCGTGCCCATCATCTCGGCGGCCACCGTGCGGTTCGCGGCGTCGCCGAGCAGATTCAGCCCCTCCAACGGGGCAAACATGGCCTCAAAGGCATCGATGTTGGCGTTCACCCAGTCCACGCGGTCGAAGGCGAAGGTGCGCTCCGGCGCATCGGGCAGGGTATCGCCGGTGTAGGCGCTGACGATGGGCACGCAGTGCCGGACAAGCTCCCGGTATTCGGCATCGAGCTTTCGCCGCTCCGGCATGGAGAGCACATCCTCGCGGGACATGGCGACAGCGATCTCGCGGGCCTGACGCCAGTCCACGAGCGGACGCGCTTCGGAATCAGGGCTGGCCACCGGCATCTGGCGCAGGCGGTTTCCCGCCCAGGCGCCGGCGGCAGCGGCGATGATCAGGGTCGTGGCCAGCGCCTTGCGGCTTGGCATACGCGTGGTGGGGCGGGCGTCCGGGACAGCAGCAGGGGACATGAAGCGTGTGGGTCCTTTCCAGAGTGCACGCCGCGTCAGGGCACGGCGGATCCTGCGCGCAAACGCAGGCATCAATGCGCTGGGAACGTTGTCTACCCGGCGCCAGTTCCCCGCATGGTGGTGTTGTAGGACGGCGCGAAAGAACTGAAGAAGCTGTCTTCCAGGATGACCTTGTCGCCAGCGTACACGGTGCGGTCGATGCGGACGTCGAAACCGTCGCGCGCGGATTCCACCAGGCGCTCCTCGCCAACCGGGAACTCCGGTGATTCTGTGTAGCGCATCGCCTCATCGGGGTGAACGATGTTCTCCAGTTCAGGCTGTGGCACCTCGACGCGCCAGCCGGGGTTGGTGCCGATGAGGCGCGCGTAGACATTGGTTCCGTCAGGAATCATGACCACAGCCAGCCAGTGGTCGGTGGAGTTCTCAAACTTCAGGTCCAGCCGCCAGTCGGGCTCGATGTTGACCATGGCGTCCAGCCCGGGCAGGCCAGCCGGCGCCTCGCCGTAGGTGCGCAGGTAGTACGGGTGCTGGTAGCGCTCGACGATGGGCAAGCCGGCCCAGAAAGCAGCCTGGAAAAGTGTGGTCGAGACCTGGCAGATGCCGCCGCCCACCACCGGCGCCGTGGTGAAGCCGCCGGCGCCATCATCGATGATGCCGTAGCCGGTGACAAACCCCTCGTCTTCGGTGATCAACCCGATGCTGTCGGCATAGGAGAAGACGCCGCCAGGCGGCACCAGCCAACCGCTAATCTTGCCGGAGGCCAGTTCCACATTCTGGCGGCGCGCGTCGCTGGAGTCGCCATAGTAGGTGCTGGCGTCGGCCAGGATGTCATTGCCGAGCGTGATCGACGCGCCATCCGCCCTGGTCCATGTGGGGACAATGGTTTCCACCTTCAGCGTCGCCTGAGGCGTACCGGTGAGGAACGCTTTGGTCACGGTCTCGACGCCGCTGTCCAGGTCCAGCCCACGGCCGGTGACATCGGGCACGGCCAACTGGATTGTGCCATCGGATATCCGCCAGCGAGCATCCCGCGCCACAATATCGAAGCTCTCGGCGTACTCGCCCAGGTCCTCACGCACGAGCTCCGGGTCAAGGCCGAAGACAAACGGTTCGTCCTGGCCGGGGCGAGTGTGGATTGTCAGGGCTTCCAGCAGGTCGCTCCGATCCAGCTCGCCTTTGCCGCCATTCCAGGAGAGCGTGATCCCTGGCGTCAGGAGATCTTCGCCATGCTCCACAGCGGCAGCCGCCATCGCGTCGCTGATCTGGGGATGTGATTGCGTGATCACCAGTTCGGCGTCATCCTCGCCGGTCAGGATGGCGGTCGCGAGCGCCACTGTCGAGGCATCCACATTGACCGTTGCAGAATCAACGGCGGGCACGACCGCCAGCTTGCCGTGGTCATCGACGGTTATCCCGGCGTCGGATGCATCGCGGTCGATCTGCGCCGCAAGCTCGATCACCATGGCGCGCAAGGGGCGCTCATCGACTGAGAGTGCCTGGGTGGCCGGATCAACGTCAAGGAGTGGTTGCAGATTCGCGGCCGGCACGTGCCACGTCTTGCCATCGCCGGCGATGACGAGCGGGGCATCGACTGCGGCGAGTACTGACGGCAGAGCAGGGGAGAGCGTTGCGGACGTAACCGAAGGCAGCGCGGCCTCGGTGAAGAGGGTGACCGGGTCAGTTGAGAAGCGGGAGATGCGGTCAGCCAGTTCTTCGGTAGTGGCGGCGTAGTTCAATTGGATACCGGCCTCGTCGGGGACAATGGCCGCGTTGCCCTCGTCGTCGAAGGTAAGAGACGCGTTTACGGCCGGCCGCATGACCTCCGGTTCCAGCGCGGCCAGGCCGCCGCGTTCGCCCGGCAACAGGGCGATAACTGGCGCAATCTGGACCCCGCGCAAGAGCCCGCGCGCCATCGCCTGTGATTGCTCCCACAGGTTTCCCTGCCGGCCCCACGCCATGGCGGCGTCAACTGTGGCGGCGCTATCGAGCGTGGCGCCGGCATCCGCCGGTGTGAGCCGGAAGGTACGGTCATCAGCCGTGAGGGTGATTGGCGCTTGCGCGTAGGCGTCGAAACGGGCAGTGAGCGCGGCTTCGGCTGCCTGTGGGGTGAGTCCCCCCAGGTCGAGGTCGCCAACGGTGACGCCCTGATAGATACGTCCGGCGTGCGTGCTGCCGTAGAGCGCGAGGCCGATGCTGCCCGCGAGAACGAAGGTGAGGACTGCCAGGAAGGCCGCCATGGCAACGGGCGCCAACCGTGGAGCCGGCTGAGGCAGCGTCAGCGGTGACTTTCGTGCCTCTGCGGTGACGCCGCCCAGCCGGTTGGTCAGGTTCATGCACGCTCCAGCGGGTTTGGATCGGACCAGGGAAGAACCATTGCGCCCCAGTATACGAGTCGCCTGTTGTACGTACAGAGCCGTGGCAACGGCCTGTTGGTCCCAGAGTCACAAGCGTGACCAATGGCTATACGCGCCGCCAGGTTGCCGGGTTTTCTCTCAGGGGATAGACTCGCGCGGTTTCTGTGGCGGTTGACCCATTCCGCCGGGAGTTATGAAAGGACAGGCAGTGTCAGACCAGGCAGACCGCACCATCATCGCCACCGACGGCGCGCCGGCCGCGATTGGCCCCTACTCGCAGGCGATTGTCGCAAATGGCTTCGTCTTTACCGCCGGGCAGATTCCGCTCGATCCGGAGACGATGCAGTTGGTGGACGGCGACATCAGCGCGCAGACCGAGCGGGTGATGGAAAACCTGGCCGCTGTCCTGGCCGCCGCCGGCTCCAGCTTCGAGCGGGTGGTGAAAACGACTTGCTTCCTGGCGGATCTGGGCGACTTCGCCGCCTTCAACGCCGTCTACGGCCGCTACTTCGGCCAGAACCCGGCCGGCCGTTCCACCGTCCAGGTGGCAAAACTGCCGCTCGGCTCGTTGGTCGAGGTGGAGTGCATCGCATTGGTGTAGGAGTGTCACTTCGTTGAGAGGTGGCGGGCTGAATGCCTTGGGGTGAAGGAGCACGAAGGAGCATCGGGCCCTTCTTGTACTCCTTCACCCTCTGAGCGCAGCAGCGCCCCTACGTCAGTGACTCAAGCCACAGCACGGGCTCCAGGTAGCCTTCGCTCGTGTTCATCTTGCGGGCCTTCTTGAGTTGCTTTTTCGCTTTCTTTTTTGCCTTCTTGCTCTTCGCCTTCTTGACCTTCTTTTTCGCCTTCTTGACTTTCTTCTTCTTGGCCGCCTCTCGGGATGCCGCGGAATCCTTGTCGCCGGTCAGGCCGTCGACCGACTGCGGGCGGGAGGCGGTGGTGAGGAGCCAGTTCCGGGACTGGTCCGGCGTTGGGCGCTGGCCACTGTGGTCGGCAGCGTAGGCGGCAATGTAGTTGGCCACGGCCCCGGCGACGTGAGGGGAGGCCTCGCTGGTGCCCGATTCAGCCACCAGCGAGCCATTCTGGTCATACGAGGTAATGCACCCGCCCGGCGCCGTGATATCAACCGATTCCCCGTAGTTGGTGAAGCTCAGGAACATGTCGTCGCGGTTCGCCCAGCACGGCTTGGGTCCGAGCCCGCCTGGTTTGCCGTCCGAGTCAGAGAACCCGGATACCGTGATGACCTCCGGGTAGCTGGCCGGCACGCGCTCGTCGGCGTTCGTCCCCTGGTTGCCCGCCGCCACCACCACCGTCACGCCCGCGTTCACGACCGAGCAGATCGCGATGTGCAGGGGTTGATCGGTGCAGCTGCCGCGCTTCTGGCTGCCGCTGAGGCTGAGGTTGGCCACGTCGATGGTGTCAGCGTGCCCCGCGACCCAATCCAGGCCGCAGATGACGTCACTGAAGGAGCCGCCGCCGTCCTTGTCCAGCACCTTTACGGCCCACAGGCGTGCGCCTGGCGCGACGCCCACCACGCCAACGTCGTTGTCAATGGCGGCGGCGATGCCCGCGACGTGCGTCCCGTGGCCGTTGTCGTCCTGCCAGGCGCTGCTGCTGCCAAGGCAGGAGTAGCTGCCCGCTTCGTAGACAGCGAGGTCGGACAGGGGGGAGATGCCGGAGTCGATGACCGCGATGTCGGCGTCGACGGGTGAGGTGATGTCGAGGTGGCTGCTGCCATCTTTCGGGACGCCAGCGCGGGAGACACCGGTCGGGATGAGTTGCGACTCGGCGGCTACCGGGCCATCGAGGGCGATCTGCTTCGTCTTCGGCTTGCGCTTGCGGGAGGCGCGGGTACTGGTGGTATCAACCGGCTGTTCGCGGACGGTGCCCGCAAAGCCATTGAAGACGTGGGTATAGATATGGGTGACCTCGACGCCCATGGCGTCGGCTGCCGCCTGTGGGTCTTCGCCTTTGTCCAGCACCACGATGACTTCATTGCCGGCTGCCGGGAGTTCGCTGTCCGAACCTGTGGTGTCCTGAGCCGACACGTCGCCAGAGAGCGCCAGGGGCAGCAGGCTGGTGGCCAGCAGAAAGGCCATCAGGGCCAGCACCATCCGGGTTGGCCACTGCAGGCCGGTTTTCAGATCAGCGCGATTTGACACACAAATCTCCCGAACATGATCAGACGTGAGCGAAGCCCGGCAATTGTAGCCCACATTGACGATAACGTTGCCTGGGCTGCGGTTGGTCGCCCCTTGCCGGTGCGCGTTGGTCACATGATGAGTTTCGCACGGGGTGTCCGACGAGGTCTTTCAGCAAGCTCGAGACATGACGGGGCGGGAGCGGCGCTAGTGCTTCTTCTTCGGCCTGTTCGGCTTGGTGCGTTGGTGTTTACCGCCTTTATGTTTGCGGCCTCCGTCCGGTTTGACCTTGATTGGCGCGGTCGCGGAGGCGCCGTCGCTGGCGGCGCCCTCGACCATGTGCCGGCCCTTCTTCGCGCCCTTCGGCACACTGAGGAGTGCTGAAGCCACGCCGGAATCGGAGGCCGTCGCTGTACCCAGGATGGTGGTGTTGTCGTTGCGCTCCAGGTGGAACTCCACCGTTGCGCCGGAGGTTACCCCGGTCATGGTGGCGGTGAACTTGCCCTTGCTGCGCAAACGCGCTCGGGAGAGTTCCAGCGCGGCGTCGCCGGTGGTGGGAACAGCCTGCACGGAAAGAAAGTAGGTGGCATCGTAGCCGGCGCGGGAATTCGCCTCGGAAACGCCAATCAGGTACGACCCCGAGGCGGGCGCGGTGAACGTGATCTGCGACGATGGGTCGCCGGCCGCCCGGTCATTGTTGCTGCCGATGCGGTCCATGCCGCCCCAGCCCTGCTCCGTGAAGCCCCGGTACACGACAAGCTGCGTGTCCACGTTCGCGCCGAGGTCACTGGTCGTGATCTGGTACGTCCCGCCTGCTTCACCATCGAAGAGCACCCAGTCGGTATCACCCGGTTCGGTGCAGAAGGCGTGTTGCTCGGTGCTGCCGACTCGTATTGGCGGCAGCGGTACTTCCCAGTAGGCGTACCAGTAGGCATCGTCCGGCTCACTGGCCTCATCAACGCACCTTTGCCCGCTCCCGTCCGTGAAGAAAGCGCTGCGCGCCATGTTCCAGTGCGTTGCGAGGTAGGAACCTGGCGCCGGGTTCGCGGCGAAGTAGTCGTCGTTGCCACAGTCGAGCCGGAAATCCTGACGCCCGTCGTCGCAGAGAATGTGCATTTTCGGCTTGTAGGGTTGGTCCGAGTAGCACATGACGTCCCACTCGTCGATACAGTGCGCGCCGAGGCTGGTGTGCGGCGCGGTGTACTGCACGGCGCCCAGGGTGTGACTCAGTTCGTGCAGCATGGTGCCAGCGTCCCAGCAGGGCGTATCGACGCGGGCGTAGCCCAGGGAATTGTCATGCACGGTGGCGTTGAAATCGTCGTCCCGCTGGAACGAACCGATGCCGCAGAACGCGTTGGCATCGACCAGAAGCAGGTACTTGCGGTTCGGCGCATTGTAGCCACGGGGCTTCAGTTCCCCGATCACCCCGCTAAAGCTGGACAAGTGACCCGCCTGCACCGCCTCTGACGGGATATCTACCTGGCAGTTCGCGTCCGTCACAAAGCGGACGCGCATGGCCCCGCCAGTTTTCTGGGCGCTCTGGTCCAGGATCATGTCCATTTCGGATGCCAGGCGGCGGAAGGTCGGCAGCAAGCTGCTGAGGCGGTCAGGGGCGTTGTTGGCGCGCACATAGACCAGTTGCACGCGCGGGCCCTCCTGGCCGTCGCCGATGCAGAGGGGAGCGCTGGTGGCGATGCCACTGGCCTGGATGGCGCCGGTGGTTGCATCTGCCGAGCCAGTGCGGCTGAAGCTGCGGGGGTCCTCGCCGTGGGTGCAGAGGTCGCGTCCGTCCACCTTCACCGTTTCCAGCGTGTCGCAGGAGGAAAGGTCGTCTGCTGCCTGCTGGTTTTCAGCGGTGATCTGCCTGGCATCGAGCGCCGCAGGGACCTTGCGGTTCCCTTTGCCCTTCTTGCCGTTGTTCCTGTTCTTCTGGCCTTTCTGGCCTTTCCCCTTGTGCTTACCCGGTTTACCGTTTTGCCGTTTCCGCCCCTTGCTCTCCCGCGCGTTTCCGGCGGCGAAGGTCGTATCGGGCTGGGACGGCGCACCGGCCGATTGCGCCGTGTTCGACGGAAGCATCGTGAGGAGCGGGAGACTGCTCAGCAGGACGCCGAGCACCAGGAAGATGGTAAAGAGCCGTGTTCGTGCTGCCTTGCCAGGTCGGCCCATACCAATGTCCCTGCTATTCGCGCCGTACATTCCTGGGTCATGCGGCGCGAATAGTAGCGATGCGGTGGCGAGTCAACAATAAGCCTCGTGGTTACGCGGCCCGCCGTACTACGAAGAGACCCGGAAAGCCTCGGCGGCTCGCCGGGCCAACGGCCGGCGTGGGCGCGGTAGGCATGGCGCCGGACCATAGTGGCCCGGCGCCCGTGTTCGGCGGGGTCTTGGCCCCGACGCAGTTGAAGATCCAGACGCTGGCGCGTTGACCAGCCTCGACGACGACGTGGCCATTGGCATCGACGGCGTCCGATTCCGCGTGGCACCAGACGGCGTTTGCTTCCTGCAGATCGTAGATGCCTGGCGCCAGGCGCGTGATGCGCAGGATACCGTCCGCGTCTGTCGCGGCGGTCGTCACCGGCTCGAAGGTGTCGCCGTTCTGGACGGAGAGATTGAAGACGACGCCCTCGCCCTGCGGGTCGCAGCGGTTGTACCAATCGAAGCTGGCGGACGGTGTCGTGACCGGGCAGGCGTACTTGTAGACGGTGATGGCGCCCGTGTTGCCCGCCAGGTCCTCGGGCACGTTGAACCAGTAGCAGGTCACGACGTTTCCTGAAGCCAGGCGCAGGGCCAGAGCATCGCCGACCGAGCGGCCATTGGGCGCGGCGGGATCGAGCCCGCAGAAGGCGTAGGTCGCGACGGCGCCGGCGGGGGTTTCCTGGCGCAGCCGGTAGTCGCCCGGCGGCAGATCGGTGAACTCCGTCTGGCCACCGATACCGGTGTCTCCAGTGACGCGGCGGGCGGCAAACGGCCCGGAGAGGCGGTAGGCAACGTTATTGGTCAGGTTCTGCTCGTCCAGGCAGCCATCGGCGAAGTCGGCCCAGACCCGGCCCTGGAAGCCGGGATCACACGTGTAGGCCACCACCTTCACTGTCGCCGGCGCTTCACCCTCCGGCTCGACGTAGTTGATGACGACCACCGTGGTCAGCGTGTTGACCGAAATGATGAGAGATTCTGACTCCCCGGCGCCCAGCTCGGTCAGGACGAAGTCGCCCACTGGCAGCGTCGCCTGGTAGCGGCCACCCGCGCCAGTGCGGAAGTCGACCGGCCCGGTGGGGCCGTTCAGCTCGAAGCTGGCGTCGCCGAGCTCACAGCCAGCGGTGCGCGCCAGCCCGCCCCCATCGGGGTCTGAGGAATCGATGAAGGCAATGCCGCCGTTACCGGGCGTCGTGGGGCAGAAGAACTTGACCACCTGGAGCGAGCCGCTGTCTGGCGGCGGCGGCGCAGGCTGATTGGTGATTGCGACAGTCGCAGTGCTGCCGGGGCGCACCGTCACTGCCTCCAGGGCCGGCGCGACGAGGTACCCCTCGGGCGCCTGAATCTCGCGCATGGTGTAGACGCCTGGCGCGAGACCGGTGAAGAGCGTCTCGCCGTTCTCGTTGGTGCACTGAGCGCCGCCCGCGTCTTCGTTGAGATCGAAGCAGGCGTTTGCCAGCGGCGCGCCGGAGGGGTTGCTCTTGCGGATCAGGATGCGGCCGAGGCGCAGCGCGTTCTCGACCTCGACATCAGTGGTCACGCTTTCGGCAATACGCACTGTCAGGTCTGCTGCTGTCTCATAGTCGGCGGAGGGGCGGCGGGTTTCACGCAGGGTGTAGTCCCCGATCGCTACCCCGGTGAGCAGGATGACCCCGTCGTCGGCGCCATCGTCGCTGTCGCAGGCGGGGTAGAGCAGACGCCCACTGCCATCGACCAGGGTGAAGCAGGAGCCAGCCAGGGCGTTGCCGTTGAGATCGACCTTGAAGACGCGCAGATCGCCCGTACGCTCCGCTGGTGGGATCGGCGCGTTGATCACAGCCGCCTGCGTACGCTGGTTGCCATTGATCGTCACAGCCTGGTCGCTTGCGGGCTGGTAGCCCGCCGGGGGGCGAGTCTCAACCAGGAGATAGTCGCCAGCAGTCACGGAACTGAGCAGGATGATGCCCTGCGCCATGTTGCCGTCGTTCGCGTCGTTATCACAGACGTTGTAACGCGTGCGGTCGTCCCGGTTCAGCGCAAAGCAGGCGTCCCCCAGGGGCTCGCCCGCCTGGTTGGTGGTGCGGATGAGCAGGCTGCCAGGGCGCAACTCATTCGTGATGGTCACCGTCACGCGCTCGCCAGGATCGACCACCGTGGCGGTGGAGCCGCCAGGTGCGAAACCGCTGGGCGCCTGGGTTTGGCGTACGACGTAGCTGCCCGGCGCGATATCAGCAAAGCGGGTGATTCCGTCGGCGCCAGTATCGGCCGCGCACGCTTCCGAGCTTTGATTGCCCTTCATCAGCACATAACACGCGCCGAAGAGCAAATCACCGTTGGCGTCAACCGTGCGGACCTCGATGGAGGCGGACTGATCCTGGACGGCCTGGTTCGTCACCGTAATCTCGGTTACGGAGCCGCCCTGGATGCGCACATTCTGGTTGCCTGCCGTCTGGTAGCCGGTTGGCGCGCTCGTCTGCGTCAGGGTGTAGCGCCCGGTGCGCAGACCAGTGAGCAGGATGCGGCCGTTGTTGGAGTTCTGATCACCATTGCCGTTGTCGCAGACTTCGGCGACCGGGTTCGCGTCGCCGTTTGGCGTTAGCGCGAAGCAGGCGTTCGCCAGGTAACGGCCATCCTGGTCACGGACGCGGATCAACAGGTCGCCACGCCGGTTCTGCTGCGCTCGAACCCGGAACTGGGCCCGCGTCGGACGGTTGCCCCGCCCGACCGTGACCGAGCGGCGAGTGTCCGCCCGTTGCGCCTGTTCGACCGCTGGCTCATCGGCGCTGGTTTGCAGCACCGCCTCGTAGGATCCGGCCGGCAAGCCGGTGACGGACACGATGCCGGGTTCGCCGGAGCTGTCGCCCTCGCCGTCGTCGCAGAACGGTCCGAACTGACCGGCAGCGCCGGTCAGAACGTAGCACTGGCCGGGAATCGGCGCGCCGGCGTCATCGAACGCCTGGAGTTCAACCGAGCCGGTCTCGCCTTGGCCGGGTTCCGGTGTCACCGGCGCGGGCGTCTCAGGCGCCGAGCCCTCCGGCGTGGGCATCACGGGAGCGCCCTCCGCCGGGTTGGTCACGGTGAGATCAACCGATTGGCCGGAGGTCACGGTGACCCGCTGCTCGCTCGCCAGTTGCTGGCCGCTGGCCGCATCGGTCTGGACGATGGTGTAGTCGCCGGCCGGGAGGTCCGGGATGTTGAGACGGCCATCATCGCCCTGGTCACAGACCTCCAGGAGCGGATCGACGCCGTTGTCGAGCGTGAAGCAGGCGCCGCCGAGCGGGTTCCCCTGCTCATCCTCGACGAAGACCACCAGGGCGCCGGGGCCGCCTCCGATGGTGAAAGCCAGTTCGCTGGTCTCGCCGCCAGTAATCGTGACGCGCTGGGGTTCCGGCGTTTCCGCGCCCTCTGGCAGGTCCGACAGCGCGACCTCGTAGTCTGCCGCCGGAATGTTGGCGATGTGGAACTGGCCTGATTCGGGGTTGTCATCGCCCTGCCCGTTGTCGCAGACGCGATAGGCGTCGGTGTTGCTGGTCAGGTTCACGCAGGCGGCAACGGGTTCGCCTGCGGCGTTGGCCACGCGCAGATCGAGCGCGCCGGCGGCCTCCTGCGCTGGCGCAGTCTTGCCATGGGAAAAGACGACTTCGCTCAGGTCACCAGCCGTGATGTCCAGGTCCTGCCGGGCAGGCTCGGCTGCGGGTGTCTCGGCCGGCGGCGTGGACTCAATGACGCGGATCGGCCCGGGCGAAACGCCCTGGATAGAAACCGTGCCATTGCCGTCCTCGTCGCAGAAGGGGCCAAAGCCCTGGCCGCCTGGGGGAATCTCGATCGTGTAGCACGCACCGGGGAGCGCGTTGCCGCTGGCATCTTCTGACCGGATATCCAGGTTGCCGGTGTCAGGGAGCGCCTCCTCGACCGTTGGCAGCGTCACGTTGACGACGGCGGATTGTCCCGCCACGACATCGACGCTGGTGGGGGCGGGTGCGGGGCTGCCGTCGCCTGGCTCCACAGACAGGCTGTACGCGCCGGGCGCGAGATCGCGGAAGGCGATGCGGCCGGGTTCCGGGTCCTGGTCTTCAGCGGCGTTGTCGCAGAGGGATCTGGCGCCGGCGGAGCCGGTGAGTGTGGCGCACGCGTTCGCGGCGGGCGCGCCGTCGGCCGTGCTGACGGTGACCACGACACCGCCCGCGACGTCCTGGCTCGCTTCGGCGCCCTCGCGCGGGTTGGTCACGTCGAGATCGACTGTATCTCCGGCGGGCACCGTGACGTTCGTGGGCGTGGCGAGGTCGAACCCCGGCGCAGTCTGCGTCTGCGTGACGGTGTAGTCACCGGGCGGCAGATCCGGGATGTTGAGTTGCCCGTCGTCCTGGCCGTCGCAGACATCTGGAATATCCTGCGTGCCGGTCAGGTCGAAACAGGTCTGGGGCAGGGGATTGCCGTCTTCGTCGGCGACCCGGATGACCAGACGACCGGGTTCCACGCGGCCACCGCGATAGGCAATGGTGACTTCGGCGGGCTGGCCGTCAATGACCTCGACCGGCTGCGCGTCAGCAGCGGCGAAGCCTTGCGGCGTCACCGTCTCCTGCAACCGGTAACGGCCAGCAGGAACGTTTTCGAACACGATGCGGCCGTCGTCGCTGTCATCCGCGTCGCACTGCTCAGTGGCCGCGCCGCCGTCACGCGGGGTGAGCGCCCAGCACGAGCCGGTGACCGGGGCGTCGTTGCGGTCACGCAGGGTCACGACGACCTGGTTGCTGCCGGCGTTCTGCGGAATGTCGGTCTGCGGCTCTTCCGGGGTCGCCGTCGGCTCGGCAGGCAGGCCCTGATCTTGACTCACGCCTTCCGGCTGATGCGGCACATCGATGCGCGCGCCGGTTGGCTCGATGGTGATCGGGATATCGGCCACCGGAGCAAAGCCGGCCGGGGGCACCGTTTCGCGCAGCGTCAGGGGCGCGGAGGGGACCGCGTCGAAGATCACCTCGCCGCTGCCCGTCACATCGCACAGCTCGAAGCCGAACTCAACGATGGCGTAGCACGCACCGGGCAGGGGCTGGCCATTGGCATCGACGCTGGTGATGGTCAGACGGCCTGGTGCATCGCCAGGCTCCAGGGTGATCGCCTGGCTGTCAGGCGCAGTCTGCTCGCCGGTTGCCGGCTCTGCCGTGGCGGGCTCGGCGGTTGCTGGTTCTTCGCCCGGCTCGGCGACGGGAGACTCTTCGCCTGGCGCTGTGCCCTGCTCCTGCGTGGCGCCCGCAGCCTGGGCGGTCGCCTGGAAGTCGCCTTCGCCAAGCGGCAGCGGCTGGTCCGGGGCGGGTTCGCCGCTGCCGACCGCTGTTTCACGCAGGGTGTAGGTGTCGTTGGGCAGACCGTCGGGCACGCGCAGCGTCGTAAGCCCATCCGGGACGTCGTCGGCGTCGCAGGCCTGGCTCACCAGGTTGCCGCGGGCATCGAGCAGCGCGAAGCAGGAAGCCAGACGGGGCTGGCCCGTGTCGTCAGTGGCGGCGACCTCAAGGGAGGTGCTGGGAATCGTGCGCTTGTCGAGCACGGCGCCGGTTGGGTCCACTGCGACGTAGACTCGCGAGGGTTGGTCCAGGCTGATGCCATCCTGCGTGACCGGCTGCTCGTCCAGGAGGACCTGGAAGCCATACGCGCCGGGTTGGGCGTCCCAGGTAACCGAGAAGCTGCCATCCGGCTGTGGGGCCAGCGCCAGATCGTCGCCCACGTCCGTGCGCAGGGTGAGCAACGCCGCGACTGGCGCGGCGTCAACGTGTCCCGTCCATTGGTCGTACGCGAAGTAGACGCCGGCAGCGCCATCGGGCACATTCACCTGGAGGTCTGGTCCGTTGGGATCGCCGCCCTGGCCGAGTGAACGGTCGCTGTCGCTCCTGGCCACCACGCGGAAGGCGTAGTTGCCGGGCGGCACGGGCAGGACCGTACTCCAGATCCCGTCGCCGTTATCGTGCAGTTCCGTTTGCGGACAGGTGGGGTCGAAATCGCCGGGGCAGCCGAGCGCGGTCTGGAAGGAGCCAGCCAGGCTGACGCGAAGCGGCGCCGGCAGTGGCGGCGGCACGGGGCCGCCTGGCTGGGCAGCCGCCACGCTGGCGGCGAGGTAGGGCGCAAAGGCGCTGATGACCAGGGAGCAGGTGAGCAAGAACGTCAGCCAACGCGCGCCCGCGTGCGAGAAGTGGCGTGTCGATCGGGCCGGCGCGCGCATGCAATCCCTCCGCGGAACGTCTGAATTCGGGGAAAACGTGACCCCGTGGCGACCTGCGGTGCGTGGCGGCGGTTTGCCGCGCCGGGACCGCGTTGTACCGTAGCATGGTGGTTCGGGCCGTTTGGCGTCACGGTCGCTGCCTGTGTATACGCGCACGCCGGCCCGGATGTTTCCACGGCGGCCGAAGTTGGTTCACTCGTATAGCTAAAGGAGCACTCCAGGTTGGCCGAGCGCGAGTACCAGATTGCCGTGATTCCGGGGGATGGCATCGGCACGGAGGTGACGCCTGAGGCGCTGCGCGTACTGGAGCGCCTGGCCGGGCAAAGCGACGGCCGCTTCACCTTCAGCTTTACCACGTTTCCGTGGGGGAGTTCCTACTACCTGCAGACGGGCCGCATGATGGCTGAAGACGGCCTGGAAAAGCTACGCAACAAGGACGCGATCTTCTTCGGGGCCGTCGGGTGGCCGGATGTCCCGGATCACGTCAGCCTGTGGGGACTGCGCCTGGCCATCTGCCAGGGGTTCGACCAGTACGCCTGCGTGCGCCCGGTGCGGCTGTTGCCCGGCGTGCCCAGCCCGCTGCGAGACGCTACGCCGGAGCGCATCGACTGGGTGGTGGTGCGTGAGAACACTGAGGGCGAGTACGCCGGCATCGGCGGGCGCAACCTGGGAGGGCGTGGCGCAGACCGCGAGGTGGCGATCCAGAGCGCGTTGTTCACCGCGCAGGGGTGCGAGCGCATCATTCGCTACGCCTTCGAGCTGGCGCGCACCCGCAAGCGCAGGAAGGTTACAAGCGTCACCAAGAGCAACGCCCAGCAATACGGCATGGTGCTCTGGGATGAGACGTTCGATCGCGTCCGCGCGGAGTATCCTGATGTTGAGACGGAGGCGTGGTTGGTGGACGCCATGGCCGCGCGCTTCGTGCTTCGCCCCGAGACGCTGGAAGTGGTGGTGGGCTCCAACCTCTTTGGCGATATCCTGTCGGACCTGGGCAGCGCCATTGGCGGCAGCCTCGGCATCGCGGCCAGCGCCAACATCGACCCCGAGCGACGGTACCCGAGCATGTTCGAGCCGGTTCACGGCAGCGCGCCTGACATTGCGGGACAGGGTATTGCCAACCCCATCGCAGCGATCTGGTCGGCCGCACTGATGCTCGAACATATCG
The DNA here is from genome assembly GCA_041390745.1 of Thermomicrobiales bacterium. Classification (GTDB taxonomy): domain Bacteria; phylum Chloroflexota; class Chloroflexia; order Thermomicrobiales; family UBA6265; genus JACCXM01. Next base: position 293,750 of record JAWKPJ010000001.1, on the reverse strand, counting down.
GCCTGGAGGCGGAGGCGCAGCAGGTCATGGACGCGATCGGCAAAACGACGGCGGCGGGCGTGGTGACGCCCGATCTGGGCGGCCAGGCCACGACGCGCGAGGTCGGGGACGCCATCCTGGCCCACCTGGTCAGCGCGGCGTGATACGCCTGAGAGCGCGGGCGGAGAAACCGCCTGTGGCAGCAGGACGTTTACTGGGAAGATGCGCCGCTCGCGGCGCTGTGCCCGCGTAGCGAACCATGCAGTCAGGACCACGGTTGTACAGCTCCCCCGCCCGAGCCCGGATCGAACAGCAGGCTGATCAGCGCAGCAGTGTGGCGGTGGTCATCACCTCCGTGCTGGCGCTGCTGCTGGTGGCCGCTGCGGTGGGCGCCGTGGCCTGGCTCGTTCTGCGCTCACCAGATGCGGCGGTGGACTCCGCCGAGCGGCTGGAGCCGGTCGGCACCGCCCTGCCAGCGCCCACGGAAGTTTCGGAGACGCCGACGCCCACGCCTGCCCCGGAACCCACGACCGAGCCGGAGCCAACCTCGCGCGCGTTTACGGGCGAGCAGCCGCCAGCAATTGTTCTGCCCACGGCGGAGTCCGCGCCCGTCATCGATGAGGAACCGGTAGCGGCCGGGCCAACACCGACACCGCGCATCATCGATCAGCCAACGGCTGTTCCAACTGCGGCGCCAACGCTGCCGCCTGCGCCAACGCTCCCTCCGGCCCCGCCGGTAACGGCGGTGCCTGTCGTCGCCCTGGAGCCGGTAGCACAGGCGCCCACGCCAGTCCCGACCGCCGCGCCGTCTCAGACGACGAACGACGCGCCAACCGCGCCCACGGCGCGTCCGACGAGGCCGGCAGACGATGACCCGTTCAACATTTTCGACAACGACCGCGCGTCGCAGATCGTGCCGGTGCAGCAGGATCCAATGGAGCGGGTGCGCGAGATGCAGGAAGAGGCTGGCAACGACGCACCGGTGATCATCCTGCCGACCTTCCCGAACCAGGGGAATGGCAACGTTGACGCGGGCCGTGACCGTGACCGTGATTCCGAAAGCACGATCTCACCAGTGCTGGTCCCGACCATCACGCCGGGCCGCGACGGCTCGATTGAAGTCGTCGTGCCAGACGTCGATGCGATGATTGATGAGATCACGGAACAGGCCGCGAACCCGGACCGTAACCCGACCTCCAACGGCGGCCGCAGCGTGACTGACAAGGACGACAAGGACGGCAAGGATTCGAAGCGGCGCTCCCGCAGGAGAACCCCGACGCCACGCCCTGGCAGTGCGCGAGACATCATTGACAACATGCCGAACGGGCGCGGAAATCGTCCGGGCTCTGACAGCCAGGCGAGAGATTGCCCCTTCCAGAACCTGCCGGAAGATCAGCGTCCCGACTCACCGATCTGGAACTGCTAGATCCGGGCGTGCCTGGAACTGCCGAAACGTGGCGAGGCCTCTGCCAGGCAGCGGCCTTCGTCGAAGAGGCTCCCGCGATGTCCGAAAGCCTGATCGAGCTGTGCAGACACAATGTCTGGGCGAACGAGCGCCTGTTCGACGCCTGTGCGGTGCTCAGTGACGCACAGTTGGACGCCGGCCTGGTGGGCGCCTTTGGCAGTATCCGCAGCACGCTCATGCACCTGACCGGCGCGCAGGAGCGATTCGCCGCCGCCCTGGCCGGGACGGGGCCAGTCGAGGCAATCGTCGAGCGAGGCCGCTTCCCTGGTCTCACCGCGTTGCGAACCAGTACGCGGGCCAGCGGCAAGGTCCTGGTTGGGATTGCTGCCCATGAACGGCCCGGGGCAACGGTCGCAACGACGTGGCGAGGCGAGACGTACACGCTGCCGACCTGGATGCTGCTTGCCCAGGCCATCATCCATGCTGCCGAGCATCGCACGCAGGTCGCCGCGATCCTGACCCAACAAGGCGTCGAACCGCCAGGCATGGATGTCTGGACCTATCACGAAGCCCAGTTTGACGGGGATTGGAGCCAGCTCTGGTCCTCGTAGGCTCCGCAGCTGCAGGTCGAAACGCGTGTCGTCCCGAGCGAAGCCAAGGAATCTCGGTTGGCATCTGACGCGAGGTGAAACGAGGTCTCTTGACAGGCTTGAGACGACACGCCGAGTGCGTTCCAATGTCAGCGACCGGCCTGCTCCAGCAGCACCGCGCCAGCAACCAGGCCCCATGACCCGGCCAGCATCATGTCGCCATGGGGCGCGGCCTCGTGGTAGCCGAGTGAGCGCGCCAACCGCCGGTTCGGGCCGGTGATCGCGACGAATGGGAAGGGGCCAACCTTCCGGTAGGCTGGATCGAGCGCCGCGCCATGGCCATCGAAGTGGGCGCGGAACCCGGCAGTGTCGAGCGTGCCGCCGCGCAGCCCTTCCACCAGGTCACCGATGATCTCCGGCGTGATTCCGCCCGTGTGGTGCTCGAAAAGCCCGTAGAGTCGTTCGCCCCGCACCAGCGTGGCAAACGTGTGCATGTTCCCGACGTTGACCAGGATTGCGCCCTCGTGCGCCGCAGCCTGTCCCACTGCCGGGTCGGCCAACGCCCCGAGCACGGCGGCCGCGCCGGTGTCCATCAGGATCGCGCCGGGGTGCGCCTGCGCGACCGCAGCCAGACGGGTCATGCCAGACGGCGGGGCTGTGTACACCATGCGCCGCAGGTCGCCGCCGTCGTTGAGCAGGCTCTGGAGATAGGCGAAGCGGACGTCGTTGTTGCCTGCGCCGGGCTGATACCCGTGATCCTGCACGGCCACTGCCAGCCGCTCCGGCAAGGTCACGCCGAACGGCGTCAGCGCCGCCTGGAGGGCTGCGAGGTCGATATCCCCGGTTTCCACGATCACCGCGCCTGGCGACGCGTCGTCGCGTAACGACACACCGAGGGCGGCGACGCGCTCCAGATCGTTGTGGATCGTCCGGGCGGCAGCGGGAGTCGCCGAGAGGGGCAAGCCCGCGACCAGGTGCGCCTTCATGGCGTCGCTCGATGCCCCGCCGCCCATCACCCCGCCCCGCAGGTGCAACGGCCGCCGCGCCGTCGTGGCCGCGCGCACCTGCGCTCCCACAACCTGCGTCTGCGAGGGCAGCACCAGCTTCAGGCAGTTCTCCGGCTCCCGCGCCGGGTCGTAGAGCAGGATGTCCTGCGTGCCCGCGCCAACGTCGATGGCGAGTAGTGGAGTCTGGAGAGAGATCGTCATGGCTGGAGTGTAACGCGGTTGCAGTGGTCTCAAAGGCGCAATGCGTTCGAACAGACACGGGTTTTTCGAGTATCGCGAAGTGCGCTTGATTTGGAGAAGATTGGAGTCTGTAGGGAAACTCAGTCGGCTCGATTCAAAGGTGAACCGGATGCCAGAGTGTGGTCACTGCGGCGCAGCCGTGCTTAGCAGCCAGAAAACCTGTCCAATGTGTACCCGGGTAGTCAATCCCGCCGGTAGAGACTTGCTCATCGCGGAGCAGCGAAAGCCCAAGTCGCGCACTACCAGGAACTATGGGGCATCAGTGCCAGACCTCGACCGTTACGCATGCGCTGAGGAAGTTGGGGTCAACCGCCCGGTCGAAGCGGTAAGTGCGACAAGCAGGATTCCTCGATATTCACGTGAGGCCTCGTCGTCGAACACGCGAAGTACCACAGGCAAACAGTCGAAGTGTGCCGGGACCATATCGAGAGGCGGGGCTGAAGTTGAGGAGGCCCGCGTAGAGATTGCGGACTTGAAAGGCAACCGATCCTGCTTTCAGATCATCTGGCCGCCGAAATCGGGACGACCGTTGCGGTCGAGAGAGTTTCCGCCAGGATTTCTCAAGACTCGGGATGGCATGAAGGCTGTGGAGCGAATCCATTCGGATTTCCTGCGAGTACTTCGTGCGAGTGGCTGGCAAGTTCGGAACCGCGGCAAGTCTCGATTTGACGTTTCGGTGGTCAAGAGCACACCGAAGTCAACAGTCAGCGGAACTGGAAACAGCTCATCAACCTCTCATGAGAAAGTGAGTACGTTTTCGCAATATGAACCCCAGAGACGAATGACAAGCAACAGCGCCCTTCCTGTAACCAGGACCTTGCAAAGAGACCCGTACGTGCAACCCAGGCTGCCAGTCTCCTCCCCTCCAACGCGAGCGGCGGTCAGGCTGGTTCCAATTAGCAAGATTCACTTGCGATTTGAACTCATTGTGGACAATAAGCGAATAGGTCCCTGCTCCCAGGCTATCGCCCAACCAGAACTGCTGAACGATGAGGGAAGAAAGCGTATCGAGGAGATTCGGCGGCGCTTTGTCTCGTCATTGAGGTCTCGTGGGTGGTCAGTGAAGTTGGGCACGGGAACGAGACGGCTTCTCCTACGAGACCATCGTAATCTCATACAAGTGAGCGGATCGACGGGGCGAAGTCAGGACTGCCGAACGACCGCTTGGCGGGAAAAGCTTCAACACCATCCGGCATCCTGGCATGGATGGAGGAGACAAACAGTCAAGAATGCTCGGGCTCAAGCCATGCCGTGAGCAGGTTGGCAACAGGTCCGTTTGCGCATTGAACAACGTTGGCCGCGAACGGCGACGCTGCTATACTCCTGCGCATTGCGGGCGCATAGCTCAGTTGGCCAGAGCGCACGGTTCACATCCGTGAGGTCACAGGTTCAAGTCCTGTTGCGCCCACCTACCAATGGCCGTCCACTGTGGCGGCCATTGTCGCGATCGGATGCACATTCCCGCCCCATTGTGCGTCAGCACTGCATCTCGATCTCGGCTACCATGCACCACGATGCGGCCCGGCCAGCGTGACGGATGACACGCGGTCGCGAGCCGCGTGGCTTGACCGGGATTTTCGTGGCGCAGACAATTGCGCTGCGTGTTGCGATCGGACGTAGTGCGCTCGCTGCAGGCGAACCTGCGAGATCAGGTGGCCGAGGCAGCGTGCGGGTGTGGATCGAACCAGTCGGAGGACGGAATGGCGCGGGAACAGACGCTGGCAGACAAGATCTCCGGCTCATCTGTATGGCGGTCAGTGGTACGCCACGGCTACCCCGACACGCAGCGGAACCAGGCGCTGATCATTGCCAGCAACGTTTTCCTGCATATTCACCCGGTCAAGATCAAGCGCTATGCCACCAAGGTGACGTATACCTTCTGCCTTGGCGGGCTCTCGTTCTTCATGTTCCTGGTGCTCGTGGGCACCGGCGTGCTCCTGATGTTCTATTACATCCCCTCGGCCGACCTGGCCTACGAGAGCATGAAGAACATCGAGACCAGCGTGACCTTCGGCCAGTTGATGCGCAATATGCACCGCTGGTCGGCCCAGGGCATGGTGATCGCCGTTTTTCTCCACATGTGCCGGGTCTTCTATACCGGCTCGTACAAGCCGCCCCGCGAGTTCAACTGGGTCGTGGGCGTGCTGCTTCTGGTCGTGACCTTCCTGCTCTCCTTCACTGGCTATCTGCTGCCGTGGGACCAGTTGGCCCTGTGGGCCATCACGGTCGGCACCGAGATCGGCGGCGCGGCCCCGATCGTGGGCGCCCAGGTGAACCTGGTGCTGCGTGGCGACTACGAGATTGGCCAGAGTGCCCTCGTGCGCTTCTACACCCTGCACGTCATCTTCCTGCCGCTGGTGGCGGCCTTCCTGATGGCAGTCCACTTCTGGCGGATTCGTAAGGACGGCGGGATCTCCGGCCCGCTGTAGGCGGCGCTGGAAGACAGGTGACAAGGTGAGCATGCGATTGGTTCCGAACCCGGTACCGGAGGTTGGCAATGGCTGACATCGCCCAGCAGATGCCCGGAGGCTCTCCGGCTGCGGCTATCGACGAGGCGAAGCGGCAAAAGCTGCTTGAACTGGTGCGTGGACGCGCCCTGGCCCGTCCAACTGACCTGGCCGAAGACGAGGTGATGGTCTGGCCATCCCTCGTGGTGGTCGAGGCGGTCTGCGCCACGGTCTTCCTGCTGCTGCTGGTGGCCGCGTCGGTGCTCTTCAACGCGCCGCTGACGGCGCACGCCAACCCGAACCAGACGCCAAACCCGTCCAAGGCGCCGTGGTACTTCCTGAACCTGCAGGAACTGCTGCTCCACATGAACCCGGGCGTGGCAGGCGTGATCATCCCGACACTCGCGCTCGTGGGAATCGCGGCCATCCCGTATTTCGACCGCTCGCCGCTGGGTGTCGGCATCCTGGGAACCTCGGCCAAGGGCCGCAAGATTGCGGGCTTCACCGCTGTTTTCACGACCATTGTCCTGATTGGCATGATCTTTATTGACGAAATGACCGGCCGCACCCAGTTCGGAATCGGCGGGTACCTGCAGCACCAGTTGCACGCCCCCGAGTGGGTCTACAACCAGATCCTGCCCGTTCTGATCATCCTGGTCACCATTGGTGTGCTGGTTGCGTTGGTGCAGGGGATATTCAAGCCGACACGGCGTGAATTGATCATCGCGCTGTTCACGGGCTTTGTGGTTACGTATCTGGTGCTGACGATCAGCGGCACGTCCTTCCGGGGTGAAGGTCAGGCGCTGGTCTTCCCGTGGCAGTTGCCGCTGGAGCACCACTAGTCGGTACTCCGGACCAAGAGCCGGACTGGCAAAGGAAACACGCATGTTCAAGATCGTGCGAACAGTCTTCGGGCTGGTAGTCGGCTGGGTCGTCTCGGCCATCATGGGGCTGCTTGGCCGGTATCACAGCCAGGGTTCCCTCACCGTGCGGCCAGACCGGCGACAGTTCGTGCGCAACGCCACGCTTGGCGCCGTTGGCACGGTGCTGACGCTTGGCGCAGCCGGATTCCTCGGCCTGCTCTGGCCGCGCAAGACCGGCGCGTTCGGGAGCGAGTTGACGGTGAAGGCCGAGAACGTCCCGCCTGTGGACGGAACTCCGTATCACAACATCCAGGGCAAGTTTTACCTGGTGCATAACAGCGACGGCCTCCTGGCCTTGTACACGAAGTGCCCGCACCTGGGCTGTAGCGTGCCGTACGTTGGCCCGGTCGATAGCCCCGAGGCGTTCAAGTGCCCTTGCCACGGTTCCATGTATGACTACGATGGAGTCCGGACTGGTGGCCCGGCGCCTCGCCCGATGGACATCATGGCCGTGACGGTGGATGAAGCGACTGGCAACGTGCTGGTCAACACCGGGGATATCAGTCAGCGCGAAGATTACGCGCCCAGCCAGGCGGCGCCATACGCGGTATAGGCGTTGGCCGCGGCGTAGAGCAGTGCGTGTAGGGCGAAGGGGCTAGAAGCGTGGGAGCGGTCCAGAAGCTCGCGACAGTGGTGATCGTCGGCCTGGTGGCATTGTCGACGCTCCTGGTCGTCTATCTCGCTGACGAGAACAACCGTATGTCGGCGGAGGTCCAGGAGAAGGACGAGGTCGCCGTCGAAAGAGGCATCCAGACCTATATCAATAACTGCATGGTCTGCCACGGTCCGGCTGGCGAGGGGTATTCCGAGCCGGGCGCCGAGGGAACTGGCCGCATTGGGGCGCCGCTCGGCGGCGACACGGAACTTGGGCGCGCCGCGCAGGAGCGCAACCAGGTTGCCGACCCGACAGAGCGGGAGGAACGCTACAAGCAGTTGGTTGAGGTCATCAATAACGGGCGTGGCCTGATGCCCGCCTGGGGAACCGGCCTCGAGGGTGGAGCACTGCTGAACCCGGAACAGATTCACGAGCTGGCCCTGATGATCCAGAGCGTGAACTGGAACGTGGTCTACAACGACGCAATCGAGACCTCGGGCGGCTACCCGACGTTCCCACCGCCGCCAGCCACGGCTGCCCCGGCGCAGACGGCAGCACCGTCCAGCAACGCGGGTGATTCAGCAACCTCTGACCAGTTCACGGTCGAATCGCACGATATCTTCTTCCAGCCAACTGAACTCGAGATTCCGGCGAACCAGGATGTCAAGATCCTGTTGCCCAACCTCGGCGCCGCCGCGCATGACTTCAGTATTGATGAGCTTGGCGTCCAGGTGTCGCTGCCGCCAGGTGAAACCGGCGAGGTAACCATCAACGCGCCAGCCGGCACATATGAGTTCTACTGCAACGTCCCTGGCCACAAGGAGGCCGGCATGGTCGGCACCCTGGTGGTGCGCGAAATGTCAGCGGAAGAGCAGGCGGCCGACACTGCAAATGAGGACGCTGCGGCAGATGAAGCTGCGGCCGCGACCGACGCGGCGGGCGCCGTCCCGGCGGAGGCTTCTGCGCAAACGGTGACCTCCTTCGACATTTACTTCGAGCCGAAGGAAGTCACGATTCCGGCCAACACGGACGTGACGTTTACGCTGCCGAACGACGGCGTGACGATGCACGACTTCAGCATTGATGAACTCGGGGTGCAGGTGTCGATTCAACCTGGTGAGACGCAGACGGTCGTCATCAATGCACCGCCAGGCAGCTACGAGTATTACTGCAACGTGCCTGGCCACAAGGAAGCCGGCATGGTCGGCACCCTGATTGTGGAGTAGGAGGCCAGCCGTGATTTCTCCAAACCTGGCGGATCAGTTCGGAGCCCTGGCGGACACGGTCGAAGTCGCCATTGCGGTCATCCTGATCCTGAGTGGCATCGTGATCACGTATCTCATCCAGCGCTGGGCTGACCGCGCGGGCGAACAGCCATCGGCGGACAACCAGGGCAGAAGCGGAGCTGCCCAGCAGTACGAGCCGAACTCGCTGCGCGGCTAGCGCCGACGGAACGCGGCTGGCGTGATTGGGGCGGCGCGCATTGAGCGCGTCGCCCGTTTGCGTTGCAGCCTTGGGCTAGACTCCGGGTATGGCCAAATCTTCCAATCCAAAATCCTATCTCTGGTGTGCAAGCTGCAGGCGGTCCTATTCCCATGTGGATGCGCCAGGCGGCGTCTGCCCGGTCTGTGGCGGCCCTACCCGGGAGATGAGCCGCATCGCCGCGATTGCGCGCGGCCTGATGGCGAACGAACTCACCACCTCTCCACTGGAAACGAAACACCGCCAACTGATCAAGTTGATCTGGTCGCGCAATGGCATGGGGGAGCAGTACTACCGCGTTCTTGCGCCGGATATGCCGTACAGCCGCTTTGAATCCCGCATGACCAGGCTGATGGAGCAAGGCGCAGCCGAGGGCTGGGTGCGGTTTGTCTTCCCGCTTGCGCCGACGGATGATGAGGCGGCGTATCGCATGGAGTTTGTGGACGAGGACCGTTTCATTCACGAACTGGAAACGCTGGTGGCCCCGGACGAGAAGGCATCGTGAGCAGCGACAGGACGTTGGGCAGCTACCTCGACGCGGTGGCGTCTGCCGCGCCGGCCCCTGGCGGTGGCAGCGTGGTTGGCGTCGTGGGCGCGTTGTCGGCGGCTCTTGGTCAGATGGTGCTCAACCTCACCCAGACGCCGGAAGGAGCCGACGCACTTCGTCACCGCGATCTCCTCGCGGCGCTCCAGACCTGCCAGGCGCAACTCATGGCGTCAGCAGCCGATGATGAGGCCGCCTATCAGGGGTACCGGGACGCCGCGGCGCTCCCCAGGGGCACGGTGAGTGAGAAGACGGTGCGCAAGGCGGCCATGCAAGCCGCGCTGGTGACCGCCACCGATGTCCCTCTGGCCGCAGCCGAGCAGGCAGCCCGGCTGGCCGCCCTCCTGACAGAGGTGGCGGAGGTTGGGAACCGGCATCTGGCTTCAGACACGGCGCTCGGCGCGCTGCTGGCCGAGGCGACGCTGCGCGGCGCGCTGCTGAACGTTCGCGGCAACGCAGCCCTCCTCAGAGACCCTGCCCTGGCCCAGCGCTACCGTGCCGCAGCCGACCGCCTGGAGACGGAGGGGCGGCGCGCGGCGGCCACAGCTCTGGAGATTGCGTCGATGACGTAACGTGGCCGGAGCTTTGACGAGCACCGCGCCGCTGCGTATAATTCTGGGGTTGCGGCGCATTCGTCTAGCGGCCTAGGACACCGCCCTCTCAAGGCGGAGATCAGGGGTTCGAATCCCCTATGCGCTACCAGGAACTCCCACTGACCGGCCGCAGGGCCGGTTTTCTTGTGCCCAGCGTTGTATTCCTCCCCAACGGTGAAGCAGTCTGGCTGCGACCGGACGTGGGTCACCGGCCTCCCCGCCGGCAGTCCTTCGATCAGACGGTGTTCTCGCTGGACCCGCCGGTGTGCGCTGGACACGGTAGGCGCCGCCGATACGCGCCGGGCCAATCTGACCGGCTGACCGATGGCGGCGCCGCTCACCAACATGGGCATCCAGGGGTTTGCCGCCGGGGGCGCCCACGCCGGACCTGACGTCGATCCGGGTTCTCGCCAGCGATAGCGTCCGCGCAGGCGCTGCGGGAAACGTTGAGCAGCGAATCCGTGCGGCCGGTGTGACAGCTGCTCTGGCTCGTGTCAGCCGGTCGTGGCCTCGCTGAGGGCCGCAGACACGTTGTGCAGCGCCTGCCTGAGGTCGGGTGTCGTGGGGTAGCCGAAGCCAAGCCGGAAGTGGCGAGGATCCTGCTCGAACCAGTGACCTGGCCCGACCCAGGTGGCGTAGCGTTCATTCAGGGTCTGGTAAAAGCGGGCAGGGTCGACACTGGAGTCTGCGACGATGCGCGGGAAACAGACCACGCCGCCCTGCGGCTCCACCCACTCCAGCCAGGGTTCGCTCGCCATCCAGGCGGCCACCAGTTGCCGGTGCTGACGCATGGTCTGCACGACGCCGGGCAGCAGCGCCTCCCGGCGCTCCAGGATGGTGCGGGCGATGGCCTCGTCAACGACGGAGTGGGCCAGAGCGATTTGCTCCTTGGCCGCGAGGAGCGTTTCCATGAGCCGGGCATCGCGGCACAGAACCCAGCCGATGCGGATGCCCGGCGCCCCGTAGGTCTTGGAGAGGGAAGAAACACTCAGCACCCGTTCACTCAGCGTCACGGCGGGCAGCGGCGGCGCATCGCTCAGTTCGCGGTATGTCTCATCCAGCAACAACCACGCCCCGGCTTGCTCGACCATGCGGATGATCTCGCGCAGATCCGCCGGGGGAATTACGGCGCCGGTCGGGTTGTGCGGCGTGGTCAGGCTTACCAGCTTCGTGCCGGGCGTGATCAGGCTGCGCAGGTGGTCCAGATCAACCCGGAAGCCGCCATCCAGGGTCAGCGGGAGCGACACGATTTCCGCGCCAATGGCGCGCGGAGTCTCCAGGTTGCTTGCGTAATTGGGGTGCGCCACGACGAGGCGGTCACCGGCGTTGAGCAGCGCCGTCGCGACCGTGAAGAGCGCGCCCGCTGCACCCACCGAGACCAGGACCTGGTCGGGCTCGACCCCACCATCGCGGGCGACAAACTCGCGCAGGCCTGGCTCTCCCCGGTGGTCGCCGTACGAGAGCAACAGGTCGTCCAGATGCACGCCGAGGTCGCCGAGGCGGCGATCCGCCATGGAGCTTTCCGCCAGGTTGTAGCGGACCTGCTCATATCCAATCTGCTCCGGACTCTCGACTTCCATGATCATGCGCCGGTATCGCATGGGGTGTGCGTGGTCCTTTCCCAATCACGTTGTCTCGGTTGCGTCGCGTCAGTAGAACACGGAACGTGCGCGGTGTCGCGGCAAGGCCTTGTAGTGTGGAGCCTGGCCGCGATGCCAGAGCAGGTAGTCGAGTTCGCGCGCAGTCACGGGTGTCCCCTCTGCCCGCAGCGCGTCCGCTACGCACTCCACGGCGTGCAGGCCCACCGCGCGGATTTCCGTTTCCTCAGCCGAGCCGGCCTCAATCAACTGGCCGTCGTTCATGCGGGCCAGGAGATCAGCGTCGTAGGCGAGTACGCCATCCACGCGCAGGACATGCGGCACCAGGTTGTCCGCGAAGATCGTGAGGTCATCCAGGTCGTGGAACGTGCCCGGGCCCTGCTGGCCGAACGCCAGCGCCATGTCCGCGACCAGCAGTTGCGCCCGCTTGTAGAGGGGCACATCGCCACCGTGGTGGCGAGCAACATCCCGGTAGAGCGGCATGGTGGTGAGCAGGCTGATCAGGTGCTCCGCCGAGCCTGCGGCTGTCGCGAAGGGCGCAAGCGGATCATCGTCAAACGTGTGCAGCCAGTTCCCCAGATCCCGCAGAGCCTCAGCGAACAATCCCATCAGTTCCGCGACGGCGGGATCGTCTAGCGATTGCCCGAAGATTGCAGCACAACGCGCCGGGGTGATGCCGCGCAACAGCGCCGGTGCGAGCGGACCATGCTGCTGCCAGTGGTCCGTCAGCGACGTGGCAACGGTGAAGTACCCGGACATCCCGGTGCGCTTGCGCACGTGCGGGAAATAGCCAGAGCCGAAGTTCACACTGTCGAGCACAAGCAGATAGGCGGCGGTATCGGCACTGCTGCCCCGGAAATGGTGCTCGGTGTCGTAGACCGGCTCCGGCAGACCCTGCAACGAAAGCGACGCCGCGTAGGGCGCGACGCAGGCTTCCTGCAGACGGACAAACCGCGCCTCCCGCGCAACTCGCCTGGAGGCATTGCGAATCTGGGCAAAGATCGTGCTCACGGCGTGACCTCCACCGGACTGGCGGGGATGTGATCCACGTCTCGCACCGGAGAGAGCGCCAACCCGGCCACCGCCAGCGCGGTGAACCCGACCCCGATCCAGAGCGATGCGCGCAGTCCCAGCACCTCACTGGAGACCGTCGCCAGGAGCGTGCCGGCCAGCACCGCGCCGAACTCGGCGACGCGCGCGCAGGCGTTGACACGACCCAGCAGGTGCGCCGGGGTGATTGCCTGCCGCAGGCTCACCTGGTTGATGTCGAACAGGGTGAGTGCGCCGTCAGTCAGCAGTTGCTGCCCCACCAGCAGCGTCACTGCCAGCAGCCCTACCTCGGAGGCGAGCGGTACAAACGCTTGCCCGATCACCGTCAAGACCAGCGCGCCAATCATCGCCAGACCGAGCCGCGCGTGGCTGATGCGCTGCGCGAGGAGCGCGCCGGCCAGCGAGCTGACGCCGCCGATGGCGAAGATCATGCCAAGGACGCCGGGGTCGAACCCCACGCGCTGGTTCAGGTAGTAGATCATGCTCGTGCCGAACACGCCAAACCCCGCGTTGATGCCCATTGCCGCCAGGATCATGCCGCGCAACAACGGTTGCCGCCACGTCGCCTGGATGCCTTCCATTGCCTCTTGCAGGAACGGCCTGGGTGGTTCTGCGTCGACCGCCTGCGGGCTTCCGCCGGTCTCGACATCGCGCACCCTGGCAATGAACCACGCCGACCCGACAAACGTGATCGCATCGATGGCAAGGGTGGCTGGCGCAGAAAGGAGTTGCACCAGCCAGCCCCCGCTACTGAAAGACAGGGCCTCTGTCACGGCTGCGCCAGCGGTGATCTTGCTGTTGGCTTCTATGAGCCGGCGGTTGGGCAGCAGGGAGGGGAGAAACGCTTCATAGGCGACGTCGAAGAAGACGCCGAGTGCGCTCACGATGGCTGCGGCGAGCAACAGGTGAGGAAAGGAGAGCATGCCCAACCACGCCGCCAGCGGCACAGTGATCAGCATGGCGGCGCGCAGCAGGTCAGCGCCGATGAGGACCGGGCGGCGGCGCATGCGGTCCACCCATACGCCGGCCACCAGCCCCGCTGCGAAGGCGGGGACCAGTTCCGCCAGGCGCAGGAGGCCGATGTCAGCCGGAGGCGCGTGGAGGAGGAAGATGGCGGCGTAGATCATGGCGCTGCCGCGCAACAGCGAGCCGTAGGTGGAGATGACGACTGAGGTCCACAGGCTGCGGAAATCGGGATTGCGCCAGAGGGAGGTTGAGGTGATCACCGGCGGGAGCCGGTCAGCGGTGTGGACACAAAAAATCAGTCCCGACGAACCGAATCACCAGCACACGACTCACGCCGAACGGCTTTCACGCACGTCGCCCCGCTACGCGTACGCTTCCCCCGAACTGCCCGGTTACCGGCCCGGTCCCGGACGAAACCCCGCAGCATCGTCCGCCGTTTCCGTTCCCGGTGAATCATGGCCCGTGGCTCTAGCTCCTCGGGACTGACTGTACGCACACTGTATACGTACATGTGCCTGCTGTCAAGAGGGAGTTTTTCACGGGGGCGGGGGATTGTCTGCGGAGGCAGCGTTCACGCCGGGATCTGGAGTCGCCCAGGGCTCGATGGCGCCAAGCGCCCGGACCACGCTAGCTGCCTGCTCCGCGCTGGCAACCTGCCCGGTCAACGTGACCTCGCGCGTAACGCGGTCCACGCTCCGGAGGCTACTGCCGCCCAGCGTTGCCTGGCCGGGCCACTCACCGACCAGCCAGGTCAGATCGGCGCGCATACGCCCGGCCCGGTCAATGGCCAGCAGCACCACGCGCTCACCGAGATCGCGCCGCGCAATGATGGCGCTCCCGGCTGGTCTACCTGCTGTCTCCGGCTCGATATCGTACCCCATCCCACGCAGGCTGTCTGCCACTGCGCCGAGATCGAGCGTCGGTAACTCCGTCATGGCGTCTCCTGCGGCGTCGCGGCGACAAAGTCGATCTCGAAGACTCGCGAGAGGCGCGCCAGGCTCACGGGGTCCGCGACAATAATCCCCAGTTCGCGATTCTGGTCGAGTGAGGTCGTGGAGATATTCTGCGACCCGACGAACGCGCGCTGCCCATCGACCAGGATCATCTTGGCGTGAACGTAAAGGCTGCGAAGCAGCCGCACCTGGACACCTGCGTCCGCCAGGGAAGCCCGCTCGACATCAAATGACGCCGACGGCGAGATGATGACACGCACCGTCACGCCCCGCAGTGAGGCAGCCTCCATCGCTTCCAACAGTCCCGGGTCGCGCAGGACCTCGGCGTAGACATCAATGCTCGTCTCTGCGCTGGTGATGAGCGACTCAAGGGATTGGCGGGCGTTCGTCGGGCTGACGACCAGTGGCCCCGGTGGCGGCTCGGCATCCTGCGCCCAGTCTGCCTCGAAGATAGCGCTGGCCGCCCGCACGGCCTCCGGGGTCGTGGTGACGACGCCCAGTTCCCGATTGCCGGTGAAGGATGACGTGGTCAGATTCTGGTTCATGATGATGAGCATCGCCTGATCGATCACCATCATCTTGATGTGGGAGAAGCGAAAGGCGGGGCTCCCCCAGCGCACGTCAATACCCGCTGCAACGAGCCGGTCGAAGATGCCTTGCTGCCCGCCACCGCCACCGTAGGGGTGCTCCTCCAGCAGTACCCGCACGGCAACGCCACGCGCCTGCGCGTCTTCCAGGGCTTCCAGAATCTCGTCGTCGCTGACGATGTAGATTTCCAGATCGATGCTGGCCGTTGCGGCTTCGATCTCGTCCAGGATCGGGCGTCGGCCGTCGCCCGGCTCGATGAAGACGCCGGTGATGCCGCCTGGCTCAACTGGGCTGACCACCGTGGCCATCGCGGCCAGAGGCGGCCGCGGCAGACCCGGCGCAGAGTGCCGCGCCAGCAGCGTGGCGGCGGTTACAGCCCCGATGATCGCCACGATCAGGAGGGCGCCCAACCACGGCGCCCGACGCCTGGGCAGCGGAGCGGCCAGGTCAGACATGGTGGAAAGCGCGGACTCGCATTGGCTTGCGGCGCCTACGCCGGGATCCCATGCTTCTCGCGCCAGGCGCGGACATCGGCCAGGTGCTCGTCGTAGTGCTCGTAGGTAGCACCGGCGATAGCCCGGTCTATGGCGGCTGCCTCCAGTTCTGCACGCGCCTCCAGGTCCGCAACCAACGCGGCATGCGCCTGATGCATGGCAGTCCGCTCTTCCGCCAGGGTCCGGCCCTGTCGCGCTGCGTGATCTGCCTGGTTCAACTCCTCGTAGTCATCGAACTCACGGACGTTGCCGGCAAGTGCGCGGGCTGCATTCTCGCGTCCCAGGTTATCCCAGAATGCGATGTGGCCGAGCAACTCCTTCAATGACCACACCCCGACTGCATTGGGCTCCAGCAACTGGTCTTCGCGCAGGTCATCCAGGCTGGCAAGAAACACACTCCAGGAGGCGTCGATGCGTTGCAGCAGATCAGCGACGTTGGCCGGCGCAGGGGACGTGGGTTCACTCATCGCGGGGATCTCCGTCTGATTCTCTCACTCGGCGGATTGATGTTGCTTCAAGGTCACGGTACCGGGCGCCAGTGTTGCGTGCAAGCCGGTATCGCGCTGGTGCAGCCGGATGGATAGAATGCCGCAAGCAGTCGAGGCGGCAATCCCCACCAGGAGGCAACACATGGCAGCAAACGGCATGGAGCGCACACGGCAGTTCCTGCGGGGCATGGGCCTGCCAGCAGGCGACCTGCACGAGCTCCCCGCATCCACGCAGCGTTTCCCGGATGGTGGGCAGTGGCGAGTCGAAATTCCCTCTGTGGAAGGGCCGAACGCGCTGCGCGCGGTCTTCGAAACCGCCGATGCCCTGGGCGTGCCTGTGCATCGTGTCAGCCAGGGGAGCGGCGTCATGCTGCTAACTGACGATGAGCTGGACGAGATGCACGCCATCGCCTCGGCGCGTGGGGTGGAGGTCAGCCTGTTTGTCGGGCCGCGCGCGGGCTGGGACACCGGAGCGATGGCCTACGCGAGCGCCGGGCGGGTGGTGGCCCCGAAGATTCGCGGTGAGGACCAGTTGGTGCAGGCGGTGGAAGACGTGCGCCGCTCCTGCGAGCACGGCATCGAGAGTGTCCTGGTGACCGACGAGGGGCTGCTGGAGGTGCTCGGCGCCATGCGGAGTGCGGGCGAATTGCCCGCCGGCCTGATCCTGAAGGGCTCGGTCATGCTTGGCGCGTCCAACCCGGCTTCGGTGCGCAATCTGGAGCGGCTGGGCCTCACCACCTTCAACGTGCCGACCGACCTCAGCCTGGCGCAGTTGGCGGCCATCCGGGCGGCAACCACGATGCCGCTCGATATCTACATCGAGGTTCCGGACGACATCGGCGGCTTCATTCGCCACTACGAGATCGCCGATATCGTGCGCGTCGCCGCGCCGGTCTACCTGAAGTTCGGCCTGCGCAACGCCCCGAATATCTACCCCAGCGGCACCCACCTGGAGGCGACTGCGGTGGCGCTGACGCGTGAACGGCTGCGCCGGGCAAGGCTGGGCCTGGACTTGCTGCATCGTCTGGATCCGGATGCCGTGATGTCGCCGCTGCCATATGCGGTGGCCGCCAGGGCGTAAGCGCGGCGCGTGTCTGGCCCCGGCACGCACACCGGCCGCGCCAACGCTGGCGGGTGAGGCGAATACAGCGTATTGCAAAAGACCTGACCTGCCAGGCAACAAGCCCGTGTCTCGAGCTCGTCGAGAGACCTCGTTCACCGGCACTCGCGACGAGATCTCTCGACTCCGCTCGAGACACGAGGGGATTCCCGGCGGCCCAACTTCTTTGCACACCGCTGTAGGCAGGGTTGTGTGAACATGCGAGTTGGCAGGTCCGGTGCGAGGTTGGACCGAGCGGCCTTGCTGCTGGTACGGCTGTCTTTCCAGCTGCCGAGACAATGCACCGCGATAGACGCCACCTGTGACTTCGAACGTACGAGACGGGGACCAGCGACTCGCTCAGGGGGACAGGCGGGGAAGATGGCAGACCAGGGCCGGTCCTATCCCACTACGCTCGCGTACTGCGCGCTGCCGGCGGCCTCCAGCAGCTCCGACGCCAGTTCGCGCAGCACCGTGCGCAGTTCAGACGGTTGACGAACCTCGAAGCGGAAGCCGAGGCGCACCAGGTAGCGTGCCGCGCTATCCAGACACTCCACGTTGGCGCGGAAGACGACGCCGTCCGCGTTTGGCTCAAGCGCCGCGTCATGCGCAGGGATTTCCCGGCGCGCCTCTTCCAGGGTGGTGAACAGTTGTGCTTCCACGTGCCAGGCGTTTGGCGCCACCGCCAGTGCTTCCTGCACGAAGCCGAGTGGATCGAAGTGGGGTGGCCTCTGGAAGGTCTCTGCACCGGGGGTGACCTGGCGCATGCGATCCAACCGGAAGAGGCGCAGATCGCGTCGCAGGTGGCAGTAACCCGGCGCGTACCAACGCCCCATCAGGTGCACCAGGCCATAGAGATCAACGGCGCGCTCTGTTTCCTCCCCCTGGGCTGAGGCGTACTGGACCATGACGCGCTGTTGATCGTGGACAGCCGCCGCCACGTTCATGACTGTTTCTGTTGCCGGGAGCGTCATCCCTCGCACCGGGTCGAACGTGGCTGTGTGCTGTACAGCCGCGATGCGGACCCGCACATCCTGCGGTAGTACGCGCTCCACCTTGGCCAGCGCGCCCTCGACCGTCGCGGCGCTGCTGGCGAGTCCCAGGCGGCGAGCAGCCAGCAGGCCCAGCATGATGGCCAGCGCCTCATCGTCCGTAAAAAGCAGTGGCGGCAGCCGAAACCCGGGCCGCAGCCGGTAGCCGCCGTGGCGGCCGCGCTCCGCTTCAACCGGGATGCCGAGGTCCTGCAGCATCGTGACGTAGCGGCGAACCGTGCGCAGATCGACCTCCAGCCGCTCGGCCAGTTCCGGGCCGGTGAGCCGTCCCCGCGCCTGCAGCAGTTCCAGCACGGTCAGCACCCGGGTCGTTGGGTGGTACACGCGTAAGCGCCTCCTGCGGGTCTTTGCGCGGGTGATGCCAATCAGGGCTCTTGCTGTCCTGATTGCGCGGTACGATGAAAGTCGTGAGAGAACATGCGTTCTCCGCCCCGAGGTGGAAGTGTGCCACAACGGCTGCCGCGCCGCGACGGCAGGGAGACCTTCAGAAAGGGTTGGGTCATGCAGCACAGCGCCTTCGATCTGGAAACCTATGCGCGGTTGTATGTGGAGGATCGGCTGCGGGACTCCGAAAAGTCCCGGCAAGCCAGCCAGGTTCCCACTGGCGCCTCACTGCTGGCTCGCGTAGCTGCCTCCCTGCAGTCGTGGGTCATCGCTTCGCTCCGGGAGCCGGTCTCCCCGGCGCCGGCAGTCTCTGCACCCGTGCAGTTCGTGTCTGCGGGCAAGCAGGAGGCTGCGCACGCAGACCCCTACGCGGGCATGATCGTGCTCGCACGCGGACCCCGGAAAACCTGTTCCCTGGATGCTGCCTGATTGCAGGGTGGGCGCCGGGGCGCCGGGGCGCCAGATATTCAGGCGCCCCGGTGGTTGTGTCCGGCATCTCGTGTTTGGGCGTCTTCGCGGACCAGAAGCACCATGCGTTGTCCGTCGAGCGTCAGGCGCACCCAATCGGAAGTCCAGCATGGGTGGCGCAGACGAAACGCCCCGCTCCCTGCCGGGCTGGCTCGGCCAGTGGCGGCCGCGCGGTCTTCCGGCTGCCCCGGCCTCCCTCGCGACATAGCGCCCGACAGGCGCTTGCTGCTCGGCCGCGAGCGTATCGGCCTGGACTTGCGCGCGGATGGCGGCGGCAGGCCGGAGGTGGAGCGGCGCGCAACGGAGGTGGTCGAGGCCGATTGCCGCCAGGCTGGCCGAGGTTACAACTTCTCGCCCAGGCGCTCGAGCACGAGATCGCGGAAGACGGCGATGTGCTGTTCGTTGGTCACGTAGAAGCCGCCGTGGTCGTAAGCACGGGAACGCATTCCGAGCTGTGTGCGCTCGCAGACCTCCCAATCCTGGCGGTTCGTGATGTCAAAGACATCCACCGTGTCCTTGGGGTTGAAATCCGGCCTGGCAATTTCCGCCGGGTTGAAGAGCCAGTCGCAGACAACATGCGACGTCTCCGGGCCGGTCGGCAGCAGCGTGTGCAGGATGACATGGTCTGGCAGGAGGTTGACGAAGACGTTTGGCCAAATGACGAAGCCGTAGTAAAGGCGGTCATCGCCGGGGAGCAGACCAGGCAGCATGTCGCGCTTCCCGCTGCCGGAGAGTGTGAATCCTTCGATATCGGCGGCGAAGTCCGTGCCTTGTCCCACGATTCCCTGGTAGGAGGTCCCGTTGCGGAATTCCGGCAGCAGCCGCGTCAGTTCCGGGTGAACCGGAGCGCAGTGGTAGCACTCCATGAAGTTCTCGACGATCAACTTCCAGTTGGCAGCGATGTCGTAGGAAATCGACGTCCCGACCGCCAGGTCGCCAATGCCGTAGCGGCTGAACTTCTCCAGTTCCCCGAAGCGAGCAATCAGGGGTGGTTCAACCTGTGACTCAACCGGGGCCGGGTCTTCAGCGAGATTGAGCCAGATGAGCCCTTGCCAGACAGAAAGATGGACGGGGACCAGTCCCAGTTTCTCTCGCTCCAGGTTCTCATCCCTGGCAATGTTCGGCGCCCCGAGGAGGCGGCCATCCAGCCCGTACGACCAGGCGTGGTAGGCGCACTGCAGCACCTGACCCGTATTGCCAGAGGCGGCCAGGCAGAGGCGGGCGCCGCGATGACGGCAGACGTTGAGGAAGGCGCGCAGGACGCCGTCACGCGCGCGCATGATGATGATGCTTTCGCCGCCAAGCTCGATGGTCTGGTAGTCGCCAGAGTCCGGAAGCGCGTCTGCGCGGCCGGCGCAGATCCACATCTGGCCGAAGATAGCGTTTTGCTCGCGGGCGAAGATCGTGGGGTCATGGAAGTAGCGGCCGGGCAATGTGGTCTCAAAGGCCATCGTCGAAACTCCAAACTTCTCCAGACGTCTGGACCAGAGGCTGCCTGAGGGACATCACGCGGTCAGGCGGCTTGCGATACCCGTCAGCGCGGCCGGCGGGAGCGCCAGGCTCGGCACCTACCGCTGCAGGACGCCACCCTCAGTGCTCTCCAGCGCGGTCAGGATCTCCTCCCGCGTTACGCAAAGGAGATCGCCGGGCATGGTGTGCTTCAGGGCCTGGGTGGCGGAGCCCAGGGCCAGCGCGCCGGCGATGTCGTCGTGGTCACTGATGTAGGCGGCGATGAACCCACCGGCGAACGCATCGCCGCCGCCGAGGCGGTCAACAACCTCCACTGAGCGCCATGGCCCCTCCACGACGTCGCCCTCCGGTCCCATGGCGAGTGAGCCGAGTTTGACCGAACGGCTGGCCTTGCCGCGCTTGCGTGAGAGCACGGTCACGGCGAGGCCCAGGCGGGTGCGGGCCTGCTCCAGGACCGCGCCGGGGTCGCCATCTATGCCAAAGAAGGTGTGGAGCGTTCCGCGCGAGGCGAAGAGGATATCGACCAGGGGCACGATCTCCACAAAGCAGGCGCGGGCCTCGGACTCGCTCCAGAGCTTGGAGCGGTAGTTCAGGTCGAATGCCACCGGCACCCCGGCGGCGTTGGCCGCCCGGATGGCCGACAGCGTCTCCGCACGCGGGCCAGGGCCCAGGGCCGGGGTGATGCCGGAGATGTGCAGCGCCCGCGCGCGGCGCAGGATCGTGCCCCAGTTGAGCGAGCCGGGCGCGAGGTTGGCGAAGGCGCTGTTGGCGCGGTCGTAGTAGACGGCAGAGGCGCGAGGATCGCTGGCTTCTTCCAGGAAGTAGACCCCGGCCCGGCCGGCGCTCTCCGGCGCCCACTGCAGGTGCGCCAGGTCCACGTTGGCAGCGCGGGCGCTCCGCGCAATGAGCCGGCCCAGGGGCGCATCGGGCAGGCGGGAAACCCACGTGGTCGGGATATCCAGGCAAGCCAGCGTGGCCGCGCTGTTCAGTTCTGCGCCGCCCACGGTGAGGTCGAGCGAGGTCGCCCGCTCCAGGCGCTCATTGCCGGGCGGGGTCATTCGCACCATGGCCTCCCCAAAGGTGACGACCCACCCTCCCTCACCATTCATCACTGGTCCTCCTGGCGCCAATTTGGCTGATTCGGCCATTTGCTCTTGACAAGCAGGGCCGAATTATCTTCAAATGCGAACCTGATCGTAAGGTGCCGCGACAGAATCATGAGAAGGCGCTTCCGGGCGGCCCAACTGGTGGTCGTCCTGTAGTTCACTGCCATGGGAGGACCGCCGCAATGGCGCGTGTCATATTCCAGAACGTTACCAAGATGTACAGCGGAAACCCGGTGCCCGCCGTCGATAACCTGACGATGGAAGTGCAGGACCAGGAGTTCCTGGTGCTGGTCGGCCCGTCCGGTTGCGGCAAGAGCACCGCGATGCGCATGGTGGCAGGCCTGGAAGAAATCAGCGGCGGCCAGATCATCATTGGCGACCGCGTGGTGAACGATCTCCCGCCGAAGGACCGCGATGTGGCGATGGTGTTCCAGAGCTACGCGCTCTACCCGCACATGTCGGTCTACGACAACCTGGCGTATCCGCTCAAGCTGCGGAAGGTGCCCAAGGCCGAGCGCGATCAGCGCGTCCGGCAGGCCGCGCGCACGCTCGACATCGAGAACTTCCTGGACCGCAAGCCGAAGGCGCTCTCCGGCGGCCAGCGGCAGCGCGTGGCACTGGGCCGCGCTATCGTGCGTGACGCCGACCTCTTCCTGATGGACGAGCCGCTCTCCAACCTGGACGCCAAGTTGCGCGTGCAGACACGCGCCGAGTTGATCAAGCTGCACGAGCGCGTCAGCACCACCACCATCTACGTGACCCACGACCAGGTCGAGGCCATGACGATGGGTGACCGCATCGCGGTCATGAGCCTGGGCGTGTTGCAGCAACTCGATACCCCGCAGAACCTGTATGACACACCGGCCAACAAGTTCGTGGCCGGGTTCATCGGTTCGCCGTCCATGAACTTCGTAGATGTCACCCTGGAAGCGCGAGACAGTCGCATCTACGCCACAACGCCCGGCTTCAGTTTGCTCACGCCGGCGCGCAGCGGAAACGCCCTCTCGCAGTACGTCGGCAAGGCGGTCACCATGGGCGTTCGTCCGGAGCACCTCGTGGAGGCCAGCCGGCTGGGCGACGCAGGCTCTACCTCTATCCCGGTAACGGTTGACATCCTGGAGCAGTTGGGCAACGAGAACTTCGTCTACCTGCTCAACGGCAGCACGCTGCTCACTGCGCGCATGACGCCGGATGTCCGGGTTCAGCGCGGTGACCGCATCAACGTCTCCGTTGCTCCGGACAACCTGCACTTCTTTGATCCACAGACCGAGGCCGCGATCCGGTAGCGGGGCAGCCTCCCGGCCGACCCCCTCCTCCGCCACGCGGAGGAGGGGGTCGTTGTGTGTGGCGTGTCGCCGGCGCCGCGTGACGGAACCTGGCCGCATGCAGCGCGTTGCGGAGGGGTGGTGACCAGCCTGACGCTGCCATCGTGTCTCGAGGTTATTGAGAGACCTCGTGCAGAGCATGATGACGGTGAAGCCTCTCGACGCCGCTCAATGCCCGGCGATGGCGGCGGTGGTGGTCACGGGGCTCCCCTGCTACGGACTGCGGCCTTGCGCCGCAAGGCGAGGGCCGCCGCGACTCTCACATCGCCCACCTTCGGGGAACGAGGTCCGCCTCAGGAACTGCGGCGAACGCGAACCTGGTGGCCGGGAGCGATCTCCTGCGATGTCGCTCAGGGTGACCTGCGAAACGGGACGACCCGTCCGTCGCGGCCGGTCACGCCGGGATAGCCCGCTCACCGGCCGATGACACGCGAGGGGGCGGGAACTCGAATCCGGTTGGCGGAGGTGACGCCCTGCGCCGCCGCTCAGGAAAAAACAGGTTGCGTGGCGGCCGATAACGCCGTCACCCCGGACCGATCCGGCAGAACTTGTATCCAGCACGACAGCTCTGCCCGCGTCTACCCACAAGCGTTGCGCATGGGCTGCTCCGACAGCGCTACTCCCCCCAGGTCAATTCCAGGACGCGCAGCCAGTTGCCGTAGGCGACCTTGCGGATGGTCGCCTCGTCGTAGCCCCGGTTGGCCATAGCCTGGAGCAGGTTCTGCTGCAGGGAGACATCCTTTAGGTTGTCCGGCATGGTCGCGCCGTCGAAATCGGAGCCGAGCGCAACCTTGTCGTCGCCCAGGCGGGCGATGAGGTAGTCGAGATGGTCGACCATGACGCTGAGGTCAAGATTGGAGCCGCGCTCACCGGTGGGACTGAGGAAGCCGCAGTTGTAGTTCAACCCCACCAGGCCGTCGCTGGCCTTGATGGCGTCCAGTTGTTTGTCGGTGAGGTTGCGGGTGGCAGCGCAGATGCCATGTGCGTTGGAGTGCGTGGCCACGAGCGGCGCATCTGAGAGCCTCGCAACGTCCCAGAAGCCCGCTTCGTTGAGGTGGGAGAGATCGATCATGATGCGCAACTGGTTGCACTGGCGCACCAGTTCCTTGCCGAGGTCGGTCAGGCCGGGACCAGTGTCTGGTGAGGCAGGAAACTGGAAGGGCACCCCATGCGCGAAGCGGTTCGGTCGTGACCAGGTGATGCCGAGCGATCGCAGTCCCAGTTCGTGGTAGACCTCCAGGGCGTCAAACTCGGGGTCAATGGCCTCCGCGCCCTCGAAGTGCAACTCCATGGCAAACGTGCCATATTCCAGACACTCCCGGATCTCGCGCGCCGAGCGCACGATCTTTGCCTGACCCTGGGACTCTCGCTCCAGGCGGATGAGGCGCGCCACCATGGCCATCGCCTCGCGCTGTGCGTAGGCCAGGCTCATCGGCTCCGGAAAGCGGGTGGGATCGGTGTAGCGGCTGGCAATGCTGGTGGCGCGTGCTGTGGCGTCTGCGTCATCCCCATCCTCGGAGATGACCTCAGCTTCTTCGGGATCACGCACGAAGCAGGCAAAGAAGCCGCCCCCCAGGCCGCCCTCGCGGGCGCGCGGCAGGTCGAGATGCCCGACCTCTGCCCGCTCGAAGAAGGAGCGGTTGCTGAGTGGGAGATCGAGCAGCGTGTCGTTGTGGCCGTCAAAGACCGGAATACCGGTTGCGATGGTGATTGGCTCGGCTGTACCTGTCACGGAATTGGAACCCCCCCTGGTTAACGGAGCCAGCGCTTGGCTGGCGGGTATGATGCACCACATGCTTGAGACGCGCGCGCCCTTCACGCGCCAGGAGAAGACGCCAATGAGTGAGTCCGCGAACATGTTGCTGACCGGCCAGGTCTGCGTAATCATGGGAATCCAGAACCGCTGGAGTATCGCCTACGCCATTGCCGAGCGGATGGCGGAGGCGGGTGCGACGCTGGCTCTGACATACCTTGATGACCGTGCTGGCCGAGACGCCAATGTCTTGATCGAGAAGTACGGTGGCAGGGGCTACACCTGCAACGTGGCCTCTGACGAAGATCTGGACAGACTCGGTGCGGACCTGAAACAGGACTTTGGCCGCATCGACACGTTGGTGCACTCCATTGGGTTCGCGCCGGCCGCCGAACTGGCCGGGCGCTTCGTCGACACCAGCCGCGAGGGCTGGCGGGTGGCGCTTGATATCAGCGCCTACTCGTTGGTGGCCTCCGCGCAGCGCCTGGCGCCGCTCATGACCGAGGGCGGCAGTATCATGACGCTGACCCATCTCGGCGCGGACCGCGCCTTCCCCAAGTACAACGTCATGGGTGTGGCCAAGGCGGCCCTGGAATCTTCCGTGCGCTATCTGGCCTTCGATTTGGGTGAGCAGGGGATTCGGGTGAACGCCATCTCCGCCGGGCCGATCAAGACCGCCGCCGCCCGCGGCATTCCCGGGTTCGCGGACATGTACGGCGCCCTCAAGGATCGTGCGCCGCTCAAGCGGGAGTTTGGGCAGCAGGAGGTCGCAGGAGTCGCCCTCTTCCTGGCCTCTCAGGCGTCCGCGGGCGTGACGGCAGAGACGATCTTCGTCGATAACGGCTACAACAAGATGGGGATGTAACCGCCCTACGGGGCGCCGTCGAGCGCGAGCGCGACCTCGGCGCGGGCGTCAGGATCGCGCTCGCGCCGCCAGGCTACCTCCAGGGCCGCCCGCGCGGTCTTGCCGCCGATGCGGCCCAGGGCCCAGGCGACGTGGCCCCGCACCAGCGGGATATCGTGCCCCAGGAGCACGGTAGCCAGTGTTCGGGCGTCCGCTTCGGCGCCGATGTTGCCAAGCGCCACGGCGGCGTTGCGCGCCAACCCCCTGCGTCTGGCGCGGAGCACCGCTGTCCCCCGGTACCGCTGGCGGAACGTGCTGGCGGACATGGCCAGCAGCGCATGGAGCGACGGATAGGCATGCTCGATGTCGCCCGGCAGGAAGGCCGGGTCGGGGGCATCCTGCGCAGCCCCGGTGTAGGGGCACACCTCCTGGCAGACATCGCAGCCGAAGACCCAGTCGCCCAGCCGGGGGCGCAGATGGCGCGGGATGGCGCCCTGGTTCTCGATCGTCAGGTACGAGATACAGGCCGGGGTATCGATGGTGTACGGCGCGACGATGGCGCCAGTCGGGCAGCGATCCAGGCATATCTGGCAGCGGCCGCAGTTTCGGTCCAGCGGCGCGTCCGGCTCCAGGTCCAGGTCCAGGAGCAGTTCTCCCAGCATCACCCATGAGCCGTGACCTGGCACGATGATGCAGGCGTTCTTGCCGTACCAGCCGAGCCCGGCGCGCGCGGCCACCGCGCGGTCTACGATGCGGGCGTGGTCGGTCAGGAAGCGGGCGTCGATCGAATGTCCGACGTCGGCTTCGATCATGGCGTGCAGGGCCCGCAATCGCGCCGGCAGGAGCTTGTGGTAGTCCGTCCCGCGTGCGTAGCGGCTGATTCTCCCCCTGGGGACGCCATCCTGCGGCTTGGCCGGCTCTACGCCCCAGTAGGCGATCCCGACAGAGATGATGGAGACAGGCCGGTCCATCAGCAGCGCAGGGTTGCACGACTCTGCCGCCCGCGCCGGGGTGAACCAGTCGAGCCCGTTCAGGTAGCCAGCGGCGATTCGCTCCTGAAGCACGGCCAGCGTTTCCGGGAACGCCGCGGCGGTCGTCACTGCCGCCACGGTCAGCCCGGCCTCGCGCGCGCGCTGCTTCACCCGCCAGGTCAATAGCTGGCGGGGGGTTGGCGCGGGCGTGAGCGGCAGGGGCGCGGGGATGGCGTGATGCATGCGGTTGAGTATGAAACCTCCGACCTGTCTATGGAACGTCCGGGGCCACAGACCGGGCAGGTTTCGTTGAAGGAAAAGAGCCGTTGGCCTGGAAGTTGCAGAAATGTTCGACATGGCTCATTGAACCGTTACACTAGGGGTGAAACGGTGCGGGGTCCCTGATTCCGCTCGACAACGCGGCAGAACGGAAAGAGATGCGCGCGGGCGCTCGGGAGGTTGGATGCATGACAAGTGAACCGAAGCGCTACCGGGTTGGCTACCGGGCCGCGAATGGATCCTGGGTTTTCGGAGCTCCGCTGGACGAAACCTCAGTTGTCGGCTATTTCGACCCCGCGACGGATACCTGGTATGAAGGTATTGCGGATATTCAATCCGGCCAGTGGCTGCCGGAGGACGCTGTCCTGGGAACGGGTGCGCGCGACTGTCCTGCAGGATACCCGGTGAAGGGGAATCTCCCGTCGCGTATTTACCACGTGCCGGGCCAACCGACCTACGGCCGGACCAATCCCGAAGTGTGCTTCGCCACCGATGCCGCCGCCGAGAGCGCAGGCTTCCGCCGCGCGGCAGGCGGCGCTGCCGCAGCAAATGCCGCTGCCGGCGCCCCCGCAGCGTCCGCAACGTCCGCGCAGCGGGTGAACACACCCTCGGCGCCGACCCCGCCGCCACCGCCATCGCGACCGGTGGCGCCGCCGCCGGCCCCCGAACCAAAGCGGAACTGGCTCTGGTGGCTCCTGGCTGCGCTGATCATCCTGGCCCTGATCTGGTGGTTCTTCCTGCGTGGCAATCAGTCAGCGCCTCCGCCCGTGACTCCGGAGGCAACCGTTTCGGCGCCAGCGGCCGGCACCTCGGCCGCCGAGGAAACTGAAGAGCCTGAGGTCGCGACGCCTGATGCCGCCGCTGGCATCGTCGCCTCGCCAGCGGCCGTCGCAGCCTCGCCCGTCGCGGCGGCTGCCACGCCAGTTACTGCGGCTGCGGCGGCGACTCCTGTCACGGCTGCGGCAGCGACGCCAGTCGCGGCAGCTACTGACGCAACCCCGGTTGCGGCAGCAGCTTCCCCGGTCGCGGCAACCGCTGGCGCCAGCGCGGAGATTGAAGCGACGCCGTAGTCTGCCATCGGTCTGGCCTGCCGGCCCGGGTCCTGTTCTCGAGGGCGCGGGCCGGTCTTGAGTCTGGCCAGCGGACGCCGCCAGACATCCTGGGTGCGGCTTGCCGTGGCTCGAGTCAGGTCGAGCGCCACGAGAGCCTGCCCGGCTACGGCTCCGGGAAGGGCATGCCGCCGTGAACGAGTTCGTACCGTAGGTCGAAGAGCCGCTTGCGGTCCTGGGCGTCCCGTTCGCGATAGGCTGGTTTATCTTCATCGCCATTTTGACGATGGTGATGGCGGAACGCCAGGTCTGCGGCAGCGTGGAAGAACGCGAGTTGCTGGCCGCGCAGCGCGCGGCCTCCGCGTGACCTGGCGATGGCCAGGGTTTCCTTGCGCCGCGCATCGTCCGTGATCAGCCAGTATTCCGCTTCGGAGATCGTGCCGTGCTCCACCTCCGGGCGCAGTTCGCGGCGCAGAATCGCCAACTCGTGGCGGTGGGAGAGCCGGGCGACCACGTAAAGCACGGTGACAGCCGGCGCCAGCACGATGAGCACCTGTACCGCGACCAGCTCCACGATGCCGGGATCACCGCCCAGCCAGGTTGCGGTCAATGTCAACCCGCCGTTCCAGGCCATGTGCAACGCCACGGCTCCTGCCCATCCCAGAACGGGTACGACGAAGCGTTTCCACCCACGGCCATACTGGCTCCTTGCCCAACCAAGGGCGGCGCCGGTCACGGCGGTGTAGGCAGGGTGCGCGAGACCGCCCAGCACTGCGCGCGCCACGACCAGCGCCCCGAAGGGACCAAGGCCGCCCTCCAGGTAGGTCTGCCCGAAGTACAGGATGTTCTCCGTCATGGCGAAGCCCGCGCCGACCAATGCCCCGTAGACCAGGCCATCCAGCGTGGAATCGAACTCGTCACGCGCGATGAACAGCACAGCCAGCAACGCGATGCCCTTACCGGTTTCCTCGATGAGCGGCGCCCCGAGCACGATCGTAAGTCCGGGCGCGGACTCCGGGCCGATGAGATCGGCGACGACATCCTCGAAGATCAGGCTGGCGATGATGCTGAGCAGAATCGCGCCGATTGCGCCCCAGGCAAAACAGGCCAGCACCACCCGCATCGGTTCGCTCTCGTAGCGGTCCAGGCGCAGGATGACACCGGCGTAGAAGGCCGCCGGGATGCTGGAGGCGATGACGCTCAGGAGCAGCCCAATGGGGTCCGGGACCGTGACCACGATCACCAGCACGACCGCAGCGGTCGCCGCGAACACCAGCAACCCGGTGATGCAGCCAATCAGCCCCTTGCGCAAGGTGGCCAGGTTGCCAGTGCTCATAGAGCCGCATGAAACATGGAGTCTGGTATCCGTGGTCGCGGCAAGGTATGGACTCCGGGCAAGCGGCGGATAACGAGCCGAATTGCCGATTGTAACAACGGACGCGGGTCGCGGAATCTCTCGTCAGCCTCACGCGGCGTGGTCGCAACGCTGGCGTTGCCTGAATCGGGACGCAGCCGGTGCATTCGCTGCTCCCAGGGCAAGAAATCAGTGCGCCTGTTCTGGGTACCGGCGGGCCACGCCGCCCGCTGCTGGAGCAGCGATGGCCGCGCTGGCAACGGCAGGACTGCGCGTTGCCCAGCCCTTTGACAGCGAAGGCAATGGCAGGAAGGGGAAGAGAAAGAAGAAGGGCAGGGGCTGCAGAGCTAAGTGTGGCAAGGCGTGTCTTCCCACCTGCCAGATTGCGACGACGGCGACGGTCCAGGAGACCAGGCGCGTGACGATATTGCCTACGTGCCGCGGAAACAGGCGTGAGTTGCGGCTTCCGATGCTGCAGCGCGGTCGGGGTATCGTGCCCTTGGCCCGAAGGTGCCGGTTTCGGGCGCGTCGGCGGAGATTGTCAGCGCTTCGACTGGCGCAATGCAGATGACAACGCAGCCCGCAAGAACAACGGTACGGTCTGCAGCGTCGGTATCGCCTCACACGCGCCTGCGGAAGCTCCCGCTTGTGTGCACGCAGTCACTCCTGGGGCCGGCGTCTGCTCTGACGATGCCGGCGATGCCAACAGCGACTGTGACGCTGGTTACGCTTGCGTGGTGGGGACCAGCAGCGCTGAGGGCTACTGCGGCTGCCCAGGCACGATCTGCGCGTTGAGGTGCGATGTGGAGTTGCCCCAAATGCGGGGGTATCCCACGCCAGGCCAGCGAGGAGTCACGGAAAGTTGCAGGGGCAACGACGGCAGCCTCTCGGTTGCTTGTCACGAGCGTGCGGAGTAGCGGCCAGACCGCCACTCCGCACGCTGTGATCTGAACAGCCGAGCCGCCAAATCTGCCGGATTATTCACGAACGTGACAACGGGCATCCGTCTGGTATCGAGATGGTGCTGACTCACCCGACGCCAGGAGATGCCCCCTGCCCAGTCTGCCACAGCCCCACTTACCTTTGCCCCGCCAGTCGCCCTCCCGCTCACCGTCGATTTCCGGGCGGCCGGCTCCCAGTGATGGTGGCTGGTGTCGGTCGCCGAGGCGGATGCGGCGCTCGCCCTGAGCAGCCCTGGCTGCCGCCGTCCGGAGCCGCGCCGCCGCGCCGCACTCGCGGCTGGCGGTGGTGCGGCAGCGCCTCTAATCACCGCCGGCTACGCGGATCAGAACGATGCGGACACCTTGCGCGGCGATCATCTTGAAGCTGGTCTGTGGCCGCCTGCCCGAGAGCGATCCGGATCTGGCCAGCCAACCGACCCTCTCCCGCTTCGAGAACCGCTTCTCCGCTCGGGACTGCTACCGATTGGCCGAGGCGTTGGGCACGGTCTATCTGCGGGGGCGAGCGCGGCGGTGTCCCGACCCACATCCTGCTCGATCTGGACAGTACGGACGACCCACCCTGGCGAGCGGAGGGCATGCCTCTCACGGCGACACGGCCAGCCATGTATCCCTTCGGTCTTCGATGGCGAGACCGGCCAGCCTCCGGCGGTTGCGGCGGGAGTCAGCGGATGGGGCTCTGCGGTCCTGCAGCGCATCGTGGCGCGGCTGCGGCGCAGTGGCCGGTGGCTACGGTGCGAGCGGACGCGGGCCCCAAGCCGGTCATCATGCCTGGTGTGAGGCCGGGGATCGCCTACACCATCGGGCCGTGACAACGTCCGGCTGCTGGCCATGGCCGCGCCCCGGGCCCGCGGCCGCATCCACGCAGGCCGGTGGCCAGGTGCGGCTGGTGGACGAGACCACCTATCAGGCCGGCACACGGAGCATCCCCGCCGGGTGGTGTCAAGGCAGATCGGCCCCGGGCCCCCTCCACGTGGTCACCACCCGGGCGGGGATCCCGGACGCTCTATACCACTACGTGGACCGGGAGACGAGAACTGGATCAAGGACCTGAAGCGCGCCTGCTTCGCGGACCGCCTGTCGTGCACCGCTTCCTCGCCACCAGGTCCGACTGCTGCTGCATGCCGCCGCTACCGCTGTCATACCTGCGCCAGTGGCTGGTCGCTGCCGGGCCGAGCGGCTGACCACGGAACGTTGCGCCTGCGCCTGCTCAAGATCGGAGGACGCGTGCGGCAACTCGCCACCCGCGTCCATCTGCGCCGGCCTCCAGCCATCCTGGTGAGCCGCTTTGGCATCTGCTCGCCGCGCACCAGGGTGTTCATGAATAATCGGGCTAGAAATCGCCGCCGAAGTCACCGAAGTCGCCGAACCCGCCGAAGCCGGAGCCGAGGTCGTCGCTGAAGTCGCCGATTCCGCCGGCGATTTCACTCATGCCACCCTCCGCAGCGGCCCCGGCGTCGGCGGCGACGTCGCCCAGACCGGGATCAAAGTCACTGCCGCCCAGGAAAGCGTCGGCGATCATGCTGCCCGCCACTACGCCCGCAATCGTGCTGAGGACGTTCCCGGCCATGAAGCCGCCCATCCCCATGCCGCCGGTGGCTGGCATGCGGTTCCAGGTGCGCTCCAGCGTGCCGGGTGCGCGCATTTCCGCGCGCGTGGCGACGCAGGCCAGCGCGCGCGGGTCGTCGCCGGCGGCAGCGGCTGCGCGTTGCTCGCTGGCGGGCAAGTCCTGGGCCAGACCCTCCAGCACCATAGCCCGCTGTTCTGGCGTGAGCCTGGCGAACGCCTCGGCGTGAACCTCTTCGATCGTTTCTGGCGGCGCGGTGCGTACGAGATAGCGGTAGCGTTCGATGGCCTGCTCGTCGGGCGAGAGGCTGCGGTGGCGCCGCGCCCTGCGATCCTGTTGGCGGCGCGGCGTGGCGGGGTCGTCGTTCCCGAGTAGGCGCTTGAAAAAGTCCATGAGCTGGTCTCCGTCTTGTCTACCAAGGCGCTGGTCTCAGTGGACAAACGCTCACCGGGCGCGGCGCGTTCCCGGCGGCTGCCGGCCCGGTGCAGCAGATCCACGCTACGGCGCCGCAGGGCTCAGCCCGGGCAGGCTGCCGCCTGCGATGAATGACTGTCGCGGCGTGTGGACTTCCGCGGCATGCAGAAGACTCGGGCCACGATGCGAGCGCCGAGCCGGTCAGCACCGTCGCAAGGCGCTACAGCGGCGCTCTCTCGTGGAGAGATTTCGGGGCAGGGTTTTCGTGGCGGGGTCTCCGGTCAGGCCTGGGCCACGGCGCGAAGGCGGGCCGCACACAAGAGGGCCGGTCACGCGGCAGCTCAATGGGAAGCCGGGCTGGAGTCTCCTTCAGCCCGGCTTGCAGGAACGTAATTTGGGGAGTGGGCCTACTGGCAGACCCACTCGCTCTTGCGGCCCTGCTTCCACATCCAGCCGGCCGCCATGGCGTTTGCCTGCGGGTCGAAAATGTCGTCCTTGCCATAAGGCGTGGACTTCCAGGTGGAGCGGATGAATTGGAAAAGGCCATACGAACCGGATGGGTTGACGGCGTAGGGGTCCAGGTTCGATTCGCAGGTTGCGACGCGCAGCATGTCCTCGCGGGATTGCCCGTACTTGTCTGCGGCGGCGTAGATGTACTTCACGATCTGCTTGCGCGAGTAGTTCTTCTGCTTGCCGGAGCCTTCGCCATTCGGCGCAGGGTCATCCGGGTTTTCCAGGAACGCATTGGAGATCCAGCCGACGTATTCCCCGTAGGTCACGCGCTGAAAATCCCCTTCCATCACACCCGTGAGAATGACCCGGCTCCCGGCCGGAACGACGACGATGGGATCTTCATTCGCGCTCGGGCCATTGCGCAGGCTGAGGTCTGAGGTGGTGAAGGCCACGCCGGAACCCGGCTTTGGTTCCTTCGTCTTCACCGTCTCACTTTCCGGATCCTCTGCAGTGACCTCGATTGGCTCACTCATCTGTTCGGCTCGACCCCAGCCGTACACCTCCTTGTACTGCACGGAGATCCAGCCAGACTCGTAGCTGCCGGTGCGAAGCAGGGAGCTACCCGCCGGGACCGTAAAGACCAGGCCAAACTCGTCACCAGGGCCATCACGAACGGCCATGTCCACGAGGACATAGGCTGGGCCATTCAGGGCCAGGGGAGGCTCGGGCGCCGGAGATGGCGCGGGCTCAGCAGCAGCCGTGGGTGTGCTGGCGCCTGACGTCTCAGGCACAGCAGCCGGGTCCGCCAGAGTCTGTGTCGTGACATCGGCGGGCGGCGCCGGGGGCGTGCTGTCCGGTTCCGGTGGGGCGGCCGTGGGTTCGGTCGCCGCCGTCGCTTCACTGGCCGGCGCCGGCGGTTCAGTGACGGTCGCGCTTACGAGCTCTGGCTCAGGTTGCGTAGCGACTGCCGGGTCAGCCGGCGCCGCCGGGGCTTCGCCGGCGGCAGTCGGCTCAGCCGGGACATCAGCGGGTTCAGCATCAACCTGGACGACGTTCGGGTCTGCCGGGGCCGCGTTCGGGTCAATGGCTGCTGTTTCCGGACCGGCGACGGCGGCATTCGGATCGGCTGGCGTCGTGATCTCGACCACGGCGTCTGGCGCCTGCGTGATGCCGTCTGCGCCGCCGGCGTTGTCCGAGACCACCGGTTGCGCTGCCGCAGGTCCCTCATTAACGGGCGCTGCTGTCGTGGCCGGGTCTGCGACCGGCGCTGGGGCTTCCTCGGCCGGTGGCGCCAACGCTTCGCCCGTGAGTGGGGCTTCACTGGCATCCTGCGCAAATGGGACCTCGCCATCGGCGGGCACGACGCCATCTTCCGCCAGGGGCGAGGCCGCCACGTCGTCCGGCGGCACGTCCTTGGTCACGGTCATTGTTTCGCCGCGCATCCAGCCGGAATAGCCATCGACGGACACCGGATAGAAGCCATCCACGGGCGGCCCATCGATGGAGATAACCGCGCCGGGCGCCAGCAGGAGAATCATGGTGGCCGCCGGGTCCGGCGCCTCCTGCAGCGGTGTGGCCATGGTCAGCGTACCGTTGGCGGCCAGGACGGGCGCAGGCCCGAACAGCGCCGCGCCGGCGACGCTGACCATGGCCACGATGGCGCACAGGCCAGCAGACAAGATCCGAGACAGGTACATGTGTGGCGGCTCCCCTTCCCACCAGCCTGCAGTGCAGGCTCCGGTAGCCGCGTCGCCAGGGAGGCGACGACTAACCGACATGGCCTCCTCCCTCAAGAAGACCAGTCGTGTGTTGGAACGCGGAGTTGGCAGCGTCCGTTTCGGAGCGTACGGACGCTAACGGGGGAGATGCAAAGAATACCCCTAATCTATGACCAATGGGGCATCACGCATGAGTGTTCGTACATCTTCCAGCGACGGCAGGGAGGATTGGGCGCCCAGCGAGCAACAGGAGAGCGCGCCGACGGCGTTGGCGAAGCGCGCAACCTCATCCCACTCCCAGCGCTGGGCCATGCCCCAGGCCGCTCCAGCGACGAAAGCGTCACCGGCGCCCGTGGGATCGACCACGTTGACCTTGTAGGCTGGAACTCGCCTGCGCTCCGCTTCCGTGACGATGTGACATCCCTCGGCGCCCAGGGTGATCAGCGCTGCCCGCAGGTTTTCGCCGCGCATCCGGTGTTGCAGCGCCGTTGTGGCGTCGGAGAGCGTCCAGGTGCCCGTGACATCGAGCAGGTCGCGCACGTTCGAGACAATGGCATCGTGGCGCAGCGCCATGTCGAAGGCATCCTCAAGTTGCTCGTTGGCAAGGTACGTGAGTGAGCCGAGGAGTTGGGCAGTGGGCACCGTGTGGGCCGGGAGATCGAGCAGGAAGCGGCGGAGCGGAGCGTCACCCACGTCGATGACCAGGAGGTCGCCGCCCATCAGGCCGAGGATGTCCAGCCTGTCGTGCCGGCGCAGTTGCGCGCCCTGTTCCCAGAAGATCGTGCGGTCCAGCGGTTCGCGACTGACGATGACCGTTGCCAGATCTGTCACCTCGCCAGGCTTCACCGTCACCCAGGACGTGTCGATCCCCTCGGCTTCCAGGCCGGCGCGCACGAGTTTGCCCCGGTCGTCGTCGCCAATGGCCGTCGCCAGGCCAACGTCCGCGCCCAGGCGGGCCAGTGCGACCGCCGTGTTGGTGGTGGTGCCGCCGGGGGCGGAAACCTCCACCAGGACATCCGCCTGACCACCGACCTCCGGGTAGGCCGGCACGGCGATGAGGCGGTCCCAGGACGAGAGCCCGATGCAGTTGATGCGGGGTTTTGCGCGGCTCATGGCTCGCGCACCAGGAGCACGCGGGCGGGTGCGCCGTCGCCGATGGCGAGCTTCAGCGGCAGGCAGACCAGTTCGTACGCACCAGGCTCTATGCGCGAGAGATCGAGGAGTTCGATTACCAGCACGTCGTTGCCGAGCAAGGTGAGGTGAGTCTCCCGGTTCCGGGGACCAAACGTACCCACTGACAGGGAATCGGTCCCCACCAGCCGCACGCCGTGTTCAACCAGCCAACGCGCTGCGCCGGGCAGCACGCCCACGTAGTCCTCGCGGAACGGGACGGCGCCGACGCCGTCCCAACCTTCCCAGACTCGGGAGTTGCGCGAGCGCAGGATAAGACGCTCCGTCCCCTCGGGGATGCCGGCCCGCTCCAGGTCGTCAGCGCTGATCTGGTCGACCTCGTCGGGAATGTGCGCCACGTAGGCGGGTCCGCACCAGCGTTCGACCGGGATCTCCAGCAGTTTCTTGCCGTCGTCGACGAAGTGCCAGTTGGCATCAACGTGCGTGCCAGCGTGCGAACTGAGCTGTACCCAACTGACGTTTGCGCCCGCGCCTTCGGCCACGCGGCTGAGGGGCGTGACCTCGGCGGCAGGCTGCCCCGGCCAGCCAGGAATGTTTGGGCCGAACGGCACCGTGATATCGAAGATCTGCGCGCCTGGCGCGAAGGAACCCATGCGACCTCCCAACTCCGGCGGACGAGTGCGACCCGGCAAGGATACCCAGCAAAGCGTGCCGCCGGGCCGTATCATGCCAACACGAGCGGTGCGGGAGTAAGGATGAGGCATGGCGGCGGAAACCTTGCCGGAGCGTGAAGCGGAGATCCGGCGCCGGGCGCGCGGCCTGGCTGCCACACTGCGTGGGTACGAGTTGACCGTCGAGGACGCGGCGGAGCGGGCGCCCACCGCGCTGGAGCGGGAGATCGTCGCGCACTGCGTGGCGTCCGGGCTCTTTGCCCCGAACCTGCCGAAGGCCATGGGTGGCGCCGGCCTCTCGTTGCGCGAGCAGGTCGTCATAGAAGAAGAACTTGGCGGCGTCACGAACTGGCTGTGGGCGGCGCTGTGGCGGCCACCGAACGTGCTCGCCCAGGCCACGCCGCAGCAGATCGAGCGTTGGGTGGGGCCGTACACACGCGGCGAGGCGCGCGGTTGCTATGCCATCACGGAGCCCGAAGCGGGGTCCGATGTCTCCCAACTGCGAACGGTGGCTCTGCGTGACGCCGGCGGCTGGCGCATCAGCGGGGAAAAGTGGTTCGTAACTGGCGGGGATGTGGCTGGCTTTGCGCTCGTGGTCGCCGGCACGGAGACGGATCACGGCTACGTGCCGACAATCTTCTTCGTGGCGCGGGATGCGCCGGGCATGCGCTGGGGCCGCCAGCCAGCCTTCACCAACCACGCGCTGTACGGTCACCCTGAACTGACGCTGGAGAACGTGCGGGTCACGAACGACGATGTCCTGGGTGGCGTTGGCGGCGGCATCTCCCTGACGCACGACTGGTTCCGCGAGGAGCGCCTGATGATTGCGGCCCGCTGCATCGGCGCGGCCCGGCGCTGCCTGGAAGAGGCGCAGGCCTGGGCCCGCCAGCGAGAGGCGTTCGGCAGCGCAATCAGCGAGTACCAGGCTGTGCAGTGGATGCTGGCGGACAGCGCAACGGAGCTGGCGGCAGCCCGGGCGCTGCTCTACCAGACCGTCGATGCCATGCAGGCGGGGCTCGACCCGAAGATTGCACACGGCCAGGCCGCGATGGTCAAACTTTTTGCGTCCGAGATGGTTGGGCGGGTGGCCGACCGGGCAGTGCAGATGCTGGGCGGGCGGGGCTATATGCGAGAGCAAGCCATTGAGCGGCTGTGGCGCGACACGCGGATCGACCGTATCTGGGAAGGCACCAGCGAGATGCAGCGCCTGATTGTGGCGCGCGCGCTGGAACGGCGTGGTCTCGATGCGCTCCTCGATGCCTGACCCGGGGGGCGGCTACCCACGCCCCCGGCCTGATCTGGCGCCGTTGCTGCGCCCGCGCTCGATCGCGCTCGCGGGTGCGAGCGCGACGCCGGGCAGTTTCGGTCACGCGCTGCTGCGGCAGGCGCTTGATCGCGGATTTGCCGGCGCGGTCTTCCCGGTCAATCCGACGCGGGCCGACATCGACGGCGTGCGCTGCTATTCGACGTTTGCTGATCTGCCGGGGCGAGTTGACTGCGCGGTGCTCGCGGTCGGTGACGCTCGCCTGGAGGAGAGCCTCCGTGCCGCCATCGCCGCCGGCATCCCGGCGGCGGTCATTTTCGGGGCGATGCCCGACCCGGAGAGCACGGACCCACTGCCAGCGCGGCTGCGGGACCTGGCCCGGGACGCCGGACTGGCGCTGCTCGGCGGCAACTGCATGGGTTACTACAACGCCGTGGACCGCCTTTACATCTCCGGTTATCCGGTGCGGGAGCGCGCTCCCGCGGGCGGTATCGCCTTCATCAGCCACAGCGGGTCGGCGTTCTCGGCCATGGCCAACAGCGGGCGCGATTTCCGCTTCTCCTGGGTCATCTCGCCCGGTCAGGAGTTGGCCGTGACGGCTGCCGACTATCTGGGCTTCCTGGTAGAGCAGCCGGAGACACGCGCCGTCGGCCTTTTCCTGGAATCGGTGCGCGATCCGGAGGGATTTGTCACCGCCCTGGAGCAGGCAGCGGCCGCGGATGTTCCTGTGGCTGTCCTCAAGACAGGGCGCTCGGAACAAGGGCGGCGTATGGCGCTGGCGCACAGTGGCGCGCTGGCCGGTTCGGATGCTGCGTTCTCCGCGCTTTGTGAGCGCTGGGGCGTACTGCGTGTTGATTCCCTCGACGAAATGGGCGACGCGCTGGAACTGCTGGCCGCGCCGCGCCGGGTGCGACCGGGGGGGCTGGCCCTTGGCGGTGACTCCGGCGGCGAGCGCGCCATGATCGTGGACCGCGCGACGGCCCTGGACGTGCCCTGGGCCGCGTTGGGCGAGGCGACGCTCGGCGAGCTTGCCGCCGCGCTCGAACCGGGCTTGCAGCCGGGGAACCCGCTCGACATGTGGGGAACCGGCAAGGCGTGGCAGGCCAGCTACGAGCGCTGCCTGACGGCCCTGACGCGTGACCCGGCAGTTGGCGCGACAGTCCTGGCCGTCGATCTCGTGCCGGGGAGCCGCCTGGCGCCTGATTACATCGACGTGGTCCTGCGCGTCCAGGCGCAGACCGGCGCCCCAATGGCCGTCCTGGGCAACATGAGCAGCACGATCGACCGCGACTACGCGCGCCGCCTGCGCGACGGCGGAGCGCCGGTCCTCATGGGCACCGACACCGGGCTGCGGGCTCTCGGACACGCATTGCGGCGGCAGCCGGTTGCGCCTCGCCAGAGTCCGGATAGCCTGCGCGCGGCGGCATGGGCTTCGCTGCTGGAGCATGCGGGTGGGGCGCTCGATGAGGTAACGGCCAAGCAGGTACTGCGCGCCTGGGGCATCCCGACGGTGGCGGAGCGCCTGGTCATGAGCGAGCACGAGGCAGTGCAGGCGGCCTCCGCGCTGGGTTGGCCCGTGGTCCTGAAGAGCGCTGCGCCCGGGCTGCTCCACAAGTCTGACGCCGGCGGGGTTCGGCTGCACCTGCAAGACGTCGAACAGGTCGCCGCCGTCTACGCAGACCTACGGGAGCGTTTTGGACCGCCGGTAGTGGTGCAGCCGCAAATCGACACGCGCGAAACGGTCGAACTCTTCCTGGGGATGAGCCAGGACCCCGAGTTCGGCCCGCTGCTGAGCGTGGGGCTGGGCGGGATCTGGGTGGAGGCGCTGGAGGCGGTCACATTCGCGCTGCCGCCAGTTGACGACACGCTGGCCGGGCGGATGCTGGACCGCATCCCCGGGGCCAGGCTGCTTAATGGTGGGCGTGGGCGAGCGGCGGTGAGCCGGACGGCCGTCATCGAGACCATCGTAGCGTTCAGCCGGCTGGCGTTTGACCTTTCGCCGCTCGTTGCGGAGATTGATGTCAACCCGCTGCTGGCCGGCCCATGCGGCGTGGTGGCGGTGGATGCCGTCATTGTGCCGGTCGCTGGAGCGACAGCGGACCTGACTCAAGGAGAAGTGCTTGTATGACGTCTGAAGCAACTGCAGTGCCCGGTGTTGGCGTGACGGTGGAGTACAACGTCCCGGCGACCATGCGCGACGGGACGACGCTCTACGCCGATGTCTACCGGCCGGAAGGCGACGGGCCGTGGCCGGTCATCCTGATGCGGCTGCCCTACGACAAGACCAGCGCCGAGAATATCTCCTACGCTGATCCGAGCTGGTACGCGCGCCAGGGTTACCTGGTGGTGGTGCAGGACGTGCGCGGCACGGCTGCGTCCGACGGCGAGTTTGTCCCGTTCCAGCATGAGGCGGAGGATGGCTACGACACGATCGAGTGGGCGGCCAGACTCCCCGGCGCCAACGGCAGGGTTGGGATGTATGGCTTCTCGTACGCCGGAGCCACCCAGCTGCTGCCGGCTACGCTACGCCCGCCGAGCCTCGCAACCATCTGCCCGGCCATGACGGCCTCGCAGTACTACGACGGCTGGACCTACCAGGGTGGCGCGCTCTCGCTGGCGTTTGTCATGTCGTGGGCGACGCAGTTGGCCGGCGCGCAGGCGCGCAAGGCGAAGGACGCCGCCGCGCTCAACGCATTGAATGCCGCGTTCGCTGGCATTACCGGCTGGCACTGGATGCTGCCATTGAGCGCCTACCCGGCGCTGGCCGGAGAGTTTGGCAGCTATTTCTCCGACTGGCTGGCGCACCCGACGGACGATGCCTACTGGCGCACGTGGAGTATCGACGAGGACTACAGCCGCCTCACCACGCCTGCCCTGCACGTGGCCGGCTGGTACGACGTCTTCCTCGCCGGTACGGTGCGCAACTTCCAGGGCATGCAGGCGGCGGCAGGCAGCGAGGCAGCGCGCGCCAACCAGAAGCTGGTGATCGGCCCGTGGGTCCACATGCCGTGGGCGCCCGTCAGCGACTCGCCGGAGGGCGTGGGGCCAACCGTGGTCGACGACTGGCAACTGCGCTGGTTCGACCAGTTCCTGAAGGGCATCGATACGGACGCAGACGCGTCCCCCGTCTCGGTGTACGTGATGGGCGCAGAGGAATGGCGCGACTACCCCTCGTGGCCGCCGCCAGCGGCGCGGCGGGAACGCTGGTACCTGCACTCTGGCGGCCGCGCCAACTCACGCTTTGGGGATGGCGCGCTGACTCAGGAGGCGCCCGGCCAGGAACCGGCGGATATCTTCACCTATGACCCCGCCTTCCCTGTCGCCAGCCAGGGTGGGCACTCGTGTTGCTTCGGCTTCATCTCCCCCATGGGCCCCGCCGATCAGCGCGCCAGCGAGGAGACGAACTTCATCCTCGCCTACACCTCGCCGCCGCTGGCCGAGGACATTGAGCTGCTGGGAGATGCAAGCGTCACCCTGTTTGCCGCCACGACCGCCGTTGATACCGACTGGACAGCTCGTCTCTGCCACGTGTACCCCGACGGGCGCTCGATCAACTTGCAGGAAGGCATCGTGCGGGCGCGCTACCGGGAGAGCCTCGTGGACCCGTCGCTGCTTGAGCCGAACCGGGTCTACGGCTACGAGATTCCGCTAGGTCCGGTCGGGGTCCGCATTCCGCGCGGGCACGCCCTGCGGCTCACCATCTCGTCCAGCGACTTTCCGCAGTGGGACCGCAACCTGAACACCGGCGGACCGCTCTTCACGGAGGATCTGACGGCGGCGAAGGCGGCCCGGCAGTCGGTACTGCATGACACTGTGCATCCCTCCTGCCTCAATGTGGATGTCGTGCGGGGGTGATGGCGAGGTGCGTGCGCGGCGTCTGGCGCGGCGTGATTGACTGCCGGCCACGACCTCGTGGCGTCATCCAGCGCGTGTCGAAAGATCTCGCAGCCCGCCCGCATGGATCGAGGCGCACAACGCTCCAAAGCATCGTTCTGAGCGAAGCTGAGGGATCTCGGCATGTCATGCCACGCGGCTCAGGCAGGTTGGGTACGCCGCGCTGGCATCGTGCCCTGACGGCAAGGGAACGGGGTCCTGAGATGCCGCGCAGGACGACACGCGAGCGAAGTCGCGCACCCCAGGCCCTGGCTGGCTGGCAACAAGGGCCTTCGACAAGCTCAGGACGACACCCGATGTTGAGCGCAAGCCGGGAACGGGCAGAGCACGAGCGTTGGACCAACGCGGAAGTATGAGGCGAAAGGAACCAGCGATGGCAACGACAGCCATACCCTCCAGCGTGGTGATCGTGGGAGGGGGGATCATCGGCAGCGGGATCGCCTACGAACTGGCGAAGCGCGGGATGCCCGTCACGCTCGTTGAGCGCGGGCGGATCGGAGGCGAAGCCTCGTGGGCCTCCGCCGGGATCATCTCGTTGCCGCATCGCCCGTGGCAGCTCCCGCAGCGCGTGGAACTGGGGCGAATCAGCCTGGAGATGTACCCCGCGCTGGTCGAGTCGCTGGAGGAAATGACCGGTATCGGCATCGACTACCGCCGCCCCGGCGAGTGGGCCGTAGCTGTCGATGAGGAGCACGCGCTGGAGGAAGATGCGGTCGCGGCGTGGCAGCGTGGCCTCGGACTTGCTGTAGAGGATGTCTCGCCAGAGGAGGCGAGGGCGTTGGAGCCGGCGCTGCCAGACACACTCGTCAGGGCGCGGTTCCACCCTGGTGTCGGCTCGCTGTCGGTTCACCGGCTCACCCAGGCCTTGGCGGCAGCTGCGCGGCAACTTGGTGCAACCGTGCTGGAGGAAACACCCGTCGGCGGTATTCTGCGCAACGGAGACCGGGTGACCGGTGTGCGCGTGCAGGAGGGCGACCTGCGTGCGGATGTCACGCTGCTGGCCAGCGGCGCCTGGACCCGGCTGCTCGGCGAGACCATCGGTGTGACCCTGCCGACGCTGCCAGTCAAGGGGCAACTGATTGCGTTCGCCAACGCACCCTTGCGGCCGTCCCGCGTGATTTCTGGCCACGGCGGATACGTGCGGCCGCGCCCGGACGGCACGACGATGGTGGCGGCGACTGAGGAGTACCGGGGTTTCGACAAGCGCATAACCGGCGATGGCGTCGCCTGGCTGCTGAATCTGGCTCGCACCCTCTGCCCGGTGCTGCTGGAGGGCGAAATCGCGGAGACGTGGAGTGGCCTGCGCCCCGGCTCCGAGACGAACGATCCGTTAATCGGCCCCGTGCCCGGCCATGACGGCCTCTGGGTGAGCGCGGGTCACTTCCGGACCGGCGCCAAGGAAGGCCCCGCGACCGCGACGTTGGTGGCGGAGGCGCTGACCACCGGCGAGATTCCCGAGTTGCTGAACGCCTTCGCCCCAACTGGCCGGCCGGCAACCGCATGACCCAGGCGCGCGCGACCCGGAGCGTGCTGGCCACGCCCGGCTCCAACCCACGCATGATCGAGAAGGCGCTGGCCAGTGAGGCCGATGTCGTGATGATCGACCTGGAGGATGCCGTCGCGCCGGCCGAGAAAGCAGCGGCGCGGGAGACCGTGGCGACTGCGCTGCGCGAGGGCGATTGGCGCGGGCGGCCGCGCACCTTCCGCTTTAACGCCCTGGACACCCCCTGGTTCGCCCGCGACCTGGTCACCGTTTACGACCGCGCGGAAGGCCTGGTCGACCTGATGGTCGCGCCCAAGGCGAGCGGCCCTGGCGACGTGCAGACCGTCAGTACGATCCTTACCTCGCTGGAAGGCCCGCAGAGGCCGAACGCCATCATGCTCGATGTCCAGATTGAGAGTGCGGCGGGGCTGTCGCATTGCGAGGCCATCGCGGGCTGTTCCGCGCGGGTCGCCTCGCTCGTCTTTGGCCCCGGCGATTTCGCGGCCTCGATGCGCATGCCGCTGGCCGCTATCGGCATGCCAGACACCTGGGATAACGCCTACCCAGGGTATCGCTGGGACTACGCCCTGCAGCGGATCCTGGTCGCGGCGCGGGCCGCAGGCGTGCTGGCCATTGACGGCCCGTACGCGGATTTCCGCGACCTGGAGGGCTTCCGCCGTTCCTGCCTCGTAGCCCGCGCGCTCGGCTACGACGGCAAGTGGTGCATTCACCCGGCGCAGGTTCCGGTCGCGAACGAGGTCTTTTCCGCCACGGAGGAGGAAATTGCCTGGGCCGAAGAGGTTCTGGCGGCCAACGCAGCGGCAGAGGCGGCAGGTCGTGGCTCCTTTGCCCTGCATGGTCAGATGGTGGACGCCGCAACCCTGCGCATGGCTGCGGCCACACTGGCCCGGGCGGGGCGCACAGGAGCCTGAGCCTCGCCCGCTGCTATGCTGCCCGGCGATTTTTCGCGGCGGGATGGGAGCGGGAGGGTATGGCAAAGCGGGCGCTGCTGAGCGTTTTTGACAAGACCGGGGTCGTGGAGTTCGGACAGGGCCTGCTGGACCTGGGGTTCGAACTGGTTTCCACGGGCGGAACGCTGTCGGCATTACAGGATGCGGGGTTGCCGGTGACGGCAGTCAGCGATGTGACCGGGTTTCCGGAAATCCTGGAAGGCCGGGTCAAGACGCTGCACCCGCGCATCCACGGCGGGCTGTTGGCGCGGCGGGACGACGCCAACCACATGTCCACGCTGACTTCCCACGGCATCACGCCAATCGATATCATCGCGGTGAATCTGTACCCCTTCGGGGCAACGGTCGCCAGGCCAGACGTATCCCTGGCGGACGCGCTGGAGAACATCGATATCGGCGGCCCAGCCATGATCCGCGCCGCCGCCAAGAACTTCCCTGGTGTCCTGGTGGCAACCGACCCGGCGGACTACCCGGCCATCC
This sequence comes from Thermomicrobiales bacterium, assembly GCA_041390745.1. Taxonomy (GTDB): domain Bacteria; phylum Chloroflexota; class Chloroflexia; order Thermomicrobiales; family UBA6265; genus JACCXM01. The sequence goes on along the minus strand of JAWKPJ010000001.1, from coordinate 249,649 downwards.
TGGCGGACCTGGGGGCGGGAGAGGTCAGCCTCGAGCGGCGGCAGGCGCTTGCAGCCAGGGCATTTGCGCACACCGCTGCCTACGACGCCGTGGTCGCCGAGTACCTGCGCGAGGCGGGCGTGTGGCCAACTGAAGTGAGCGTGGCCGGGCGGCACGAACGCACGGTGCGCTACGGGGAGAATCCGCAACAGCAGGGCGCTGCGTATCGGCGCCTACGCGCGGGCGCACCGGCCTCAGGAGTGCTCGATGCCGTGCAACTGGCCGGTAAGGAACTCTCCTTCAATAACCTGCTCGATGCCGACGCGGCCTGGAGCGCGGTGGTGGGCCGCGATCTGCCGGCGGTCGCCATTGTCAAGCACACCATTCCCTGCGGCCTGGCCGAGCGTGACTCCCTGGCTAAGGCATTCAGCCTGGCGTTGCAAGGCGATGAGGTCTCGGCGTTCGGCGGCATTGTGGCGCTCAACCGGCCGCTCGACCTGGCAACGGCGCAGCGGCTGGGTGAAATCTTCTTCGAGGTGGTCATTGCGCCGGGCTTCGCGCCGGATGCCCTGCAACACCTGACGCGCAAGAAGTCGCTGCGTCTGCTGGAGATGCCGGCTGGCTCGGCGGATATCGCGCCCTCGCCCGATCTCGATGTGCGGCCGATTGCCGGCGGCCTGCTGGTGCAGACGCCGGATATCGAGGTGGACGATCCTGCGTCGTGGCAGGTCGTCACCGAGCGCGCCCCGGGCGAACGCGAGATGGCAGACCTTGCCTTCGCCTGGCGGGCGGCTCGCCACATCAAGTCGAACGCTATCGTGCTGGTGCGGGACTGCGCCATCGTGGGGGTTGGCAGTGGACAACCGAACCGGCTGGAGAGTGTGCGCATTGCCACTGACAAGGCGGGGGAGCGTGCGATTGGCTCAGTCCTCGCGAGCGATGCCTTCTTCCCATTCCCGGACGGGGTAGAGCAGGGGCTGGCCGCCGGCGTCACCGCGATCGTGCAGCCTGGCGGCAGCGTGCGCGATGACCAGGTCATTGCGGCCGTGAACCAGGCCGGGGCAACGATGTTGTTTACTAGCGTGCGACATTTTCGGCACTGACGAGATAATTCGTCGCACTACTCAGCGGGGCGTGGTGCACAGCACAGCGTGGAGGACCAGGCAGGGCGAGAGACGAGCCGACGATGGCAACCAGGTTCTCGCTCTGCAGACGCCCGAGAAAGGTTGAGTTTTCGTGCGATTGCCCCGTTTCTTTTACAAGCAGCGGAAGAACCCCATGCTGGGGTCGTTCACTGGCCCGCAAGTTGTCATCGTGGGGGGCGGATTCGGCGGCCTGGAAGCGGCCAAGTCCCTCGGCGGCGCTGCGGCGCGCGTGACGCTTGTTGACCGCCGAAACCATCACCTCTTTCAGCCGCTGCTGTATCAGGTGGCGACAGCAGTCCTTTCGCCGGCCGACATCGCGCAGCCGATCCGGGCGGTGTTGCGCGACCGCGCCAATGTCGAGGTGGTGCTCGGCGACGTAACCGCCGTGGATGCGGATGGCAAACAGGTGGTGCTGGCCGATGGCTCCCGTCTGCCGTACGACTACCTGATCCTGGCGGCCGGCGCGAGCCACGCCTACTTCGGTCACGACGAGTGGGAACCCTATGCGCCGGGCCTGAAGTCGCTGGAGGAAGCGACCGATATCCGGCGGCGATTGCTGATGTCGTTCGAGGCAGCCGAGCGCGAAACAGACCCGGAGAAGCGCAAGGCGCTGATGACCTTCGTGGTGGTGGGCGGCGGGCCCACCGGCGTGGAGATGGCGGGCGCCATCGCCGAGATTGCGCGCTACTCGCTCGCCAAGGATTTCCGGCACATCGACACGCGCGATGCGCGCGTGATCCTGCTGGAGGCGGTGGATCGCCTCCTTCTCGCCTTTCCGTCGCAACTCTCGCGCTACGCGCTGTGGGACCTGCAGCGGCTGGGCGTGGATGTGCGCTTCAATACGCCCGTGACCGGCATTGGGCCCGGCGTCGTCACCGCTGGCGGCACGGAGATCAAGGCGGCAACAATCATCTGGGCGGCGGGTGTCAAGTCCTCGCCCATTGGCGCGACGCTGGGCGTTGAGACAGACCGCGCCGGGAGGGTGATTGTGCAGCCGGACCTGTCGATACCCGGACGCCCGGAGGTGTTTGTCATCGGCGACATGAGCTCGCTGGCAGGCCCGAATGGCCGCCCCTACCCGGGGGTGGCGCAGGTCGCGAAGCAGCAAGGCGCCTGGGCGGCGAGGAACATTCGCCGGGCCATGGCCGGGAAGAAGATGGAGCCGTTCCAGTACATCGACCTGGGCAACATGGCGACCATTGGCCGTAACGCTGCCGTGGCCGATATCCGGGGCCTTACCCTGACCGGCTTTTTCGCGTGGCTCGTCTGGGCGCTGGTGCACGTCTTCAACCTGATCGGTTTCCGTAACCGCATCGTGGTTGCGCTGCAATGGTTGTGGGGATACATGACGTTTCAGCGTGGGGCGCGGCTTATCACGGGATCGATGCGGGATTAGGGGCTGCTGTCCGACCAGGGTGGAATCGCCACAAGCCGGGTTCGGGCGTTGGCTTTGGCCCTGACCGTTGCGATACGAGCGTCGTTCCTGGCCTTGCTGGCGAACGTGTTGCCTTCGTGCGTCCACCCGCGCGTGTCGTCCTTCGACTTCGCTCGGGACGACACAGATGCGGCAGTGGTCCCGGACCCTGCCAGACGGCCTGCCAGGGGTGTGAGGTCAAGGTTCTTGCGCGGCTCATTCCCCTGATTTGCCACCTCTGCCCAAGATTGCAATACTTCTCGACTGATTGCGGAATCCAACCTGGGAGCACGGGTGATCGACAACGACGCGGCCCACCCTCGGAGTGAGCCGGGGCGCACGCCGCTGCTGCGCATGACCGGGATCAGCAAGACCTTTCCGGGGGTCAAGGCGCTGGATGATGTCCACATCTCCGTCTTCGGCGGGGAGTGCCTGGCATTGCTCGGCGAAAACGGGGCGGGCAAGAGCACGCTGATGAAGATCCTGTCTGGCGTCTACCAGCCAGATGGCGGCGAAATCGCCTTTAACGGCGAGGTGGTGGTGCTCAGTTCTCCCCGGCAGGCCCAGGCGCTCGGCATCTCCATCATCTATCAGGAATTCAACCTGATGCCGAACCTGACGGTGGCGGAGAATGTCTTTATTGGCCGGGAACCGAACTCCGGTGGTTTCGTGAACCGGCGCAAAATGGAAGATGACACCCGCGACCTGCTCCAGCGGCTCGGGGTTTCGCTCGATCCGCGCGCGACGGTGCGCGATCTGAGTGTGGCCGAGCAGCAAATGGTGGAGATCGCCAAGGCGCTCTCCACGAACGCGAAGTTGGTCATCATGGACGAGCCCACCTCCGCGCTAACCGACCGCGAGGTGGAGAGCCTGCTGGAGATCGTGAACAACCTGAAGGCGCAGGGGCTGGGGGTGATCTTCATTACCCACCGGCTGGACGAACTTGCGCCGATTGGCGACCGGGTCACCGTGCTGCGCGATGGCCGCAACGCGGGCGAAATGCCGATGAGCGAGGCTGGCCCGGAAGCGATCGTCCGCATGATGGTCGGCCGGAACATTGCCGACCTCTACGAGAAGACGGGGGCAAGCTACGACCCCGGCGCACCCTACGTGCTGGAGGTGCGCGGCCTCAGCCGCACTGGTTCTGCCCAGGACGCCACCCAGATTGTGCTGCACGATGTCGGATTTGGCGTGCGCGCCGGGGAAATCGTGGGTCTGGCCGGGTTGGTCGGGGCCGGGCGCACGGAGGTGGCCCGCGCCATCTTCGGGGCAGACCGCTTCGATCATGGCGAGATCCTGATCGATGGCCAGCCGGTCACCATTGCGACTCCGCACGATGCCATCCGGCATGGCGTGGGCCTGGTGCCGGAGGACCGCAAGCTCCAGGGTCTGGTGCTCAATCTCGCGGTGCGTGAGAACATTGCGCTGCCGTCACTGGACAAGATGGTCAAGTTTGGGTTTGTGCAGGCTCGGGAAGAGCAGAACCTGGCGCGCCGTTTTGTGGAGGCGCTGCGCATTCGCACGCCCAGCCTGGAGCAACAGGTGGTTAACCTCTCTGGCGGCAACCAGCAAAAGGTGGTTATCGCCAAGTGGCTTGCCCTGCAGCCAAAGGTGCTTATCCTCGACGAACCGACGCGCGGCATCGATATTGGGGCCAAGGCGGAGGTGCACTCGCTGATCGCTGACCTGGCGCGGCAGGGGGTGGCCGTACTCATGATCTCGTCAGAATTGCCGGAGATCCTGGGGATGAGCGACCGCGTGCTGGTGATGCACGAGGGACACATCGTGGCGGATGTGCCGCGTGATGCGGCGACTGAAGAAGTCATCATGCGGTACGCCACCGGGGTTGACCGGGCGCAGGTCGCCCAGGTCGCATAGGGAACCGGGCAACCGGGCAGAGAGGGGATTCATGAGTCAGGCGGTTGCCACGGGACAGGAGCGACGACGCACCGACGTGGTTTCGATACTCGGCAAGTTCGCGCCGTTGATTTTTCTGGCGCTCCTCGTTGTTATCCTCTCGATTCTGCGCCCCAACTTCCTCTCCGCGTTCAACATCTTCAACGTCATGCGCCAGATCTCCTTTATTGGCATCCTGGCGGTAGGCATGACGTTTGTCATCCTCACTGCCGGCATCGACCTCTCGGTGGGGTCGTTGCTCGCCTTCTCCGGCATTGTTTGCGCATCCGTGGCAAAGGGCTCGCGCAGCCTGCTCGAAGGCGGCGTGACGGACCCGGGCGGGGTGCGCGTACTGCTGGCGGCCCTGGCCGCGATCCTGACCGGCGTCATCATTGGCCTGCTTCAGGGCTCGCTCACCGCGCGGGCCGGGATACCTGCCTTCATCGTCACCCTTGGCGGCCTCGGCGCCTGGCGCGGCGCTACCCTTCTGTGGTCGGATGGGCAGCCGATTTCCTCGTTCTCGGACGATTTCAAGTTCTGGGGACAGGGCTTTGTCGGGCCCCTGCCGGTGCCGGTGATCTTCTTCCTGGCGATGGTCATCATCGGGCAGATCATCCTCAAGTACACGCAGTATGGGCGCTGGATCTACGCGCTGGGCGGCAATCCGGAGGCGTCGCGCCTCTCGGGCCTGAACGTGAAGATGCTAACCACCAGCGTCTACGTGATCAGCGGGTTCTGCGCCGGGCTGGCCGGGTTCCTGCTGACCTCGCGCCTGAACTCGGCAGAGCAGGTGGCCGGGCAGGGGTACGAGCTCCAGGCTATCGCGGCCGTCGTCATTGGGGGCACCAGCCTCTTCGGCGGGCAGGGCAGTATGGTCGGCACGCTCATTGGGGCCATGTTGATCGGCGTGCTGAACAACGGTCTCGTCATCCTGAACGTCTCGCCCTATTACCAGCAAATCGTCATCGGCGCGATCATCGTGCTCTCGGTCTACATCGATCAGCTCGCCAAGCAACGATCGCGCGCGTAGAGAGCGGCCAGACCGCGTGACATACTTTGGCCTTGCAGGTGGCTGCTGCGGAGTGGCCGCTGAGGCGACGCCTTGTTGAGGGCGTCCACTGTTCGGAACAGGGAGGTTTCGCACATGTCCCGTGAAGTGGTGCGTGGAATGACCCGGGCGTCACTGTCCCGCCGTCGCCTGGTGGCTGGCGCAGTAGCCGCTGGCGCCGTGGTGGCGCTGCCCGGTGGGCTGCGTTCGGTCGCCGCCCAGGACAAGCCGAAGATTGCGTTCTCCGTGCCGGGGCTCAACTTCCCCTTCTTCGTCCACATGATGAACCTCGCCCAGCAGCACGCGGATGAGCTCGGTATCGAACTTGTGCAGCTCGACGGGCAGGAGAACGGCGCGCCGTCTTCGACCAAGCAAAGCGCAGACCTGGAGGCGGTTATCGCCCAGGGGATCGACGGCATCGTCATTTCCCCGAATGACGGCGCGGCCCTGGCGCCGGCCATCCAGGCAGCCATCGACGCCGGTGTCCCGGTGGTGACGGTAGACCGCAACGTCCCGGATGCGGACACGCTGGCCCACGTCGGCGCCGACAACGTGCGCGGCGGCGAGAAGCAGGCCGAGTACGTACTGGAGTTGCTGCCCGACGGCGGCGAAATCTACGAGCTGCAGGGCCAACCCGGCGCGACCCCGGCGATTGACCGCCACAAGGGCGTCGAGAACGTCCTGGGTGGGCAGGACAAGGTGAAGGTCATCGTGTCCCAGACCGCGAACTTCGCGCGGGACGAGGCTGTGACCGTCTTCGAGTCGGCCCTGGCTGGAAACAACCCGCCGGCCGCCGTGATCGCTGCGAACGACGACATGGCGTTCGGCGTGTCCGAAGTGGCGCAGGCAAATGGCCTGACCATGCCGATCATCGGCTTTGACGCCCTGCCGGAAGCGCTCATCGCGATTCGGGATGGCAAGCAGGCGGCAACCATCGAGCAGTTCCCCGGCCAGCAGTCCACCACGGCGATGGATATCCTCCTCGCGTTCCTGGCGGACGGCACGGAGCCGGAAGCGCACGACACCTACCTGGAGCCGATCCTGATCACGAAGGACAATCTGGCGGACGCCGAGCGCGCTGTTGAGGCGGGCGTGGCCGAGGCTGAGGCCACCCCGACGGCGTAGTTCTGACCTGCAGACCCGGCTCCCTCTCCCTGCGCAGGGAGAGGGAGTTTCGGCCAATGTGTGGTGAGCGCTGGCCACCCGGACCGCGAGGATTCGGAAGCTGCCCTCGCCGACAGGATGGCACGCGGCACCTGCGGCGGAAATCGAGATTCCGCGGCGGCGACGTTCAACATCCGCGCATCCTTCTCCCGCTCTCCGGGGAGCGGGTTCAATGTGAGGGCTTCCTGTGCGACTCTACATGGCCGGACCAATGTTCACCGCCGCCGACGCCGCGCACAACCTGCGGCTGGCGGCAAAACTGCGCTCGTTCGGTTTCGAGGTTTTCTGCCCCAACGAGAGCGAGCCGAACGACAAGACGCGCGACGACATCACGCCGCGCCTCATCTACGAGGTGGACCTGGCGGCGGTGAAATGGAGCAACGTGGTGATCTGCCACGTCAGCGAGGACTCCGGTACGAACTGGGAAGCGGGCTTCATGGATTGCCTCTCGCGGCATGTGGACCCGCAGCGCTACTACGGCGTGATCGGCCTGGCCACGGACATGCGCCTGCGCACGCGGCCTCACCCCGACAAGCACGGCGTGGAGAATCAGGCGCTGCACATCAACGCGCTGGTCGCAGGCGGGCTTCAGCTCTCGCTTGGCGTCTATCTCGACGAAGACGAGATGATCCAGCGACTGCTGGAGGTGCGAGATGAGCGAGCAGCCTGACGCCCCGATCATCAACATCCGGGGCGACCTGGTCGGCCTCGGGCCGATCCGGCGGGAATGCATTCCACTCTACCAGCGCTGGATGAACGACTTCGAGACCACTCGCTTCCTGGATTTTCAACCGCGCCCCATGACGCTGGAGCAGGAAACCGCCTGGTATGACGCTGCCGCGACCGGCGATGGGATCATCTTCACAATCTACGAGCTTGTCACCGGGCGCCCGATAGGCAACTGTGATATCCACGCCCTGGACATGCGAAACCGCCGCGCCCAGCCTGGCATCCTCATCGGCGACCCAGCAGCGCGGGGCAAGGGCTACGGCACGGAGGCCATGCGGCTCCTGGCGGACTTTGCTTTTACCGCGCTGAACCTGCACAGCCTGATGCTGTGGACCTACGAATACAACATCGCCGGGCAACGCTGCTACGCGAAGGTGGGCTTCCGGGAGATCGGCCGCCGTCGCGCCTCGCGCTGGCACGCGGGCCGCTACTGGGATGAGATTGCCATGGATCTGCTGGCTTGCGAGTTCGAGAGCCCGGTGCTCCGCGCCCTCCTGGACCCCGAGAACGCGCGCAAGACCTGACCACTCTCGCGCTTCCCTCGTAGCTCCGTCATGTCATGAGTGTCGTCGGGACCGCCTGGCGTGAAACGCCAACCAGGGGGGAGCTGAGGCCGCACGGGTCTCACCGGATTCGCGCTCCCGCTACGCGGCGGGCCAGGGAATAGAGACACCCTTTGCCGGAAGACTCCCGGCGAGCCTTCTTTCACCCTCGGCGTGAGAGACCTCCTCGTATTCCTCACCCGAGGTCGCTCGGCTTCGCTCGAGACACGAGCGTGATCCAGCCGATGGAGCGTTTGACGCAGCCTCACGGCACGCCTGGGATAGGGCGGGCCCGCCTCAGAACGCGCGCGGCGTTGCGCGGCTGGAGGGGGCGAAGGCTTCGCTGGCGCCCGCGCCGTCGAGAGCCCGCCGAGGTGGGCGACCAGTCCGATGGCGCGGAGTTTGGCGCCAGGCGCGGCGCGGGATGCTCGGAATCGTGACGATGCTGTCCGTTCCGTGCAGCCGGGCGTTGCTTCGTTTGCGCCGGCGTCGCCAGCGAAGGCGCCGAATAGCCGGTGGGCGGATGGGCGTGAGGCCGGGCGGATCACCCGGTCGAATCACCCGATCGGGTGATGTTGCGCCAGCGGCTCTCCGGCAAACTATGGGTGTTGGCGGGACGCTCCCCAGAGCCCCTATCCCAAACCCGGAGCGCTTCCGCCACCCGCGCCGACATCCCCGGTGCGGTTCCACATCGCGGTTGGGCCTCCCAAAGCCTGGCCGTCCTCACTCCCCCGCGCTGGTCCATCACGGCGCGGTTCCCTTCCTTCCCGGGCGGGACGCAGCTTTCGAGCCGCGCCCCGCCTGCTTCTTTACGCAAGTACGGGCGCCGGGTGCGATCCTCGCCGCTGTCCCGGCGGCTTGCGGTCACTGCACTCCTGCCTGTGGTATAGGTACGCTCCACACCATGTTGCAGATGACGTGGACGCAATGGAGCAGCCACGGTGCACGCGACCGAGAGTTCCCAGTTTGCGGTGATATTGCCCGAACCTCGAACCCGGCTGCTTGGCCGCGAAGACGTGGTGTCTGCGGGCGACGCCCTGCTGCGAGACGAGGCAACGCCCTTGCTGACGCTGACCGGCCCGGGCGGGGTCGGCAAGACGCGCGTCGCGCTGGCAGTGGCGCGCGAGGCCGGGGGCGCCTTTGCCGATGGCGTCTGCTGGGTCGAACTGGCTGCGGTGAACGACCCGGCGCACGTCCTGCCGGTCATCACAGAGGCGGTCAGGAGTTCGGCGGTCAACTTGCCAGTGGGTCTTCCGTCGCTGGTCGATCTGCTGCGGCAGCGGCAGATGCTGCTCGCGCTCGACAACTGCGAGCACCTCGCGGCGGCGGTCGCGGCGTTGGCCGATCATCTCCTGCGCGCTTGTCCAGCCGTGCAACTGCTGGCCACCAGCCGGGCCCCGCTCGGGGTGCCGGGTGAACGACTGCTTCCGGTCGATCCCTTTCCGGCGCCAGATGTCGAGGCTCCCCCTGAGGAGCTTCGCGAGAGCGCAGGGGTCCAACTCTTCGTCGAGCGCGCCCGGGCGCTGCAGCCAGGGTTCGAGCTGACGCCGCAGAATGGCCCCGCCCTGGCGGGGATGGTACGGGCGCTGGATGGCTTGCCCCTGGCGATCGAGCTGGCGGCGGCGCGGACACCGGTCTACTCGCCAGAGGCGATGCTGAGCGAGATGGGCGACCGCCTGACGCTGTTGCGCGCCGCGTCGCACGCGCTGCCGCCGCGCCAGCAAACGATGGCGGCCACCATTGCCTGGAGCTACCACCTGCTCAGCCCGGAGGCCCGGAAGCTGCTGCGCTGGCTGGCGGTCTTTCCTGGCGGATGCAGCCTTGAAGCGGCGCTCGCCGTGGGCCGCGAGGCTTTGCCAGCGGGTCAGCCTGTCCCGGTTGTGCTGCAGGAGCTTGTGGCGCACAACCTGCTCCGGCGCAGGGATTCCGCCAGCGATATCCGCTTTCAGTTGCTTGAAATGATCCGCGAGTTTGCGTTGACGCAACTGGCGACGTCGGGTGAGCACGAGGCTGCCAACGATACGCACGCCGCGTACTTTGCCGGCCTGGTGCAGGAGGGATTCGGTTCCCCCATGCCGGCGCGAGGTCACACCACGCGTGTGCGACAGCAGGCAGTCCGAGAACGCGAGAACCTGCGCGCGGCGATTCGGTGGTTCGTTGAGCAGGGCCGCGCTGACGCCATGTTGGCGATGAACAGCGCGGTGTCCTGGCATATTCAGGTGAACGCCGGCGAGGGACGCCGCTGGTTGGAGTGGGCGCTGGCCAACGCCTCCCCGATGGCTACCCCGGAGCGGGCTGCCGCCCTGTGCTGCCTGGCCTGCACGCACTGGGCGCACGGGGATTTCGCCGCAGCCCGCGCGGCGGCCGAAGAGGGCCTGGCCATGGCCACGGAGATCGACGCACCCGATTCCGTCGCGCTGGCCACGGATGTCCTGGGCAGCATCGCCCTGAGCCAGCACGAGTACCAGCGATCTCAGGAGCTCCTGACCGTGGCCGTCGCGTACTGGCACGCCAACGGCGAGCTCTGGGAGGAAGGTGAGGCGCGGCAACTGCTGGCCGGGGCAGAGCATGGGCTGGGGCATGATGTTGTTGCCGAGCGCCAGGTGCGGCTGGCGCTTGCCGCAACCTGCAAGGCGGGTTCGGTCGAGTTCGGGCCGCCCCTCTCCCGGCTGGGCCGCATTTTTCGCGAGCGGGGGCACGACTATCTGGCGACGTTGGTGTTTCTGGACTCCCTGCACTACAGCGCCCAGGTGGGCAATCTTTTCCTGCTCTTGATGCCGCTGTCGGGCCTGGCCGAGGTTGCCAGCCGGCGTGGCCAGGCAGACCTCGCGGCGATCCTGATGGGCGCGATCGATGCGATCAAGGCGCGCCTTGGTTCAGAGCACATCCCCACCGCCGGGGTGAATGCCGAGCGCGCCCGCGCGGCGGCGCGGGAAACATTGGGGGAGCCGCGCTTCGAGCACCTGCGCCAGGAAGGCTTGCGACTCCCAACCACGCGCGTCATCGCGCTGGCCCGGCAGGTTGTGCCTCCGCCAACGGTGGCTGGGGAAGGGGAGCCTGACTGGCTGGAACTGCTGGGCGAAGCGGGCGCCATTAGCGGCGCCCGCCATTCCGATGGTGATCGCAGCCTTGTCGCCACGACGCAGCCGGCGCCAGAGGCCGGCCCCGGCGGCGACACCAGCAGCCTGTTGACCGCGCGCGAACACGAGGTGCTGCACCTGCTCGGCCAGCGCCTGACCGACGCGGAAATTGCTGAGCAGCTCTACATTGGCCGCCGCACGGCCTCGCACCACGTCTCCAGCATTCTCGCCAAGCTCGGCGCCGCCAATCGTCGCGAAGCGCGGGCGATTGCGCTACGTCAGGGGTTGCTCTGAGGGCGTGGCGGCGACTTTCGGTGGTGTGACCCTTCGCCTGGCAGCTCGCAGTGTCTGCCAGGGAGTGCATTTGCCACGTCCCATCGTGCCAGTTCGGGGAACCTGTTCTTGGGGGCATGCCCTGGTGCTTGAGCCGCCAGCGATCCGGGTGCGGCGTCGCCCCCTGATTCTTCACTTCGCGCGGCAGACAACTGTTCATGATGTAGCTGAAGCGGCACTTGCTGCAACAGCCGCCGCCAATGTTGGCATTCCTGGCGAGGTTGGCACACTTGCCCGCGCCCCCAACGCCTGCCTCGTCCCGCTTCCCGGCGCCCGGACGCTGATCGAGGGCACGGTGGTTGGGCGTCCAGGCGGTGAGGATAACCCTGTCTCACAATGTGTCATTCTGAGCGAAGCCGAAGGATCTCGTGCGCGGTCGGCATGCTACGGCGTACCGGAAACTCCCGGTGTGCGCCCTCTGGTTTCAATGCCCCGTGGCGGATGCTTGGACAAGCCCAGGATGACGCGCCAGGTGTCAACCTGACACGCGAGGGGGAACACGGGCCGGTTGCCGCGCCATGTCGCGGCGGCCCTGCGTGGTTGCGCCCGCACAAGCGCCCTGCAGGGCGCTTGATGCGGGCGCCGAAAGCCTCCCGCGCAGCAGGTGAGGGAGGCTTTCGGCGCCGGGCTAACGCGCGGGTGCGCCGGGATTCCTGCGAACAGTCTCCCGGCAGGGTCCAAGCCCGACGATTGCCCGGACTGGCGACAGACCTGATGCGCACCCGACTGCGCCAGGCCCCGTTCCAGGGCGCCCAGCCGCACGGGTTCGCCTCGATGCCGCCCCTGCGCATGAGCCCCGAGAGTCGCCCAGGGAGATCACGCCCGGGCGATGGTTCTACAGCATCTGCACACGGGTGGATCCACAGCCGCAGCCCGCCGGGGATCGCTGCCGGAGGCCCTGCGACCCGGGGAGATCGACCTCGCCGGCTGCGGCGACGAACTCATCGAGATCGACCTTGCGGCCGCCGAGGTAGGTGGCCTCCACCAGCACCTTGTCCACCAGATCGACCGGCTCCACATCATATGGATCAGTGGAAAGCTGCACAAAGTCAGCCAGCTTCCCGGGGGTAATGGAGCCCATGATGTCGTCGGCCAGCATGATGTGGGCAGCGTTGATCGTAATGGCCCGCAGGGCTTCGTCGATTGGCACCGCTTGCCCGATGTCATGCACGGCCCCGGAGTTGGACATCCGCGTCACGGCAGCGCGGGCGCTCGCCAGGGGGTTGGGCCGGGAGATGTTCCCGTCATTGTGATACGACTGCCGCACGCCCGCCTTGAGGGCATCGCCCGTTGGCGACCAGCGGGCGCCGTACTGGCTTTCATACATCTGGCCGTCCAGCAGATCGCCCCACTGCATCATCTGGAACACGGCGATCGTCGGGATGATGCCCAGGCTGGCCATGCGCTCCAGTTGCGCCAATGTGGCAGCGCCGACATGCTCCAGACGCCAGCGGTGGTCCGTGCCAAGCAGGTCGTATTTGGTGAGTGCGGCCTCCATGGAGTCCAGGACCATATCGAGCGTGAGGTCGCCGTTGGCGTGGCAGGCAATCTGCCAGCCGGTGGGCGCATGTTTGTCCAGCAGTTCGTCCAGCTGCTCTTTGGTGTAGTTCATCGCGGACAGGCCGGGGTCAAGATTGGTGATTCCGGCATTCTTGACCGGCTCGGTATCGAGGTAGGGAAACGAGGTGGCAATGCTCCCCAGCCAGGGGGAGCCGTCTGCCCAGAACTTCACGCCGTTCTTACGCAACATCGTTGGATCGACATTGCTCTGCAGCGGATTGTCAGCAGTTGCCTCGCCAGTCTGCTCGTACATCATGAAGCGGAGTGGTGCGCTGGGCAGTGTGGTGAGGATTTCATAGGCCGGGAGCATCTGGCCCACGTACCCGATATCGCTGGAGGTAGTCAGGCCAACTTTGGCCATTTCTGCGGCGTACATTGCCGATTGCTGAATGGGATTGCCCCCCAGTGCTGCAAAGACCGGCTGGATGAGGGGAAGAACTGCTGGTATTTCATTGGCAATGCCCGTGAGACTGCCATCTGCATTGCGGTCGTAGGTGCCCCCGACGGGATTCTCCGGGGGAGTTTCCACCCAACCCAGTTTCTCCAGCGTGGCCGTGGTGACCGAGGCCTGATGTTGGCTGAGCGCGATCATGCAGGCCAGATGGTCGCCGAAGATCTCGTCCATGGCTTTGGCGTCAGGGAAGCTGTGACCGTGCAACAGGCGGTCGAGCCCGAAGAAGCAGATGCTCTGATCCTTGGGCGTTTCGGCCGCGGTCTTCTTGCCAAGGGAAACGATGTCATCCCAGGTGGGTACGAGCCACGGGGCAATGTAGGTGGCCGGAGGCTGTGTGGACATCCCTGAAAGCAAGGTGTGGCCATGAGTTTCGATAAAACCAGGCATCAGTACCGAAGAGCCCAGGTCAACAACCTGTGCCGAGGGGAGCGCAGACTCACATTCGGATAATGTGCCTACGGCAACAACGCGGCCCCCGGAGACGGCGACTGCCTCGGCGCGCGGTACCGTTTCATCCATCGTAATGATGGCGGAGGCCTTGAAAATCGTGTCTGGTTGGCTGGCCACAGGCGTTTGCGCGCGCGCGGCCGCCGATCCAACGATCGGGCGCAAGGCCAATGTCGCTGCTCCCACAAGCGATGCGTCCAGCAAGTCGCGCCGAGAAATGGTCATGAACCCTCCCTTTCGCCACAAGCGACTCTTGTCTACTGAATAGAGAAAAACATAACATGGAAGGTAAGGGAGTGTGAATATCCGCTCTGACTATCTCATGAAAGTCATGACTATCGGCCAGGGTATGGCGGGAGAGGTTCCAGGCGGAGGTGGCTGAGTGTGCGGGAAGGGCCGAGCGGGAAACAGCGGCGTTGCTTCCCACCGGAAAGCAACGCCTGTAACCACGATGCAAGAGATACGCAGCGCGGCGCTGCGTACCCGTATGTTTGCGCGTTACATCCCCGCCGTACCCTCGTAGATCAAGTCCCGGCAACGCATCTCGACCTCACGCGGGTCCAGCGGGGTGCGCGCCAGGCCGCCAGCAATGGCGGCTTCCGCCACCGCTGCCGCAACGCGCGGCGCAACCCGCAGGTCGAGGCTGTCCGGGATCAGGAAGTTCGCCGACAACTCAGCGGGATCCACCAGGTCGGCGATGGCGCGGGCCGCCGCGAGCTTCATGGTGTCGTCGATGGTGCGCGCCTTCACGTCCAGCGCGCCCCGGAACACACCGGGGAAGGCCAGTGAGTTGTTGACCTGGTTTGGATAGTCGGAGCGGCCCGTGGCGACCGCCAGCGCCCCCGCCTCCAGCGCCAGCTCCGGCGTGATCTCCGGGGTCGGGTTGGCCAGCGCAAACACGAGCGGGTTTGGCGCCATGGAGGCCACCATCTCCGGCGTCAAGGCGCCGGGGCCGGAGAGCCCGATGAAGACATCGGAGCCGACAATTACCTCGCTCAACGGGCCGGTGCGCCGCTCCCTGTTCGTCAGGCGTGCGATTTCCTCCTTGGAGAAGTCCATACGCTCCTGGCGGCCCTCGTAGATGGCGCCGTTGCGGTCGCAGAGCACGATATCCCCTACGCCCAGCCCCAGCAGCAGCTTGGTCACGGCAATGCCGGCAGCGCCCGCGCCGTTGATGGTGACGCGCAGATCCTCCATGCGGCAGCCGCGAATCTTGACGCCGTTGATCAGCGCGGCGGCCACGACGATGGCCGTGCCGTGCTGATCGTCGTGGAAGACCGGCATGTCGAGCGTTTCGCGCAGCTTGCGCTCGATCTCGAAACAGCGCGGCGCGCTGATATCCTCCAGGTTGATGCCCCCGAAGTTCGGCGCGATGTTCTGGACGATCTGGACGATCTCATCGACCTCGCGCGCCGCCAGGCAGATGGGGAACGCCTCGACGCCGGCCAGCGTCTGGAGCAGGACGGCCTTCCCCTCCATCACCGGCAGCGCCGCCTGGGGCCCGATGTCGCCCAGGCCGAGCACCGCCGAGCCATCGGTCACAATGGCCACCAGGTTCCCCTTGGCGGTGATCTCATCGACCTTCGACGGGTCCTCGCGGATGACATGCGCCGGGCTGAGGGCCGCCGGCGGCACGTAGAGCATGTTCAGGATGTGGTGATCGCGGATCGGGATCTTGGAGCGCACTTCCAGGACGCCGCCGTTGCGCTCACGCAGATCAATAGCCTCTTCGCGGAACGTCTTGTGCTCGCTGCGCACAGAGGGGCGCGCGGGCAGCAACCGGCCCTCGTAGACGTAGCGGCGCGTGCGCTCGCTGACCAGCTCGGGCGCAATATCCCGCCCGGCCTCGCCCGCTTCCTGGGCGGCGCGCACGACGGCGGCAGCGATGGCCGGGGCCACGCGGAAGTCGAAGATGCGCGGCACGATGTAGTCAGCGTGCAGCGCGTCCGGCTCGATGATGTCGGCCAGCGCGCGCGCGGCGTAGAGGAGCGTGCGCAGGCGGATGTTGCGGGCGCGGGAGTCGAGCAGGCCCCGGAAGACCCCCGGGAAGACCAGGGAGATATCCATGGTGTTCGGGAAGTCCGAGCGACCCGTTGCCACCACGCGGGCGCCCGCCGCACGGGCCTGGGCCGGGGAAATTTCCGGCTCCGGGACGGCCAGCGCAAAGACGATGGGATCGCGCGCCATGCCGCCTAGCATCTCTTCGGTCACGATGTTGCCGGTGGAGAGGCCGATGAAGACATCCGCGTCCTGCAGCATCTCCCCGAGGCTGCCGCGCCGGCCGCGCTGGTTCGTTTCCTTGGCCAGATACGCCTTCGCCCAGTTCATGCGGCTGGGCCGGTAGCGGTAGAGCGCCCCGGCGCGGTCGCAGACCACCACGTCGCGGGCGCCGGCGCGCGTGAGCAGTCGCGCCACCCCGATCCCGGCAACCCCGGCCCCGGAGATGACGACCTTGACGTGCTCGATCTCCTTGCCCACCACCTTCAGGGCGTTAAGCAGGCCGCCCAGCGCGAGGATGGCCGTGCCGTGGTGCTGGTTGGAGAACACCGGGATATCCGCGCCGTTCTCCAGGTTGTCGGCGATAGTGAAGGCGCGCGGCGCAGAGATATCGTCCAGGCAGATGGCGCCGAAGGTTGAGGAGAGGGCGAGGCCGGTCTCCACTACCTGCTCGGGGTCGGTGCTCGCCACGGAAATGGGGAACGCGTCCACCCCGGCGAAGGTCTTGAAGATGACGCTCTTCGCTTCCTCCAGGGGGATGGCGGCTTCGGGCGGCCCCTTCTGGGAGCCGAAGATGTCGGAGCCGTCCGTGATGATCGCCACGGTGTTGCCGCGACAGGTGAGATCGAAGGAGCGGCTGGGTTCCTCGTGGATGGCGAGGCACGCCTCGGCCACCCCTGGCGTGTAGACCAGCGAGAGAACGGCGCGGTCCCGGATGGGCACCTTGGAGCCTACGCCGATCAGGCCGCGGTAGCGGCGGCGGTAATCAAGACCTTCCTGCTCGAGTGGCGAGAGGGCCGGTGCGGCCGCCGGCAGCGCGGGTACAGGCGCAGGCGCAGGTTCCGTAGGCATGGGCTCGGCAGTCGACTTCCGCTTCGCAGATTTGGCTGTGGGTTTGGTCGTTGTCTCAGTCACCATCACATTCTACGTGGTCTGGCAAGGGGAGGGCGCGGAAATGGCTGGCCGGCCATTTCCGCGCTGTTGCGCGCAGCGTCCGCCGGTCTACGGAGTAGGCGAGGCCACGCCGTGCTCCGCCAGAAACTGCCGCAAGGTGGCGATTTCCGCTTCCTGAGCCACAATGACCCGCCTGGCCAGATCGCGGAGTTCCGCATCCTGCGTTGTCTCCAGCAGGTCGCGCGATCTATCGACTGCCATCTGGTGATGCGCGAGGGTCAGGCTCGCGAAGGCGAGATCCGGCTGGGCAGCCTGGCAGTAGGCGTCGATCAGGGCAGCGCCGTCCATCAACTGGGCCAGGTCCGGCTGCGTCGCCGCCATGTCGTGCCCGGCGTCCCGTGTCTCGCCGCTCATGGGGACAGGGTCCGGGCTGTCGAAGCGGGCGGCGCGCATCTCGCGCAACTCGGCGATTTCGGCCTCCTGCGTGGCGACGATGGCGGCAGCCATGTCGCGCAGGCGGTCGTCGTTCAGGCGGGGCAGTGCAGTTTCTGCCAGCGCGATGATGCTGACGTGATGCGGGATCATCATGTCGATGTACTCCCGCTCGGGCGATGGCTCCGCGTTGTGCGCCGTGGGTGAAGCCGGGTGGGCATTGTGCGCGGGCGGCGTTGCGGCAGGCCTAACGGTCACCGCGCATTGCTCACTGGCAGCCACTCCAGACATGGCGGAGAGCCCGAGCAGCGTGGTCGAGGCGGCCAGCAGGGCCACCCGGTGCAACCTTCTCATTCACCGTGCTCCTGGGGATATTGGCAGTTCGAACGGATGAATCTCCGCCGGCCTACAGCCGATACACCTGGAGCATGGCGCGCCGGGCGGTGGGCGGGCGGGTTAGGGGAGCAACCAGGCCAACCGGGCGTTCATGGCTGGCGGCAAGCTCCTGGCGCATCGGGAGCACGCAGGGCAACGCTGCGGAAGAAGGCGCGCTGGTCGGCTGGGGCATGGCCTGGAGCAGCGTGTCGCATGGCTCGGGGTGTGGTGCAGGGGAGTCGTGGCTGGTTGGCGCGACGCGCTCGGGCCCGGCTGTCGCGCCCGCGTGGTGCGCGCGCGGCAGCGCGCCCTGTGCGGCCATCAGCGCGTCGTGGCCGCACAGGACGCAGAGCAGCGCGAGCGTGACCGCCAGGCAGGCTCGCTGCATAGCCCGCGCTGTCAGGAGGTCGCGCGCCACGCTGCTAGCCGACGCTGCGCCCGAAGCGGTCAATGGCGCCCATCAGGTCGGCCATGATTTCATCCTGGTGCGACTCGTCGTCATCCTCGGCGCGCAGCGCGTTCGCCACGCACCCGCGCACATGATCTTCCAGCACGAGCAGGCCGATCCCCCGCGCGGCGGCAATGACTGCGGAGAGTTGAGTCAGGACATCGAGGCAGTATTCGTCCGCCTCCACCATGCGCTGCACCCCGCGCACCTGGCCCTCCATGCGGCGCAGGCGCGCCAGGATCTTGGCCTTGTCGTGGGCGTAGGAGGTGGCGCCAACAGGCGGAAGCGCCTCGTTGCTTTTCTCCTGGTCGGGCTGGGTCCGGGTGGCTGCTGCTTCACTCATGACGCGATTATACCCCTCGGAGGTACTGAAGGCAATATGGCTGCTGAAAGATCATGCGGTCCTTGACAAGGCTGGTATGCTGACAGTAGTTGAGAGATACCCCCAACAGGTATATCCGAGCTTTGCACTTTTTCTGGAGAGCATACGGCAATGAGCGCCGACACGATTGAGGCTCCGGTCAACCTCCGCAACGTGACCATTCCGGTGGTCGGCATGACCTGCGCGTCGTGCGTCAACCGGGTCGAGAAAGCCATCGTCCGGACACCGGGCGTCGAATCGGCCGCCGTCAACCTGGCCACTGAACAGGCGACCGTGTCGTACGACCCGGCGCTGACCACGATCGCGAATATCGCGGCGGCGGTGCGCAAGGCGGGTTACGACGTCGGAGACCTTCCTCAGGATGCCCCACCGGTCAAGGTGGCGGCTCCCCGGATTGGCGACGACAGCGCGCAGGAAACGGAGGTTGTGCTGCCAATTGAAGGCATGACCTGCGCCTCCTGCGTGCGGCGTGTGGAGCGCTCCCTGGCGAAGGTGCCCGGTGTTGCCGCCGCGAACGTCAACTTCGCCACGGAGCAGGCGGTGGTCCGCTTCAACCCGGCCGAAGCGTCGCTGCCAGATCTGCGCGAGGCGGTGAACAAGGCCGGATACCAGGTCGGCGAGGTGGCGCCGCCGCCTGTCGGCGAGCATGTACTCCCGGCGCATCAGGCAGCCCCCGCGGCGCCCTCCCCGGCGGCAGCCGCGCTGGAAGCCCGCGACCGGCGGCGCGACCATGAGATCGCGGACCTGAAGCTGAAGTGGCAGGTGAGCCTCGCGGTGGGCCTGGCCATGATGGCCCTCATGTTCCTGCCCCTCCCGATTTCGCACCAGAACCTGGCGCCCATCCTGCTCATTGCCGCGACGGTCATCCAGTTCTGGGCGGGTAGCGAGTTCTACCGCCAGGCCTGGGCTGCGGCGCGCCACGGCGCGACGAACATGAACACCCTGGTGGTCGTGGGCACGTCGGCCGCCTATCTCTACAGCGCGTTTGTTACGCTCTGGCCGGGCCTGGCGGCGCAGTGGAACCTGCCCGCGCACCTGTACTTCGAATCCGCCGTGCTCATCATCGCCCTCATCCTGCTCGGGCGATGGCTGGAAGCGCGCGCCAAGCGTTCGACCGGCGAAGCAATCCGGGCGTTGATGGGCCTGCAGGCCCGCACCGCGCGGGTCATTCGGGACGGCGCGGAAGTTGATATCCCGGTGGAGCAGGTCGTCGCCGGCGATCTCATTCGCGTGCGGCCGGGCGAGAAGATCCCGGTCGATGGCGTGGTGCGCGACGGCGTGTCGCAGGTCGATGAGAGCATGTTGACGGGCGAGAGTCTGCCGGTCAGCAAGAAGGCGGGCGACACCGTTTTCGGCGCGACCATCAACCGCACCGGCAGCTTTGTGTTTCAGGCGACCCGTGTTGGCGCGGACACGACGCTCGCCCAGATTGTGCGCCTGGTTGAGGAGGCGCAGGGCTCCAAGGCCCCAATGCAACGCCTCGCCGATACTGTCTCCTCGCGCTTTGTCCCGCTCGTGCTGGTCCTGGCCGCGCTCACCTTTGCCGGCTGGATGCTGCTGGGGCCGGAGCCGCGCATTTCGTTCGCCATCCAGGCGGCCATTGCCGTGCTGGTGATCGCCTGCCCCTGCGCACTCGGGCTGGCCGCGCCAACCGCGATCATGGTCGGGACCGGCAAGGCCGCCGAAAACGGCATCCTGGTGCGGGGTGGCGAGGCGCTGGAACAGGCGCGCAAGATCACGGCCATCGTGCTGGACAAGACCGGCACCATCACTCGCGGCAAGCCCGCCGTCGCAGACGTCGTGGCCAATGACCTGGGCGAGGCCGAGGTGCTGCGCCTGGCCGCCGCGCTGGAGGTTTCCTCCGAGCATCCGCTGGGAGAAGCCATCGTGACGGCAGCCCGCGAACGTGGCGGTGAACTACCGGTCGTGAGCGGGTTCGAGTCGATCACCGGCAAGGGGATTGAAGGGCAGGTGAGCGGGCACGACGTGCTGGTGGGCAACCGCGCGCTCCTGGCGGATCGTGGCATCGAGACCGCCGCCCTGCTCGCGGCTGCCGGCCGCATGGCGGCCTCTGGCGCAACCCCTGTCTATGTTGGGGTCGATGGGAAGGCGGCCGGCGTGATCGCCGTCGCGGACACCGTCAAGCCGGAGTCGCGCGAGGCCATCGAGGAACTGCGCGCGTTGGGCCTCGATGTCTGGATGCTGACTGGCGACAACCGGGCCACGGCGGACGCCATCGCGCGGCAGGTGGGTATCCCTCCCGACCACGTGCTGGCGGACGTGCTGCCCGGCGACAAGGCTGCGAAGGTGCGCGAGTTGCAGGCGCAGGGGAAGACTGTGGCGATGGTCGGGGACGGCATCAACGATGCCCCGGCCTGGCGCAGGCCGACCTGGGCATCGCGATGGGCGCCGGGACCGACGTGGCGATGGCCGCATCGGATATCACGCTCATTGGCGGAGACCTGCGGCAGATCGTGACGGCCATTGCGCTCTCGCGGCGCACAGTGGACACGATCCGGCAGGGGCTCTTCTGGGCCTTCGCCTACAACGTGGCGCTCATTCCGCTGGCGATGGGCGTGTTCTACCCCTTCACAGGGATTCTCCTCAGCCCGATGATCGCGGCCGGGGCGATGGCCCTGAGCAGCGTGAGCGTGGTGGCGAATGCGTTGCGCCTGCGCGGTTTCAGGCGCCCGGCGAGCGCGGAAGCTATCGCGCACCCGCCGCTAACGGCCCGAATCGCGGACTCGGCGTTCCTGGTGGGGCTCGGCGTGTTCGGGGTGATCGCCGGCATCATCGCCTTCAACATCCTGCCAACGGACGGCATGGATATGAGTCCCGCGCCCGCGGTGGCCGCGCCAAGCGGCACGCTCGTGCCGCAGCGGACGGTGCTGCTCACGGGCGGAACCAGCCTCTCACCTGACCCGGCCGGCCTGGGTATCCCCGCCGGGGTGCCGGTTGCCATCGTCGTGACGAATGACACCGGTGAGGCTCGTGTGCTCAGCGTGCAGCCGGGGGACGCGTCAGTTGCGATCATGGGGGGGCACGAGACGGCCGGCGATAGCGCGAACAGCGTCACGATTGAGCCCGGCGCCACCGGGACCATCGTCCACACCTTCGCGCCAGGCGAGACGAGCATTGCCTGGGGGGCAGCGCACGGTGGCGAGCCAGCGACGGCAGTCGTCACGGCGCCGTAAGTCCGTGAGATGCCCGGCGAGCGGGCGAGCAGGCGCATGCTGCCAAACTGATGGAGCAGGTGGTACATGTAGGCCGGGCGGAAATCCGCCTGGCCTACCTGCTGTTGCAAGGCGTCGCGGCCGCAACCAGTGGGGCCAGACACGTTGAATCGGGCGACGCAAGGAGCATTCCCAGGACCATGAGCACGCGCGTGGTGATCGAGACGGAGGCGGGTGAGATTCATGCCCGCCTGGAAGATGGCCGTGCGCCCGGCACTGTCGCCAACTTTCTTGGCTACGTGGATGCCGGGCTATACGACGGGGGCCGCTTTCACCGGGTCGTCCGCATGGACAACCAGCCGCACGACGACATCCGAATCGAGGTGATCCAGGGCGGGGTGAACCTGGAGCGCATGGCGGAGAATGGCGACCCTATTCCGTTGGAGCGCACGAGCGTGACCGGTCTCCGGCACCTGGACGGCACGATCTCCATGGCCCGTTTCAAGCCTGACAGCGCCGTTTCCGACTTCTTCATCTGCATTGGGGATCAGCCGGATCTCGATTTTGGCGGTATGCGCAACCCCGACGGCCAGGGCTTTGCTGCGTTTGGGCAGGTGACGCAGGGGATGGACGTGGTGCGCGCCATCCAGGCTGGCCTCACCGACGGCCAGACGTTGATACTCCCGGCCCGTATCGTCGCAATCCGCCGCGTGTAGTTGGCGTGTCGTGCTGAGCGGAGTCGCGGAATCGCATTTCAGGCATCACGCATGAACGAGAACGAGGTCTCTTGACAAGCTCGAGACGACACAGGCAACACGTGGCGAGCGTGGCTACTCTGTCACATTGAGTATCAGCATTAGCCCGCCGCCGCCCTCCTGCTCGACGTTGTTGTTCGTGGTGTGGTGGTTGATGTGGCAGTGCAGGAGCCACTTGCCAGGCTCGTGCGCTACCCAGAGTACGTCGTAGCGCTCGCCGGGGCCGACATTGACCGTGTCCTTGACCCACTGGCCGCCCGGCTCAACCGGGTTGCCGTCGGTTTCCACGATGCGGAAGGGCCCGCCGTGGATGTGCATGGGGTGGATGAACCCACTGTTCGTGCCGATGAAGCGCACAAGCAGGGTCTCTCCGACCTTCAGGTCCACCTGCTGCGTAGCCGGGTAGGCCTTGCCATTGATGGTGAAGAAGTTGGGCATCCCGCCTTCCATCGGCATGGCAGGCCAGGAGTAGCCCTCGCGCTCCAGGAGCTCCTGGAGTTGGACGATGAGCTCCTTGTCGTAGGGATAGGGGTACGGGTCATCGGCAGGTCCGTCGATGATCAGCGCGCCGTACAGCCCGAGCGCCTGCTGGCGGTCGATGTGATCGTGGGAGTGGTAGAAGTACGTACCGCGCTGATTGGCGGTGAATTCGTACGTAAACGTGCCACCGGGCGGGATGGGGGCCTGGGTGATGTCAGCCGCGCCATCCATCGCGTTGGGCACGATCAACCCGTGCCAGTGAATAGTGGTTGACTCGGGCAGGTGGTTCGTGACCTCGAAGCGGACGCGGTCCCCCTCGGTGAGGCGAATGAGCGGTCCGGGAACCTGCTGGTTGAACGCGTAGGCCAGCACCGGCTCATCCGGCAGAATGTTCCACTGGATCACCGAGGTCTCCAGCTCGTAGACCTTCACGCCGTCTTCGAGGCGCGGTTCCAGGAGTTGCCCGCCTGTGGCATCCGCCGGGGCGACGTAACGCACCGCATTCGGATCGACTGCCGCCATGTCGCGCATCGCCTCGGCGGGTGTATCGCGTGTCATGATCATGCCGGGCGCCATGACGGCGCCGCTGACCTCGTGCGCCCCGATGGTCAGATTGACGTGCGCTGCCGACCAGATGAGTCCGGCAACGAGCGCCAGGGACGTCAACAGGGTGACGGCCGCGATCTCCGCGCGGGAGACGTTTCCCCCCATGACGTGGCCGCCGCGCGGCTCCATTGATGCGTCAGTGCGAATGAGCGGATTCTGCCGGGTTTGATCCGGGCGCTCTCCACCGGGGTCGTTTGCGCCAGCCTGGTGCTGGTGATGCGCGTGGTGATCCATGATGGTCAGGTCGCTGCTGGTTGCGGGCCGTGGCCCATTGCGGCGTGATCGGTCATGCCCTCGCTCCCCGGGCTGATCGACATCAGGCCATGCTTCAGACCTCTGCTGACCAGCCACCAGTTCGCCGGGTAGGCGGTGAGGAACCCGACACCGATTGCGAGCGACATCACGCCCCAGTAGAGCGGTTCGCGCGGGTCCATGGCCCGCATGTCGCGCCCCATCATGAAGGTGACCATGACCGGGAACATGCCGGCCATCATGGCGTTCATGGAGAGCCACTCCGGGATGAACGAGGAGCGCAGGGCCCCCAGGTAGCTGCCGCCCATCATGTTCCTCATGAAGAGCGACTGGAAGATGAAGAGCCCGAACGCGAAGCCAAAGATGTACTCGGCGGTCATGTCGAACCACATGGGCAACCCGAGGAGACCAGTGATCGTGGCCGCGAAGATCACGCCGGTCGCGTCGCCGGCCACACAGTGCAGTGTGGAGCCGAAGACCTGTTTCCACATGGGCGCCACGAACTCGGCGTGCGCGCCGGGCCTCGGTTCCCGGTCAACCAGCACGTAGAAGATCGCGCCGACTGGACCCAGGTAGAACGTGGTCAGCACCCACGCCCAACGGATCACACCGGGTTCCGGGAGGCGCCTGAAGGCATCGTGCGCGACGAAGATGACCGAGATAGCGACCAGGACGAACCAGCCCAGCAGGATGACATCGATCCAGGCAAGCCGACCCAGCAGTGGCAGCGAATACGGTGACATTGTGGCCCCGGTCGCGGTTCAAATAGCCGATTGACTCGATCATACCCCCGGTGGGTAGGGCGGTCAAGCCGCGATCTTGCCTGTCGCCTTGCTCGGCCGGATGCGTCACGAGGCGTTCAGCGATGCGCTGTCGCCAGAGATGGCCGCTGACGATGCAGCTTTCGATCTTGCAGGTTCAAGAGTTCGGAAGAATTGACG
Source organism: Thermomicrobiales bacterium (assembly GCA_041390745.1). Classification (GTDB taxonomy): domain Bacteria; phylum Chloroflexota; class Chloroflexia; order Thermomicrobiales; family UBA6265; genus JACCXM01. The sequence continues at coordinate 224,903 of JAWKPJ010000001.1, read as the reverse complement.
GGAATACCTGATGGGGGTATATTAATCGCAGACGCGTGAGAGAAACCGGGCGTCGCCGTTCTGGAAGGGAACAGAAACCAGCCATGAGCAACACCATCGAACAGACAGTCGTGACTGCGCCCGATATCTCGTGCGCGCACTGCGTAGCTGCGATCACGTCCGCTGTGACCGCCATTCCCGGCGTGGAATCGGTGGAGGTCGATATTCCCAGCAAGCGCGTCACCATCGGCCATCAGCCGGGCGCGGTGGACCTGGCGGAGATCGCGCGGGTTATGGACGACGAGGGATACCCGATCAGCTAGGGCGCTTTTTGTGGGTGGTGGCGTCGCGAGACGGTTGAACATCTTCGGTCTGCTCCCGCTCCGTTCCCTTCTCGGCGCCCAACTTCGCTTGTCATCCTGAGGTACGAAGGATCTCGTTCGCCTCCCCCGGTCGCCGGTGAGTTCGTTCGGCACGACGTGCCGGGCTGGCTGTGGCCACGCGGTCTGGGGCGAGATCCTTCGACAAGCTCAGGATGACACGCGTGAGTGGGCGGCAAACGGGAACCTGGCCGACGCCGAGGCCGGAGAACGAAATTCTTCCGTGCGGCGCGATACCTGCCGAGCCTGGTGCGCGCACCAGGTAGTTGATCGCGGTCGCAGTTACCGACAGAACACGAATCGCGTTGAAGGACAGAGCGGCCCGCGCCCCATCAGGCGCGGGCCGTTCTGGCTCAGATGCGCGTTGGCTACTCGTGGGTGACGGCCAGCACGCGGTCCTCCAGGACGACATCCTCGTCCTTGACCGAGCCATTGCTCAGGGGCAGGGCGCGCTGGCTGCCCTCGGGCAGGGCCACCTTGGCCGCCGCGATGAAGTCGCGGAACAACGGGTGGGGCGTGGTTGGCCGGGAGAGGAACTCCGGGTGGAACTGGACTCCGACGAAGAAGGGGTGGTCCTGGAGTTCCATGATCTCGGCCAGGCGGCCATCCGGCGAGGCGCCGCTGACGACCAGGCCGGCCTGGGCCAACTGCGGCCGGAAGGAGTTGTTCACCTCAAACCGGTGCCGGTGCCGCTCGTCCACCTGCTCGACGCCGTAGGCGCGGGCCGCCACGGACCCTGGCTCCAGCTTGCACGGCCAGAGACCGAGCCGCATGGTGCCGCCCATGTCCACGCCCTTCTGATCGGGCATGAGGTCGATGATCGGGTAGGGTGTGTTGGGGTCGATTTCGGTTGAGTTCGCGCCCGCCAGACCAAGGACGTTGCGGGCAACATCGATGACGGCCATGTGCAGGCCGTAGCAGAGGCCCAGGTATGGGATGCGATGCTCACGCGCCCAGCGGGACGCTGCGATCTTGCCTTCCGTACCGCGTGCGCCGAAACCTCCCGGCACCACAATCCCCGAGACCGTGCGCAAGACCCGGGTCAGCTCCGCCGGGGTGGCGGTCTCCGCGTTGACCCACACAATTTCCGGGTCAACATCGTGCCACAGGCCTGCGTGCGTCAGGGACTCCAACACGCTCATGTAGGCATCGGGCAGCTCGACATACTTGCCGACGACGGCGATTCGCAGCGGCTTGCGGGGCTTCTGCACCTGGTCGACCAGATCTTGCCACTCGTCGAGGTCCGGCTCCTGATCGAGGCCCAGTTCGCGCGCCAGATACGCACCCAGCCCGGCTTCCTCCAGGATCAACGGCACCTGGTAGATGGAGTCGGCCGTGGGCATGGAGATAACGGCTTCGGAGTCGACGTCGCAGAAAAGAGCGATCTTCTCGCGCACGTCGTCCGGGATCGGACGGTCGGCGCGGGCGACGATGATTTCGGGCTGAATGCCGAGGGCGCGGAGTTCGCGCACGCTCTGCTGCGTCGGCTTCGTCTTCAGTTCGCCGCCGCCGATCTCTGGCACCAGCGTGACGTGAATGTAGAGGGCGTTCTGGCGGCCGACCTCGCGCCGGAGCTGGCGAATCGCCTCGATAAACGCCTGACCTTCGATGTCGCCGATGGTGCCGCCAACCTCGACGATCACCACGTCGGCGTTGTGCTGCCGGGCGGCGAGCCGCAGCCGGTCCTTGATCTCGTTCGTGATGTGCGGGATCACCTGCACGGTGCCGCCCAGATAATCGCCGCGGCGCTCCTTGGCAATGACCGAGGAGTAAACCTGCCCGGTGGTGACATTGGAGGCGCGGGAGAGGTGCTCGCCGGTGAAGCGCTCGTAGTGGCCGAGATCGAGGTCCGTTTCCGCGCCGTCGTCCGTGACGAAGACCTCGCCGTGCTGATAGGGAGACATCGTCCCCGGGTCCACGTTCAGGTAGGGGTCCAGCTTGATGATGCAGACCGACGCGCCGCGGCTCTTCACGATGCGCCCGATTGAGGCGGTGGTGATGCCCTTGCCGACGGAAGAAACAACGCCCCCGGTTACGAAAATGTACTTTGGCATCCCACGCTCCCTTTGTGCCTCTGCGCTTTGTGCTGCGCTCCGCCGACTGCTGACGACTAGCTCACGGCGAGCGCGACCACTTGCAGGGTCTCGCCCAGATCGCTCGCTTTCAAGGAGAGCTTCTCCGTCGGCTCGGGCACACTCACGCCCAGGTTCCGGCAGAAGCTCTCGAGACTGGCCAGGCTGCGGTCGCCAGAGGTGGTGGCGAACTGCATGGGAATCACGACCTTGGGTGAAAGGTGGCTGGTTATCTCGGCCGCCTTGGCCGGGTCCAGTGTGGCGCTGCCGGCGGGAACCAGCAGAATATCGACGTCGCCGATGGCCTCGGTGTCCTCCTCCCCGAGGGCGTGGCCAAGATCACCCAGGTGGCAGAACGTCATGCCATCCATTTCGATGAGATACACCGTGTTGTGACCGCGCACCTTCCCCTTCTCTTCGTCGAGATGCGTGCGGATACCCGTGATGAAGACATCGTGCATCTCGTACTCGCCCGGGCCGGTCACGGTATCGAACACCGGCTTGATCGCGTTCAGGTTGGCGTGCTCGGGACTCTGGGACGAGATGGTGACGACATCGGCGGTTGTCCTGGCGAGGGAGTAGCCGGTTTCCTTGCCGACCGGATCGGTGAGGACGACAGCATCCTTGCCGCGAATGCGAAAACAGTTATGCCCATACCAGCGAATTTCGGCCATTCCAGTAGATCCAGCTTCCTAGCGATCCAGGAACCAGCGGGGCGATTCCAGGAAGCGGCTTTCGCCCCAACTGAGGCAATAGCAATGCGCCACGTGGCCACTCTTCCGGCAACGCGACGACAAAGTTGTGGGGTCGAGGGGGTTTCACTCTCGCGCGATCAGGCACCCAGGCGCCTGTCCCACGGACGCCCAGTATAGCACGAAAGATGCGAACGGACGTTCAGGTCGCCGGGTCCTGATCTCCCAGGTCCTCGTCATCCATGCGTTCGCCGGTTGCCTGCTCCAGTGCCTTCCGTACGACGTCGAACCCGTAGCCGCGCCGGGCGAGATAGGCGCTGATCTTCCGCCTGACCGCCGCCGGGTCCTCGCCCGGCATGGCGCCCAGGCGCTTGCGGGCGAGTGCCGTGGCGGCGGCGACCTCGTCCAGGCCCGCCTCCGCGATCACCTGCCTGCTCGTTTCGGCGTCGATGCCCTTCTGGCGGAGCTCCTGCTGGAGGAGGCGTTGCCCTCGTGGTTTCCCACTCGCGCGGCTCTCCACCCAGCGTCTGGCAAAGTCGGCGTCGTCCAGGTAGCGCCAGTCGTTGAGCCGGGTGATGGCCGCGTCGATGGCTTCCGGCGAGAAGGCTCCCCGTTTGAGCCGGGCCCGCACTTCCTGTTCGGAGCGGGCCCGGTAGGCCAGGAAGTGCAGCGCGGTCTCTGTTGCCTGCGCCACGTCGTCGTCCGCCAGCAGCCGGGCGATGGCGGCGGTGTCCAGGTCGTCGCCGATCTGGAGCCCGGCGCGAAAGAGCGTTTCCTCGGTCAGGGTGAAGGCGGGCGTGCCGGCAAGCGCAATCAGGTAGCGACCGCGCTCTCGCCGGCGCGTGGTGATCCCGGTGATCGGGCCCGGGGCAATCTCGGCGGCGGACCGCTGGGGAAGCTTCGGTTCCTGGGCGCTGGCCATACGGTGCGCTTCCCCCTGATCTCCCCTAGTACGGTGCAGGTTCGGCCTGGGACCCTGCCTCGCAAAGCGGGCAATTGCCATTCTGGTAAACGGCGTACTCACTGTTGAGCAGGCCAAACACGGGCAACCCGGCCACCATCGTCTCACTGAGGTTCCAGAGGGTGGCAATGCCAATGATCTCGCCGCCCAGCGCCGCCACCTGATCGTAGAAGCCGGATATCGTTTCTCCTGAGCGCACCATGTTATCGACAAGCAGAACGCGCTTGTGGCGCACCAGATCCTCGATTTGCGGCGCGATGCGTGGGCCGCTGTCACTGAGCGTGGCGTAGGCGACCTTCGCCTTGGGGTCGAGGAACCCGCCAACCAGCAGGGCCAGCCCGGCGCCCCAGATGGATGGCGTGGCGACGGTTTGAATGTGGTCGGTGAAGAACTCCTTGGCGATGGCGTAGGCCATATGGGAGGCCGCAACCGGGTCACTCAGCAGATGGTCCCGGTCGATGAGGCCACTGCTGTGTCCGCCGTGAAGAAAGGCCCAGTGGCCCTCCTGCAGCAGACGCTCCCGCTTGAGATCGGCGAGGATACGCGGGTCGATGCGGGACACCAGCTCCTCCTGCGATGAGAAAAGGCACGCCATATCGCCGCGAGAGAATAGCATGGGGGTTTGGCGCGGCTCTCAGAAGGTGCGCTTGGCCAGGGATTCCACCAGGGTCTGGAGCTGGCGCTGGTACGTCGAATGACGCGTGGCGTCAGCAAGCATGGCGGCGGCGGAATCGTGGTAGTGCGCCACCACTTGCTCGACATCGCGCCGCACGCCGCGCGCGTCCATCAGGGAGAGAACGCGGGTGATCTCGTGCGCGGCGACCTCCTCCTGCGCGTAGATGGCGTTCAGTTCCATCTGCTCCGCCGGGTCCAGGCGCTCCCGGAGCAGGAGAAAGGGGTAGCTCTTCTTGCGGCGGCGGATATCGTCTGCCTGGCGTTTGCCGGTTTCCGCCTGCGTGCCCCACACGCCGAGCAGGTCATCGTGAATCTGGAAGCCGAGACCCAGCTCCAGGCCGAACGCGGCCCAGCGTGCGGCCATTGCGGCGTCGGCTCCGGCAATCGTCGCCCCGGCCCAGGCGGCGAAGCGGATAATGGCCGAGGTCTTGCCGGAGATCATGTCCAGGTAGGCGTCGGCAGTCACATCTTCGCGAGTCTCAAAACCCAGGTCGAGCGTTTGCCCCTCCACGATCTCGATAGTCATGCGTTCGAAGGCATCGAGGATCGCGATCGTACGCTCGGCCGAAACCCCGCGCGCCGGCAATTGAAAGAGCGGCAGGTGCGCGACGGCAAAAAGGGCATCCCCGGCGTTGATGGCCTGTTTGGCGCCCCAGGCGCGCCAGACCGTGGGCCGGTGGCGGCGGGTGGCGCTCTCGTCCTGGATGTCGTCGTGAATGAGCGTGAAGTTGTGCAGCAACTCGATGGCGGCTGCCACCGGCGCGGCCTGGGCCGGGTCGCCGCCTGCTGCCCCGGCCACGAGCAAGGTGACCGCCGGGCGAATCCGCTTCCCCCGGTCCAGACTGCGCGGGTCGATGGGTTGCAGGTCCAGATTGGCGTAGCCAAGGTGGTACCGCACCATGCCGGCCAGGAGGGGAGCGCGCCCATCCAGCGCGGACAGCGCGTCTGCGATGAGTGGCTCCAGCAGCGCGTCCACGCCCGATTCGAGGCCAGGGACCTCCGCCGCAGTTTGCTCGTTCTGCACGATCACTCCTTGCTCCTCCGGCGGCGCCAGATGTCGCAAAGCGTAGCGTGGCGGCCCGCAACCGCCACGCCCGGCAGTGACAGGCTTGGCCAGAGCGCTTAGACTCGGCCCACGGCTCTACGCGCCGTTGACCGTGACAGCACTCTCAGGCAGGAGCGCGTTTGATGCTTGCCCTTCGCACGTTTCTGGTTGCCGCCGTCCTGCTGCTCCTCGGCAGCCAGGTTGGCGTGGTGCGCGCGCAGATCTCCGGCGATGAATGGACCTCGCCGACGTACGGATTCACGGCATCCTGGGCCGGAACCGATTGGAGGCCGGATGCCAACGCCATGCTGACGGCGGTCGGCCCGGAAAAGCTGGACCGCCTGCACCTCATCAATGGCGTCAGTTCACTCTATGTCGAGGGCGCGACCCGCTACAAGGGGAGCCTGCCGGCCTGCGTTGAGACCGAGGCGGCCCTGCTGGCCCAGGAGGGCGGGGTTTCCAACATTCGCCCCTTCGAGGATGAAGAGGGCGCCCCGTTGATTGCGGATGGCCCCAATGTCTCGTCGCGAGCCTTCCAGCTCACCCTGGACGCCGGTGGGGGGGAAGGTCTGGAGCTCGTCGACTACATCGAGTGCCGGGTGCTGGTTCCCGGGGAATCGGTGCTGATCATTACTCTGGTCGCTGAGCCAGACAACTTCCGGGACCAAATGTCGCTGGCGCAGCCCGTCATGGACTCGATCATGATTCCCGGCGGCCAGCGCAATCTGCTCCAGGTCTACGGTGGCGTGCGAGAGGCGGCGCAAAGCCAGCCCAGCCTGACCGGTCCGCGGTCCGGCGAGGTGGCGTTTGGCCCGGGCGAGCTGGGCGTCGAACGGCTCGGGGTGAGCGAGGCCAACATCTACGTCCGCGCGCAGTTCGCGCATCCGGAGCCGGAGGACATTGACCTCTGGGATATCGGGGTCGGGTTCCGGGATGCTGGCGACGACAATCAGTTCCGGGTGATTGTGGACTCGGATGGTCGGTGGTTCTTCAAGTACGGGCTCCATGACGTCATTGCGCAGGGGCGCATCACCGACTTCGACGCCTCCGCAGGTGGGGTCAACACCATCGAGGTCGTCGCCCAGGGTGATGCCGGGTTCTTCGCCTTCAACGAGCGTATCGTGGCGGAGCTCGACCTCGACGAGAGCGACGTGGCAGGCGATGTCTTCGTTGGCTCCGGCTTTTTCGATGACGATGCTGCCGGGGCGGGCCTGCTCCCATTTGCGGACGTTGAGGTCTGGGCGGCGCCGGTTGAGAACGTGACCGAGACGCCGGCAACGCCGGAGCCATCCACCAGCGCCATGCTCGGCAGCGCCGGGTTCGCCTCCATCACGAAGCTGGCCATGACCTCGCCCCCGGTAGGCGGCCCCGCCAGCGGCGACCTGACCCAACACGTGGGCGCGGCGGCCGTGGCAGGCGCGGGGGTAACCCTGGAAAACTTTGTGGCTGAGGTCAGCTTCGTCAATCCGGAGGCTGCCGAGCAGTCGTGGGACGCGGGAATTGCCTTCCGCGAGCAACCCAATGGCGACCACTACCGGCTGATTATTGCGGCGGACGGCGCATGGCAGTACCAAATCGGCACGCAAGCCCCGATCTCGGGCGGCATGTTGCCGGTGGTCAACTTCGCGCCGGGTGCGGAGAACACGATAACGCTCCTGGTCGATGGCTCCAACGCGGCCTTCGCCGTCAACGGGTTCTTCGTAGCCACCCTGGACGCCTCAGCGCTCAGCGGCGCATCGGATGTTTGGGTCGGTTCCGGGTTCCGCCGCGCGAACGTGACCGTGGGCGCTGTTACCGGTTACCGTGACTTCGAGGTCTGGGAGCTTCCAGACGCAGTTGGCGGCCTGGAGCCACAGTCAAGCCTGGATCCCGGCGCCGTCCCGGAACGGCTCGCGTTGCGCCTCCACGAGGTTGACGACTCCGGCGTGGATGCCCTGGGCGCGCTGACCGGCGACGGCGAGCACGCGACGCTCACGGTGGTGACACGGGATGCCGCGGGTGATGAGGTGGCTGGCGTCTTCGCCGGAAGTTGCCGCAATCTCGCCGAAGCTCCGCTGCAGGTGTTGCCGCCGCTTGACGCGCGTGGCCAGACGACGCTGGAGATTGCGCAGCCCCTTGGAGACTTTACCGCGACCGACCACGCCGTGGCGCTGATCGGGGCGCGGGACACCGTGGTGGCGTGCGGCGACATTGCGGCGGCGGCCTGATCGGCGCTGACTGCGTTTCGAGCTTGCGGAGAGACCACGGCCTACGTCGGGTTCCGGGATCACTCGACAAGCTCAGGACGCCGGGAGTACCTCAGCCTGCTGCCTGGGCGGCGACGGTGGCACGCGCGCGCGCAATCTGGCCCGCATGGTCGTGGGCGTGAGCCGCGTACGTCTGCAGCCAGTCGTCAACCGAATAGCGGCCAACCTCTGTGTGCTGGCCAGCGCGCTGCCACTGCGCCTCGGTGAGCCGGCGCAGGATGGGTGCGGTCGCGGCGCGGGAGGCGCCGAACGCCGCCAGCGACGGCTCGATGGGGCGCTCCGGAAACAGGTTAGCGACGAACATGTCCTGGTCGTACCCCACCAGGGTCGGGCTGTCCTCCGCAACCAGCAGTCGCAGGCGCACGGCGGAGGTCATTTCGCTGTCGGCAAGGTGATGCACGATCTCACGGGGCGACCATTCACCGGGCCCCTCGCGGGCTTCGAGTTCAGCCGGAGTAATTCCGGCCAGGGCATCAACAATGGCCTGGTAGCCCGCTTCGTATTGTTCGATGAGCGCAAGGCGTTCCGCAGCGTTCATGGCACTCCCCGGTGACGTTGACACGAGTTCGGCTGGTTCTGTTCGATCAACACATCCTGACGAAGGCTGTGAGACTGCAGGGCTATCGGCCTGCCGAGCCTCCGCTCGAGACCGGCGGAGATAGTTCCCGGCGGACATGCCCACTGCTTGCCGCTCAGTTGATGCGTTTCTCGTGGGCGGCCCACTCGCGTTCGCGCAGCACAAACTTCTGGACCTTGCCGGTGGAGGTCTTGGGGAGATCACCAAACTCGATGGCGCGCGGAACCTTGAACCCGGCCAGGCGCTCGCGGACGAAGGCGCGGAGCTCGTCGCTGCTCAGGTCATGACCCGGCTTGAGTGTGACAAACGCCTTCGGGGTCTCGCCCCAGTGGTCGTCCGGGATGGCAATTACCGCCGCCTCCAGCACGGCGGGGTGGGCCGCAATGGCCTGCTCGACCTCGATGGTGGAGATGTTTTCGCCGCCAGAGATGATGATGTCTTTTTGCGGTCGCGCAGTTCGATATAGCCGTCGGGATGCATAACGGCCAGGTCGCCCGAGTGGAACCAGCCGCCGGCAAAGGCGCGCGCGGTCGCCTCCGGGTCGCGAAAATAGCCTTTCATGGTGTTGTTGCCACGCATGATGACCTCGCCCATGGTCTGGGCGTCGGCGGGCACATCCTGCATCTGGTCATCCACCACGCGCACATCGTCGGCGATGATGTACCCCACGCCCTGCCGAGCCTTCACCCGCGCCTGCTCATCGGCAGGAAGGTCGTTCCAGTGCGGTTGCCACTCGCAGACGGTGTACGGGCCATAGACTTCGGTCAAACCATAGACGTGGATGATCTCTGCGCCAAGGGTTTCCACCTGGGCAATGAGCGTCGGTGAGGGCGGGGCTGCCGCGGTGGAGATGATGAGTGGCTGCCCTAGCTTCTCCTGGGGCGCGTCCGGGCTGTTGATGAGCGAGATCAGCACCGTTGGCGCGGCGCAGAAGTGCGTCACTCGCTCGTCGCGAACCAGGCGCCATACCTCGGCGGGATCGAGGCGGCGCAGGCAGACGTGCGTGCCGCCGATGGCGGTCACTGCCCACGGGTAGCACCAGCCGTTGCAGTGGAACATGGGCAGCGTCCACAGGTAGACGCTGTCGCTGGACATGCGCGTCTCAAGGAGTTCACCCAGGCTGTTGAGGTACGCCCCGCGGTGGGTGTACATCACGCCTTTGGGCCGGCCAGTGGTGCCGGACGTGTAGTCGATGGTGATGACGTCATCTTCGTCGTGCAACGGCCACGCGATTTCGTCCGGGCTGCCGGAGTCCAGAAACGCTTCGTATTCCCAACCTGGCAGCGCCGTCCCATCCGGCACATCTTCGATGTTGACAATCAACTTCAGGTCGGGGAGATTGGGCAGGGCGGGCGCGACGAGGTGAGTCAGTTCGGTATCGACCACCAGCGCCGTGGCCCCGGAGTGCTCCAGGATATAGGCGACCTCAGGCGCCGAGAGCCGCGTATTGATGGCAACCAGGATGGCGCCGGCCAGCGGCGCTCCAAAATGCCCCTCCAGCATCTGGGGGATGTTTGGCGCCAGGTAGGCCACCCGGTCGCCGGGCTGCACCCCGGCGGCAGTGAACGCCGAGGCCAGGCGATGGACGCGCTCGTTCAACTCCGGGTAGGTCCACGAGCGATCGCCATACACCACAGCAGGCTTCTGACGAAAAATGCTGGCGCTGCGTTGCAGGAAGCGCAAGGGCGTGAGGTAGGAACGATAGACCTCGGACGGGAACATGGGCATCAGACGAGCAACCCTCAATGACTCCATGGCGACCGGCATTGACCAGCGCGGCGTGATTCTCAGGTTGCCCATGATAGATGGCCGGGCCGTATGATTCCGGGCAATGAACAGGATGCGGGTGACGACATGATGGGTGGCAAGGTTCGAAATCTGGCAGAGATGGTTGCCAGCATTCCGGACGGGAGCATTCTGGCGCTGGGTGGCAACACCCTGCACCGGGGCCCCGGCGCGGCGGTGCACGAGATCGTGCGCCAGGAGAAGCGTGGGCTGGAGCTGGTCAAGACGGCTGGCGCCTATGACATCGATGTGCTCTGCGCGGCAGGATGCGCCCGGGCGGTTTCCGCCGGGTTTATCGGCTACGAGACGCCCTTCGGCATGGCGCAGGCGTACCGCGCGGCGGTCGAGCAGGGGAAGGTGGAGGCAAAGGAGCACGCCTGCGCGACGGTCATCGCTGGCCTGCGCGCCGCGATCCAGGGGGTGCCCTTCATGCCGGTGGCCGGGCTGCAGGGCTCGGCCCTGCCCGCAGCGCGGGGCTTCGCCAGCGTGCCAGATCCCTATGGCGAGGGCGAGGTGTACGTGATTCCAGCACTCATGCCGGACGTGGCGCTGATCCACGTCCAGGAGGCCGATGCCGCCGGCAACGGGCGCATCATCGGCACCCGCTTCGAAGACGTGCTGATGGCTCAGGCGGCCCGGCGCGTGATTCTCACCGCCGAGCGTATTGTTGAGGGAGAGACGTTCGCGGCAGCACCCGAGACGGTGGCTGTCCCCGGGTTCCTGGTCGAGGCCGTGGTGGAAGCGCCCGGAGGGGCGTGGCCATTCTCCTGCACGCCCGCCTACAGCTACGACGCGGATTACCTGGCGCGCTGGGTGCGCGTGGCGCGCGACCCGGAGGCGGCGCATGCGTTCATCGACGCGCATGTGCTGCGCGCGGCGGGTGTCCCGGCGTGAGCGCGCAGACCTCCGGGGAATCAGCGCCAGCCCCCTGGGACATAATGGCGGTCAGTCTGGCCCGGTTGCTCAGGCCGGGGGAGACCGTCTTCCACGGGGTGGCATCGCCGCTGCCAATGGTGGCGACGCTGCTGGCAAAGCGCCTGTATGCGCCCTCACTTACGTACCTCAGCATTGCAGGCGGAATCGATGCGCAGCCCGAGCACCTGCCTGTTTCCACCGTTGATCCGGTGCTTCTGCATGGCACGCGCTCGCTGGTGACGCTGGCGGACCTGTTCGATCTTTCGGGGCGTGGCCGGCTCGATGTCGCGTTCCTGAGCGGAGTGCAGATTGATGGGCAGGGGCGCATCAACATGAGCGCCATCGGCGACTTCGCGCGCCCGAAGGTCCGCCTGCCCGGTGGCGCGGGCAGCGCCATGCTTATGCCGACCGCGAAACGTGTCATTCTCTGGCGCACCCGGCACGACCCGCGCGTCTTTGTCGACCGGCTTGATTTCGTGACTGCTGCCGGGAACGTCGACCGCGTGGTGTCTCCGCTCGGCATTTTCGTTCGGCGCGGCGGGCAGTTGGAGGTTGAGAGTCTGCACCCCGGCGTGGCGCCGGAGACCATGCGCGACGCAACCGGTTTTCCGGTTAAGGTAGGGCCGGAAACGCCAGAAACGCGGCCGCCAACCGCAGAGGAACTGGCCGCGCTGCGCGACATCGACCCGGCTGGGGTGGTGCGCAGCGAGTTTGCCTGAGACAGGACGCAAGTAACGAAAGGGATGGGAGACTATGCTGCTTGAGGGATTGCGGGAACAGGTGGTGCAGGTCAGGCTGGACGCACTGGCGGCCGGGATCGTGCATGGGACCGCCGGCAACATGAGCATCAGAGATCCCGAGTCGGGGCTGATCGCCATTTCGCCAAGCGGTATCCTGTACCCGGAGGTCACCCCGGCGGATGTCGTGATCGTGACCGAGGACGCAGAGATCGTCGATGGGCATCGCCGGCCCAGCTCCGAGACGCCGCTGCACACGATGGTGATGAAGGCGAGGCCAGATGTCTCGGCCATCGTCCACACGCACGCGCACTATTCAACGGTCGTGGCCTGCATTCGTGACTACCTGCCGCCGATCCTGACGGAGGTGGCCGTGGTGGTGGGCGCCCGCGTGCCGGTGACGCGGTACGGGCTTACCGGCACGCCGGACTTCGGCCTGAGCGTGATCGAGATCCTGACGCCTGACCTGAAGGCAGTGCTGCTCAAGAACCACGGGCTGATTACGTTTGGCGACAGCTTCGCCCACGCGCTTGGCATCTCCGAGATCGTGGAAGAAGCCGCCAGGGTCTACATCCACGCGCTGTCCGCGAACGGCGGCAAGGAGCCTTTCCTGGTGCCGGAGGAGTTGGTCGCAGGCATGCAGGCGCACGCGCGCGCGAGTTACGGCCAGCCAAAAGAAGCGTAGCGACAGGGCGAACTACCCGCATTTCGTTAGGTACTTGCACGTAAGCGCTTGCCGGCATAGACTGCGCCGGTTATCGATGGTGCAGTGCGTCGTGACGACATTGAGCTATGACGGGAAGCCTTCGTGCAAGCCGAACTTCCGAAGGTAATGGGGGTAGGACGTGGCAAATCAGGTTGATTCACTTGATGAACAGATTCTGGCAGCCTTGCAGGAGAATGGCCGGTTGACCATGAAGTCGCTTGCCGAGCAGGTGGGGCTTTCCAGCCCGGCCATGATCGAGCGGGTGCGGCGGCTGGAAGAACGCGGCGTGATCTCCGGGTACCGGGCCATCGTGGAGCCGGCGGCGCTGGGGCGCCCGATCACGGCCTTGCTGATGGTCACCGTGCAGCGCAGCGATCAGGAAGCATTCCAGAGCGTGCTGCGCGAGCAGTCCGCCGTGTCGGAGGTCTACCGCACAACGGGCGATGCCTCGCACCTGATCAAGGTGCACGTGCCGGACATGTTGGCCCTGGAGCAGTTCGTCGACGAGTTGAGCGACACCGGCGCCCGCTGCAAGACGACCATCGTGCTTTCGCAGCCGGTACCGTACCGCCCGGTGACGCCACCGGAGGGCACCACGGTCCACCGGTCGCGGCTGGCGCGTCGCCGGCGGCGCACGGTCGAGACTGGGCCAGACGGCGAAACCGTGCGGCGGGCAGGCCGGCCGCGCGGCCGCCGCGCTGCCGAGGCGGGCGCGGCAGCTCCGGCTGAGGAGTAGGTCGACCAACACAACGCGATCCCATCCGGTGGGTTAGGACAACGTTGAGCCGTCAGGTCGTTTGCCTGACGGCTCAACGTTGTTCCGGGGCGGCCGCGAGTCAGCCGGGCGCTGACCCGAACCCGGTTTCGTTGCCTTCCGGTTCGTGGTTGTTGACCAGGCGGATACCGCTGCCGGGCATGGTTTCGTTCATCACTCCACGCAGTCCCGGCGGTACTCAGGCTGAATGCGGGCTCCGTCCAGGCGACTGGCGGTGTCGGGCGGGGGCTGAGGGGAAGGCGAGACCTGAATGGCAGAAAAGGGGCCGTGAGTCCAGCGAGAGGCGTGCGGCGGCGACGGCACGTCCAGCGCAACAGGCTGGCTGCAGGAAGCGCCTGAGCGGGCTTTCCAGCAGGAGTGCACAGTAGGCGTCCGCGCGCATCACGGCGACGGAGCGATATGCTGCCGCCTGTGGGCCCAGGAGGATGTCTGTTGGGGCGAGCCAGTCAGTCAGCCGGTCAGTCTGGCGTGAGCATGATCGGGTGCGGGAAGACCGGGTCGGCGCCACCGGGGTCACTGAACCGGACTGCGCGAGCGTAGGCATAGATGCTGTCGATGCCGGCCTGCGAGATATTGCCACCCTGCTTGAGCTGATCCATGGTGCGGACCAGATCCTTGTAGGCCCACGGCGTCAACTGGTCGCACCGGTTGGCCGGCGAGCCGCCGCCGTCCAGGATCTCCGCCTTGTTCGACCAGTCATCGACTGGCCGGCCGCCCGTGGCCTGGCAGACCACGCCGTCGATGATCCCCGCCGGGCGCGGGAACTGCTCCGGCACGGGCTGGCCATCCGGGCCCAGCAGCAGTTGCTGGAAAGCCGGGTTGGTGTGAAGGTCGATCATCAACTGCGACCAGATCGGCCCCGCTCCCTGAATGCCGTCAATCTCGGCCAATGGGTCGTTGCGGGTGTTGCCGACCCAGACGCCGATGGAGACGTCGGTGGTGAAGCCGATCGTCCAGATGTCGCGGAAGTCGTTGGTGGTGCCGGACTTGGCGGCGGTTGGGCGGCCAAGCTGGGTCTGCGTGTTGCCGAACAGGTTGTTGCGCGTGAAGATCATGGACCGGGCTTCGTTGTCAGTCAGAATCGAAATCAGTTCGTATGCGATTTCCGGCCGGATTACCTGCTCGGCGTTCTGGAGCGAGTGCTCGCGGTCCAACTCGTAGAGCACGTTGCCTTCGCTGTCCGTGATCTTCAGGATCGGGGTCACAGGCACGTACTTGCCCATGTTCGCGATGGTCGCATAGGCGTTGTTCATCTCAAGCGGCCAGACATCGCCGGAGCCCAGTCCGATAGAGAGGCCGTAGTCCGCCGGCGGCTGCGAGAGCTCGTGCTTGATTCCCATGCGGCGGGCCATGTCGACAATGGCCTCAGGGCCGCCGGCGAATTCCACCGCCTTGACCGCCGGGATGTTCAGCGAGTTGGAGAGCGCCGTGCGCACCGAGACCGCGCCGTTGAAGTTCCGCAGGTAGTTCTGCGGCTCGTAGTAGTCCATCGGCTCACCGAACTCGTCGGTGGCGCCAGGGGTCTCGATCTTGAACGGCGCGTCGAGCACGACGGTGCCCGGGTTCCAGCCCTGCTCGAAGGCAGCGGCGTAGACGATGGGTTTGATGGAGGAGCCGGGCTGCTGCGGCGAGGTGGTGATGTTCACCTGCCCCTCGATGGCGGCGTTGTTGAAGTCCGCCGAGCCAACCATGGCCAGGATTTCCCCGCTCCAGGGGACCACGATCGTCAGCGCGGCGTTCTGGGCCCGGTAATACTGCAACTGCTGGATATTCTGCGCGACAACGTCCTCAGCCCGGTTCTGCAGGTCTGTGTCGATGGTCGTGTAGATGTTGAAGCCACCCTTCGTAAAGTCCTTGTCCGGGTACTTCTCCGCCAGGTACTCATAGACGTACTGCACGAAGTGCGGGTGGTCGAGCACAGCGCCGTCGCCGTCGCGGCTGGGGTAAACCGTGGGCCAGTTGGCGTGCGCCTCAGCCGCTTCGGCGCGCGTGATGTAGCCAAGCTTGACCATTTGATCGAGCACGTACTTCTGGCGGCCGATGACGTTCTCCGGATAGATGGCCGGATTGAAATAGGTGGGCTGCTGCGGGATACCCGCCAGTAGCGCCGCTTCCGAGAGCGTGAGGTCAGCAGCGGACTTGTGGAAATACGTCTGGGACGCGGCCTCAATGCCGTAGGACCGATTGCCATAGAAGATCTGGTTGAGATACATGGTCAGGATGTCGTGCTTGGAGAACTGCCGCTCCAGCGCGATGGCCGCCAGCGCCTCTTTCCACTTGCGCGTGAGCGAGAAATCGTTGCCGATTTCCTCGCTGTGAATCGAGCGCACAAGCTGCTGCGTGATCGTTGAGCCGCCGGAGGATCCGGCGCCGCCCACCATGATCGTGATGCCGCGCAGAATGGCCATCGGCTCGACGCCGTCATGGCTCCAGAAGGTCGCGTCCTCCGAGGCGATCGTGGCGTTGATCAAGTTCGGCGAAATCTTCTCGTAGGGGACAAAGGTGCGCCAGCCGTAGTCCTGGTCAGCGACTTCCTGCAGGAGATTGCCGTTGCGGTCCAGAATCCGCGTGGTCTGGAACGTGTCAGCGGAAACATACGAAGCGTTTGGCAGGCTGCCGTTGATCTCCTCGTACTGCCGGACTGTGGCGGCTGCCGCCGCCGCGATGCTGAGTGCCCCCGCAACGATGGACACTGCGAACACCAGGAAGGCCGCCACGGCCAACCCCGCCAGGATACCGACCAGACGGCCAGCGTTGCTGCGCCGGCGCGACGTACCAGGCAGGAGATGCGGCGGCAGCGGTTTGCGGCGGCGGGTTCGGGCGCCGGTGCGGCCGGCGGTTAGCCGATCCTGGTAAAGGCGAGTCCTGGCGAATCGCTGGGCCATCAGTCACCTGGGTAGCTGGCGCACCTCACCGGCGGACGGTGCAGCGCTCTGCGAGTGGGTTCGTATCAGTAACGCGCGAACGGCGCTGCCCGATACTACCATGCGCGGTTTTTCGCTCTGTGTGCGATCAGGCCCACGCCAACCAACGAAAGCAGGTGGTTCGCCATCCGCATGAACTCGTGTTATGAATAGCTGCACTATCCCGGAAATGGCCGCGCCGGACCGATCTCACAGATCGCATGGCGAAGCGTTTCTCTCCCGGATGCCCGGAGACGATGCAGTCCATGGGAAACGAACCCGGGGGTAGGATGGGGGTAGCGAGCGTGGGGAGAGCGGCGACGGCCTTGATGCCGGCGGCCGCTGAGAGGGCAGCAAGCGCGGCTGTGCTCGAACCGGCGGTGCATCTGACATTTGACGACACACTTTCGCGCCATGGTGCGGAGATCTATCGCTATGCCCTGCATCTGACGCGCAATCGCCCGGATGCAGACGATCTGTACCAGGAAACCGCGCTCAAGGCATTCCGGGCCTGGCATCGCCTGCCGTGCGACGCCAACCACCGGGCGTGGCTCTACCGCATCGCCACGAACGCCTTCCTCAGTGACAAGCGCAAGACTTCGCGGTTGCGCTCGCTGGATGCGGACGCCGGGGCGGAGACGATTCCGGCTGCCAGCCGGGACCATGATGATCGCCTGGATGCCAGTGACCTCCTGGGCGAGGTCGAACGGTTTATCGAAGCGCTGCCGACCAAACAGCGCATTGCGCTGGTGCAGCGCAAGTACCTGGAACTCGGGTACTCCGACATTGCCGTGGCCCTCAACTGTTCTGAGGATGCCGCCCGGCGTAGCGTCCACGAAGCGTTGCGCAAGCTGCGCGATCGCTTCGGCGACAGGATGTGAGGATCATGATCAGTCCGGGAAGGAATCAGTAGCCATGGCGACCAACGTTGCAGCCACCCCCGGACATGAGCCTCCGCGGCTCGCAGACGTTGCGGCCTCCGCCGACGACCCCTGCGACATTGCCCTGGCAGCTATGCCTGCTCACGCGCTGGGAGATCTTTGCGGCCGGGATGAGGCCTGGCTCCAGCGCCATGTGGCGGAGTGCAGCTATTGCCGCAACGAGATGGCCTGTTACGAAAAGGTCGATACGGTGTTGGGCGCGTGTTGCTGTGTTCCCGAGTCGGCGTGTGTTCCGCCTCCCCTCACGCTCCCGAAGCGCGATATCGTCTGGTTTACCCGTGTGGCGAGCCCGCTCGGCGATCTGATCCTGGCGGCAACCGGCGAAGGGCTGCGCGAAATCGAGTTCGGGCGATCGCAGACCGACGCTGAGTTTGCGCAGCGGATCAAGGACGCCGGGGGGGACCCGGTCAGGCTTGACAACGTCGCCGAGGCCCCGTGGGCCACGCAGCAGACGCTCAAGCGTGCTGCTGATGAGCTCGAGGAGTATTTCGGCGGCCGCCGTTCTCAGTTCGATGTTCCGCTGGATTGGGGGCATATGCCCCCATTTCAACGCGCGGTGCTGGAGGCAACGGCCTCCGTCCCTTTCGGCCATGTCGATACGTACGCCGGGATTGCGCGGCGGATCGGCAAGCCCAAGGCCACGCGCGCGGTCGGCAACGCGCTCGGTCGCAATCCCATCCCCGTCATCGTTCCCTGTCACCGCGTGATCCGCTCTGATGCCACGTTGGGCGGTTACACCGGCGGGTTGAACATCAAGGAACACCTCCTGAGCCTGGAGGGCGTCCGGATTTCCTGACCCGGCGCTGCCTCTTCCCTCTCCAGTCGCTTTTCGTGAGCCTGACCTGAGCCACAGCCATGCTGTTGGTTCCGGGTGGTCATGGCAAAATGCGCGCTATCCACTTGTGCAAGGGGGAAGCCGGATGGGATACGCACTTCGCTTTGACGGCAGCCAGCCGTTCAACTTGCTCGATATCAGCACCGTCGGAGACCCCGACGCTGATCGCAGCAACGGCGAGGCAGAGTTGGACCGCCTGACCGGTCAGATCGGCGACTTGCAAAACCTGCTGTACGCGGCGGGAACAGACGCACTCCTGATTGTGCTCCAGGGTATGGATACCTCCGGCAAGGACGGCGTTATTCGCGATGTGCTGGACGATGTTGATCCCCAGGGCGTGCATGTGTGGTCTTTCAAGGTCCCGACCGCGGAAGAGCGATCGCACGACTTTCTCTGGCGCCATCACCTGCATACGCCCGCGACATCGTCGATTGCCGTTTTCAACCGTTCGTATTACGAAGCGGTCCTGGTCGAGAAGGTCAAGGGCATTGCGTCCGAAGCGGTGATCAAAACGCGCTACCCGCATATCAACGACTTCGAATTGCTCCTGACGCAAACCCGCACCATCGTCCTCAAGTTCTTCCTGTATATCAGCAAGGAGGAGCAGGCTGAGCGGTTGGTTGCGCGCCAGAAGGACGTTGCCAAGGCCTGGAAGCTCTCGCTGGGCGACTGGCAGGAGAGACAGTACTGGGACGCGTACCTCGAAGCCTATCAGCAGGCCATAGCGGCGACCGCCACCACCTACGCACCCTGGTACGTCGTTCCTTCAGATCGCAAGTGGTATCGCAACCTGGCGGTAGCGCAGGTGATCGCCGCATCGCTGGAAACTTACCGGGAGCAATGGATAGCCGGCCTGCAAGAGCGGGGTGACCGCGAACTCGCCATGCTGCGTGAGGCCGGGTACGCGCGCTAGCGCGGATCGCAAGGGAAACAGCCACCCGGGAACTGCGTTCTGTGTCTCTCGTGAAGTCGAGACACGAGGTTGGGCTGATGGCCGAGTCGTGCGTCACCCACTCTGGCCTGGCTTTGGCACGGCGCGGCTGAGCACCGCGTCCCGGACGCGCTCCCAGGCCGGGGCGTTCTGATCAACCAGCATGTGGTCAGCGGGCACCTCGATGAGGCGCGCGCCAATCATGCGGGAGAGGTCGCGCGAATCCTGGGGGAGCGTGGTCGGATCTTGCAGGCCCTGCACGATAACCCGGGAGGTTTGCGGAGCCAGCCGGGCGCGGCTGGCGCGCAGGCCAAGCCGGCGCAACTGATGCAACGAGTGCGTCGGGACAGTCATCTCCTCCTGGAAGCTACGCTGCACGTCAGGGTCATCCAGGTCAACCCCCGGGACTGCCTCAGCCAGTTTCAAACGCGTCGCCGGATCGGTGAAGTCCAGTTTGCCGAACGGTTGGAACCGCGGCATCACAAAGTGCGCTACGGGCAGGAGCACCGCGCGGCGATCCGCCATCCGCCAGTACGGGGCAAGGAGCACCAGGGCATCAGGACGAACTGCCGGGTCGGCGGCCAGCGTGAGGGCCAGTGCGCCGCCCATGGAAAAACCAATCAGGGTGCGGTGGGCGGCCCCGCGTGTAACCTCCAACCAGGCGGCCCTGGCGGCATCCAGCCAGTCTTCTGCCCGCACCCGACCGAGCTGCGGCCTCCCCGCCTTTCCAAACCCGGGGAGAAGCTCACCGCGGGTGGTTACCCCTGCTGCTGCGAGTGCTTCCCCCAGCGGGCGTAACTCACGCGGGGTGCCCATGTACCCGTGCAGTAGAAGTGCGGCGGTTGCTGTGGACCCGTTGGCATGGAACTGGAATGTGGCTTCCTCGTCGATGCTCATGTCCTGTCTCCACGCACAAGGCGCGCCTCGTCGAGTGTCCGGCCACCCTGTGCTACGCTCCCGGCGCGGCGCCGCCGCGAGCGACCGGAGGGGAATAGCGTGTCACTGGACGAGCTGCGCGAGACTCTTGAACTCGCGGATAGCCGTCTCTGGCTGTTGCTGGCGCTGTGCATCGCGCTGGTCTTCACCATACAGTCCGTAGAAACGGCGACCGAGGGGGCCTGGCCCCACCAGCGGCGCCCGGCGCGGCTGGCGCCCCAGGCCCGCGCCGCAGGCAGCGCCTGGAACCTGGTGGCCTTGCTGCTGCTGCCCGGGTTGCTGCTGGCGATACTCAATGTGGCCGTGGTGATCTGGCTGGGTATCGCACTCAGCCAGGCCCAGGTTTTGGGTGGGGTGCTGGTTGCTGTTTGCTGGCTCATTTTTGTAGCGGCCAGTGCAAATGTTCTCGGCATGGGCAGCTTGTTGCGGCAGGGCGGGGCGGCGGGGCCGCTCGCCCTCGTCGTTGTGCTTCTGGCCGGTGACCTGCTGTTGCTCACCGGGTTGCTGCTCGTGCTCCCGGACATCGACGCGATCCGCCGCGCTCTGCCGACGCCCGGAAGCTAGCTCGCTGGTTCGAACTTGATACGCATGTAGCGCTTCTTGCCAAGCGCAACAGGGTTTCGCATCGGTCGCAAATGGCTCATCGACCAGCGTCTCATCAATCCTGAGGCCGTTGATCGAAAGGCGCCCTCTGCAGCAGCTTCCGGCGCGCTTCCCCACGGGACTTGACGAGGCCCGCTTCAACAAGAGGTTCGCGGCTGAGCCTCATCTCACGAGCCACCAGGCGCTCGGGAATGTTCGGGTCGTCGGCGTCCGGCTCGCCGGCGAAGAGTGCGCGCGAGGCGGCCTCTGCGTGCGCCAGGGCGTCCTCGCCGTGGGAGAGGCGCGTGACTTCCTGCGCCAGCACCTGTTTGGCTTCGCGCAGGCTGCGCCGCCGGCTGCAGTCAGTTCTGCGATGCGGGCGTCTGGCAGAAAGGTGTAGAGCCGGAGCAGCTTCTCCACGTCGGCGTCATCGACGTTGACCCAGTACTGGTAGAAATCATATGGCGAGGTGAGCGACGCATCCAGCCAGACCGAGTTGCCCTCGGTTTTCCCCATCTTCTGCCCGGAGGCGGTCGTCAGCAGCGGCGAGACCAGGGCGTAGGCCTGCCCGCCGTCCGCCTTGCGCACCAGTTCGACGCCGGCCACGATGTTGCCCCACTGGTCGGAGCCGCCGAGCTGCAGCGTGCAGCCCTCCGTGCGGAAAGGTGCGGGAAATCGTACGCCTGGACCAGCCGGTAGTTGAACTCCACGAAGTTCAGACCGGTGGTTTCCAGCCGGGTGCGGTAGGTCTCGGCGGTCAGCATTTCATTCACGGAGAAGTGGCGGCCGATATCTCGCAGAAACGGGATGTAGCGCAGCTCCAGCAGCCAGTCCGCATTATTGATAAGGAGTGCGGGCGGGTTATCCCCGAAGCGGCCACCTTCAAAGTCGAGGTGCCGATCAAACTGGACCAGAATTTTCGCCAGGTTGCTCCGGATATCCTCCTCGGAGACCAGCGCGCGGGCGGATGTCTTGCCGGAGGGATCGCCAACCAGCGCGGTGCCGCCGCCGCCCAGGGCAATGGGCCGGTGCCCAAAGCGCTGCAGGGTGGCCAGCATCATGATGCCGAGCATGTGCCCCACGTGCAATGAGGGCCCGGTGGGATCGAACCCCTGGTACAGCGTGACCGGCCCGGCGGCGAAGGCGGCGCGCAGACCATCGGCGTCCGAGACATCCTGCACGAACCCGCGCTGCTGCATGTACTCCAGCGGGCCCACTCCAGCGGCGCGGGCTTCACTGATGGCGTCGGCGCCGGTGTACGTTGCAGTCACGGGGGTCAGGCTCCTGTGGATCGAATCAGGCGCGAACCGGTTGTTCGCGGCAACGTATGGTAGCAAGCCGCCCCGGCAGATCAGGCCCGGCGCGGCTTGCCGCCACGCGGGTAGCTAGCCGGCAGCACCGAAGACGGGCGCGATAAAGACGGACACATCCGTCGATACGCCGTCGATGCCGGGCTGCAGGAAGGCGATGCCGGTGTAGCCAGAGTTGTTGACTTCGCGCAGGCCGATGATCACCGCGCCGGTTGGGTCGATCGCGCCACCGATCTCGCCGCATGCGATATAGGTGCCGATTTGGTCTGCCGAAAGGTGAACATTGATGGCGTGAGGTGTGGCGAGGATATCAGCCAGCGTCATTGGCACATTCGTGTAGGAGCTTTCTGCGGTGGTCGCCAGATCAGACTGGCCAACCGGGTCGCTCACGGCCGGCGCCAGGTCGGTCAACGGCATGATGACCTCGCCGAGATTGGTGCAATCGCCACTGTGGATGTGCACCGGGCGCGGGGTCACGGTCGCCGCTTCGGGAGTTGCGGCCTGCGCGACGGCGACCGGGGTGGCTGCCGCCGGCGTCCCGGCCACAGGCGTCGCATCCTGGGCGAGGCTGGAGAAGGCAACGGTAACCAGGGCAGAAGCGGCCAGCGCACCGGCAGCGAGAAGAGTCGGTCGGCGGACGGTCACGGGAACCTCCTGGGCGCTAAATCAGGAACGCGGCCGGCAGCGGGATGCCGGACGCGTTCCATTGTGTCACACGCTTGTCGCGGAGGTCACAGGCTACGGGGTTGGGGTGGACTCGCCGCCCATGTCCATACCTGCCATCGCGTCCGGCGTCGCCAGGGAGTCGTCGCCAGCCATGTCCTCGTCCATTGCCGCGGCGGTGTCATCCGTGGCTGCTGCCTCGGTCGTGGTCCCGTCGCGGTTGCGACCACTGGTGTCGGCCAGGAAGACGGTCACGTCGGTGGATGCGCCGTCCGCACCGGGCACGAGGTAGGCAATGCCGGTGTAGCCGGAATCGCTCTGTTCACGCAGGCCAATCGTAAGGGAGCCATCGGGCGCTATCACGCCGCCGATTTCCCCGCAGGCGATGTAGACATCAATCTGATCCACCGAGAGGTGGGCGTTGATCGCGTGGTCTGTCGCCAGGATCGCGTCCATGGTCAACGGTACGTTGGTGTACGAGGTGTCACCCTGTGCAGCACGGTTGCGCTGCCCGACCCGGTCGCCCACTGGCGCAACGAGGTCACTCAGTGGCGCAACAACTTCCCCGAGTTCGTCGCAGTTTCCGGCGTGAATGTGGACCGGGTGGGCGGTGGCGCCCGCGGCCGGCGGGGTGGCGTCCTGGGCGCTGGCGGTGAAACCGCTGACGACACCTGTCAGCAGCAGCGCGCCGGCTCCAGCCAGAGTAAGCAGACCGTGTCGATGCATGGGGTACTCCTCCCGAGACGCACAGAGGCGTTGCGTGCCGCGGATGCACGGCACGGCACACGCGCAGATTCCATGCCACTACGCTGACCGCGTGTCACTGTGAAACGGA
This sequence comes from Thermomicrobiales bacterium, assembly GCA_041390745.1. Classification (GTDB taxonomy): domain Bacteria; phylum Chloroflexota; class Chloroflexia; order Thermomicrobiales; family UBA6265; genus JACCXM01. Next base: position 201,422 of record JAWKPJ010000001.1, on the reverse strand, counting down.
GGCGGTGTGTTGGACGTTGACGCATGGAACGGCCTGAGGGTACGTTCACACGGTTGCCGGGGTGGGCCGTTGAGGGATGGTTGTCCGCACGCCCTGGCTGCGCTATTGGAAGGACTACGTCGACCATGTTGAGCAAGCGAGCGTTGGCAAGAGCCGCCGCCATTACTGGAGCGCTGACGCTGTTTGGGGCATCGTTGCCATTCGATGCCGTGCTGGCGCAGCAGAGCCCTGTGGTCGCGCTGGAGCAGGCGCGCAAGGGTGAAGATGGTTCATCGAACGCGGGAGCAGGCTCCGGCAACATGTCCAGCGGCACGGCGAGCCGGGACAAGAACGGCAATGGCGGCAGTGCGAACGCCGGCAGCGCTGGTGAGGTGGCGACGGCCGACGGCTCGTCGGGCGGGGCCGCGCCCGCAGGCGGCGAGGCCGCGCCGCTGCCAGAGAATGCCGAGTTGCTGGACCGCCTTGGCATTCTGGATGACGTGACGACCTACGGCGTCGATGTCCTGGTGGGCATGGACATTCCGGTGGAGTTGCTGCCGGAGCCAGCGCCGGAGGCGACAACTTCTACCGCTCCGGCCGATGTCAACACCGGTGGCCAGGGCAGCTCCGGCGCGCCGGCGGGCGGCAGCACCAACGCCGCAAGCGAGGATGGCAGCGGGAAGACGAAAGACCGCCCGCGCAAGAACAAGTCAGCGACCGACGGCGCCACCGCCGATGGTTCGTCTACTGGCTCTACGGATGGCACGACGGCGACCGACTCTGCGACAGGCTCTGACGGCCAGCAGCAGTAGCCCGGCGAGTTGCTACGCCGCAACTCGCTGCGCGCCGCACAGGTACGACGCAACGCCCCGTCTCCTCTCAGGGACGGGGTGTTCTGTGTCTGGATCTTGGCGGCAGGCTGCCTTCAGGAATAATCTGATCCAGACCCTGATACCTTGCCAAAGACATACAAGAGTCGCCACAGCCACAGGGAGGGAATATCCAGTGAGTGAAGAAGGTGATTTGATGGTATCCCGGTTGCACCCGGTTTCCCGGCGGGTGTTCCTGGTCGCCGCCGGTGTGCTGGGGATCGGCAGAGTCGTCGGCTCGCCGCTCCGGGCCAGGGCAGAAATGCCGGACAGCACCGGAGGTTCCGGAGGGAATGGCGGCGCTGGCGGCGCCGGTGGCAACGCAGGCGGATTGGGAGGGGACGGCGGCGCGGGTGGCGCCGGCAGCTCTGGCGGCTCCGGCAGTTCCGGTGGGACAGGCGGCGCCGCTGGCGGCACAGGTGGCAACACAGGCAGTTCCGGCGGCGCTGGCGGCTCAGGTGGCGGCGTCGGCGGCGCCGGAGGTAGCGGCGGGGCCGGCGGCGCTGGCGGCAGCGCAGGCGGAATGGGCGGCTCCGGAGGGACAGGAGGTCACGGCAGCTCTGGCGGCGCGGGTGGAACGGGTGGAGCCGGTAGCGCGGGTGGAACGGGCGGGGTAGGCGGCTCCGGCGGCTCGGATGGAGCTGGTGGCTCAGGCAACCCTGGTGGAACGGGGGGAGTTGGCGGCTCCGGTGGCGCCGGTGGTGCAGGAACAGGCGGAGGTTCCGGCAGTACGGGCGGATCCGGTGGGAGCGGCGGCGCTGGCGGCAGCGCGAGTGGAATGGGCGGTTCCGGAGGCACAGGAGGTCACGGCGGCTCTGGCGCTCGCACGGTGGCGCCGGAGGGCGCGGCGGATCAGGCGGAATGGGCGGCTCCGGCAGTTCCGGAGGGACAGGCGGCGCCGGTGGCAACGGCGGCGCCGCTGGCGGCTCCGGCGGCGCTGGCGTCAGCGCGGGTGGTTCAGGCGGCTCAGGCGGTGCAGGTGACGACGTCGGCGGCGGTGGCTCCGGCGGAATGGGCGGCGCTGGAGGCAGCAGCGGCGCTGGCGTCAGCGCGGGTGGAATGGGCGGTTCCGGCGGTACAGGAGGCCACGGCGGCTCTGGCAGTGCGGGTGGAACAGGAGGGCGCGGCAGCTTTGGCAGTGCCGGAGTTTCCGGTGGCTCAGGAGGGCCTGGCGGATCATTGGGGCCGGGCCGGGTCAACGGCGCCGATGGCTACCACGGCAGATTTGACGGGCGCGGGCAGGCCGGCGCTGCTGGCGGGCCCGGCGGCTCGAGTGGCTTGGGTGGCTTGGGTGGCGGCTCAGCCAATGTCAGGAACGATACGTGGGGCTGGCGGAAGCGGTGGTTCAGGCGGGGCGGGTGAAGCAGGTGCAGCGGCTCTCCCGGAGACGTGGGTGGTTCACGGACGCGCCAGAAGGTGGTTCCGGTAACTCTGGCGGCTTTGGCGGCGCAGCCGTTCGGGGGGATCGGCGTCGGCGGGCGCCGGTCGAAGGCGGCGGCGACCGTGCAAGCACGCAGGGCTGAGCGCAGTGACACTGCGCTTATCCAGGTTGGCCTCCCGGTTCTTCAAGCCGGGGGTGGCCAGGGCCTCGGCGCCGTTCGCCTGGCAGCACAAGGACCGCCAACGACACGACCAGCGGCGCGGGCCGCCAGGCGCCGGCGCATTTGTCATAATCGTCTGTCTCAGGTCTCCCGTACAGAGGATCCGTCGTCATCCAGTGCACGCACGTGCGGCGAGAGGAACCCGAGCAGCATCACCGCCGTGCCGAGTAATCCCACCAGTACAAAGAGCCAGCGCACGCCGATGAGTTCGCCCAGCGGGGTAGCGAGAAAGAGGCCGACCGGGGCAGCCAGGCCCATGATGGTGGAGAGCAGGGAGAGGACCCGGCCCTGGAGTTGGTTCGGGACGCGCGTTTGCAACAGCGCCGTCAAGGGGGCACTCCCGGCGGTAAACGTCACGCCGCTCACCGCCCACCAGAACGTGGCCAGCCAGAACATGTGAGGCGGCGCCAGCGCCGTCAGCGCCACTGTCAGGCAGGTCAGGGCGAAGCCCCAGAGGAGCCACCTGGCCCGGCGACGTGGCGCCAGAACGGCTACGAGAATGCCGCCAGCAACCATGCCGCCGCCGCCCAGGCTCTCCAGCAGCGCCACCTGCGGCGCGCCGCCGCCGAAGTACTCCTTCACCAGCAGCGGAGAAAGCATGAATGAGGGCATGATGACCAGCACCACGGTGGCCAGCAGCCCGTAGATCTGGCGCAACCCGGCATCCTGCCAGACCGTCGTCACGCCTTCGCGGAATTCTCTCCACAGGCTGGGCCGCCCCGCCACGGGCACGCGCGCCTGCGGGATGGCGAAGTAGAACAGAGGCGCGACCCCCAGCACGGCTGTCGCCACATCGATGCCCAACGCCGCGCCGATGGGCATGACGCTGATCGCCAGCGCCCCCAGCGGCGCGGCCGCTACCGTAATGACGCCGGCGAGCGTCTGGTTCAGTCCGGCTGCGCGCGTGAGAAACGACTCCGGCGCCAGCATGGCGGTGCTGGCTGCCGCCGCTGGCTGCTGGAACGCCTGCATGGCGCTGCGGATGAACATCATGGCGAAGATGTGCCACAGTTGAACACTGCCGGTCATGAAGAGCGCAATCAGAACCACCATGCAGGCTGCGCTGATGAGATCAGCCGCTGCCATGATGACGCGCCGGCTGTGACGGTCGGCGAAGGTGCCCCCGAGCGGGCCCAGCAGGGCCTGCGGCAGCAACCCGACGATGCCGGCCGTTGCCAGCGCCGAGATGCTGCCGGTGGTGTCGGTGATCCACCAGAACAGCACGAACTGCGTCAGCGATGATCCCACGAGGGATAACGCCTGACCCGCAAAGACAGACCAGAAGCGGAGTTTCCAGGGCGTTGCCGGGTCGTGTGGCGAGTCGCCGGCCAGAAGTTCATCGGGGGAGGCTGGCGCTTCCATCAGGCCCGCCCGCCAGGCGCAGGATAGGTGAGGCCGCGCAGGAAGGAGCGGAGCGCGTCTCGGTCTGTAGGTGTGATGCTGGCAATCAGCCCCATCCAGATGCCGTCAGCCGCGAAGCGCACCGCCTCCAGGGCGGGGCCGGATTCGTTGCCGCCAAACTGCGCCACCTGCTCCCCCAACCACGCACCCCAGCGCGCGCTGAGGTGCGGATCGGTGACGACCGAGCGCCAGAGCGCCGTCCACTCATCAAGATCGCTGACCTCGACGAGCGAGACTTCGAGATAGGCGCGCGTGAAGCGGCCATGCGGCTCAGGATCCGAGGCCATGGCGTTCGCCAACGCCTCACCGAATTCGGTCATCATCAGGTTGAAAACGGCGTCTACCAAGGCCTGCTTGCCTGGAAAATGGTGCAGGAGGCCGCCTTTGGTCACGCCGGCTGCCTCTGCCACCTGCTGCAGGGACAGCGCGGAGAGGCCCTGGCTGGCTGCGAGCGCGATCGCGTTCTGCACCAGCTCCCGGCGCACGAGGTCGGGTTGTTTCCGGCGGGTGTAGGCGGAGGTCAAGGGTAGGCGATCCCTGGGTGCGACGGGCAGTGGATTGCGAGGCTGGCCGGGCTGCAGTGGCCAACCGACCCCATGTGAAGAAAGATACCGACCGGTCGGTATCTATGCAAGAACCTGGAGGAGGATTTCCGATTGCCGCCTGGTGCTTGCATCAGCACGACTGGATCCCGGAGTTCTCGGCCTGGGCCACCAGCGACGCGATGCGTCACGCACGCGAGTCCCCCTGGACACGTCGCGGATGGGGCGACACTCTCCTCGCGTCACGATGACACCTGAGGGTGGACGGCGACCAAGAGTCATTGCGGCCGAGAACGAGATCCTTCGACGTCGCTCAGGATGACGCCGGTGGGGGATGGGACTTCGGGGCGTCGCGGTCGGGGGCGCGGGGATTGCTCAATCGCGCGGCTATCGATGCAGGCCAGGCGCCACAGGTCGTTGCCAATCGCCAGGGACGAGCTTTGAGCAGATGCCATGCACATGCTCCGGTCCTCCTGCCGTATCCTGAGCGCGCACGCTGCGACGCTCATTGCATTCCCCAGGGAGGACTTCAGGCGCTGATGGCTGAGATAGACCGCGAAACCCGCTTCACGATGGATACCTCGTCGATCAAGTACGGCCCTGGCGCCACGCGCGAGACTGGCGCAGACATGGCCCGCTTCGGCAGTCGCCGGGTGATGGTGGTGACCGACCCCCGGCTGACCGGGAGCGAGACGGTGGCCACGGTCATGGAGTCCCTCCAGGCTGAGGGCATCGAGGCGGTCCTCTACGACCGGGTTCGGGTCGAGCCGACTGACACCTCGTTCATGGAGGCGGCGGCGTTCGCGACTGAGGGTAACTTCGACGGGTACGTGGCGGTGGGCGGCGGGAGTGTCATGGATACCGCCAAGGCCGCCAACCTGTACGCGACCTACCCGGCGCCGCTCCTGACCTACGTGAATGCGCCGATTGGCGAGGCAAGGCCCGTTCCGGGCCCGCTCAAGCCCCTCATTGCGATCCCGACCACCGCTGGCACCGGGTCCGAGACGACCGGCGTCGCCATCTTCGATCTGGAGTCGATGCACGCCAAGACAGGGATCGCGCACCGGGCGCTCCGCCCGGTGATGGGGATCATCGACCCGGATAACACCCGCACCATGCCGCCGATGGTGGCCGCCTGCTCGGCGCTGGATGTGCTCTCGCACGCGGTGGAATCCTTTACCGCGCTGCCCTATGACTCACGGGCGGCGGCGGCCCACCCCGGCCTGCGGCCGGCGTACCAGGGCGCGAACCCCATTTCTGATATCTGGTCCAGCAAGGCGATGGACGCCATGGCCCGGAACATCGTGCGGGTGGTGCAGGATCCGGATGATGACGAGGCGCGCGGCGAGATGTTGCTGGCGGCTGCGTACGCCGGGATCGGCTTTGGCAACGCCGGGGTGCACCTGCCGCACGGCATGAGCTACCCGGTGTCCGGCCTGGTGCGCGAATACCGGCCCGAGGGTTACCCCCAGGATCACGCTATCGTGCCGCACGGCATGTCAGTGATCCTCAACGCGCCGGCGGTCTTTCGCTGGACCGCCCCGGCCAACCCGGCGCGGCACCTGGAGGCGGCGCGGCTGCTCGGCGCGGACACGCGGGACGCGGCAGAGGAAGACGCGGGCGAAATCCTGGCTGGCGCAATCATCGACATTATGCGGAAGGTTGGGATGCCGAACGGCCTCGGTGCGGTCGGGTTCGGCCCGGACGATGTCGATGCGCTGGTGGCCGGCACGACGCCGCAGCACCGGGTGACCAAGCTGTCGCCGCGCCCTGCCGGTGAAGATGACCTGCGCCAACTCTTCCTGGGGGCGATGAGGTACTGGTAACCGCAGCGATCGACGTGGCGGGCGTACACTGGCCAATCCGTGCGGCATGCCCCGTGCCGCGCCAGGCAAGGTGGAGCGCGTGGCAGAACTGACATCAGGCAACAACGCGGAGCAGGAAGCGATCGACGGCCGGGATCCGATTGTCCGGCGGGTGCTGGCGGCGCTTGTGGCAGACGCCCGGCGCGATCCCGAACGGCTCGCCGCCCTGGCCGGGCTCTCCGCCGAGCAGGTGCGCGAGCTGATCGCCGCCCTGGAGCAGCAAAGGGTCATTCGCGGCTACAAGACGGTCGTGGATTGGGAGCGCCTCGGCGCGGAGCGCGTGGTGGCTTTCATTGATGTCAGCGTCTCCCCGCAGCGCGAGGTCGGGTTCGACCAGGTCGCCGCGCGCATCTACCGCCACCCGGAGGTGCGCTCGGTCCATCTTGTTTCCGGAGGACACGACCTGCGGATCGTGGTCGAAGCTCCCACCATGCGCGAAATCTCCCAGTTCGTCTCCGAGAAACTCGCGCCCATCGACCACGTAACCGCCACGAACACCCATTTTCTGCTGAAGGCGTACAAGGAGGATGGGGACGTGCTGGTGGAAGACCGCCCCGCCGATGACCGTCTGCCGGTGACGCCATGAGCACGCTGCGGCTCTCACGAGCGGTCGAGGCGGTGCCGCCTTCCGGCATTCGCCAGTTCTTCGATGTTGTCTCCCGCATGGAGGATGTCATTTCGCTTGGCGTGGGCGAGCCAGATTTCGGGACTGCGTGGCGGGTGCGCGAGGCCGCCATCTACGGGCTGGAGCAGGGCCGCACCACCTACACCTCCAACAGCGGTCTACTGGAATTGCGCCGCGCCATTTCAGGCGCGCTCGGCCAGCGCTACGGTGTGCAGTACGACCCGGCAGAGGAGATCCTGATCACGGTTGGCGTGAGCCAGGGGCTCGATCTCGCCCTGCGCGCGCTGCTTGATCCCGGCAGCGAGGTCCTGATCCCTGACCCGGCGTACGTCGCCTACCCGCCGTGTGTCGCGATGGCGGGCGGCGTACCGGTCTGGATTCCGACCTACGCTGAGGACGGGTTCACGCCCCGCGCCGATGAGATTGAGCAGCGCATTACGCCGCGAACCCGCGCGCTGATGCTGAACTACCCCGGCAACCCGACCGGCGCGGTGCCGGACCGGGCGGCACTGGAGGCTGTCGCCGACGTGGTGCGCCGCCACGGCCTGGTGGTGGTCAGCGACGAGATCTACGACCGCCTCTCGTACGACGCGCCGCACATCTCGTTTGCGACGTTGCCAGGCATGCTGGAGCGCACGCTGCTGCTGAATGGCTTTTCGAAGACGTACGGCATGACCGGCTGGCGGGTGGGGTACGCAGCGGGTCCGGCTGACCTGATTGCCGCCATGACTCGCATCCATCAGTACACCGCGCTCTGCGCCTCGCGGCAGGCGCAGGAGGCAGCCATCGAGGCCCTGCGCGTACCCGACCGGGACGTGCAGGCGACGGTCGATGACTACGCCATGCGCCGTCACGCCATCGTGAGCGGCCTGAACCGGTTGGGACTGGCCTGCCATCTGCCGGCGGGGGCGTTCTACGCCTTCCCCTCGGTGGAGGCGACCGGGTTGTCTGCCTTCGATTTCGCGAACCGGCTCCTGCATGAGGGGCGTGTGGCCGTTGTGCCCGGCGATGCCTTCGGCCCCGGTGGAGCAGGGCACGTGCGCTGCGCCTACGCCACCAGCCTGGCGCAGATCGAGCAGGCTATCGAGCGCATCGACCGCTTCCTGCACCTGCCGCTCGCACAGTCTGCCGGCATGCTGACCGCCGGGTAATCCCTCTCCTCCCACGTCCTTCACCTGCTGGCTCCAGGCCGCTCGCAATGACGCGCCGTGAGGAGCTGGACGCAGGCCACACGCCTGGCGTGTGGCCTGGCCGCTGTCTGCATGCTCTCCCGTTTCGCTGCGCCGGGGAACGCCTCTTGACATCCGCCGAATGCGCCGATAGCCTGATGTAGCATGTGTAGCAATGCAACAGGAATGACATCGGAGTGGTGTGGCCTTGAGCGCGTGGATCCTGCTGGTGTATCGCGTCCCGACCGAGCCGGCCAGCGGCCGGGTCTCAGTCTGGCGGCATCTGAAACGCATGGGCGGGCTCTACCTCCAGCAGTGCGTGTGCCTCTTTCCGGCCCGCAACGAGATCGCGCAGGAGCTTGAGGTACGGGCGGCGGCCATCAGCGACCTGGGCGGCGACTACACGATCTTCGATATCCCTGCACTGAGGCCTGGAGATGAGGAACGGATCATCACCACCTTCCGTGACCTCCGCAACAAGGACTACGCGGAGATCATCGAGGAGTGCGAAACCAGGTTCGTCAAGGAAATTGAGTTCGAACACTTTCGCCAGAACTACTCCTACGCGGAATCAGAGGAAATCCGGCAAGACCTGGAGAAGATCCGGCGCTGGCAACAGCGGGTCATCGAGCGGGACTGGTTCGGAGCAGACCGCCGGGAGGAGGCCGAGGCCTGGATTACCCGCTGTGGCGATCTCCTGGCAGAGTTCGAGCAGGAGGTCTACCGGCGGCAGAGCGCGGATGTGTCGGGCGTATTTGACCTGGACCTGGCGCCGCTGGGAGCAAGGCCCCAGGCTTCGAAGGCAACGCGGGAAACTGGCGCCAGAGCGAACCCCGGCATTGAGGATGACAACTAGGAGTTGGACGAATGATGTCGGCATCGCTGCTGATAGCGGCCGGGGCATTTCTGGCGAGCGCGGTCGAGATGGTCGAGGCGTTGACCATCGTGCTGGCGATGGGCGTCAGCCGGGGGTGGCGCTCGACACTGATCGGCTCGGCAGCGGCGCTGGCGGCGCTGGCGGTCATCATCGCATTGTTTGGGCCGCTGATCGGCCTGATCCCGTTCGATGTCCTGCACGTTGTGATCGGTGGCCTGTTGACGATCTTTGGCTTGCAATGGCTGCGCAAGGCGATTCTGCGAGCCAGCGGTTACAAGGCGCTGCATGACGAAGACCGTATCTACCAAGGAGTTGGCCGCCGCGCGCCTGGCCGGGCATGAGCACCGGGCTGGCCTCGACTGGTACGCCTTCACCGTTTCCTTCAAGGGGGTTTTTCTGGAGGGGTTGGAGGTCGCCTTTATCGTCCTCACGTTTGGCACGGCGCACGGGGATATTCCCCTGGCCGCTGCCGGGGCCCTTGCCGGCGTTCTGATCGTTGGAATCGCCGGCCTTCTGCTCCACAGGCCACTGAGCCGCGTTCCGGAGAATGCGATGAAGTTCTTCGTCGGGGTGACGCTGACCACCTTCGGCGTCTTCTGGGCCGGCGAGGGCGTGCACGTGGCATGGCCTGGCGAGACGGCCGCGCTGCTCTGGCTGCTGGCGCTCATGATTGGCGGTTCGTTCGTGCTGATTCGCTTGCTCGAGGCTCGGCGCGTGCGTGCGCAGGGAGTGACTTCCACGCCATGAAGGTAATCCAGGATTTCGGGCGCTTCTGGTATGACTTTATCGTCGGCGACGATCCGGTGGTCGCGATCGGTGTCGTGGCTGCAATGGCCGTGACGGCGCTGCTTGCCGCCAATGGCGTCAACGCCTGGTGGCTGATGCTCATCGGGGTGTTCGCTCCGCTGGCGTATTCGCTGTCCCGCGCCGCGCACTGAAGCGACACCGACGAAGAAGGCGGCGCCTGAAGCAGGCGCCGCCGTCGTGACTTCTGCCAGACTCTGCTCGTCAGTCTGCGCCAGCAGCAACCGGAATGCGGACTTTCGTCAGGAAGTGCGCGTACTTCGGGTTCTTGCCCCGCACGGTGTCGAAAAAGACCTCGCGAAGCTGCGCGGTGATGGGGCCAACCTGCCCATCGTGGACCGGGCGGCCATCGATGCTGGCGATAGGTGCGATCTGCATGCCGGTGCCGCAGAAGAACGCCTCGTCCGCGATGTACAACTCCGAGCGGTCGATGACGCGCTCCTCGACCGGGATACCGAGATCTTTCGCGAAGAGGATGATGCTGCGCCGCGTAATGCCTTCGAGGATGTCGCCGGTAATGGGCGCGGTGATGAGGACGCCGTCACGCACCAGGAAGAGGTTGCAGCCGCTGCCCTCTGCCACGTGGCCGTGCGAATCGAGCAGGATCGCCTCGTCCGCGCCCTTCTCTTCGGCCTCGTCCTTGGCCAGCGCGGAGTTGATGTACGCGCCTGACAGCTTGCCGCGCCCCGGCACCGAGTTGTCGGAGACGCGCTGCCACGAGGAGACTGCGGCTTTCACGCCAACCGACGTATCGAGGTAGTCGCCCAACTCCAGCATGTAGATGGTCAACTCGTTGTCCAGGCCCATCAGGCGCGGCGTAAGCTGCACCGACGACTTGTAGACGAAGGGCCGGATGTAAACATCCTTGCTCGGCGCGTTTTTCTCGACCAGCTTCACGATAGTGTCGGCCAGCGACTCGCGGGTGAAGGGCAGAGGCGCACGCAGGAGCTTGGCTGAGTTCAGCAGCCGGGCCGCGTGGTCAGGGAGGCGGAAGATGTTGATGGTCTCGCCGTCCGCGTCGAGATAGCCCCGGATGCCGGCGAAGGCGCCGGTGCCGTACTGCAGGGCGTGGGTGCCCACGCTGATCTTGGCGTCAGCGAACGGCACGAACTCGCCTTCGAAAAACGCGTACTCGAGCATCGGAGACTTCATCGATTCCACTCCCGCAAGCAGCAACAGGCAACGAGGCGGATTTCCCGCTGGCGATGCGATGCGCGTCAGGAGGGGAGCCGCCAACCTCGGGGCCGAGAAACGGGCTTCATTATGGCACGGGAATGCGGATGCCAGTAGATGCCTGGTTGCATCTGCCTACCGGAAAGGCAAGATGCGCGATATCTGCTCTTGCCTGCTGCGAATCGAAGGGGGCCGCATTGAGATTCCTGTGTGGCCGCAAGGGCCAAGGCCGCGCAGACGAGAAACAGCCAGTTCCTCCGGTTGATGTCACTGTCGACGATGAGTATGTGGACGCGAACCACAGAGGGATGACCCTGGATGAGATCCTGGACATGTCGCCCTATGAATTTGAGATGTTCGTGCGTGAGGCTCTGGAGGGCAGAGGCTATCGGGATTTGCAGCTAACCAACAGGTCGGGGGATTTGGGAGTCGATAGTGTGGGAAGGAGTCGGCGCGGCAAGCTCGTCGCGGTCCAGTGCAAGCGATATTCGCCCGGCTCGAAGATAACGTCGCCTGCGCTCCAGACATTCTTCGGAATGGCGAAGTATCAGTACAAAGCAGACGTCTTGATCTTTGTCACCACCAGCAGCTTCACCAGAGACGCCATCAGTGTTGCAGGCGACCTTGATATCGAACTCATAGCTGGGCCAGAACTCGTTTCCATTCATGCAAGCCGCGGAAACGAGTCCCGACCCCGGCGAAGACCGAGCGCTTTTCGCCGCTAGCGGATCAACAGGCGACGAACCTTACTCCAGCCTGAAGTAGCGGAAGGATTCGGCGAAGTCGCCGTGTTCCGGGAACTCCTGGGCCGATTCCTTTGCCCAATCCCAGATCATGTGCTCGAACTCGAACTCGCCGACCTGGGAGGCGTGGGCCTTCAGCGCCGCGATCTTCTTTGGCATCTGGGCGGTGACATCGATGGCCGTATCGGGCGTCTGGGCGCCCGCCATGTAGATCTCGCGCACGGCGTGCGGCTCCAGCCCTTCGGCCAGGAGTTCGGGGAAGTACATGCGGTTGCGCGCCGCCGGAAAAATGGCGGCCAGCACGGCCTCGCCCGCCGCGCGGTGGTCCGGGTGGTTGATATAGCTGGCGTCCGCCCAGTGCACCGTGGGGTCCTGACAGACCACGATATCCGGTTTGATCTCGCGGATGACGCGCACCAGGTCGCGCCGCAGCTCCAGCGTCGGGACGAGGTAGCCATCGGTCTTGCGCAGGAAGATGACATCGCTGACGCCGAGCACCTTGGCGGCGGCAAGCTGCTCGGCTTCGCGCGTGGCGGCCAGTTTCTCGGGGGTCATCGCCGGATCGTCGCTCCCCTTGTCCCCCGAGGTGATGAGAACGATCACGACCTCGTTGCCCTCTTCCGCCCAGCGGGCCAGGGAACCTCCGCAGATGAACTCGGCGTCGTCCGGGTGCGACATGATGGACGCGATCTTCTTCGGTCCTGCGGGAACGCTGCTTTCTTCCGCTTCCACGGCCTGCGTCGCAGACATCCCGTCCACGGCGGCCGAGGGTTCACTTCGTGGTTCGTCGCGATCCTGTGCGTGGTTAGTCATGAGTCGTAGCACTACTCCTCTTCAAGCTTCGGGCGCCGACAGCGCAGACCCGCCTCCCAGGCGAACCCCTGAGGCAGGCCCGGCGTGAGATCGGCGACCGCCGGTCGCCTTGCCGCCATAGAGTATCGTCTGTACCAGAAGGTAATGTGCTGACCCGTTCAGCCTGGAGAGTAAGGTTCACATGAGTAGTCCCCAACCGCCGAACGGGGCGGGTTTGACAAAGGAGCAAGTGCTGGAGGCCGTCTCCGGCGTGCAGGAGCCAGCCATTGGCCGCGGCCTGGTGGAACTGCGGATGATTCCGGCCGTCGAGATCGATGGCGCGCGCCTCAATCTGACTGTCGAATTGCTTTCGCCCATCGCGCCGTACAAGGCCGCCATCGAGCGCGAACTCAAGGAGGTTGCCGGCAAGCTGCCGGGTGTCGAGACGGTCGAGGTCACGTTCCTGACCCGTGTCCGCGCGTCCGGCTCCGGCAAGGTCGACGCCGACCCGATCTCGGGTGTGCGCAACACCGTGGCGGTTGCCTCGGGCAAGGGCGGCGTTGGGAAGTCCACCGTGGCGGTGAACCTGGCCGTGGCGCTCGCGCAGGCAGGCGCCAAGGTCGGCCTGCTCGATGCCGATGTCTACGGCCCCAGCATCCCGCTGATGATGGGCCAGCGCACCAAGCCGCTCGTGCGCGACGGCAAGATCGTGCCGCTGGAAGCGTACGGCGTGAAGATCATGAGCATCGGGTTTCTGCTCGACCCGGAGAAAGCGCTGATCTGGCGCGGCCCGCTGGTGACTCAGTTGATCACGCAGTTCCTGAACGATGTGCTCTGGGAGGACCTGGACTACCTGGTGATCGACCTGCCGCCGGGCACAGGTGACGTGCAACTCACCCTGACGCAGAAGATTCCACTCTCCGGCGCGATCATCGTCACCACCCCGCAGGAGGTGGCCCTGGCGGATGCCGTCAAGGGACTCAAGATGTTCCAGGAAGTGAAGACACCAATCGTCGGCATTGTCGAGAACATGAGCGGGTTCATCTGTCCGGGCTGCGGTGAAAAGACCCCCATTTTTGGCGAAGGGGGAGGCCTGCGCACCGCGACGGAGCAAGGCGTTCCGTTCCTGGGCGAGGTCCCAATCGAAGCTCGCGTGCGCGAGGGCGGTGATGCCGGAACCCCGGTGATGGTCGCTCATCCGGAGTCCGAAACTGCGAAGGCGTTTGAGCATATCGCCGCCGCAGTTGCAGTTCAGCTGGCGCGAGACGCCGCAAACAAGCCGCGCAAGCCGATGATCAAGCTGATGCAGGCACGCCCGCGGTAAGGGGAGACGGCCTGAAGGCCTCAGGGAGAGCCGCTTCGCTCAGGAGGTGGCACTGCGTCCAGGGGGTGAAGGAATACGGAGGTTGGAGCTTCCCTTCGTTCTCCTGTACCCCCTGAGCGCGCCAGCGCGGCGCCCTCCGAGCGCAGCGACACCCCCTACGTCCGTCCCCGGTACCAGAGGGTCATTCGCTGCAGGGCCAGGTACCCCATACGTTCGTAGACGGGGCGGCCGTCGTCTGAGGAGAGCAGCATGGCGGGCAGGGAAGGATCGAGGCGGGAGGCAGCCCAGGTCAGAGCTTCGCCGTAGCCTTTGCGCCGCTCCTCAGGGAGTGTCGCTACCAGGGTGACGTTGACCACGCCGTGCGCAGCCCACGCCGAGGCGGCTGCCACCGGCCGATCGTCCACAAATCCAACCCACGCGCCGTAGTGCGGATTGGTCAGCAGCGACGGCGAGGCCAGCGCGCCAGGCGGGGCGTCCTCCAGCCCTTCCAGCGGGTATCCCCGGCTGACCGTCTGCTCCCAGATATGCAGCAGCACCGGGGAATCAACGCGCACGATGCGCAGGCCCGGCGGGGTTTCGCGCGCCGGCACGCCCTGCGGCAACAGGTGAACCGGCGGGTGCCCCATCAGGCTCCAGCCGTGGGTCTGAAGGTCGCCGGTTGGCCAGGCAGAAACCAGCAGCACCTCGCCGGCACGGTCCGGGTTGTCAAACGCGAAGAACGCCGTGATTTGGGCCAGGGTGCTTGCGGCGTTCGCTGCGGTCAGGGGCTGGATGAGCGTGGCAGCGTTGGAGAACGAGCCGGGGCGGCCTGTATCCGCCAGGCGCACAGTGTCAGTGTCCAGTACGTGCCCGCCGAAGGCGTGCGCGGTCGCCGCGCAGGCGTCTGCCCAGTTCCAGAGAAAGCGTCTCAGGTAAGAGTCGTGAATGGGGGTGGTGGGCAGCCACCCTGTCTCCAGAGGTGGCTGCGCAGTGGGCTCGCCCATCGTGCGTCCTCACGCTTCAGCGTGGGCATGGGTGCGGCGAGGGTTGTTCGCTTCACCGGCCGTGAAGGGATTTTCCCAGGCCACGTTGCCATCCAGGAAACGCTCCGGGCGGAAGGGCTCCAGGTCAAAACCCGGGTTCTGGCCGTTGATAAGCCGGGTCATGATCTTGCCGTTGATCGCGCCCCACGAGAACCCGCCGCCATTGAAGCCGGCTGCTACCCACAGCCCTGACAGCGGCGCGTAGGGGCCAATGAGCGGCAGGCCATCGGCCGTGAAGCCCATGATGCCGGCCCACGAGCGCACCACGCGCGCCTTGTCGCGCAGCCCGGGGAAGAGGTCCACCAGGCTGCCGGCCAACCCGGCCTGCACCTCAGGCGTGACCTGCTCCAGGTAGGAGCCGAGGCCTTCGTTTTCGTCATCGCGGCGGAACCCGCCCATCAGGATCTGGCCGGTTGGTGTCTGGCGCCCGTACTCCTTGTCGAAGTTCGTCCCGAAGGGACAGGGGATCATGGGCGGGAGGGGTTGCGTCACCATGATCTGGCCGCGCGCCGGCGCCAGCGCGCCTTCCGGGAGTTCCGGCAGCAGCATTGGCGTCCAGGCATTCGTGGCCAACACCACATGCTCGGCCAGAATCGGTTGACCATTGACTTCCACGCCGACCACGCGGTCGCCATCGCGCAGCAGGCGCTGCACCCGCGCCCCCACGCGCAACTCTGCGCCGTGGCGCACGGCGGCATCCGCGACGGCGGTAACGAGGGCGAAAGGCCAGAAGTGCCCCCGGTCCTCGGCGTAAGCCGCGCCCAGAATTGCGGGTGAAAGGGCGGGCATGATTGAGCGCGTGGCGATGGTGTCCAGAAGCTCAATCTCGATTCCCGCCTCCTGCTCGATGGCGACGGCCTTCTTCAGGTGCTCGTACTGCTCCTCCGTCGTGATGATATCCAGGGTGCCCGGCAGGAGCAGGTTGAAGGATCGTCCCAGTTCATGGTGCAGGTCCCGCATCAGGTCGAGGTTGGCCATGGTGATGCCATAGACTGCGCGCCCGGCGCGGGATGTGGCGTGCATGGAAGATCCGCGCCGGTCATCCCGGCGTTGCGGCCCGACGCTCCGGCGCAGATTCCGCGTCGTTCCAGCAACAGGACACGGCGGCCACTCTCAGCCAGTCGCCACGCAATCGACGTTCCGGCGATACCGCCGCCAACTACGATCACCTCAGGGCTCGTTGCCAGCTCTGCCATTGAACCTGCTCCATTGCTACCCGGCGCGCTGGCGTCGTGTATAGCACGGTTCCCGGCCCAGGTTGGCGTAGCCGGGCCGATATACTGGGTGCGCTCGCGCCGTGCCGCACGTGACACGCCGGCATTCCCTGACCACAGGACGTCGATGCGCAATCTCCTGGGCCGCTTGCACGCCAGACCGCTCCCGGAACTGTTGCGCATGGCGGATTCGTGGGCTGTTCCGGCCGTTGGTGAGAGCAAGAGCGATGTGGTTGCCGCGCTTTACCGCGCAATGACCGACCCCCGCGCCATGCGTGATCTCTGGCAGCAGTTCACGCCGTCGGAGCGGGCGTTGGCGGCGTTCCTCGCGGATGTTGCGGACCAGGAGCGTCCGCCCACGGTGGCGGACCTGGCTGGCGTCCTGGATGCCACGGTCGAAGAGGCGCGTGCGGTGGCTGCCCGGCTCTACCGGCTCGGGGTTCTGGCGCGGGAGGGTGACGACGACCCGCTCCCGGTCGGGGAGGAGCCGCGCCTGCTCATGCCACGCGAAGTTGCGCTGAATGCGCGGCGCGTCCAGGACGAGATTGCGGCCGGGGATCTCGCGGCCTCGCCGCTCCGTGTGCTGATTGAACTGATGGACGACGCCGAACTGGAGACCACGGCCCGAGCGTGGGGTTCTCCTGTCCTCCCGGGTGTCGCATCGCGCGCCGAGGTCGCTTCACGCATTTTGCGCAGCGTTGCCGATCCGCGTCGCGTGGCGCGAGTGGTAAACCGCCGCAGCCCTGATGCCGCCGCGATCTGGCACGAACTCCAGCGTGTGCCGGAGCCACAGCCGCTGGGCGATATCCTGGAGAGGGTGGGGCTGGCTGGCTCCCACAGCCAGCCGGTGGCGCGGCGGCGCGCAGCCCTGGCAGAGTTGGAGAGCGCCTTGCTGGTCTGGCACACCTACCATCGGGATGGCAGCCGCTGGCTCTTCATTCCGCACGAGATCCGGGAGCCGGGCCGGCCGGAGGCGCACGCATTGCCGCCGCTGACGTCTGCGGCCGGCGAGGAACCGCGCTGGCGGCCGCCCTTCGCGCTGGCGTGGGATCTGCTGACCATTCTCCGCATTGTCTCCGGCCCTCAGGCGCCGCCGTGGCACCGCAACGAGCCAGCGCCACGCTGGCTGCGCCGGGTGGCTGCGCCGCTTCTCTGGCATGGCCAGCGCGATGATCTGCCCACTGGCTACCTCGATCTGCTTCAGGCGCTTGGCCTGGAAGAGGGGATCTTCCAGGCCGACGAAAGCGCGCAGCCGGTGCGCATCGTGCCGGGGCCGAACGCGCGCGCCGCCCGGCAGTTGGCGTTCCCGGACCTTCAGGAACGCTTGCGGGGAAGATGGCTGCGGCTTCCCGCCTGGGTGGAGGGGGAGGCCGCCGGCATTGTGGACGTGCGTGGTGCGGACTGGCGCGGGATGCGGCCCCGCCTGCTGGCCGCCTTGCGCCAGGCCGAGCAGGAGAGCCCCGCCGGAGAATGGGTCACGCTGGAGAGCCTGGCGCTATGGGTGGCCGCGGTACAGCCAGGACTCGTTGGTCCATCGTTCCGGGCTGCGACTGCCCGCATGGCTGGCGAGGTGATCGGGGACATCTCGCCCGAGGAGGCGCGCGCCGAGGCGCTGGCGGATATCGTGGCCTTCGAATGCGCCGGGCCGTGCGCCTGGTTTGGCCTGGTCGACATCGCTGACTCTCCGGGCACGCCGCGCGCGGTCCGGCTCAAGGTCTCAGCCGGGATGGGCGCGCACCCGGCGCTGGTATCGGAACGCGGGCTGGAAGTCCTGGATTCCGGTGAGATTGTGCTGCACGGGCCAACTCCGGAGCGCGTCTGGGCGCTTTCCGCGTTTGCGGAACTGGTGGAGCTGGGTCCGACGACCCGGTACCGGCTCACCTCGCAGTCGGTTGCGGCGGCGCTGACGACCGGGGTGCGGCAGGATCATATATCTGGCTACCTGGAGCGCAGCGGCGGCGTCTCGCTGCCACTGGCGGTTGCGGCCAGCCTCACGGAGTGGGTGCAGCGGCTGCGGGTGGTGCGGCTTGAAGCAGCCACCGTGCTCGACCTGGATGACCGCATGGCGCGCGATCAACTTGGCCGGCTCCTGCGCCGGGAGGCCTGGGAGGTGAGCGACCTTGGCGAGCGACAGCTCCTGGTCCGGGGGAGCGCCGGCGTGGCGCACGAGGCGCACGCCTTGCGACAAGCGATTGAGCGGGCAGGGTTCATGCCGAGGGCAGCGGCTGGCGAGGAAGCCGGGGTTCTGCAGGTCGGCAACGAGGGCGACCCGGAATAGCCGCCGCCCGCTGGCGACGCTACCATCACTGACTGACGAGGCGCCCGATGGAAAGGCAACATGACAGACGCTGCGCCAGAGCGGCACAAATCACGCAACACCCTGAGCAATCTCTTTGCGGCCGTCGCCGTGATCCTGGCGATTCTCGCGGTCGTCCTCTACCTGCGGCCCGGCCGGGGCATCGCGCCGGTGCCAACGGCGGCGCCAGGTGGGAACCAACTGATCAACGTCGTGCGTGCTCTGGAGACCGAGGGGCTGGAGGTCCGCCAGCCGCAGGGATTGTTCGTTCCGGCTGAAGATGGCGGCGTGCCGGGCCAGGGCCTGGAGATTGCTGGCGACCCGGCTTTTGTCTTCCTTTACCCGGATGAGTCCCAGGCGCAAGACGCTGTCCTGACGCTCGATCCCGCAGCCGTTGTGCCGGGCGAATTGCGCGGAACGCCGATGCCGGCGGGTGAGCGCCGGATAACGCAGGGGAGCAATGTGGTGCTGATCATGGCGGGGGGAGACGATGCCACCTGGCAAAAGGTGGAAGCCGCCGTTGCTGGTCTCGCCTGAGCCATGCGCGAGCCAGCCCCCGTGCGCCAACCGCTACCCGGCCAGCCAGAGCTCCCCGACGAGCCAGACGACACGCAGGATCACGGGCGCGTGGGGTACGGTCGCCTTGGTCGATGGTCGCCGCTGATTCTGGGTCTGATCCTGCTCCTGGCGGTCATCGGCATCTGGCTCGTGCAGCGAAATGACGATCCGCCGGTTGCGCCCGGTCCAGCGGACGCAACAGGGTCGCCCGCGCCGGATGTGTCGCTGACGTTGCTCAATGGCGACCGGGTTGTTCTCGCAGATCTTGAGGGCGACGTGGTCGTGTTGAACTTCTGGGCGTCGTGGTGTGGCCCCTGCCGCCAGGAGATGCCGGAACTACAAGCCTACTGGGATCAGGCTCAGGCCACCGGTGAGGCCACCACCATCCTCGGGGTCGGCGTGCGCACCGACACTGACGAAAAGGCGCGCGAGTTTGTGGCCCAGGGCGGATTCACCTACCCCATTGGCCGCGATACTGATACCGACGAGCCGGGTCTGGGCCCGGTCGAGACGGCTTTCGGGATTCCGCAGGCCTACCCCGCCACCATCATCATCCGCCCGGATGGCGTCATCGATCACTATCAACTCGGGCCGGTCAACCAGGCCATGTTGCGGTACCTGGTTGACGAGGCGCGAGCGGCAGTTCCCGCCTGAGCACAAGGCGGCGAGGGAAGCCCCCTCGCCGCCGGAACCGGCGCTGTGTTCGAGACGACGCGAGGTGGACTTGAGGCGCCCCGCGTGTCACGTCAGGCCATTTCGACTTCGCAGGCGATGCCGTCCCAGTCGGGATCAACCTCGTTGACGAGCGCCGGGTCTGCCCCGGTTGCACCCAGGTTTTCGTAGGCTACCTGGGCGTCGTACCAATCCACGTACTGCGCGCAGAACCCGGTGGGCGCCGTGTCGGTCGAGGTGCTGGTAGTGTCGCCTGTACTCTCCACGGGCACATTCTCTGAGGTTGTGCCGCTGGCATTGTCCAGGGAGGTCGTGGTCGTGGCAGTGGTGTCCGGCGCCGTTGCCACGGGCCGGATCGGCATCCCGCCGATCATGCCGTCGCCTGCGCCGGGATTGAGCGCGACGGTGTCGTGATCCGGCGTCACCGGTGTGTAGACGGCAGAGGGATCACCCAGGACCTGGCCACCGCCGCCGCCGGTATTGATGTCTCCGTAAATAACGTCGTCGCCCTTGCCAGAAACGATTGGCGCGCCATCGTCATTGGCCACGACGTACCGGATGTCGGCGTTTACGGGCGTGCCAGTTTGTGCTGAAACAACCGAAGAGCGACGTACTCATGGCGAATGCCACAGCCGCCGCGCCCGTCAGGAGTTGCCTGGTCATGATTGCCCCCTGAGACCCTCTCCCCGGCCATCAGCGCGATGACCACACCACGCTGCCGGAATGGTGCGGGGCAGGTCTGAACATAGCCGTATCAGCCCGTGTGCTGCAACCTGGCAGCGGGTCCACTCGTACCAGTGGACCCGCGCCCTGCGTGCCTGAAGGCTGAAACGCCCTGTGGGCGGCCGTGGTTTCGGTGACTAGGCGTCTGGCGTGGCTTCGGAGCCATCGCTCGGAGGCACGATCGAGAAGTCGATGTAGTCATCGACCTTCCAGGTTCCGTCCTGGTTGGCGAAGATGAACAGGAGCGTTTCCGGGCCGTTCGGCGGCAACAAGGGCTCGTTCAGGACGACAAACGCTGCTACCCGGCCATCTGGCAGCATGGAGGCATCCGTGATGGTGATCAGCCGGATGTACACCTCCTCAGCCCGCGCTTCGGCAGGTTCGGCGAGGCGCGTGCGCGCCAGCTCCCGGTTTTCGTCGTCGATCGTGAGGCCCCAGTAGGAGCGCTTCACACCGTTGTCGGTCATCAGGCCGGCGGCCCGGGGGATATCTCCGGCGTTGAAGCAGGCCAGGACCTGGCGCGCGACATCCTTGACCGCAGCATCGGTCTCCGCGTCAACCACCGTGCCGAGCGGCGGGGTGATCGTAATGGCCGGCGGCTGCGGAATGCCCGCGCCGTTCAGGTCCAGGATGGCTGCGATGTCGTCATACGTGCGAGGCTCGGCAACGCACTCCGATGCATTGACGTTGCGAGCACTATCGACGCTCGGAGCCGGCGTGCTGTCCTGCGCCATGACGGGCGCAGCCAGCATCAGCGCCGCCACCGGCGCAACAAACAATCCTCGCCAACGTTGCATCACCATTGTTCCTCCACTGTGCCTGGTTCGGTAGTGTACGAACACTCAACATGATACCCGGGCCTGGCTCGAGGCGGGCCCATCCCTTCTACGCTGCAACATTCGGACCGGTTTCAGCCTTGCTGCTGCAGACTAGTACAGTCGCCGCTTGTCCAGCACCGGCTGCAGGTCGCCAACGCGGCCGTCGAGGTAGGCGCGCAGGTTCTCGATAAAGCGCGCGGTGAGCTTGGCATTCTCGGTGTCCACCGTGCTCGCCGAGTGTGGATTGATGAGGACGTTGGGTTGTGACCAGAAGGGCGAATCGGGAGGCAACGGCTCCTGGCGGAAGACATCGAGCGCGGCGAACGCGATGCGGCCGTCCCGCAGGGCCGCAAGCATGGCATCCTCGTCTACCAGCGCGCCCCGGCCAATATTCACCAACCCCAGGCCCGGTTTGATCGCCGCGAAGGCGGCGGCATCCATGATGGTGTCCGTTTCTGGCGTGTGCGGCGCACAAAGAACGAGGTAGTCGGCCTCGCCCAGCATTGCGGGCAACTCGGAGCGTGCGTACAGGCGATCCAGCCCGAGCGCCGCAGTCCGCGCGGGGTCACTGTTGCGGCCAAGCGCCACGACCCGCATGCGAAAGACCCGGGCCACGCGGGCTACCTCCTGCCCGATGCGCCCCGGCCCGATGATGGCGAGGGTAGCGCCCGCCAGTTCCCTGCCACTGAAGCGGCGCCAGGAGCGCTCCAGTTGCTCGTTCTGCAACCGCGCCAGTTCCTTGCTGTGATAGAGAATGGCGGCGAACGCGAACTCGGCGAGTGGCTGCGCGTGCAAACCGCTGGCGGTCGTCACCAGCAGATCGGCGTCCTGCAGCCCCAGGTCGCGCACCATCGGGCCCACGCCTGCCGAACTGGTTTGCACCCAGCGAACGTTGGGGCAGAGTTCGCCGAATGGCAGTTGCTCGTACTCCGGGAAGTCGAAGAGAACCTCGGCCCGGCGCAACAGGGCGTGCCACGCCTCCTGTTTCTCGCCGGTCAGTCCCCGATCATAGTGCCCATGATCGCCCCGGTAGCGAGGCGTCGGCATCAGGTCGTCCGGATAGATCAGTTCGATTTCGCCGGGGAAAGCCCCGGCAATCTCAGTGACGTACTCGGGTTCGAGCGGCGAGGTGATCATCACCACGAGCGGTGTGTTTCTGCTCACGAGCCATACCCCAGGCGGTAGAGCGTGCGCGCCAGCACTTCGGTCCCGGCGGCGGCATCCTCCGGGGAGGTGTACTCATCCGGGCTGTGACTGATGCCCCCCTGAGAACGCACGAAGATCATGGCAATCCTCGCTATCTCGGCGAGTTGCATCGCGTCGTGCACCGCGCCGGAGGTCATGCGCTGCGCCGGGACGCCGGCCGCGTCCGCTGCCTCGGCAATAGCCGCGACCAGCTCAGGGTCGGAGGCGACCGGCGCACGGTCGCTGTCCACGCGGATTGCCAGGCCGAGGCCGCGCCGCTCCGCCACCTCGTGCATGAGCGCTTCGTGCCGCGCGAGCAACTCCTCGCGCTGGGCCGGGTCCGGGGAGCGAGCATCGATGGTGAACGTCACTTGCCGCGGGATGACTGCCCGCTCATTTGGGGCGACGTGCATGCGGCCCACGGTCGTCACCACCGGCCGGCCCATGCGATGCGCCGTGTTGATGACGCCAGAGATGATCTCCGCCGCGCCCGCCATGGCATCGCGCCGCAAGTCCATCGGCGTGGTGCCGGCGTGGTTGGCGCTGCCTTCGAGGGTGACATGATAATGGCGCAGCCCGGTGATGCGCTCCACGATGCCGACGGGCAGCCCGGCTTGCTCCAGATACGGCCCTTGCTCGATGTGGAGTTCGATAAACGCGTCGATATCCTCCCGCCGGGCGGCCGGGATGTTGTGCGGGTCGAACCCGGCGTCGCGCATGGCCTCAGCCATTGTTACGCCGTCGTAGCCGCGCAGGCGGCGCGGGTCGTCTGGCGGAATCCTGCCGACGATGGCGCGCGAACCCCAGAAGTTGGCGGCAGCGAAGCGGGAGGCTTCTTCCTCGACCAGGGAAACAACAGCCAGGGTGCGCTGCGGTTGGCCAAAGCGTTCGCTCAGAACGCGTAGCGCCGCGATTCCTGCCACTACCCCCAGCGCGCCGTCAAAGCGGCCGCCGGGGTTCTGGCTGTCGATGTGGGAGCCCGTGGTCAGGATGCCGCTCTCCTCGGAGCCATCCAGGTAGCCCCAGACGTTGCCAACCGCGTCGCGTTCTACGCGCAGGCCCGCTTCGGCCATCCAGGCCGCCACCTGGTCCTGCGCGGCGCTCCACTCGGGGCTGTACACAAGGCGGGCTACGCCGGTTTCCCCGCGCGCCCCGAACTCGGCCAACTCCTCGATCGCGTTTGCAATTCGCGCCGGGTCAATCCAGCGTTCGGTAACCGTGGTCATGCCGGGAGTTCTCCATAGCCACGCGGGAGATAGACGCCGGAACCGGCGGCGGCCAGTATGCGCCCTTCTCCCTCCAGCGAATCATTGAAGATCGTCTCGCCCCGCCGAATGGTGCGTGTGACCCGGCCAGTTATCTGTTTGCCGGCATACGGGGTCCATTTGTGCCTGTGCAGGGCATCCTCGACGGTCACGGTCCAGGTTGCGGCCGGATCGAGCAGCGTGATGTCGGCGTCGGCTCCGATGGTTAGCGAGCCCTTGCGAGGATAGAGGCCGAAGATTCGGGCCGGATTCGTGGAGAGCAGTTGCACGAAACGCTCGGGCGGGAGGCCCCGCCGCACCACGGCCTCGCTGTACATGGCAGGGTAGAGGGTTTGCACGCCGGAAAGGCCGAGCGGCGCATCGAAAATGTTCTGGTACCCGGTTTCCTTGCTCTCGATGGTGTAGGGGCAGTGGTCGGAGCAGATGAGGTCGATGGCGCCGTCCAGCACGCCTTCCCAAAGCCGGTCGACCTCGGCCTGCGGCCGGATAGCGGGAGCGCAGCGAGCGAACCCGGCCAGCCGTTCCAGGTCGCCGGTGTTCAGCATCAGGTATTGCGGGCAGGTTTCAGCGGTCACGTGCCGCCCGCGCGCTTTCGCGTCGCGCACCAGTTCCAGCGCGCCGGCCGATGCCAGGTGGCAGATGTGGGCGTGGCAGCCTGTTTCCGCCGCCAGCAAGAGTACGGTGCTCACCGCCACCGTCTCGACGATGGGCGGCCGCGACTCCGCATGCGCCAGAGGGTCGCGGCGGCCTGCGCCCTGGGTCCGGGCCAGTCCCGCCTGCAGGAGGGACTGATCCTCGGCGTGCAGGCCGTAGGGGATGCCCAGCGCCGCTGCTTCCTCCATCACCCAGAGCATCTGGGCGGTATCCACGGCGGGAAAAAGCGGGGATGATGAAGCCATGAACGACTTGAATGCCGCGGCGCCGAGGTCGGCCATCGCCGTCAGGTCATCTGTGCGTTGTTGCGGCGGGCCGATGGCTCCGGCCCACAGGGCCATATCCACCACCGCGTGTTCGTTGACGAGTTTCACCTTTTCGGCGAACTGCGCCGGGGTCGTCGTGGTGGGGCGCGCCTGTGGCATCTCGACGACGGTGGTCAGGCCACCTGCCGCTGCGGCGCGCCCGCCGGAGGTAAAACCTTCCAGCAGATTGGGATCAGGTTCCTCGAAGTGCGTGTGCACGTCGATGCCGCCGGGCATCACGAGCAGACCGTCAGCGTCGATGCGCTCCGGAGCGTCCCAATCGCTGGCGTTTTCGGCGTACGCGATCACCTGGCCGTTGGCCACGATCAGCGCTGCGCTGAATGATCCGCCCTCCATGACGATGGTGCCGTTTTCGATGATGAGATCGGCGTCTGCCATGCTCGCTGCCTCACTGATTCACGGCCGGCTCGTCACCGGCAGGCTCGGGGCAACGATACACGTTCCGCGCGGGCAATCGACGGCCTCAACCACGCAGTATCCGGCAGTGTCGGAGAAGAGCCACTAGACTTGGTGGGGTGATGACCCGGCGCGGCACGGCGCGGGCAGGCAGGAGAACGCCAGCGTGCTGCGCTGTGGAGGATGATTCCAGTGGCCCAGGAACCCCGGCTCTTTGACGTTGACAGCAATGAGATTGACCGCTACGCGCGGGCGATCGCCCGCATCCTGGAACGCGGAGATGCCGAAGGGAGCGTGGAGCGGGAGCGAGCCGTCAATACCTACGGCACGGCGTTTCAACTGCTGGTAATGCGGCGCGGCGCCGAATACGGGCGTGCCCTGGGGATGGCTGCCGGCGACATGGCGATCGGGCTGGCAGAGGCCGATGAGGAGATGCGCGCCCTGGTGACCGGGGCGATTGCCGCCATTCACGAACGCGTTTGCCTGGCCGAGGAGGAAGCCGTTCGGGCTGCGGCCGAGGCCGAACGTGAGGATCCCGAGGAAGATCTGGACCCGGCTCCGGGAGACTAACGCCACGCAGAGAGCGCGGCGTCCGAGTCCGGCAGCGTCGGGTCTCGACGCGCTCGAGACACGGAGTGGGTTAGCTGGTCGGGCCGGGGCGCTCGGTGAGGACGCGGCCTGGCGGGTAGCCCAGGGTCACCGGCTCACGCGCCATGGCTTCGGCGAGCCCAGTTGGACCGCACACGTACGCGAGGCCCGAGGGTTCGGGGCGTCGACAGAGTCGGTCAGCATCTGTGTATCAATCTGGCGGGTGTAGCTCGCCCAGTCTGGCGGATGGCTTCGTGTGAGCGTATGCCCGACGCGGAGCGTCTGGGCGGCGGCGAGCGCGTTCAGGTCTTCGCGGTCGATGATGTCTGCCGCATCCCGGGCGGACATGAGCAGGGCTACCGGGACGATGCCGCCCACTTCCTCGGCGAGCCGCAGCGTGGACTTGAGGGGGCACGACCCCCGAGCCGCCCGCCAACAACAGCAGCGGACCACCGGCATCCGGCGTCCAGGTGAAGCAGCCGCCAATTGCCCCGCGCAACTCCAGCATGTTGCCGGGCTGCAGAAACTCCGCCAGGGAGGGCGAGACCTCCCCTCGGCAAGGACTTCCACTGGCGGTTCGAGCCAGCCCGGCGCCGGCGCGGACGCAATGGAGGAGGAACGTTGAGTCTGAAAGCCGTCCTCAGCCGTCAGCCGCACATCCACATGTTGGGCGGGCGTGTGCCCACGCCAGTCAGGGGATGAGAGACGCAGCGGGACGACCTGCGGTGTTTCCAGCCGCCTTGCTTCGAGCTTTGTGAGGTGCCAGGTCAGTCGCCCTGGGACCGCTGCTCCCGCTGTGGGTATCCAGGGTTGTGGTAACCAGGTTGCTCCCGGAAGTCGGGCTCATCGCGCAGGGTGATCTCGATGCCCCGCACCCACCTGGCGCTCTTCCAGAGGTACAGATGGGGCTATCCAGCAGGCGCGCCGGGCCGCCATGTTCTGGTGCAAGAGGCTTGCCCTCACAGGTGAACGCAACCCAGGCCGTGCCGCCGCGCAGATCAGCCAGGGGCAGAGTCGTGGTGTAGCCACCATCACTGAATGCTGTTGCGCACGCGCCCTTGGCCGCAACGCCCTCAAGGGGCGTATCCTGCGACACCCCTCCCAGACCGTGTCCAGCCTGGTCCATTTGGCGACGCAACGGAAGTCCGTCGTAAAGGTCTCACGGGGCAAGGCGCGAAACGCCTCCCGTGTCTACCTTTGGGATGGGCGTGCTGCGCCGCGACTGGTGGAGCTCCACTGGCTGAGTGGGGTTGAGGCGTGCGACCGGCCGAGAGTACCGGGAAACCGCGTTCCAGCTACTGGCCAGGCGAAGTGCGGTCGGCCTTCGCTGGATTCTGGCGACGGTGGCCGAGATAACCCCGTGAAACGGAGTTGCCTGCCATGCGGGAGTATCTCCTGCGTTGCGCCCGGGAGAAACGGCGTCACATGGGCGCAACGCCATTCCAGGCAGGTTCGCGGCAACCGGATTCCGGCGCAGATACCGTTCGTACTCCCCGGGGTTCCGCTAAAATGGCCAAACACCGGCATACGCCTGTCGCTCGTGACACATTCTCTCGAGCGGTGAACGTCTGGAGCGAGGATGATGGCCAGACCGCAGACGCGTTTCGTGGTGGCCGGGTTGGTGCTGGCCGTGCTGCTGGCATTGCTGCCCATGAGCAGCAGAGCTCAGACAAGCGGCGAACTCTTCGCCGAAGCACTCGCTGCGGAGGCGGCGGGCGTGCCTCTGGCGGGCCCGAACGCCCTGGATCTGGAGCAGGCTGCCGGTGTGCTCACCGTCTACAAGGCTGGCCTGGACATCGCGGACTTTGTAGCGCACGCCGAGTTTGTGAATCCGGACGTGGTTGATGGGGTCGGCT
Organism: Thermomicrobiales bacterium; assembly: GCA_041390745.1. Classification (GTDB taxonomy): domain Bacteria; phylum Chloroflexota; class Chloroflexia; order Thermomicrobiales; family UBA6265; genus JACCXM01. Next base: position 174,085 of record JAWKPJ010000001.1, on the reverse strand, counting down.
GGGACTACGGGTTCCAGTTCCGCACCACCGGCAACAACGAGGATTTCCGCGTCTTCGTGACCTCGGACGGCATGTGGAACTTCAGCATCGGCACGGCCACGCCGTCGCAGTCGGCGGTTGCGCCCGGCTTCGACACCACGCCAGGCGTTGCCAATGCCCTGGACCTGGTGGTGAGCGGCTCGCAGGCGATCTTTGGAGTCAACGGCCAGTTGGCCGGCACCGTCGTGCTGCCGGAGGAGCCGGCAACCGGCGATGTGTATGCCTCGACCGGGTTCCTGGGGAGCCTTGTGTCAGAAGGGCGGGTTGTCCCTCTCGCCAATTTCTCGGTCTTCCCGGCGCCTGGGGCCGGGGCTACGCCGGAAGTGACGTCGCCGGGAGCCGCACCGCCACGCCCGGTGCAGTTGATAACCGGATCGTGTCGTGAGCCTGGAGACCTGGTGCTCGATCTGCTGGAGGCAACGTATCCCGTTGGGGAGCCAGTGGGCTCGGTTAGCAGCGTGGTGGCAGAAACGTCGTTCACCCGCGCGCCGGTGCTGCTCGCAGACCTGATGGCTGCGCCGCATGCCATCACTGTGGCGGAGTCGTTCGATGCGCCCGGCGCGGCGATTGCCTGCGCGGATCTTGGCGGCATCCCGGATGAACTCGGCGGGTTCGTTATTGGCCTGACGCCGCAGAATGGTTCGAGCTACGCGGGAACCATTTTCATGGCCGCCGATGACGCGAACGGGACAACAAACATCAGCGTCTTCCTCAGCCCGGTGGTCGCCCTGGTGGCCGCCGAAGTCGAGACTGCGGACGAAACCGCAACCGTTGACGAGATTGTGGCCGAGGACGCGACTGCAACGCCGCCTGGGGACGCGCCGGACACAGAGACAGAGGACGTGGGCGCCGCCGTCGCGACAGAAGGCTCCGTGATCCAGGTCGAACCACCCGCTACTCCCGCTGCGTAGCGCACCGTGAACCGCAGCTCACCCTTCGCCGCGCCCGTGGGTGCGTCCCCCGCTCCGAAGCGACTCGCCGCATAATGCACGGACGTCGTTCCGAAGCGTCAGGTGCGGGTGGGAGTACGTCGTGGTTGCGGGGTCAGGGACAGAGCGGGCAAGGCGGTTGAAGGTGGGGCTGCTCCTGCCGGATCATGAGCGGCAGTTTGACGGCAAGACCGCGCGCTGGTCCGATACGCGAGAGATGGCGCAGATTGGCGAAGCGATTGGCGTTGATTCGATCTGGGTAACCGATCACCTGATCCACCGCGCGCCAGACACCGAGCCACGGGGCGCATGGGAATGCATGTCGCAGCTCGCGGCGCTGGCGGCAGTCACCAGTCGCGCGGAACTGGGGACGCTTGTCATCTGCACGGCGTTTCGCATTCCGGCGCTGCTGGCCTAGATGACGGACACGATCGAGGAGATCTCCGGTGGCCGCCTGATCCTGGGGATCGGCGCTGGTTGGAACGAGGCCGAGTTCGCAGCGTTCGGCTATCCGTTCGATCACCGGGTGAGTCGTTTTGAGGAAGCGTTGCACATCCTGCACGGCCTGTTGCGGAGCGGCAAGATCACCTTCAATGGGACCTACTCGCAGGCTGAGGAGTGCGAACTACGACCGCGTGGGCCACGCGAGGGGGGGCCGCCGATCATGATCGGGTCGCTCGCCCCACGCATGTTGAGCCTGCTGGCCCGCTACGGTGACGCCTGGAACATCTGGTGGACCAACACCGGGAACAGTGCCGCCGGGGTGGCGCCGTACGCCCGGTTGGTCGATGAGGCGTGTGAAGCGATTGGCCGCGATCCCTCCGAGATCATGAAGACCGCCACGACGCTTGTGGCGATTGGCCCGGAGCGGCCAGCGCCGAAGGGCGTGACGCCTCTGGCGGGGACCCCCGCAGAGATTGCGGCCGGGCTGCGCGCCTACGCGGATGTTGGCGTGTCGCACGTCCAGGTGCGACTGCAACCAAACGTGCCAGATTCCTGGGACCGCTTTGGCGCGGTGCTGGAGGAACTGGATCGCGGCTAGAACGCGGCGCGGACCCGCAAGCGTACGGGCCTGTCGCGCAGGTGTAGCGCCGGGCAGGGTCTGCCCGGCGGCGAGTCTGAAGAGCACAATGTGGGGAGCGGGCAAGGTGGGATATCGTGCGCTGATGGTCATGGCCCTGGCGGTAGCGACCTTGCTGGTGTTGAACGCACCGGACCCGGCAAGGGCACAGGATGCGACCCCGCAACCCGTGTCGCCTGACCTCTCGACGTTCAGCACCACGCTGGTCGGCCTGCTGCCGGGGGTCACCCTCCCGCCGTCTGCCGATCTCCTCGTGGTCCGCGCCGAGTTTGCGCCCGGCGTGAGCGTGCCGTTTGCCGCCGGGCCAGACGCAGCGGACACGCTGATTCTCGTCGACAAAGGGGAACTCACGATCATGGTTGCCAACCAGCCGTGGAGCATCTCGCGGCAATCGGCGCTGAACCAGGCGATGAGTTCACCCACCGTGGACGGCGATCTCTTTCAACTCTCGACTTTGGTCGCGGCGGGTGAACAGGGAACGCTGGGCGTGGGGGACATGACCCTCATTCCCGCCTCGGCGGACGGAGAGATGCGAAACACCACGATGGAATTGGTGACCGCGTTGATGATCGTGATGGGACCGAGCACAATGGCAGGGGCCACGCCAACCCCGTAGCCCGGATCGGACGCTGCGGTCAGCTGATCGATTCGTGAGGCCGGATGTGGTCCCACAACGCGTGATCGACCTCTGGCGGCTCGGTGACGCTGCGGCGCGCCAGGATGTGCAGGATCTCGGTCCGGTGACCTTCGTTGTGCAGGAGCGCGTGGATCACCGCCGCGCCATACGACTGCTGGTCATCGAAGTGATCGGTGAGCATGACATCCAGGCGACGGTCATCGCGCAGGCGGTGGGCCAGGGCTGCGAAGGCCGCCTGGGCCCGGTCGTATCGCGCTGCAATGTCTGCCAGTGATGGACCTGGCGGAAACCGTTCGAGCGGAGTCTGCGCAGTAATGGCCGTCCACGCCTCGATGTTGAACACCAGGTGCTCGAACGTTGCCCGCAGTGTGCGGTGCCCGATTTCGAACTGCTGATCGAGCTGCGCATCTGACAGCCCGGTGCTGGTTGCCAGCAGTTCGCGGGTCGCCCAGAGGTCATGTTCCAGCATGTGGTCGAGGATGTCCACGCATCTCCCTCGTGAGTGGCTGAGGAGCCCAGTCGTTTGAGGCGAGTATCCATCCTTCTTTCTTGTCGCCTCGTTCAAAGACGACGAACGATGGGCTATGGGGCCGCTGGCTCTCAGCATGGCCGGGCGGACGTAGAGTGCCACTTGACCGGCATTGTGAGGGCGCTCGATCCGGGCAGCCAGATCGAGCATCAGCCTATTGCATCCTCGAATCGGATCGGCTAGTCGACGACGATGTATTCGACCACAGGTTCCAGCACCGTGATGGTGACCTGGACATGCAGCGGGCTGTCCCAATCGACATGCAGGTAGAACTCGACGCCGCCGTCGCCACCTTCCGGGTCGTGCGGCCCGATGTTGGTGACATAGACGTTCGCCTCGCCTGGATTGGGTCGTCCGGTGGAATCGAACGGGTCTGAGCCAGCCCTCCACTCTGCGGCGGTAACAATGACTGCGGATCGCTTCGTGATGGGAGGCCAGTTGAAGTTCATCTTGTGGCGTCCCTGGCGGTTCCGGTAGATGATGCGAATCGACTGCGCCATGACTCGTGCCTCCTCGTGCGTTCATCCGACGAGCCTGATGATTGAAACGCGTGATCCTTGGTGATACTCCGCAGGCTTCAACCAATGTCCTGCCTGAGGGCTCGCGTGAGATGCGTCACACTGCCAGCCTCATGCTCTGGAGCAGGGTTACAGTCCAAGGGCGCCCCAATCGACGGTGTACGTGACGAAGGTGTAGTCAACACCTCGGTCAGCCTTGGTGGCCGCTGCCCGGAAGGTTGTGATGTCCCACCCTTTCAGGTTCCAGCCGGCGAACTGCGGGCGGAGCACCAGGTCCGGGGCACCCCCGCGCACCATCTGTGACGATTGAGGCACCCCCTGGACGATGGAATTGAGCGCCCAGTTTCCTTCCACGGTGGCTTTCGTTCCGTACTCGATCACGTAGCCTCCGTACTGCGGGATCGCCTTGTAGGGGATACTCGACGGCACCAGGGTCGCCATCGTGCGGGGGTCGGCCACGAACGACGTCATAGTGTTGTCGAGTGAATGCTGCAGGTTTCGATTGAGCCACTCACCAACGAACAGCTCCTCGCCTGCGCGAGGATTGATGAGCCCGGACTGACGTGTCCCGGTTACTTCGCGACCCAGTCGTGAGGCAGCCGTTCCCACACTCTCCACGCGCGCGTTGTGCCCCAGGGTCGTGACATCCTTCGCGAGAAGCAAGGCCGCCCCACGTTCGCCCCTGGTCGCCACGCCGCCGGGCGCAATTGCCCCGTAGAGCCTGGACGGGTTCCCTCGAAACGTCGCGGCATTTTCAGCGAGTCCGCCGACGACCGCAAACCGGTACGCCACGTCGGCATTGCCATCGCTCAGGACGAGTCCAGTCGTTCCAAACACCAGGGATGTCGGCGACGAGGTGAGCGCGAAGGCCTGGTCGAGCTGGCCGCTCATCCGGATCACTTCCGTGCTGTTGGCGCCGCTGAAGATGAGGATGGCGCCGGATGACATCTCGGCAATACCGGTCGAGAGGCCCATTGCGCCGATCAGGGGCAAGGCCAGCCCTCCCGTGCCGTAGATGAGCAGGGCCGAACCGACTGCCGTGACGCCTCCGACCGCCATGTGGCCCAGTCCGGCCCAGACTGCCGACCGTTGCACCTCCAGCGGGTGGTCTCGCAGGAGGTTTACCTGGAACGCGAGCTTGTAGTCGTCACTTTGCGTCACCCGTTGGGCAGCCGACGCGGCCTCATGCACGTCGACCCTGGGCGTACTGGCAATCTGCGCCTTGCCCTCCATGTGCTGGAGAATGGCGTTGTAGCTCTCGTCCATCTCGACCTGGATCGTGTTCGCCAGGCTGGACTGATTGAAATCGCTCTTCATCGGGGGAACACAGGTTGTGAACCGGGAGTCGCAGGCGATCGGTCCGTTCTCTGCAATCAGGTTGGGCGACAGCAGCACGCGATCCCGCCGGTTGGCAACGAACGCGGGGGCGCTCTCCGTCTGCCTGGCAGGCGGAATCGCGGTGAACGGGTCCATGCGGCGCGTACCGGTAAACGGATCCAGGCCATCGCTGCCCAGGGCCGTGCCCGAGAAGGGGTCGATCTCCTGACCGGCGAAGGAAAACAGCTCGTCGTCAAAGGGCTGGAAACCGGTGTACGGCTCCAGTCCCCGCCGGAAACCGCCATCGCCAGGTCGCCGGGTTGGCTGGCCGAGGGGGCGCTGCGGTGACGCCCTGACCGTGTCCGGCGGCGTCATCGGTCCTGGGTGCGGCTGTCTTGGCGGTTCGGAGCCCACTGGCCCGGTGTTCTCACCGCCGTAGCCGCCGTTGCCGGTGTAGTCGCCGTCTGTCCCGAAGCTCCAGTGGTTCATGTAGGCGAGAAGGGCGCTGATGTCGCTGCCGCTCGGGCCACTCCCGCCTGGGCTGCTGCCGCTGCCGCCTGAACTTGGAGGGCTTTCGGGTGGTGACACAACTCGCTCCCACGCCTGCGTTTCGACCGGATGCGAACTGGTTTCTGATGATCCTGAACAATGCCGTCGGGTATCTGCCTGCGCGCGGCAGACCCGGAGAACTCACGAAATCGTGACTTGCGTGAACTCCCGGTCGAAGCCGTACCCAAGGGGCAGGATGTGATTTCCGGCTGCATCGAGGTTGTGCACCTCGACGACGACTTCCCACCGGTTGCCGTCTCCCTGGCCCCGTGCGGCGAGGACAGGCCCTGAGAGGGTCGTCACCGGATCAGCCGGCCCGAACAGCGTGGATGTGACCGTAGCAGTCGCCCCGAGCGTGATCGGGCCGCGATGCACGAGGTTTGCGACGAGATGCACGATATCGTTGTTTTCGACGCGCAGAACTGGCTCTCCCGCGCTTATCCCGTCGCCTGGGTTCTTGTAGATTCCGGTCACGACACCCGGGATGGGTGAAATCATGAAGGAGCGCAGCAGCGCGATCTGAAACTGGTACACATCATTGTCGATAGCGGCGAGTTCATTCGTGAAGATCGTTTCGAGATGCGGGATGTTCTGCTCGAGCATGTATGACTCAAACTTCTGGTCGATGAGGCTGATGTGCGCTCGTACGTGTCTTGCGCGTGTTTCGTGATAGGGCGTTCGGTATTCGACGTCGGTGTTCCAGGCGGATTGCGAGCCTGAGGCCCAGCCACTGTTTGTGGACCACTCGAAGTTGTAGCCGGCCGTGAGTACGGAGTTATCGGGGCGATTCCAGACGACACGTCTGGCCAGCGGCGCGGGCTGACCGAACTTGCCCCAGTATTCCAGGTCTGGCAAGTAGGCAGGCATGGGAGCGTCCCGCATGGCGCCCAGCCTCCGGCTCTCCTGGGTGAAGTTGCTGAACCGCAGCGCATCTCCACCGTTTCTTGCGCTTGTCTCTATGCTGCTGGTTGGCCCCTTCACGACACCGGTGCGCTCGTCCTCCACATACGCTTCCTGCAGCGCCGATGCCTGCTCCTGCGCGATATCGTCGAGGATTCCGAGCAGGTTCGGTTTCGATGCGGGCGACGTCCGCGAGTACGAGCCGCGAATTGTGGAAATGACAAGCGGCGCATTCGCGTACTTGGAAAAGTAGATGTTCTGGCGCGTGTTGATTGCGCTGTCCAGTGCCGCCTTGTTCATTTCACAGCGGAGGGACGCCACAGCATAGGGAGACGAGAGCGCCATGATCCTGGCGGCGTCGAACTGAAGTCGAGACGGGTCTGCCGGGTCAGTTGGATCATTTCGTATCTGGCTGCTCAGCTTTTCGAAGGGGATGTCGGAGACGGTAGCCCCCAGACCTACATGCAGCCAATCCAGGATGCCGCCGACTTCGAAACAGAGAAATGCGGATTGGGATGGTTGTGCGACTGCGGAGATGACCTTGGCGACGGCCATAGCACGTTCTCCCCTGGAAACCCCTGGTAGCTTGCCCGATCAGTAGATCATGCAGTGAACGAGCGACTCCGACGTGCAATCGGCGTAAACCCCCGAAATGTCGTTGACGGGCGCCGACATGCGCTCACCTGGCTGCAGGATTCCGAGTTCGGTCTTTGCTCCGGATGCAACCTGCGTTCCGACTTTGACCGCTTCGCCGGCAGGGTCGTTGGCAATGAAGAGCACCAGGGCCTTCTCGAATTTCAGGTTCTTCGAGATCCCGGCCGACCCCCAGAGATACGTGATTCCGCGCACCTTCACGGAGAATGTCGGGGCGCCTAATCCGCTGCCCAGTTCGCGTGAGGTCAACATGTCCACAGTGGATCACTCCTGCCTGCTCGGTTGATCAGAACGGCGACTACCCGCCGAAATCACGAGATCGAGCATCACAAGCTAGCTCTTGTCGTTGTCGCCCCAGCTTGCTGGAGGCAGCGTGCTGCCCGGCGTTGACCTTGTGGTTGCCCCGTCTTCGGGGCCCTCAGCGCCTGGGGTCAACCGGAGCGTCAGGCGCTGGGAGTGGCAGCGTTCAGCGGGCTCCTCGTGCGCTGCGGGTGCACAATCGCTGTGGAGCACCCAGAACTCCGGCTGCGCCTGGTTCTGTCGTAGCGTGACGGTGTACTCGACATCAAGTTCGACCGAGATGTCAGTCACGCCGAAGTCCAGGTCTGCCTTGCGCGTCCGCGAGACCATGTCGCTCAGCTCTGCGATCAGTCCGACCAAATACTCCGACAAGCCGAGTCGAGGATCAGGTTCCGCTGGCATGGCCTGTGTCCATTCTCTCCACCTCGCCCGGTGAGCGTGCTCAGGCTGAATCGCCTCCGAGCTGCAAATGTATCGTGTCAACGTGCGCTAAGTAGCGCAACAACTGACTACCGGTGAATTGTGATTTGTCAATTGAGACAAGGGTGTTTCCGGGAGATCTTCCCGGCTGAGATTCACGTTGTCGTCCGCAGGTTGGCGTCTGGTCAGGTCAGCGAACAGCTTGCAACACATGTCTTGTATCACGATATCTTCACCAACGCAATAGGTTTTCCAAGTCTGCCAAGGGCGAGGTAGACCGTGGGGTGGTTCGGGCCGGAGTGCGGTGCTGACGCCAGGCTGCGAAGGAGGATGAGGACGACATGCAGAAAAAAGCAACGGCCGGGGATTCCTCCCCGACCGCGTAGTTCTAACCTGGACGTGCTCAGATTCTGGGGTGCCTAGCGGGGCACGATCCCGCAACCTCTTGTTCCACAGACAAGCGCTCTGCCGATTGAGCTATAGGCACCATAGTGAGGAGGGTGGGAGAGTAAGCCGAGTTCTGTTCCTGATGGTCATCTCTCTCGGTCCTGTCACGGACCGGCCACGTCGTCGCCTTCGTGACGGCTCTCGTCTTCCGGCCTTGGCGAGCAACCTGCAAGCGGCCGATTCGGAGATTGCTGCGGGGAGGATTGCCCTTTTCACTCCGGCAGTTGCCTGCCGGCCTGGTCTCTGTTGCTCTCACGCGGCAAGCCGCGCGCCAATCTGGACTGTCGACGTGCAGTTGCCCACACGCCTCCCTGGCTTTCACCAGGCACCCACGCTCTGTGCAGCTCGGACTTTCCTCTGACGCCAGGGCGCCAGCGACCATCCTTGCCCACCCATCCTCAGGTTGTCAACGTGCAGGATCCCTCCCGAAACAGACCCCATCCGCCGTGGTCAGCGCATGGGGGTAGGCTCTGTCTCAGGAGATCCGCGGTGCCGAAGGGGAGATTTGAACTCCCACGAGGTTACCCTCACTACGCCCTGAACGTAGCGCGTCTGCCGGTTCCGCCACTTCGGCTGGCTGCTTGCGTCGATTCTTCGCGACCGGCTGGGCCGGAGCCGACCTCCGGACTCGAACCGGAGACCTGCTGTTTACGAAACAGCTGCTCTACCAACTGAGCTAGGCCGGCGCGCGAATCACCTCGCAAGGCCTGCCAAGTATACAGAGTTCCGTGGTTCACGCCAAGGGGCACTAGCCTCGTTTCAACGTGAACTCGATACCCCGGTTCAGCGGAATCGTGACGGTCTCCAGGTCGTCCCGCTCCCGCACCAGGCGCTGGTACGCGGAGATATCGTGCGAGACCACATTGTCCGCCAGGATCAGGCCGCCGGGCCGGACACGGTCGATGATTGAGAGCAGATGAGCGGAGTAGTCAGCCTTCTCGGCGTCGATGAAGACGAGGTCGAACGGCCCTTCCAGATTGGCGGTGATCTCCAGCGCGTCGCCGGCGATCACTGTCGCCACATCCGCCAGCCCCGCCTCCGCCAGGTTGCGGTTAGCTTCGGCGGCGCGTTCTGGAATGATCTCGGAGCCGGTGACGTGGCCGCCGTTGGCGCGGGCCGCGTCGGCCAGCAGAATGGTGGAGACAGCGTTGGATGACCCGATCTCCAGGATGCGCCTGGCGCCTGTGGCCCGGATCACCAGGTTCAGCCACTCCCCGGTCTCCCGGTCCACGTTGCGCGTGCGTTGCGACCGTGGCAGCCCCGCGGCGCGCTGGGCGGCATCTTCGGCGTAGAGCCGGTCGAGCACGGCGGACGCCCGGGCGTCAAGCATGAGTCAATCCTCTCGCGTGAGTGCTGCGACCAGCGACGGCAGATCAGAGACGATCAGGTCTGGCAAGGCCGCGGCCATGATCAGGTCGTCGCGCGTGGAGACGCCGGTCAGGACGAGCACGGTGTTGGTTCCGGCGCGATAGCCCGCCAGAATGTCGGTGTCCAGGCGATCCCCGATCATCACCGTCTCGCTGGGGCTGACGCCCATGCGCATCATGGCGTCCTCCAGCATCGGCGTCTCGGGCTTCCCGATCACGATCGGCTTGCGCCCGGCGGCTGCCGCCAGCGCCGCTACGATGCTGCCAGCGCCCGGCGCCAGGCCGTTTTCGGTCGGCAAGGTGGTATCCGCATTGGTCGCGACGAACAGGGCGCCGCGCTGCAACGCCTGCAGCCCTTGCTTTAGCTTGTCATAGGTGAAGTTCAGGTCGAGGCCAATAACCAGCGCCGCCGGGTCTTCCTCGCCAAACTGCACCGGGTGAAACGGCGTACCACCGAAAACCTGCTCCCGCAAGGCAGGCATCCCGATCACAAAGATGCCGGAGTCAGGCGGCAGCGTGCGCAGCAGGTAGTCGCGAGTGGCAGTCGCAGAGGTAAGGACGGCGTCGGCCGGGACATGCATGCCCATGGCGGCCAACTTCTGCTCGTACGCCTCGGGCGTCGCCATCGAGTTGTTGGTCGCCATCATCACCTGCCGCTCGCGCAGCGTGAGGGCATCCAGCAGTTCGTTCGTGCCAGGCAGAACGTTGGCCCCGACGTACAACACGCCATCCATGTCAAAGATCCACGCCCTGGCGTTCCTGATCCGCTGCAAGGCATCGCCCGGGCGATGTGGCGGCGTGCTGCTTTCCGTCATGCCGATCCGTGCTCCTGTCTCCTGATTCCTTGGCGCGACGTTGCTGGCGCCGGGGCTGGTTGCTGCATAGCTACCCAACGTGCGTGGTTGGCGTGGAGGTCGCCGTCCTCTACCCACACCCCACACATGCCATGCCTGGGGCGACCAGTCATGGTGGCAAGCACAACCTCGTCGTTGATGGAAAACTCCACGTACGGTCCCACACTGAGCAGGGTCATTCCCACCGGCTCGCCGGCGCTGAATGGCTCGTGGAGTTCCGCCTGCTGCAGCACGTCAAAGGTCAGGCCGCGCGACGTTCCCATGTCTCGGAGCCGGATGCCCCAGCGCTGCAGCGAGACTGTGCGGCTGCCCGGCGTAAGTTCGATGTACAGCCCGCTGCTGTCATCATCCACACGGAGCGCGAGCCCGCCGCGAGCCGCATCTAGCCTGAGCTCGCCGCGAAGCTGGAAGTCGTGGGCGGGTGGGGCGGCAAAGGCCACGCGCGTGGTCGCGACGGCCCGCTGCCTCCAGTCAGCCGGGACCGGTTGCCATGCGCTGCCTTCATACGTTTTCCAGCCTGCGAAGGAGCTCAACGCAAGGCTGCCATCCTCGCGTGGCGCAATTTCCAATGGCGGCGCCAGGAACTTGCCGAACGGGTTGCGCGCCTCGACCCAATCCACCGTGTGCGGCGTGGATTGCCACCCCTGGTGCAGGCGGGGCTGATGCCAGGCGAAGAGCAGATCGCGCTCCTGCCAGCGCGTGGCGCGGGCGGCGTAGTGCCCGGCCGGGGCCAGGATATCGCCGCCGGGCGGCACGCGATACGGCCCCAGCGGATCGTTCGCCAGCCAGTAGCGGAGGGAGCGGTCCTCCATGACGGACGCCACGAGTGCCCAGCGCGTCCCGGCGGGCGTCGCCAGGCGGACAACCTGAGGGCACTCCAGGTCCCAGTAGCGGCGCGGCGTGAACAGTGGTGGCCGGGCCTCCCAATGCTCCAGATCGCGGGACACGAGTAACCCGGCGCAACCGCGCCGGGAGAGTGGCCCGCTGGCCTCGCGGGCGCAGATGGTGGCGAGGTAGCTATCGCCGGTGCGCAGGGGCTTGGGATCGCGCCATGAGACCGCGCCCACCGTCGCCGGATCCGCCTCGTACCACTGCGGATCAGCCGAGATCGCCGGCAGGTCCGGTCGCTTTCGCCAGTGGGTGAGATCGGTGGAATCGGCCAACCCCACGCGCTGCACGCGGCCCTGCTCGGCAGTACTGAGCGCGGTGTAGAGCATGATCCACCCCGAACCATCAGGCCGGGGTGTGACGCTCATGGTCCAGATCTGGTCATCATCCACCGCGCCGGGGTCGCCCGTGCGCAGGGCTGCAGGCAGCGGCTGCCAGCTCAGCCCATCCTTGCTGACCGCGTGTTGGACCACATCGTGGTTGGGCAGCGTCAGGTGAAACAGGTGGAGGTCGTCCCCGTCCGGGACGACCTCGATATCGCCAAGCTCGGACGCGCCAAAGCCTGATGGTGTGTACATCGCCTGCGGTGCGCTCTGCTACGCCAGTCCCAGCGCCTTGCCGAGCGCGTTGTTGAACGCGGGCAGGTCCTTCGGCACGCGGGAGGTGATCAGGTTGTCATCGACGACCAACTCCTTGTCCACGTAGTTGCCGCCGGCGTTCCTGATGTCATCGCGAATCTTGTTGACGCTGGTGACGGTGCGGCCCTTCAGGACATCCGCCGAGATAAGGAGCTGCGGGCCGTGGCAAATGGAGCCGACTGGCCTCCCGCTCTCCACGAAGCGCCGGGTGAAGGCCACCGCGTCGTCAACGATGCGCAAGTTTTCCGGCGCGCCGCCGCCGGGGATGACCAGCATCTCGAACTCGTCCGGGCTGACCTCGCTGAAGGTCTTCTCGACTTCAAGCGTCGCGCCCTTCTTGCCGCTCACCGTGCCCTTTTCGACGCCGACGGTCACCACATCCGCGCCGAGCGCCTCCAGGTGATTCCTGGGCTCGATGGCCTCGGAATCCTCGAAGTTGTTCGCGAGGACCATGACGACTTTTGGCCTGGCCATGAGGAACCTTTCCTTTTTGAGCCGCGCAGGGCGGTTCGCGTGCCACAGGCCGCCAGTATACTGGCGCTCCACGATTTGCCCCCTGGAGGGGGTAGGCCAGAAGGTCAGGAGAGCGCCGCGTGACAGAGAACAGGGCGGTCGGATTCCGTGATGCCGACGCGCAGGCCGTGCTGGCCGCCATCGATGCTGATGAAACCATTGCGTTCCTGCAGTCTCTCGTGCGCGTACCCTCTGTGAACCCGCCGGGCGATGTCGTGGAGGCGGTGCGCGCGTGCCGCGTGCCGCTGGATGGCGCCGGGTTCGCCGTCCAGGAGTTCACCCACGCGCCGGGCAAGCCGAACCTGGTCGCGACCTGGGGCAACCCGGAGGGCCCGCAACTTGCCTTCAATGCCCACCTGGATGTGGTTCCCATCGGCGATGAAGCCGCGTGGCAATACCCGCCGTTCGGCGGCCAGATCGCCAATGGGCGCGTCTACGGGCGCGGCGCGGGCGACGACAAGGCGAGCGTGACGGCCCAGGTGATGGGGGCGGTGGCGCTGGCGCGTTCCGGGGTCGCCCTCCGTGGGCAGTTGGCCGTGACGGAGGTCGCGGACGAGGAAACGAGCGGGGCCGGCGCAATCCACGTCATTGAGGCGGCGGGCCTGAACCCGTTCGGCGTGATCGTTGGCGAGCAGACGCTGGGCCGCGTGGCCATCGGCGAGAAAGGCACCGCCGGCGTCAGGATCACCGTCTTCGGCCGCACAGCCCACGGCGCCCTCCCTTGGGAAGGCGCCAATGCCATTGAAGGCATCGGGCATGTCATCGTCGCGCTGAACAAGGAACTGCAACCGCAACTGGCCCAGCGTACGCACCCGTACTTCAAACCCTCGTCCGCCTCGGTGAACCTGATCGACGGTGGCGTGAAGTCGAACGTGGTGCCGGACCGCTGCTCCATTTTCATTGACCGCCGCCTGGTGCCGGGCGAGGACCCGGCCGAGACCACCGCCGAGATTCGCGCCATTGCCGAGCAGGCGATCGCGGGTCTCTCGGGCATGACGGTCGAGGTGGAAAACCCGCAGGAGGCAATTCCTGCCACCATGAGCGATCCGGACGGCGCACTGGCGACGGCCATGCTGGCGGCGAACGGCTATCTCGGGTTCTCGACCGAGTTGACTGGCTTCAGCATGGCGACTGATGGCCGGCACTTTGCGGCTCGGGGCATCCCGACCATCATCTACGGCCCCGGCGACCCGAGGCTGGCGCACGTACCCGACGAGTGGGTTGGCATCGACGAAGTTCTGGACGCCACCAGGGCGTACGCCCTCGCGGCGCTGGCGTTACTGGGACCAGGCGGGGAGTAGGGCCGGATTCGCAGCTCCTCTGCGCTGGGTGGCGTTTCAGTCATTGCCCGGCGCGGAGGTCGCGTGCCAGCCGTGACCTGGAGGCGTCGTCCCGAGCTTGGCGCAGAATCTTGGATCAGCGTCAAGGCGGCACGAGGCCCCGACGACCTTTGCGCGTCATCCTGACGGAGGAAGGATGTCGTTCGTCACGATGACACGCGCAGGTGGACGGCGCTCCGCATGGTGGCGGTAGGGCAACGAGGTCCTTCGGCAAGCTCAGGACGACACCCGGGAGTCGCGGCCGGACATCGAACCGTCGCCCTGCAGCACCTGGCCGATCTCCGTCAGCCGAGGGGCCTCGCCGTTCGCTGCGTCGACCTGCTCCACATCGGTGGAGCCACCTCCGGCGATCCAGTGGAGGACATCAGCCTTGCTGGCTTCGCCGCGTGCGAATTCGCGGAGAATGCGGCCCCGGTGGAAGACAAGGATGCGGTCGCAGACGCCGAGGGTTTCTTCAATCTCGGAGGAGGTAAAGAGAAGCGCCAGGCCGCCGCGCGCCAACTCGTCGCAGAGCGCGTAAATTTCTGATTTGGCGCCAACGTCGATGCCGCGCGTTGGATCGTTCAGGATGAGGATTTCCGGGCCGGTCGCCAACCACTTCGCCACCACGATTTTCTGCTGGTTGCCGCCGGAGAGGTTCACAACCCGCTTGTCGATGCTGTCCGTGGCCACGTTGAGCCTGCGCACAAAGTCGTTCGTGAGCTGCCGCTCCCTGGCGCGGTCAATAAGGCCGAGGCGGTCCAGGAGCTTGTCCAGCACCGCCAGGCTGGCGTTGCGCCGCACCGACCAGTCGGTCATCAGACCCTCATCACGGCGGTTGGCGGGAACCAGCGCAAAGCCCTGCCTGATGGCGTCAAACGGGGACCGGGGTGGGGAACTCCGTCCCTGGTACACCACCTGACCGGCGTGTGGCTTCTCCAGCCCGAAGAGGACGTTGAACACGTCTCCCACACCGGAGCCTTCCAGCCCGGCGAAGCCCAGAATCTCCCCGGCGCGCACCTCGAAGTCCACCGGCCCCATTTCGCGCCCCGCGCGGAGGTTGCGCACGGCGAGGGCCACACGGGCGTCCGGTGGCGCAGGTTCGCGCTGGGGGAAGGCGTCTCCCAGGCGGCGGCCAATCATCTGGGCGATGATCTCCGGAATGGACGTCTCCTCGATACGCCAGGTTCCCTGGTAGCGCCCGTCGCGGATGACCGAGATGCTCTCACTGATAGCGAACACCTCCTCCAGACGGTGAGAGACGTAGATGATGGTCAGGCCCTGATCGCGCAGGCGGCGCAGGAGCGCAAAGAGACGTTCGGTTTCGGCCGCGCTGAGCGCGGAGTTCGGCTCATCCATGATGATGATGTCCGACTCCTGCTGCAGTGTGCGCGCAATCTCGACCAGTTGTTTCTCGGCGACGGAAAGACGTCCCACTCTGGTGTGGGGATCGAGGTTGACGCCCATCTCATCGAGAATCTTCCTGGTGGCGGCTACCATCTGCCGCTCGTTGAGAAGCCCCGGTCCCACGGTCGGTTCACGATTGGCGAAAATGTTTCCCACCACAGTCAGGTGCGGGAACAGGTTTAACTCCTGGAAGACGATGCTGACGCCGAGGTTACGTGCGTGCAGCGGGTTGCTGATGGTGACCGGCTGCCCGCGAAGCACGAGTGTGCCGCTGTCCGGCTGATGCACCCCCGCCAGCATCTTCATGATCGTGGACTTGCCCGCGCCGTTCTCGCCCACCACCGCGTGGATTTCGCCGCGCTTGATGCCGAAGGAGACATCGTTGACGGCAGTGATGCCGCCAAAGCGCTTGACCACCTGGTCGAGGCGGATGATTTCGTCAGGGTTCGGGGAGTCGGTCATGAGATTGGCCTTGTGCACATGTCTGGGTGCTCGCGAAGTAGCCCTCATGCTGGCCGCTCTCCCGACGTGCGGGAGAGCGGCCCTCTCGGGGCGCAAGGTCCGCCTCTCTTGCCCCGTGCAACGTGCGAGAGGGCAGGAGTCAGGCTTTCTTGTTACGACGCCGGTGTCGCGCGCGGCATGCCTGGCGTGCGGAGGTCGTCGTACGGGCGCCCCGCAGCTTCAAGGTCCGCGAAGTGCTCATCCATGTAAGCCTGGTAGTAGTCGTACTGAGCCTGATTGTCGGTCTGGCGCGTCACGTAGTCATCGACGTTGTCGATGGTCACGACCTCTGTTGGGGTCTCCTCCCACGCCTCAACCAGCGGCGTGCCGTTGATGAGGTGCTCAGCCAGCATGCGCACCGGCAGGTACCCCTGCAGATACTCCTGCTGACCCACGGTGACCTGGGCCCAACCATCCTTGATCGCCTGCAGGGTCGGCGGATCGAGGTCATAGCCGCCAATCAGCCACTCTCCGCCCGTGCGCTCCTTGAGTTGCGCCAGGTTCGGGATGTCGATGGAGCAGAGGCCGACGGCCGCCACGGCATCCGGGTTGGCTGCCATCACGTTCTCCCACCGGCCATAGTTGTCCGGAACGGGGATCAGGACCTCCTGGGCCTCCAGCACGTCAAAGGCGCTGCCTTCAAACGCCTTGCGCAGTCCAGCGTCGCGGTCCTGGAGCACCTGGGCGGAAGCGGCGCAAATGCCGACAGCGACCTTGCCCTCTGTCTTGCCGGCTGCTTCAAGCTGCTGCAGCATCTGCTGACCCAGGATCACGCCTGAGTTGTATTCGTCCTGGCCGACCCACGCGGTCAGCCCGGTCTCCAGGCCGGTGACATTCGCGCCGACCAGCGGAATGCCCGCGTCCACTGCCTGCTGGATTGGCGTTATCCACTGGTCGCCAGGCAACGTCACCACGGCGATGCCGTCGAAGCCGCGCTGGACCGCGGCGTCAAAAAACGCCTGGTGCGTCGGGGTGTCAAAGGAAGCGTCACCGAAGATTTCGATCGTCACGCCATAGTCGCGGCCAGCATCCTCAGCACCGGTCTTGATGCGCTCGGTGAAGGCGTTCAGGCCGTGCAAAACGTAGGCGATCTCGATATCGCTGTGATCAGTGGCGGGGGTGGCGTCCTGCGCCATGGCCCCGATGGCCGGGCCGGCGAGCAGGGTGGTGACCACCGTTGTCGCCAGCAAGGTGCGGATGCGGTTCACGTTGATACTCCCTTGCATTGCGTACCCGTCACCCGGCGCGCGACGTTGCGGCCTTCCAGCGGCGGGCGTCCGTGAAACCGTCGTACCCTGGGTTGTGGCGGGGAGCGCACCTCCTTTCGGACCTGTCAGCAGTGGTGGGACTGGCCGCGCTCAGGCACGGCGCTTGATGAGGTAGTCCAACGTCACGGCCACGATGATGACGATGCCGGTGACCGCGGTGGACCAGGCGGGCGGCACGGCAAGCAAGGCCAG
This sequence comes from Thermomicrobiales bacterium, assembly GCA_041390745.1. Taxonomy (GTDB): domain Bacteria; phylum Chloroflexota; class Chloroflexia; order Thermomicrobiales; family UBA6265; genus JACCXM01. The sequence goes on along the minus strand of JAWKPJ010000001.1, from coordinate 156,818 downwards.
GCCGTTCTGAATCAGGGCGATGATGAGCGCACCCAGAATTGCGCCAAGGACCGACCCGGAGCCGCCGCTGAGGGCAGTGCCGCCGATGATGGTGGCGGCGATTACGCCAAGCTCGGTGCCAACACCGACGGTGGGGCTGCCGTTCCGGTTGAACGCCAGCGCTACAACGGCGGCAATGCCGACAATGAAGCCCATCAGGGTCATCACCAGGATGCGCGTACGTGCAATGCGGATGCCGGAGAAGAGCGCTGCCTGGCGGTTGCTGCCGATGGCCTGCACGCGGCGGCCGAACGGCGTGTGGTTGAACAAGATCCAGCCGCACACGCCCACGATCAGCATGGCCCAGACGCTGATCCAGACCCCGAAAACAGGATCTCGGCCGCCAATCCAGGTGAAGAACCAGGTCTCCAGGTTGTACCCGAGACCGGCGAAGCGTTGGTGACGACCAGGCCTAACCCACGGTAGAGACTGAGCGTGCCAAGCGTGACAGGCGATAATGGTCGGGATGCCGAGGGCGACGCTGAGGGCGCCATTGACGAGGCCGCACAGGGTGGCCACGATCATGCAGACCGCGACGGCGATCAGGATGTGGTAGTTGTCCCTGAGCGCGATGGCCATCATCACGCTGCTCAGCATCCAGATGGAGCCAACGGAGAGATCGATGTCCCCCATGGCGATGACGAAGACCATCCCCACTGCCATGATGCCGACGTAGGATGCCTGCCGCGAAACGTTGATAAAGTTCTGGGCGGTCAGAAACTTGTCCCCGGCAGTCAGCGAGAGCAGGACAATCAGCAGCACCAGTGCGCCGATGACTCCGATCTCATCGACTTGCAACAGCCGCCGCAGGACGGAGCGTCCTCCGCCGGTCTGCTCGTCCCGGACCGGGACCTTGATTGCCGATTCACTCATTGCCAGGCCCCTTTGCGTGGCGGACCGCCTTGGTCCGGGAATCTGCCCTCAGCGCTATGCCGGCGTGAGATGGCCATCCAGCGTGACGAGGCCAAAGGGTGGCAGCGTCAACCGGATGTCGCCTGTTTCCAGAATGGCTGTGACGGCCTTCCGGAATGCGCCGGCATCGCTGGCAGCCTGAAAAACCGTCGCGGCGTTCAGCGCCCGTTGCGCAGCGCCCTGGAGCCCGGCCATGCTGAAGGTGACTGTGGCGTCGCCGTCGCGCATGTTGGCCAGCAGCAGCCGCAGGCGGGAGCCATCGCGCAGGGCCAGCGCCTGCACGCGCAGAGGGTCACTCACCGTCACGGGAAGCACCTCACCACCCAGGAACTCTGCGACATCGGCCAGCACGTGGTAGGCAGGGAAGACCATTCCTGGCCACGAATGGAACGTCAGGACGCGCAGCGCGTGATCGCTCCGCTCGATGACTCCCTTCCAGCCGGTAGTTTCGAAGTAGGTCACGGCGTCCGCGCCCGCGTTCGCCAGCGCGTTGAGACTCCCGGCCAGCCAACCGGCCGCGAAGAGCGAGGGCTGCCGATAGTCGACACTTGGCGGAAGGGCGCCTTCGGGCAGGGGCGCGTCCGCACCGGTCGCGTTCGGGTTGAAGCGCGGCGCCAGCGTCACAGGTCCGACGGCGAGCGGCCGCTCCCCCACGATGGCGCGGGCGCTGCGCACGGTCTCGGCCTGCGCGGCCAGCGTTTCGGTGAGCGAGGCGTTGTCGAAGGCATGCACCTGCGGGTTGATGGTGTAGGTGGCGACTTCCATTTCCGCGAGCGGCAACGTGGCGCGGTTCAACTCGGTGAAGTACGCGCGCGTGCCCCCACCGACGTGTGTCGTGATGTCTCGCGCCGCAAAGGCATCTCTGGCCGCGATCAATTCCTCTGCGGTGGAGTCCAGCGCGCCAGCCGGATAGACGAAAACGCGAACGACCGAGACTCCGGACTGGCCAAGTTCTTCCGCCAGCGCGGCCCAGCCAGAGGAGTTTGGTCCGCCCGTAACCTCCAGTTCGAGCGCAGCGTCAAGGTCTGCTGCCTGGGCGGCGGCTGTGGCCAGCTTCTCGCGCCAGGCGTTCTGGCCGAGGTCGAGGACAAGGTGCAGGTGGGCGGGCCGCAGCGCGCGAAGCAGGTCGGTTTCCGCCTCGCTCAGGCGCTCGCCGTGCCCGGCGGCGCTGAGCCCGATGGGCGGGAGCGGCGTGCCGTGCGACACGTCGACGCTCACGGCAACGGTGTCATCGGCGGCGCCGGTGGCGACACTGCCGCCTCGCGGGGTGATGGTGACCGTTTGCATAACCCGCTCGCCGGCCGAGATGGGGGCAGGGTAGGGCAGGCGCAGCGGGGTGGAGTAGGTCTTGAATGAGGCGTCAGTCCAGTTGCGCTGATCTTCCATTTCGAAGAGGTCGCCCGTGAACGAGATGGTGACCTCTCCGCCCGAGGGCGTGGCGTGCGTGATGGATTCCATGTCGAAGAACGGCTGGTGCGGCGAGATGCGGTCGGGAAACTGTCCCTTCACGACCCCGTCTGGTGTTCCGGTCGAGGCTGGCGTCCCAGCCAGTTCCATCGGGTGCAGCACGCACCAGCCGATGCGGTTCTTCAGGAAGTCCCGCCGCGCGTGACCAGCCATTTCGGCGCGGATCACGCCGTCGGCGGTCCCGGTGAGTACGCCATCCCACACGAAATCGACGTCCGGCGAGACATGCTCGGCGCTGTAGCGCACGGTGAAGTGGTCGCCGCCGTCCTCGACGTTGTACCGTGTGAAACGGGGCGCGATGGTATTCCAGTTGTGATCGCGGACAGCGGCGTACAACCGCAGGACAACGAGATCATCACCCAGCCGGACGTAACGGAGGTCGCCCCCTTCGAGCACGGCGGTAACCGGCCCGGCGTGAAGCACGCGCCGCTCGGGGAGCGCCTCATCCTTGCCGTACTGGAAAGCGCGCTCCGGAAAATGCTCCGGCCCTGTCCTGGGCTCAGTCACGCGGTTGCCTCTCTTTCTGGCTGAACGTGCTCACCGTGGGTTGAGCGGTCCAGGGTCTGATGCAGGCGGCTGGCCGCCGAGCGCATGTGGCTGTCCATCGCCGCCGAGGCGGCGTCTGGATCCTGTGCGCGCACGGCCGCAACGATGGGGACGTGTTCTTCGTAGGAGGATTGCTCGTGGCCTTCGGCGATGACGCGGCCAATCCAGGCTCGCAGGAGCGACTGGATACTGGCCAGGACATCACGCAAGGCTGAGTTGCCGGCGGCGTCCGCCAGCACGAGGTGAAACTCAACGTCGGCATCCACGAACGCGGTGTGGTTGCCTGTTTCCGCCTCGCGGGCCATGCGCGCCAGACAGACTTCCAGCGCGGCCAGATCTGCCTCGCTGCGGCGTTCTGCCGCGAGCCCGGCCACGACGACCTCGATCCGCTGCCGGGCCTCGATCAAATCGTTGGTGTGCTGTTCACCGAGCAGAAGGCCCCATTCGACGACCTGTGGCAGGAGCGGGGAATCAGCTCGTTTCAGGTACGTGCCATCGCCGTGCCGGATCTCGATCAGACCGATCAGCGAGAGCGCGGCCAGCGCCTCCCGCACGGCCGACCGCCCCACCCCGAACGCTTCGGCCAGTTGCCGCTCAGAGGGCAGCCGTGAGCCGGGCGCAATGCTCCCCGAGAGCAGGTAGTCCACCAGGCGACGGGCGATCTCGGCGGACATCGTCTCTCGCCGGATCGGATCGCCCTGTGGAAAGGACGCGCTCACCCGCCGGGCCTCTCAACCGCGCGGTCTGCCCGCAGGTCAGCGGCCAGCCCGGAGTCGCGCCGCTCGCGCAGAGGCTGCGTCGTCTCCGGTGACTCGTCCAGCCACTGCCGCAGGTCGTCCACGCCGTCGGCCTGGGACAGGACCGGCCAGAGATTGCCGGCAATTCGCTCGAACGTGGCTGCGCCGCCGAGGGCCGCAGTCTGGAACGGCCCGGTGTAGCGCCAGCGCCGAGCCAGGCCATCGCGCACAATCTCGTCCACCACGGCGGGCGAGGCTACGCCGTGCTCCACAATCCAGACAGCCTCCCGCAGCAGCGCGAGTTGCAGGCGGTTCCAGGCAAAACCCGCTACGTCGCGGTCAATCCGGACCGGGCGTTTGCCCAGGCTGCGGACCGTTTCCTCCATGGTTTCGACCGCGGCGTCGCTGGTTTCCGCCCCACGAATGATCTCGACCAGCGGCATCAGCAGTGGCGGGTTCCAGTAGTGCGCGCCGACGGTCTGCGCGGGCGCGCCCACGGCATCGCCAATCTCCGTAATGGGAATGGACGAGGTGTTGCTGGCCACGATGGCCGACGGGGACAGACCCAGCACCGGTTTGACAGCCTCAGCTTTTTGCGCCAGGTCTTCCACCACGGACTCGACGATGATCGCTGCCCCGGCAGTCTGCGCGAGGTCAGTGGTGAGCAGGATGCGCCGCTGCGCGGCCGCAACCTTGTCTGAGGCAGCCAGGCCGTGCGCCAGGGCCGTCGCCCAACTGCGCGCCAGGCGCTCCTCAGCGGCGACCATGCGCCGCGCCAGGATAACCACCTCGTGGCCGCCCAGCGCGTACTCGCAGGCGATCTGCGCCCCCATCAGACCAGGACCAAGCAGGACAATCTTCACGGGCAGGAACCTCGTGCGCGACGAACCAGGGGTCAGTTCCGGCCGGACGCCATCTCGCGCAGGGTGCTGAGTCCCTCGCGCAGCGCTTGTTGATAGATCCAGAGATCGCCCGAGTACGCAATCGCCCGGAACCCCTGATCCAGCATTGCCTGCCCGGTTGCAGTATCCCCAACCATGATGCCCGCTACCTTGCCGTGCTTCTCGCACGCGGCAACAACCTGCTTCACGGCGTCCAGATAGGCCTCGCTCGTGAACTGGCCGGGGATGCCCATGAAGTTGGTGAGGTCGAAGTGCCCGATCCAGAGCACGTCGATGCCATCGACTCCCGCGATAGCGTCCACATTCTCCAGCCCGTGCTCCGTTTCGATCTGGGCGATGAGCAGGATTTCGTCGTTCGCAGACTGCATCTTGGCGATGATGTCGCCGCCGGTGTAGTCGTCGTGCGCAACCCCGAACGCTGCGCCGCGCCGCCCGCGTGGCGGGTACTTGGCGGAGGCAACGATCTTCCGGGCCTGCTCGGCGCTCTCCACCATCGGGACCATGATCCCCATCGCCCCCACATCGAGCGGGCGCGAAATCAGGTGGTACTCCGTGGCGGGCACACGCACCATGGGAATCGCGTTTGCCGCGCGCGTGGTTGCCATCAGGCCGCGCACCGTTTCAATGCTCCAGCCGGTGTGCTCCATGTCGTAGATAACGTATTCTGCGCCCGCCTCGGCCGCCAGGCGGCCAATTCCCGTCGACGGGAACTCGAAGACAAACGTACCGAGGGAGACGCCGCCATCCCGCAGCGTACGCTTCGCGCTGTTCTCTCGCATCACGCGCCCTTTCGTGCCCTGAGCGCGGCCAGGCGCGCTTGCTGCTTCGGATTGTTGGCCGCTTCCGGGTTGACCAGCGTCTCGGGGAGATCCCCGCTGGCAACGGACTGGATCGCCCCCAACACCTTTTCGCCCATGATCCGTTCGCACTCGTCTGTCCAGCAGAGCCCATGCGGGGAGACGATGACGTTGTCCAGGGTCAGGATCGGGTCGTTTGGATCGACCGGCTCCTGCTCGAAGACATCCAGCCCCGCGCCAGCGATCTTGCCGTCGCGCAGAGCCTCGTAGAGGGCGCGTTGATCGACCAGACCGCCGCGCGCGGTGCTGATGAGATAGGCAGTAGGCTTCATCATGGCCAGCCGGTCTGCGTTCATCAGGTGGTGTGTCTCGGGGGTTAGCGCCGCCGCGACGACCAGGAAGTCCGATTCGCGGACGAGTGTGTCCAGGTCGACCAACTCCACGCCGGCCGCCTGCGCTGCCTCGGCGCTGGCGTAGGGGTCGTAGGCCAGGCAGCGCATTTCGAGCGGACCGGCCAGGCGGTGCGTTTCCTGGGCGATACGGCCGAAGCCAATGGTGCCCAGGGTCCGCCCGGTCAGGCCGATGCCGCGGGCATCCTGCTTGTCAGCCCAGCGGCCTTCCTTCGTCAGCGTGTTCTGCGCGAAGATGCGGCTGGCCAGCGCCAGCATGTAGGTCAGGTTGACCACGGCCATTGGTCGCCGCACGGCTTCCGGGGTGATGGTCAGGAAGACACCGGCAGCGGTGGCGGCGTCCACATCGACATTGTCGTACCCCACGCCGAAACGGGCGATCAGCGCCAGGCGCTCGTTGCCTGCCAACGTCTCGGCGGTCACGCGCCCGCCGAGCATGGCGAGAGCATCGAACCCTGCCAGGTCCTCTGGCGTGAAAGCGCCGGGGTGTCTGTCGAGAAAGACCATCTCGACGTCCGGCGCGTTCTGCATCAGCCCGACGCCGATGCCGCCGAAGCCGAGCGATCCATCGGGACGAATCACGTCCCGCGTCATGGCTACGCGAAAAGGCTCTGTCATCCTGTCCTCACCGTACCGAGATGCCGCCATCGACATGGAAATGTCCGCCGGTGGCAAACCGCGACTCATCTGACGCCAGGAACACCGCGATCCCGGCCATATCCGCAGGCGTGCCCACGCGCCCGATGGGGTGCATGGCCACCAGCTTCGCGTGCGTCTCCGGGTCGTCGATCAGTGGTTGGGTCAAGGTGGTGGCGATGGTGCCGGGAACGATGCCGTTGACGCGGATGCCGTAGGCCGCGTAGTCGGACGCCATGATGCGCGTCAACGCCATGACCCCCGCCTTGGAACTGGAGTAGGCGTGCCAGCCTGCGCCGCACATCGTCAACCCCGTCGGGGAACCGGTGTTGATGATGGAGCCGCCATCGCCGCTCTCCATCATCAGGCGCACGCCGTGCTTGCAGCAGAGGTAGACCCCGCGCAGGTTTACGTCGTGCGTGCGCTGCCAGACCTCGATGTCGAGGTCGTGTACTGGCGCGTCCTCGCCGATCAGTTGCACAGCCGCGCAGGTGTACAGGACATCCAGACGACCATGGCGACGGCGCACCTCGCCAAAGGCTGCTTCGACACTCGCTTCGCTCGTGACATCCGTGACCAATGGAAAGGCGTTCTGCCCGATCTCGGCCACCGTCGCGAGTAGTGGAGCCTCGTTGCGATCGAGCAAGCCGACAATGGCCCCCTCACGGGCAAAGGCTCGGGCTGCCTCCTGGCCAATGCCGCTGGCCGAGCCAGTCACTACGGCGATCTTGCCGTCCAGACGTCCCACGACGTTTCTCCCCGCCACGCCGCGCGGATGAGGATGACGTCCGCGCCGACGACCTCAAGCAACCATCCAGCACACACGTTCGGCAAAACGCCGGGACGAATGGTTGACTGGTTGACCAATGACGCGATCCTATCCAGTGCGTCTGGACGTGTCAAGCCTCGCCCGCTCCTGGTTTGAGATAGCCGCGCCCCTGCGACAGAACCCGGGGCAGCCTGATTGGCCGGTCGTTACCAGATTCCTTGCATGGAAACCGGCGTTTGCAGGGAACAAAATGTTGCCGACGCCAGTTGACATGAAGGCTCTGCGGTGTAGCCTGCGGATGACGACTGGTCCATGATGGAGATGAGTTCACGTTCTGGAGACGACCTCATGAACTCGCGACGTTTTGATGCTCTTGCGCGCGCCCTGGCGCGCGCGCTGCCCCGCCGGGGGGTGCTGCGAGCGGCCACCGCCGTCGCCGTTTCCACCTCTGCCTCTGCGCTCGGTGCACGTACTCTGCACGCCCAGGAGGAGAATCCTGACGGCAATGTGGGCCTGCCGTGCGTGAGATGCAACTGCGATGGCGACGATTGCGACTGCTGCCTGATTGGCATAACCGGCGGCGGGGTGTTGCGGACCGCGGCCGGCGACGTCAACCTGGTGCTCTTCGCTACCCAGTTGGCTGAAGACGCACCGCAGCAGGCGGCGGGGTTCGTGCGCTGGATGGATCCCAACGCTGAGGGTGGTCTGGTTCTGGAAAGCGTCGGGCCGGTAGCGTACGAATGGACCGAGGGCGAGGAGCAACTCCGCAACGTCAGCGGCACCATGTCGATCAATGGCGGCGATCAGCAGCCCTTCGTGATGCAGGTGGTGGACGCCGGGCCGGGCAAGGCGAACGAAGACTCAGCCAGCCTGCGCGTCGGTGGGGAAGGCGGCGCCGGTTTCACCTACGAGGCGGCAGGCACGTTGGTCGGCGGCGACCTGCAACTGCTGACCGACGTAGCGCCGATATCGCCCGCATAGGCGCGCCCGAGACGTCAGCGCCTATTGGCGCCGTGGCGGCACGACCTGTGGAATGCCCGCGGTCCCGACCATAGGCGCCGAGTGCCGCGCTAAAAGTCCGGCGGCACTTCAAGCCCGGGTGGCAACCGGGTGCCGGAGTTGGTGACGGCGGCAGTCACCTGATCCGCTGTCAGTTGGTCGGCGCCAGAGAGATCGGCATCCGCAAGGACTGCGCCTGAAAGGTTGGCGTCGAGCAAGTTGGCGCCATTCATTGTCGCGCCAAACGCGGTTGCATTTTGCAGCCTGGCGCGCAGCAGGCTGGCTCCATCCAGGTCTGTGCCTTGCAAGAGGGCTGAGGTCATGTCGGCCGCCAGGAAGTTCGCGCCGGTGAAATTGCCCTGACTCAGGTTGGCAAGGGCCAGGTTCGCGCTGTTGAACTGGGCGCGTTCCGCGTCAACCCGGTCCAGGTTCGCCTGCTGGAAATTGACGGAACCGAAGTACGAGTCGGACAGGTTCGCGCCAGAAACGATCGCGCCGCGCAGGTCGGAGCCATCCCAGCAAGTGTTCTGCAGGTTGGCTCCGGCCAGGTCCGCGCCGACCGCGTTGACCCGCGTGAGGTCGAGACAGCCGTGCCCTTCCTCCAGCTCAGCCGCGATCTGCGCTTCCGTGCGTCGCCCGATAACCTTGAACACCGCCTGGACATCGGCGGGAACTCCTGGCGCCGAGGGCGCCGGGGTGGCGCTGGCGTTCGGCTGGACAGGTGATTCCTGCCGGGCGAAGGCGGTCAGCACCTCCATGACTGGCCCGTAGTCCCGCGGCGAGTCGCGCGCGATGCGCTCCAGCGCGTAGACCCCGCCCAGGCGAATGGTGTACTGGTCGCTCCCGAGCTGATCGACGGCGCGGCTGAAGCGGTCAGTGATCTGGCCTTCCTGGCTCACGCGCAGGTTGTCGCTGGTTTGCCCCAGTTGTTGCCACGCAAAGATGAGGCCGGTGAGCACCGCGACGCCACTCAGGATCTGGCCGAGTGTGCCGCGCGACTCGTTCTCGATCTCGAACAGTTCGCGAGGACTGGCATTGGCGTGGCGAGCCCAGGCATTGGCCTGCCACTGCGGCACCCGCCACAGCAGATAGACCGCCCAGATCGAGATGGTCACGAGCGTGGCGGCCCAGGCCAGGTTCGTGTCTTCGACAGGTCCGACCCCCGGTAGCTCGCCGGCCACCGTGCCAATGGCAATCGTGATCGTAAGCAGCGTGCTGAGAATACCGATGATGGGCAGGCTGCGGGCGGCGACAGAGGCGACGCGTGGCGCGCGGCGGTAGGTGAGATTGCGAAACGGGTCCGAGCGAGACGTTTCCTCGGTCGGAATCGTTGGAGTATCGGGAGGCAGCGCTGGCTGCGCGGTGGCCTGCCAGGGTGACGGAGGGGATGCCCCGGCCGCGCGGGTTTTTTCAGCGTTGGCGGCAGCGTGCTTCCGCGAGCGCAACATGCGGCCGGCCATGCCGGAGAGCGCAACCAGGGCAATGCGCGTGAACGCTGACATGCTTGAAGCTTCCCGAGATGGCGACCGGCGCGAGACTGCTGAATGGTGCCACGTTCAGGACTTCCAGCGGGAGGCCGCCAGTCCTGATCTCTTGACGCTCCGGGGGGCTCTGCCTAGCATCGGCGCGATGGTGAAGGGAAGCATAATGCCGAGGATCTGGTCTGTGTTGCGCCTGCTTCCCGCCCTGGCGCTGATGCTGTCCTGTTTGGCGTCCCGCGCGCCGGCCCATGTGGCGCACGCCCAGGAAGTCCCGGAACTCCAGATCACCTCGACCTCGTACATCGTGATTGACGCGGATACTGGCGAAATCTACGCCCAGCGCGATGCGCACGAGCGGCGTGCACCCGCCAGCCTGACGAAGATCTTTACCGCCGTGGAATCGATCGAAGAGGGTGCGCCAGAGACCGAGATCACCACGAGCGAAGCGGATATGGTCAGCCCGGAGGCGAGCCAGGTCGGTTTTGGCCCCGGCGAGACGTTCACGGTGCGGGAACTGCTCTACGGACTGATGCTGCCTTCCGGCAACGACGCGGCCGAAGCCCTGGCGCGTGGGTTGGGCATGCAGGAGGGTGATTCGCCTGAGCAGGGTACACAACGCTTCCTGGACCGCCTGAACGAGCGGCTCATCAACATGGGGCTTACAGATACCCACCTGGTTAATCCGTCTGGTTGGGGCGTGCCGGGTCACTATTCCTCTGCCTACGACCTGGCTGCCTTTACCATGTACGCCCTGCGCTACCCGCGTTTTGTGCAAACGTTCGGGACGCTGGAATACCCGTCAGACGACGGCGACTACCTGTTTCGCAATAACAACCGCATGCTGCAGAGCTACCCGGGGATCATCGGCGGCAAGACCGGCTATGACGACGACGCCGGTTGGTGCCTGGTGAATGTGGCGCAGCGCGACGGCAGCCGTATGATTGCGGTGACGCTGAATGGCGTGGCTCCCGACGATTGGTACGATGACAACCGCGTACTCCTCGATTACGCATTCGAGCAAAAGGCGCTGCGAAGTGAGCAGGGGTTGCTCGGCTCAGGCGCCTTTGTCACCTACCGCGATCCCGACGCCGCAAAGATCCTGGCGATGGCATCGGCCAGCGCCGCCATTGTCGCGCCGGCAGCGCCGGCGTCGCCGCTTGGCAATACGGTCGGCCGTGTAGAACTGCACGCGCCGGCCGGTCGAAGCGACGCAGCAGGCTGCGGCCACGGCGGATGCCGCCGTGGCCGCGACTGCCGTCCTGACGGCGCCTGGCGTGCCAGGCGTCGGCAACGGCGCGTACCTGGCGGCGGCGGCAGTGGGGATGGCGCTCATCGCGCTCCAGGGCCTTGCCGCGTGGCGGAGCGCCCGGCGTGATGCCGGCGGCTACCCGGACCAGGATCTGATGGCAGAACCCTCGCTCGCCACCAGCGAGTAACCCCTGTCCGCCAGGGAGCCGCGTGGTAGGCGGTTATGCGTCCCAGGCGAGATCGACTGAGATGGGACCGGTGATCACCTCGGGCGTTCCTGACGAGCCGCTGTCGCTGGCGCTGCCAACCGCAAACCGGGAGGCGTGTGGCATCTGCAGCCGGTAGCGGCGCACCGGCCCCGTGATGGTGAGTCGCCCCCCGGTGGCCCCCGGTTCAAAGCTGATCTCCGTCTGGTCACGCAGGCGGATTGTCGAGGGTTCTGGCGCGTCGCCTGCGAAGAGACGCAACGTCAGCACGTCGGTTGCGCGGTCCTCTCGCAACGGAATGACAGAACCGCTTCGGACGAAGAGCGGTAGCTTTTCGATGGGCGCCGGGACCCGCGTCGTCTGCGGGCCACGGTAGGCGGTTCCGGAATCAAAATCGATCCACTCGCCGGGCGGAAACCAGACTTGCCGCTGCTTGCCCCAGGAGTAGACCGGCGCCGCGAGCAGGGCGGGCCCATACATGAACTGGTACTGCACCCAGTCGGCGTGTGCGAGGTCGTGCTCGGGAAACAGCAACGCCATGGCGCGCATGATCGGCAGGCCCGTTGCCTCCGCCTCGGTAGCTGCGGCCATGGTGTAGGGCACGAGGTGGTCGTGCAGGCGGGCAAATCGGCGGTAGATTCCCAGCGTTTCCGGTGAGAAGAGCCACGCTTCACGGGGACCCAGGCCGTGCGCTTCCATCACCGGGGAGACTGCGCCAAACGCGGCCCAGCGCGCGAAGACTTCATCATCCGGCGGGTTGAAATAGCCGCCGACATCGCTGCCCCAGTAAGGAAAGCCGCTCCACCCTGCCGACTGGCCGGCGACAATGGCCGTCGGCAAGCCGCCCCAGGGGCTGAAATCAGCGCTCTGGTCGCCTGCCCAGATGCCGGAAAAGCGCTGTGAGCCAGCCCACGCCGAGCGAGCCAGGAGGGCTCCGTCATACTCCTTGACGATCTCCCAACTCGCTTCGTTGTAAAGGACCGGGAGGAGGTTGTGCATCTCCGCGCCGGTCTTGCCGTTGGCGAAGTGGGCATCCTCCGGCGTCTGCTCGCCGAAATCGGTCTTGAACCCACGCACGCCAAGTTCGAGCAGAGACCGCAACCCGTCCTGCCACCAGGCGACTGCTGCCGGGTTGGAGAAATCGATGGTCGTCCCTTCCCAGCCGGGCGCGTTCCCGAGCCGGTGCAGGTACGGCGCGCCACTGCTGTCCGTGATGAGGTACCCACGCCGGGCCGCCTCATCGTAGTCTTCCGTACCGGCGGTCATGGACGGGCTGAACCAGAGCACAAGCTCCATATCGGCCTCGCGCAGGGCGGCCATCATGCCAGGCACATCGGGGTATTTTGTAGCGTCGAAGCGGAAGTTGTGGCCTTCTGTTTCCCAGGTCGCATCGATCAGCTTGACGCCGCAGGGAATGCCATGTTCCTGTTGCGCCCGGATATCCTCAAGCACGGTCGACTGGTCTTCCTGCCGCCAGTCGCGCGATTTCCACGGCCGGAAGAACCATTCCGGCGGCACGGGCGGCCGGCCGATCCAGGCGGTGTACCGTCGCACTACGTCCACCGGCGCCGGTCCGGGAATCAACCAGGCTGTGAGTTCCGGACCCTCGACCGTGATGGTGCTGACGGTCGGCGTCATGGGGTGGGCGAGGGCTGCAAAGACGCGGCGACTGGTGTCAATGGCCAGACCGTATCCCCGGCTGGAGGCGATAAAGGGCGCCGGCTTGTAGGTGTCGCCGCCGCTGGCGCCGTTCTTGACCCACAGTTCAACCAGGTCGCCGCGCTGGTCGAGCTTGTTGAAGCGTTCGCCCAGGCCGTAGTAGTGCTCGTCAGCCTCCGCGACGAGCGACAGGGCTACGGCTTCGGCATCCTCCGCAGAGATGCGCCACCGCACACCCAGGTCTGGATCAGCATCGACCCGAGCGGTTACCTTCGCCGCCGTCCAGGACAGGCGCAGCGCAGCGTCGTTGATGACCGCCTCGCTCGGCGTGCCCAGGGTCCGCCACGCTCCATCGACGCGAATCGCCAGAGCTGCGTTTGGATACGTTTCCCCTGAGGCGAGTGCCGCTACCGGCTTGTGATCAACTCCCAGCAAGCGGCAGGCGGCCGTTGCTCGATTAACCTCGATACTCCAGGTCGTGTCGCTTCCTGAGAAGATTGCATGTTGCCCGTCGATTCGCCACGGCATTCCCGGTTATCCCTTCACCGCGCCAGAGGCCAGCCCCTGGGTGAGTTTCCGCTGGACAAAGAAGAAAATGATCACGATCGGCATCGTGGTGATGACGGCTCCAGCCATGAGCAGGCCCCAGTCGGTCGTGAACTCGCCAATGAGCGATTGCAGACCGACTGGCAACGTGCGCAGATCCGCGCTGGAGATGAAGGTGTTGGCGTAAAGGAACTCGTTCCAACTCAGGATGAAGCTGAATATGCCCGTGGCCGCTATACCCGGCATTGCCACCGGGAGCACGACAGACCACAGGGCCTGAAGCCGGGTGGCGCCATCGACCATCGCTGACTCGTCCAGGTCCCTGGGGATCGACAGGAAATAGTTGCGCATCATCCAGACGCAAAATGGCAGGGCAAAGGTGGTGTAGACCAGAACGAGGCCAACGAGTGAGTTGAGCAAGCCCAGATTGCGGATCAGGATGTAGAGCGGAATGGCCAGCAGGATGGCCGGAAACATCTGGGTTGCCAGGATACCGAGCAGGATTGCCTTGCCCCCGCGGAGCCGAAAGCGCGCGAAGGCGTAGCCTGACAGCGTGGCGAGCAGGAGCGACAGGACGGTCACGGCGAGGGCGACCATCACACTGTTGATCATGTAGCGCCCGAAGTTGCCCCGATTGAACGCATCAACGTAGTTCTGGACCGCGAACGAGCGCGGAATGATCGTTGGGTCTCGCAGTACGACCTCGGCCGGATCCTTCAGGGACGTTGAGATCATCCAGAGGAACGGCGCAAGAATGAGGCAGCACGCCCCCGCCGCCAGGAGATGCTTCGCCAGTTGAGGACGAGACACTGGCCGCATCAGGCGGTTTCCTCCCGCTCCACGAGAAAGATGTAGATGGCGGCGAAAATGGCCAGGATGCCGAAGAGCACGACGGAGGCCGTTGCGGCCATGCCGAAGTCAAAACGGTCGAAGGCCAGCTTGTAGGCCCAGGTAAAGAGGATCTCCGTTGAACCGAGCGGCCCCCCCTGGGTCATCAGCCAGATCGCGTTGAAGTTATTCACGGTGTAGACGGTGGTCAGAATGGTCGCCACGGCCAGGGATGGCCGGAGCAGCGGCAACGTGATCTGCCGAAAGCGCTGCCAGGCGCTGGCGCCGTCGATGGCGGCCGCTTCGTAGTACTCCGGCGCGATGGTCTGGAGCCCGGCCAGGAGCAGAATCATCACGAAGGGAGTGCCCTTCCAGACGCTCTCGATAATCACGGCGGGCATCGCCGTGCTGATCTCGCCCAGCCATTGCTGATAGGAGCTGATCACCCCCATTCGGAGAAGGATGGCGTTGATGATGCCGGAACTGCCGTCGTACATCCACCGCCAGATCAGGGCAGCGGCAACTGACGGCACGATGTACGGAACAAGCGCAATGGAGCGGTAGAGCCCGCGTGCTTTCAGTTGCTCGTTGAGCAACACGGCAAGCGCCAACCCCAGCACGAGCTGGGCGACAACGTTGGAGATGGTCCAGATGGTAGTCGTGCGAAGTGTGGACCAGAACTTGTCGTCCTGGAACAGATCAAGGTAGTTGTCGAACCCGACGTACCGCGGCGCTGAGGTGCTCGTGAGCTTCAGGCGCATCAGGCTGATCCGCATGCCATCCAGCACTGGATAGACGATAACCAGCGCCAGGACGACGAGTGTTGGCGCCAGCAGGGCGTAACCTGTCAGGCGTTCGCGCCTCGCCGCGTTGAACCCCCGGCCGGGGGCGTTACGGCTGGCGGCCTGGGCTGGTCCTGGAGGGGCAGTGCCGCCCGGAGCTGCGTCACGCACCACGCTCGATCATTCCTCGCAACCTCGAACCGGTGAAACAGGGACCTTTGGCGGCGCATGGCGCGCAGGCAACACGGCGCCGGGCCGCGCCCGGCGCCGCCGGGACGTGCGAGTGTGGCAACGGGGGCAGCGCGGTTCCTCCATGCTCGCACACGTGAAGAACCGCGCTCCAGCCCCAGCCCCGGCGGAGCCTATTCCTCAGCCAGCAGCTCGTTCGTTTGCTCGACGGCCTCGGCAAGGGCATCCGCCGGCGACGCCTCGCCCAGCAGGACGCTGTCCCAGGCGTCTGCCATGACGGTGTTCTCGATTTCGTCCCATGCCGGCACGGTCGCCCGCGCGCGCCCCACGGCGGATTGTTCGATGAACACCTTGATCAGGGGATCCTTTGAGGCGTACTCCGTGTCCAGGATGTCGGCGCGGGCCTGGATGCGGTTGTAATCCTGCAGAATGCTCTCCTGCTCCTGGGCCGACAACCATTCGATGAACTTCCACGCTTCGTCTGGATTCGGAGCCGTCGCGGGAATGCCCAGGTTGTATCCGCCAATAACGGTGGCGGCCTCTTTGCCCACCGGCAGCGGAGCGACGGCGAATTGCAGGTCGGGGTTGCCATCCCTGAACGCGCCGATAGCCCAGTCGCCAGCCATCACCATTGCCGCGCGCTCCTGGATGAACGGGGCGAACACCTGGTCCCACGATTCACCGGCGCTCTTGACGTCTTCGGGCACGATCTTGTGGGTCAGGAAGAGATCGCTGTAGAACTGCCACGCTCCCAGCCCTGCTTCGCTGCCGAACTCGGCCTGCTTGCCATCGGCGCTGATAAGGGTGGCTCCGTTCTGCCAGGCGAAGGGCCAGAACTGGAACGAGCCAAACCCGCCGCCGCCGAGCATCAGGCCATATTGGTCGCCTGATGTCAGCGCCTGCCCCTTTTCAACCAGTTCATCCCAGGAGGCAGGAGGGCCGTCGATGCCCGCCTCTTCGAAGAGCTTCGTGTTGTAGAAGAGCGCCACATTATTGGTGTACCAGGGTACGGCGTATTGCACGTCGAGGTACCGGCCGGTGCCGGCGGGCCCCGTGAAGAACTGATCGGCAATCGGGGCGAAGCGTTCGCTCACGTCCGTCAGGATCTGCGCCGCACCCAGGGTCGCGTTCCAGGCGCTGTCAACCGAGACAACGTCCGGGCCGCCGCCGCCACGAACTGCGGTGATCAGCTTGTTGAGCATTTCCGGCGGCGCGGTGGACTCGACTACGACCTCGACGCCGTTGGCGTCCTGGTATTGCCTGGCCGCCGCGAAGATCGGCGCGTTTTCATCCGGCGTGAACGGGCTGATGACCCAGAAGGTGATCTTGCCGCCTCCCTGAGCGCGGGCGGCGCCTGGCCGTGTCAGGAGCGCGCCGCCGGCAGCGCTGAGCGCGGCGCCGGCGCCAATGACCTGCAGGAGTGACCGCCGATTGACGCGTGGTGACAGTGATTCCATCTCGCACACTCCATCGTTATTGCGTTCCCGTGATGGTCCAGAATCTGTCAATTGTCGACAGATGGGCAATTCTACGCGGTTGTCTGCAGGCGTCAATGGCCGTGTTTACCCCTGCTGCCCGCGTTCCTGATTCGCCGGCAACGCGGGTTTGTTGGGCGGGGAGATGTCGCCGATACTCCGCTCCTGCATGTGCCTCGCCGCGTCCGGTTCGCCCGGCAACAGCGCCCGGAGTTGCTCGGCGCTGTTCAGGATGTTGAATTGCAAATACATGGTCGCGAGATCGAAGCGGCCTTCGGCCATGGCGTCCACGATGAGGCGGTGGTTTCGGCCCCAGTGGTCGATGTCACGTTCCAGCGCCTGGATGCGGGGCAGGTAGATCTCCCAGTAGTGGCTGGCAATGCCGCGCCAGGTCCGGAGCAGCGTGCGGTTCTCCGCCAGCGCTACCAACGCCTCGTGAAAGCGAAAATCGGCCTCGCCAATGTGCGCGTGCTCACGGCGAATGGCCGCGTCGTGCATCTCGATGGTGGCAACCCGGAGCGGCTCAAGGTTCGCCGTGCGCACGGCGGGCGCCGCGAGTGAGATGGCGAAGCACTCAAGGATGTTGCGGACGCTCGCAAGTTCACTGATGGCTCGGCCACTGTAGACGTCTGCAACGAACGCGCCGCGGTTGGGGAAGCGCTCTGCCAGCCCCTCTTTCTCAAGTTGGGCGATTGCTTCCCGCACCGGAGATCGGCTGACGTGCATGGTCCGCGAGATCTCGTTCTCGCTGAGCCGGGTTCCTGCCGCGAGGCGGCCATCAAGGATGGCCCGGCGTATGGCCGGCAAGACGCTGTCTCGGAGCGAGCTGGCAGGAACAGGTTGCAGAGTGTCCACCCGGGATCCTGTGGATTGTCGACAAACAGTCTGTGCACTGTATGCTGCCGACGCCGGGACCGTCAACATATGGAGGCAGAGTTGCGGCCAGTTGTTGACACTCGCGACGCGAACTTCCTATTCTTGCGACGACAATTCACCATCTGGCTGTGAACGGGACGAGTAGCCGACGGCACACCGACAGAAAGACCGGCAAACGCTGAGAGCCGGTGCGGCATGACCCAGGCGAAAACCACCCGCGAGCCGGCCACCGAACCCACTGGGGGAGGCTGGCCCGGGAGACCCCGTTACCGGTCGCTTCGAGCAGGTGCACCGCGCCTGAAATGAGGGTGGAACCACGCCGGCCCGGCGTCCCTTTCTGGGATGCCGGGCCGCTTGTTGTTTTGCTGCCCCTGACACCGGAAGCTCGTTCTCCCGGAGAGGCGGCAGGAGGTACGGTGCAGTGTCACACGATCACGACGATCAGACGAATGCCGACATCGCGGTCGATCTGGCGGATGCCAGGGCCTATGAACTGGCGCGGATGCGCCACTCGGCCGCTCACCTGATGGCAGAGGCGGTGCAGGAGATGTTTCCGGACGCGCGCTTTGGCATCGGCCCTGCCATCCAGGATGGCTTCTATTACGATTTTCAGCTTCCTCGCTCGCTGACGCCGGAAGACCTGGTGGAGATCGAGCAACGCATGGCGGCGAATCGCGACAAGGCGGAGCGCTTTGAACGCGAGGTGGTTTCGCGGGACCAGGCGCTCCAGATTTTCGCGGAGAACCCGTTCAAGGTTGAATTGATCGAGCAATTGCCAGCTGACGAGATCATCACGACGTACCAGCAAGGGCATTTCCTGGATCTCTGCCGGGGGCCGCACGTCGGGAGCACGAAGGAGATTGGCCCATTCAGGCTGCTCTCGGTCGCCGGCGCGTACTGGCGCGGCGATGAAAAGCGGCCAATGCTGCAACGCATTTACGGCACGGCCTTCCCGACGCAGGAGGAACTGGACGCGCATCTGCACCGGCTGGAGGAAGCGCAGAAGCGCGATCACCGCCGGCTGGGCCGGGAACTGGACCTGTTCTCGGTCAACGAGGAGATCGGGCCGGGCCTCATCCTCTGGCATCCGAACGGCGCCATGGTGCGCTACCTGGTCGAGCAGTTCGAGCAGAAGGAGCAACTGGAGCGCGGATACGACCTGGTCTACACGCCGCACATTGCGTCCGAGAAGATTTACCAGACGTCGGGGCACCTCGAGACGTACCGGGAGAACATGTACTCCCCGATGAGCATCGAGGAGGTTGACTACTACCTGAAGCCGATGAACTGCCCCGGCCACATCATGATTTACAAGAGCCGGGTGCATTCGTACCGTGATCTGCCGATCCGCCTCGCCGAGTTGGGAACGGTCTATCGCTACGAGCGCTCCGGCACGCTGCACGGCATGCTGCGCGTACGCGGCTTCACGCAGGACGACTCCCACATCTTCTGCACGCCAGACCAGGTGGTGGATGAGGTGGCCGGCGTCATCGATCTCGCCATGCACATGGCGAAAGTTTTTGGCTACGAGTTCCAGGCCTACCTCGCCACGCGCCCCGAGAAGGCGATTGGCAGCGAGGAAGTCTGGGAACACGCCATGGACGACCTGAAGCGGGCGATGGCGCTGCGCGGCCTGACCTACAAGATCGACGAGGGGGGCGGCGCGTTTTACGGCCCCAAGATCGACATCAAGTGGGTCGATGCCCTCGGCCGGGAGTGGACTGGCCCGACGATTCAGGCGGACTTCAATCTGCCCGAGCGGTTCGATGTCAATTACGTTGGGGAAGATGGTGAGCGGCATCGCGCGGTGATGATTCACCGCACGCTGCTTGGCTCCATGGAGCGCTTCGTTGGCGGCCTTGTGGAACACTACGCCGGAGCGTTCCCGGCCTGGCTGGCCCCGACGCAGGCGGTCATCATCCCGATCACGGATGACCAGGTGGCCTACGCGCACGAAGTCTCAAACGCACTGAAGGACGCGGGGATGCGAGTCGAGGTCAATGACCGGCGTGACCGCATGCAGGCCAAGATTCGCGAGGCGCAGTTGCAGAAAGTGCCGTACATGTTGGTCATTGGCAAGCGAGAGGCAGCGGACGGGGCGGTTGCGGTGCGCCTGCGCAATGGTCGAGATCTCGGCGCCATGCCGGTTACGAGCTTCCTGGATCTGGCGTTGCCGCGCATCAACGCGCGCTCGCTCTACCTGGACGACGCCGAGGAGGCTGAAGCCCGGGAAGCGGAGCAAGCCGTCTCGGTGTAGGCGTCCGGGTTTGGAGCGAGCGATGAATCCAGACTCCGGCGAACGCTGCCGGAGTCTGGTGGTCGCGCTCCTGACAGCCAGCAGTCATGACCGTGACTGGTCGCCCTGACAGAGCCCCGTTGCCGGCGATACGATGGTCGGGAACGAAGGGGCATCATGCGACGCTGCGACGTCGCCGTCGTCGGCGCTGGCCACAACGGGCTTGCCGGTGCGTGCTACCTGGCTCGGGCAGGGATGCGGGTCCTGGTCGTTGCAGCCAACGCGAGGATTGGTGGCATGACGAGTTCGAGGACCTCGTCCTCCCGGCTATTGAACCGACGTCCACGCGAGTGGCGATCAACTGGCGAGTCTGGGCCGCTGCCGCAGAGCTTCAACTGGATCGCCATGGCCTCAGGCTCATTTGCACGCCGGTGTCGCTCAGCAAGGTGCTTGCGGACCAGCGGAGCCTCAGTATTCACGACACGCTGGATGCCAGTTGCGCGAACATTGCTGCCGTCTTGCCCCGAGATGCCGCAACCTGGCGGACTCTCTTCGCCACGTACCTGGCCAGTAAGGACGTACTCTGCCGCGGAACTCGAGAATCCCCCGGAGCTGCCTGGCGCGGCCCTGTCTGCCCTGGAGGATGGCCCGGACGCTCAGGCGCTCACTCCGGTTTCGCACGCAATCGGTTCACTCCTGGACCAACGAGACCGTTGAGTCAGCCGCCATGCGCGGTGTGATGGCTGACTTCGCCGCGCACGCCGGGCTTGCGCCGGATGATGCCGGCGGGGGCTGCGTTTGCCTTCCTGTTCCTGTCAGTCATTCAGGAGTTCGGTAATCCCGTTGTCCAGGGAGCGATGGGTGGACCAGGCACAGGCGCTCGCGGCTTGCCTGCCAGACCAGGGCGGAGATATTCAGACCGGCACGCCGGTCAGCCGGATCGTCGTGGAAGCAGGGGGCGTCGCCGGGGTGCGGCTTGCCGACGGTTCCGAGGGTCGTGCAGCGTGCATCGCTTCCAGCGCTCATCCCCGCCACTTGGTCGTGAACCTCCTGCGCGAGTCGAAGCTGGAGCCGGGTATCCTCGGGGCCATCGAGCGACAGGAGCCGGATACGACGCAGATGGGCATCTACCGGACACTGGCTGAACCAGCGACGTATCTCGCGGGCGTAGATGTCTCAAAGGCGACCCAGGTGCATTTCATGCCCGCGACCGTCGATGGTCTCGCGCAGGCGTTCCCGGCAATCCGCGCAGGCCAGCTGCCCGACGAGCCGGCGCTGCCTGTCGTCAATGAGGCGGCTGTCGATCCATCGAGCGTCCCGCAGGGAGCCTCCTCGCTCAAGATTATCTTGACGGCCTTGCCTTTCGCAGGGATTGGCAGCCCCGGCGGATCTCCCATTCCCGTGCAGTAATCGATCGGCTGGACCGTGACCTGGATACCCGGTCTTAAGAAGCTCATCACCGGGACAGTTGTGATATCGCCTGTTGGCTACGCACGGACCTGCTCTCGGCCATTCGCGGCACGGCTGCGCACGGCGCGATGGTGCTCTACCAGCAAGGCGGCATGCGCCCGATTCTGGGACTCGGGCAGGTCCGAGGAACGGCGCGCCAGTTCTCTCTCCGGCGCCGGGATTCATCCCCGCCGAGAGGTTTCGATGTTGCCAGGACACAATGCCGCGCGGCAGATCCGCAATGATATCCGCCACTCCGCCTGGCGCCCCGCGTCAATCTTGCGCTGCCCCGGGCGTTTCGAAGACGTCAGGATTCCGTCGTGTTCCCGGGCCGGACCGGAGCGAGAACACCCGGCAGGCTTGAGGCGACACGATCTCGGCAAGCCTGCCGGGTGGCGCGTGTTACGCGATGCCGTACCGGTACACGTACGCCAGCACGACCGCCAGGATAAAGGCGGGGTAGAAGAGGTGGGAAAAGAGGTCCAGGCGGCGTAGTTCCTGATACCGGCCCTGCTCGTAGAGCCAGTCGCCCGCCAGGCCGATGATGATGCAGATGGCCGAGAGCAGAATGAAGGCGTAGAAGCCCCACTCGATGGCGACGGTGTACCCGATCTGCGGCAGCACGCTGGTGACACTGGTGAGCAGCACGGCGGCAGTCAGGATGGCGCTGACGGCAAATGCCACGCGCTCGCCGGTCTGGCTGTGTGGGAAGAAGAGCGAAACGTAAGTGATGGCCGCGAGCAGGCCGAGCGGCAGCAGGTTCTTGAGTAGAAAGCCGCCCAGATCCCGGGTGATGGTCACATCCGCTGTAAAGACGGAGAAATCGACGCCGCTGGAGCCAACGTTCGCTTCCGGGTCGCCGAGAAGCGCCGTGGTGCCGACCGTGTCCTGGTAGGCCTGGAAATCAACCGGTTCCCAACTCGGGATGGCGTTGATCGATTCCGTAGCGTTGCTGCCGCTGCGCAGCCGCTCAGCCACAGGCAGGTCCAGGAACGGGGGATCCACGGCGTAGACCAGTCTCGATGACGGCAGCGTGCTGTTCTGGAAGCTGATGATCAATTGTTGCTGGTCGAACGGGAAGTCGCGAAACTCCAGCGGCGCCTTGAAGCGTCCGCGCACCCGGAACAACTCGTAGGTCTGCCCCTCGTGGTCAACCCGGCGCAGCGGATCACCGAGCGTTGTCTCGGGATCAACCGCATTCACGAAGAAGACATCCGTTGCGTTCTGGTTGCCGGTGAAATTGAACCAGACGAAGAAGTCTGCGTAGAAGCTGGGGTTGGTGGTGTCCAGCTCTCCAATCTCGCTGATATTGATCCCCGAGAAGACGATGCGCTGCCGCTCCAGGGTCTGGCCATCGAGTTCGACCGCCGTTCCTGCCGCAAGGTCGTCGTCTCGCGAAACACTGGCGGCTGCGATGTACGGCCGCAGTTGTTCGAACGCCGAGGCATAATCATCGCCGGAGGCGCGTCCAAACACTGCGTGACGGGGCATGGTGCGGCTTGCGTCGAAGTAGACCGGCCCCAGCAGCCCGGCCTCGGCGGTTTCCGGACCGTTCATGGCGGTCAGCGCATCCCGCACCGCCTCACGGTCAGCCGGGAGCGCCGCCACGCTCCCGGCAACGCCTGCCCGCCTGATAGCTGCCGCAGCGGCGATGGACGCGTCGTACGTGGTGGCGCCGCGCCAGGTGGGTTCCTCGTTGTAGGCGTTGTGGTAGGCACGGAACCAGCGCAGGCTGTCGCTGGAAAGGCTGTCCATAATCAGCGGTGAGGCGGCGTAAATGCCGTCGGTAATCTCGCCGGGGGGTGTCTCGGGTTCCAGCGCCGCCACATCCGCCAGAAAGCGGTTTGAGCCAATGGCGTCACTGCCGATCACCGGCACGCGCAGGCCGGCATCGTGCATCGCCCGGAGCAGGCGGGCCGAGGGATCGGCCTGGAGCGCCAGCACGACGATGCCTGGGTTTTCGGAGGCCTGCAGCGCGGTTACGGTGTCCGCGACGGATTGGGGAATGGCGTCGCTGGCGGCGGGGAAGTTGATCCGCGCGATGCGCCCAGGCTGATCGCCGAACCCGGCGGCAATCCCGTTGGCCAGGGATTGCCCAAAGTCGTCGTCGCCGGCGACGAGGGTTGCGTGCTCCTGTTTAAGGACGAACTGAATGTAGGCCGCGATCAGAAAACCCTGGGTGCTGTTATCGAAGACCGAGCGGAAGTACCAGGGACTGGCGGTGACGTTGTCTGCGGTGCCCGTGCTGGTGATGGCGGGGATGCCCGCCGCTGCATAGACCGGCGACGCGGCTACTGACGTTGTGCTGGTGGAGTGGCCAATCACCAGCAAGGCCCGCCCGTCATCGACGATCTCGCGGGCGACCTGAGTTGCCAGTTCGGGGATGTTCTGGTCGTCATACACGAGCAGCTTGACCGGACGCCCGTCGATTCCACCGTCGGCATTGAGGCGGTCGAAATAGAGTCGGGCGCTCCGCACCATCTCCGCGCCGGAGGCCGCGCCGGTCCCGGTCATGCCGCCCGCGATGGCGATGTACAACGGTTCGCCCGGTTGTTCCCGGCGCAGGATCACCAGGAGCGCCATGACCGCGACCACGGCCAGGAGGGCTAGCGCCGCCAGCCCCCAGCCCCGGCGCCGCGCGGGCGGGGAACCAGGCTCGGCAACGGTGGGCAGCGGGATGGATGGGGGGAGCGGCGGCCCACCGATCTCTTCCAGGCCAGCGGGTACGCGCGCTTCTACCTTCTGGTAGAACGAAAGCTGATCGCGGGCCGTTGATTCCGGGTTGGCGGCTACGGCCTGCTGCAGCGCGAACTTGCGCTCGCCCGGATCTTCCGCAACGTGGGCAAACCAGAGCCAGGCGGGCTCGTAGCGAGGATCGTGGTCCAGCGCTTCCGCGAGCAGGCGCCGCGCATCTTCGATGCCGCCGTCCTCTATTCGCTCCAGGGCAAGCCTGGTCAGGGATGCGGCCGTCGGCGCTTTCTCGGTCATCCTGGTCCTGGATCCCTGCGCGAGCTGCTTCGGCTCCTGGCGATGATGGGCGGATTGTGGGTGATGGACCCACCGGACGCAACCGGGCAAGGGAGTGACCGAAAGTCCCAGATTTTGGGGAATTTCCGGGTGCGACGAAACCCTCTGCGATCCTGTGCGTATCTACTGATACATGCGACAGCCTGCCTGACGCAGATTGCGGCTGTCGTGGGAAGCGCCGGACCATCGGCACGGTCTATGCGCAGTGGCAAGGGAGTACTGGGAGCGCCACCGATTCGACGGCGCAGCACACGGAGGGAGACCCCGCAATGCGGACGGATGTCAACGGCTCAGTTTCTGCACGGAAGGCGCCTCGCGGCCTCATGTTCAGCAAGATCGCCCTGGGCGCGGCGTTGACGCTGTCCCTGGCTGGTTTCGCCGGTGTCTCGCCGGTGGGCGCGCAGGATGACCAGATTGTGCTGGGCGGCAACGGTGGTTCGACGCTGACCGTCAGCCCCGGAAACGCGAGCGCCGAGAGTGCGGTCGCTTCTGCCGAGGCTGGCCCGGGCTGGGCGGTCACCGAGGCTGCTGCCGCGCGGGCCATGGCGCACGCTGACTGCGGCGCGATGACTGAAGGCGCTGCCGCCAGCGCGGTGGCCATGCCGGACATTGGCGCGGCGGTTGATGCCGCTATCGCTGAGGCGAAGGCGACGGCTCAGGAGACCGCCGCCGGCATCGACGTTGACAATGGCGGTCAAGAGGACATCGATGCTGAGGAGTTGAAGGCCGAGTTCGAGGACTGCTTCGAGAAGGAGCGCAAGGTCGAGCCGCCGAAGGAAGAGGTCATCGAGGAAGTGCCGGTCGAGGAAGTGCCGGTGGTCGAGGAAGTGCCTGCGACTGGCGCCGGCGTTGGCGAAGCGGGCCTCGCTGGCCTGCTGGGCGCGGCTGCGGCTGCGGCTGCCTTCGGCGCTGTGGCGCTGCGCCGCCGCGAAGATGCGGCCGGGATTAGCGTCCGCTAGACGAGTTTTTCGCTCCAAACGCGAGGGGAACCGCATCGATGGCCGGTGGGCAACCACCGGCCATCGGTGTGCGTGGATCAGGAGTGCGGCTGCGGCGAGCCGTCGGCCCGAGGAAGCTCCACCCACAGCGGTGTGTCGAGAAATTGGGCCGCCGGGGATCCCCTCGTGTCTCTCACGCCTGGTGTGCAATAGCGCTCGCAGGGAGCTGCGACCCCAACACTGGCGGCGTCCCGGCGCGTTGCCCTCACCCCCAACCCCGCTCCCGCGCACCGGGAGTGGGGTTGGGGGTGAGGGTTCTTTGGCGTCCGGCCGCGCCATAACGCGTCCACCTCCCCGTCAGCCGAGCGGTTGGGGTGAGGGCGATGGCGGCGAATTTCGCCTGTTCGAGCGCAAACCACCCGACAAGCGGTGTTGCACACCAGGCGTTCTCGACTCCGCTCGAGACACGGGATCTTGCCTGGCAGGTCAGGTCTCTTGCACGACGCTGTATGGGCGAGGTTCTGAGTGAATTCGAGGCATCTTGACTCGCACCGGCCAGGTCCAGAACGTCGTCAGCCTTGCACTGTCATTGTTCGCCGCAGACGACGGTGGTCGTTCTCTGCTCGCAATGGCGCGAGGTGACATCCTCCACCGCGTGTCCTCCCGAGCTTGTCGAGGGATCCCGGGGCCAGTAGCCGCGGAGCGACGTCGCCGTGCACCCTCGGGTGTCATCCCGACGACGGAGCAGCCCCGACACCGGCCAACGTCACGTAGGGGCTGGTGGCCTCGAATGCGGGCATCGGGGCGTGGGCGTGTCCCAGGTCGGGCACATCGCGTGCGCTCGGGTCGCCACCTGAAGGCGGGCAGCGACGTCGCTCCGCGGTCGCCGGGGTGCAGGGTCTTTCGACTGCACTCAGGGCGACTCGTGGGAAAGGGTGAGACCTCCCACACTCCAACAGGCAGCGTTCTCAGGCAGACGCGCCGGAGTAGTGCCGGATGCCGAAGCGCCAGAAGAGGCGCGCCACAAGCGGGAGGACGATGGCCAGACCGAGTGCCCCAAGCAGCAGCGTCGGTGACGTGCGGCCCGTCAAGCCCTCGGAGGGAACGGTGACCGCGAAGCCTACTGGCACGATGAAGGTCAGGACCGAGCGCAGCCAGGGTGGGTAGATGCCGATGGGCCAGCGACCCGCCTCATACATGCTCTGGAAGATATTGAGGATGTTGTCCAGCTTCACGAACCAGAAGGCGCAGGTCGCGAGGATCACCAGGAAGCTGTAGATAATAACCACGCCGCAGGTCAACGCCAGCAGAAAGAGCAGCGCTTCCTCAATGCCAATGGCAGCGCCGAGGCGGACAACCGCGACAACGAGGACGGCCATCCCCACCAGCACGTCGATCAGCTTCCAGATTTCGACCTGTCGCATGCTGGCGAGGACCTGGGCATCGACCGGCTTGGTGAGCATGAAGTCCAGCGTGCCCAGCCGCACATCCTCCATGAAGCGGGTCAGGCTCGGCCGCACGATCATCTGGGTCAGCCCAGAAACGATCATGTAGACCCCAACTACTACCAGCAGTTCGGCAGGCAGCCAGCCATCCAGCGTGTCCGTCTTCGAGAAGATAATGCCGAGCCCGAGAAGCGACGTCGCCAGCCCGACGAACGATTGCAACAGTTGCACACCAAGATTCGTGCGGTACTGCAACTCGTTCAGGACGCCGAGCCGCAGGTGAATCCAGAACAGGTGCAGGTACGTCATCGCGTCAGGCTCCCACCGCAGAGTATTGGCGGATACCCCGCGCCCAGGTGAACTGGAGCACGACGTAGGCGACAACCAGCCAGGCGACCTGTGCGCCAAGGCCCGTCAGCACCTGCTGCGGCGAGAGGTGGCCAAGGAGCACGTCCACCGGGAACCCGAGCATCCGGTAGAACGGGAGCCAGTGAGCCAGCGTTTGCGCGAAGGACGGCAACAGGGCGATGGGCGCGGCGAAGCCCGAGAGGAAGAGGAACGCCACGAACCAGAGCTGGTTGATGGCGGAAACCCGCGTGACCCAGAAGGCCAGTGAGGCCAACGTCCACTCCACGGCGAAGCGCAGGGCCATCGCCAGGGTGAGCGCCGGGATGAACGCCAACAGACTCTCGGTGGTGATGGTGAAGTTCGGCCGGTAAATGACTGCCAGAGCGATCACGACCGGCAGCAGCACGAAGAAGGTCAGCAGCTTGAAGGTCAGGTTGTTCGCGATGTGGCGATGTATGGGGTGAACCGGACGCACCAACAGGGCTGAGAGATTGCCCTGCCGTATCCAGTACTCCATCTCCCACATGATCCAGGTGAAGCCCGCGTGGTCCACCATCATCGCGATCAGGTAGTAGGCCGCGAAATCCGCAGCTGTGAACGCATCGACTTGCCCACCCTGGGAGTTGGCCACGGCCGCCCAGACGGAGAGGTAGATAACCGGTTCGAGCATCAGGCCGAGCAGCCAGATTACGAGCGCGCCGCGATACTGGAACTGCTCGGCGATAGTGACCTTGAACTGCGCCCGGTAGAGGTACACCAGGTCGATCATGCCAGCGCCGGCTCCGGCGTAGCCCCGGCCGCAATCCTGGACTCCGTGGCCGCTTCCCCGGTGTTGAAGACGCGGTCGATCACCTCATCGATCGGGGGGTCAGTCACTGACAGGTCGACCACCGGCAGCTCAGCCAGGAGGCGCGCAGTCACCGCAGCGGCGTCTCCCTTCGGCACCTGGAGCGTAATCCGGCCTTCCTCGACCTGCATCACCTCGCCAAAGCGGTCGATGTCGCTGGCTGGGCCATCCAGATCGACCGTTACCGTCTTGTACGGAGAGAAGCGCTCGACGAGGCCGCTGAGCGGGCCATCGAAGAGGAGGACGCCGTGGTGAATTACGATGACCCGCTCAGCCAGCGCCTCAACATCGGCCATGTAGTGGCTGGTGAGTAGCACGGTCGCGTTGTGGCGTGCGCCATACTCCGCGACGAAGCTGCGAATACGGCGCTGGGCGGTGATATCCAGCCCGAGCGTGGGTTCGTCCAGGAAGAGGACGCGCGGCTGATGCAGGAGCGCGCCGGCCAACTCGCACTTCATGCGCTCGCCGAGCGACAGGTTGCGGGAGGGCTTCGTCAACAGCGGCCCCAGGTCGAGGAGGTCGCTCAGTTCTGACAGCGTCTGCCGGTACTGTGCGTCCGGGATGCGGTAGATAGCCTGGTTCAGTTCGTATGAGTCGGCGACCGGGATATCCCAGGCCAACTGGTTGCGCTGCCCCATGACCAGCGTCATTTGCTGCAAATAGGCCTTTTCGCGCTGCCAGGGCACGTAACCGAGCACGGTGGCCGTGCCTTCGCTCGGGTGGAGCAACCCGGAGAGCATCTTGAGCGTCGTGGTCTTGCCTGCGCCATTCGGACCGAGGAAGCCGACAATCTCGCCGGGCGCCACGTCGAAGCTGATGTCGCCAACAGCCACGACATCTTTCGTCTCGCGGCTCCACAGCGAGCGCACGGATGCGCCGAGGCCCGATTCCCGTTCGGGAACGTTGTAGACCTTGCGCAGGTTGTTCAGGCGAATGATCGGGTTGGCGTACGCAGCGTTTGGGCGCGCAGCCGAAGACGCTGAGGTTGAGGCAGGCAAACGGGCACACTCCAGGTTGGATTGCGGAAACAGGCGGGGGGTGGAGTGCCAGGGGTGGGCGACACTGGACTCGAACCAGTGACCTCCACGATGTCAACGTGGCGCTCTAACCAACTGAGCTAGCCGCCCCGGCGATGGAGGAATGTACCCCTCGTCGGGGCATCGTGTCAAGCATCGCCTTGCGGCCGATACTTCCCCCGGATCGGGATTGGCCACAAGGCCGGAGACAGGGAGTGAATCATGCCAACCGTGCGAGAAGTTGCCTACAACCTGCTGCGCGATCTGGGCATGACCACGATCTTTGGCAACCCGGGTTCCACCGAGGAGCCGTTCCTGACCGGCTTTCCACCGGACTTTACCTACGTCCTGGCGCTGCACGAGGGCGTGGCCGTGGCCATTGCCGACGGCTTCGCCCAGGCCAGTGGCAACGCGGCGTTCGTCAACCTGCATACCGCCAGCGGGATGGGCAACGGCATGGGCTCGCTGGTGACGGCCTGGTACAACCGCGCGCCGCTCGTCGTCACCGCCGGACAGCAGACCCGGCAAATGCTCGCGCTGGAGCCGTGGCTGGTCAACCTGGACGCAACGGAACTCCCCAAACCGTATGTGAAGTGGAGCCACGAGCCCGCGCGCGCCGAGGACGTGCCCGGAGCCATTGAACGCGCCTATCACGTGGCAATGACCCCGCCGCTGGGTCCCGCCTTCGTGTCAATTCCCATGGACGACTGGGACAAGGAGGCTACCGCGCGACACGCGCGCCAGGTGCACTACCAGACGCAGGTTGACCCGTGCGGGCTGGCAGCCGCGGCGGAACGGCTTCGCTCGGCGCGCAATCCACTCGTGATCGTCGGGGCCGGTGTTGACCGGGCAGGCGCCTGGGACGAGGCGGTGGCGCTGGCGGAACGGCTGCAGGCGCCGGTCTGGGAGGCTCCCGCTCCGGAGCGCGCCTCCTTCCCCCAGGATCACCCACTCTTCCAGGGCGCGTTACCGCTCGCGCTGAAGCCAGTCGCCGAGCGGCTGGCCGGCCACGATGTGGTGGTGCTGGCCGGTGCGGCGGCGTTCCGCTACTACCCGCACATTCCTGGTCCGGTGTTGCCCGAGGGCACGGAGCTTATCCATATCACGGACGACCCCGCAGAAGCGGCGCGGGCGCCAGTGGGCACGGCGCTGATCGGGGAGATCAAGGCGGCGCTCGCTGCCCTCGCGGAGGCGATCCCGGCGGCTGAGCGGGCTGCCCCGGGCCCTCGCGCGCCGCGCACGCGCCACGAGGCAGCGAGACCGATTAACCCTGGCTACGTTTTTCAGTGCCTGGCCGAGGCGATGCCGGATGATGTCCTCTTCACTGAGGAGTCGGCCTCGACTCGCGCGGCGTTCTACGACCAGGTGCGCATTGACCGGCCGGCGTCCTACTTCGCAACCGCAAGCGGTGGTCTGGGGTTCGCGATGCCGGCTGCCGTGGGCGTAGCCCTGGCGCGGCCGGGCCAAACGGTTTGCTGCGCCATCGGTGATGGGGCCGCGCTCTTTGGTATCCAGGCACTTTGGACCGCCGCTCAGCGCCGGCTACCCATCGTGTACCTGGTGCTGAACAACGGCGGCTACGGCATCCTCAAGTCGTTTGCCGCGTTCCAGCGCACGCCGGGTGTCCCCGGCCTCGATCTGCCGGGGCTGGACCTGGTCCAGATCGCCCACGGGCTCGGCGCGAGGGGTACACGCATCACGGAGCCGCACGCATTGTTGCCGGAACTGCGAGGTGCGTTCGCCCTGGCCGCCGCCGAGCGCACGCCCGTGCTGCTGGACATTGCCACTGACCGCACGGTGCAGCACCTGTTCGGCCCGCCAGTGGAGGTGGAGCAGGGGTAAGCGCCACCTTGCTCCGCTCCGAACTCCCGCGACCGGGTAGTGTTCAGGCCAACAGATGGGCCTTGCCACGCATCCCGGCGCCTGGCACAAGAGCGGAGGAAGGGGCGACCACCTTCGCGTGTCATCCTGAGCCTGTCGAAGGAGCTCGTTCGCCGGCCAGGGCGGTGCGAGGCTGCATTCGGCGCAGGAGAGCGGCCGGAGGGTAATCGGTAGACGGCAAGCGCGACGAAGAGATGTTTCGCTTGCGGATTCTGGGCGCCGCTTCGGGGCGAATTGCACTTCAGACGCGTTGGCTGGGAGACAGGGCCCTTCGACGTCGCTCAAGGCGGCGCCAGAGGTTGGGCGGCAGGTCGGCGCCAGAGGTTGAGCGACTGGACAACCTGCGTGGGTAGGCGAGACCTCGATCCGATTCAGCGGGCCCAACGGCGTGCCAGCTTGTGCAGCGCCGGAGCGCGCCGCGCGACCGGGCGCGCCCCGCGATCCTGGCCGGAAACCCCGGATCGCGATTGACCCGTCTACTCGAAGTCGTACGTCACCAGCAGCGGAATGCGGTTTGGCGCAGTGGAGCGGCCCCCAGTGATGCGGGCCTCCCAGTCGCCGCCGACGGTCAGACCGTTGAAGGCGTCGGAGCGCTCCCCGGCCTTCAGGAAGACCGGGCCCCTGCGCCGATCCTGCTTGTCGCGGAGGATGAGCGCGATGCGCTTGTCGCCCTGGTTGGTCACGCTGGTGATGCGCGGGATCAGGCCGGACTTGCTGCGCGGATTGTTTGACTTCGCGCGGTAGGTGTGCCAGAGGTTGCCGTTGCCCTGCTGCAGGCGTACCGTTGTTTCGCCCGGTTGCACCACGACCGGCGGCGGCGCCGGAGTCGGGGTCGGGGGGACCGGGGTGGGCGTTGGGTTGGTTGCCGGGACGCGATTGGTGGTGTAGATGCCAGCCGTACCGGTCAGCTTGTCGTAGAACAGGAGCAGGTCTGGGCCGAGGGCAGTGACGCTGGTCCAGTCCAGGCCGCGCGGCGTGCTGGTGAGCAACAGCGAGTTCAGCATGTTGCCTGGGCCGATGTCGATGAACTCCACCTCGGAGGCGCTGCGGTCGTAGAGCACCAGGTCGGCAGTGCCGCTGGAATTCGTGCCCTGGACGAGAAAAAGGTTGCCCTGGATCGAGCTCCAGGTCGTGCGCCACATCGTGTAGCTCGCGAACTGGGTGATCTCCCCGATCCCGCTGATGGACGAGGCCGCTGCCTGCCGCGCGTTGCGGTCGTAGGTCAGGATATCGCCGGACGGCATGGTTCCTGAGGTGAATGGCCCGGTAGTGAGCAGATCCCAGGTCATGCGCCAATCGTTGTAGGAGCGAATCTCCTGCAGGCTGCCGGTGGTTTCGATGCTGAAGAGCGTGGCGAACCCGCCCAGGCGGTCGTAGGCCAGCAGGTCGCTTGTGCCAATCGGCAGGAAGGCGCTCCACGTCTTGCGCTGGTTCGGGTAGCTGCGCACGGGGCGCATGTTCCCAAACTGATCGATCTGCTGCAGCGAGATCTCGCCAATCTGCCGGTCGTAAAGCACCAGCCCGTTCACTCCGAGTTGGCGAGGAAAGCTGGAGGGTGTGATCAAGCTCCAGGTGGTGCGCCAGCCCGAGAAAACGTTGAGCTCGAAAAAGCCCCCGCCGGCGTCGATAGCCAGCAGTTTGGCCTCTCCGGCGACGCGGTCGTAGATCAGCGCGCGGCGGGGATAGGCCCGGTCCGTCGACAGCGGCACAATGAGGTCCCAACTGCGCCGCCAGCCGGTGTAGAGCGCAAGCTCGGTCAGGCCAGCGCCTGGCACGGAGCCGCTGGCTTGCGCCCGGATCTGCCCTGTCCGCGCGGCCAACCCTGCACTCAGCAGGCTGGCGGCTGCCAGCAACATGCGCCGGCGAGTCAGCATAGCGGCGCGGCGCGGCATGGCGAAACCTCCTAGTGGCCGAAGGTGCGCACCGACTCCCGGCGCGGATGCCACGCCAGATCGACCTTGCTGAAACGTTTCAGCAGCGCGCCAGCTTCCAGGTACAGCGGTTGCACGTTCGGATGCTTGATCTTCCACTCGCCCTTCAGCCCGCGAATGACGAGCTGGCTGTCACCGCGAATAGCCAGGCTGGAAGTCCCCGGGTCGCCGCCCGTCAACTCGAGCGTTCGCTTCAGGCCGGCGATGAGCGCCAGGAACTCGGCCTGGTTGTTCGTCATGTTCTGGCCGAACTCCATGCGGTTGGCGGCCTCTACCCCATGTGGTCCCTCAATCTCGTAGCTGCCGTACCCCTGGCCGGGATTCCCCTTCGACCCGCCGTCGAAGGTGAGGGTGTAGGCGCCCGGGCCTGCCCGCCCGGCGTCTGTGGCTTTCGTCGCCCTGGGTTCTGCCCGGGGCGCTGATGTCTTCGCGCCTCCCAGGGCGCGCTGCAAGTCGCGGGCCAACCGGATCAGCGAATTGTGGTCCAGGGTAGCGGGATCGACACGGAGCAGGCGCTCCGTGTCGATCTGATGCTCGGGGGCATCCGTCATGCGTGGGCGGCCTCGGCTTCCTTGGCCGCAGCGGCTCGCACCTGATCGGCGATATGCTGCGGCACCGGCTGATAGTGCGCGAACTCGCTGGTGAAAGAGCCACGGCCCTGCGTGATGGAGCGCAAGTCAGTCGCGTAGCGCTGTACTTCCGCCGCCGGCACGTGCGCCTCGATGGTCGTCGTGGAATTGGCGCCGGGATTCATGCCGCTCACGTGCGCGCGCTTCGTATTGAGGTCGCTCAT
This sequence comes from Thermomicrobiales bacterium, assembly GCA_041390745.1. GTDB lineage: Bacteria > Chloroflexota > Chloroflexia > Thermomicrobiales > UBA6265 > JACCXM01. Next base: position 123,403 of record JAWKPJ010000001.1, on the reverse strand, counting down.
TACGTCACCGGTGTAAGCATCCGGAACCGTCACCTTGACCAGCATCACCGGCTCCAGCAGGACCGGCTTGCTCTGCAACACGCCTTTCTTGAACGCCTCCTTGGAGGCGATCTTGAAGGACATCTCGTTGGAGTCTACCGCGTGGTAGGAACCGTCGGTTAGCGTGACGCGGACATTGACGACCGGGTACCCGGCCAGCGGGCCGGCCTCCAGCCCTTCGCGCACGCCCTTCTCCACGGCCGGGTAGAAGTTCCTGGGCACCGAGCCGCCGAACACGCGCTCGCCAAACTCGAAGTCGGCGTCCGGGAGTGGCTCCAACTCCAGGAAGACGTGGCCATACTGGCCCGCGCCGCCAGTTTGCTTCTTGTGCTTGTACTCGGCGATGGTCTTCGTCGAAATCGTCTCGCGGTAGGCCACACGCGGCAAACCCAGCTCCACGTTCAGGCCGAAGCGGCGCATCATGCGGTCGAGCGCAATCTGGACGTGCGGCTCCCCGAGGCCGGAGATGATCGTTTCGCCGGAGGCGGGATCGCGGGAGAGGTGCAGGGTTGGGTCCTCTTCGACCAGGCGTTGCAGGGCCTGACCCATCTTGTCCAGATCGCCCTTGGTCCTGGGGTGGACCGACGCCGAGTAGGCCGCGCCGGGGAAGTCCACGCCTGGCAGCAACACCGGGCGCGACTGTTCGGCAACGGTGTCGCCCGTCATCACGGTGGAAAGCTTGGCCACTGCCCCGATATCCCCGGCGGTGATGGTGTCAGTGTTCAGGTGCTCCTTGCCCCGCGCGTAGAAGAGCTGGCCCAACCGCTCGTCTTCGCCGCGCGACGAGTTCCAGGCGTGGGAGTTCGACTTCAGGGCGCCAGAGTACACCCGCATGTAGGTAACCCGTCCCACATGCGGGTCGGCCAGCGTCTTGAACGCGAGGGCCACGGTGCCTGCGTCATCCGCCGACACTGTTACCTCTTCGTCTCCCAGCGTGCCGGATACCTTCGCCTCGGCGGCAGAGGGGAGGTATTCCACCACCGCATCCAGTAGCTGGGCGACGCCGCGATTCCCTGTCGCCGAGCCGACAAGCACCGGAAAGACCGTACACCGGGCAATGCAGGCCTTGAGTGCGCTCTCGAGTTCCGCCGTCTCGATCTCCTCACCTTCCAGGTAGCGCATCATCAGGCCTTCGTCCTGGTCGGCCAGCGCCTCGATGAGCTGTTGGCGGTAGGTCTCCTTGTCGTCGGCCAGGTCGTCCGGAATCTCACCGGACTCGAAGACCCCGCTGCCGCTTTCCGGGTACGTGTGCGCCTGCTCCTTGAGAAGATCGACGACCCCCTTGAAATTGCGTTCGGAGCCGATAGGGAACTGGATTGGCGCCAGCGCGTTGCCAAACGCAGCGCGGGCGGACGCCAGCGCCGCCGCGAAATCCGCGTTGTCGCGGTCCATCTTGTTGATGAACAGCACACGCGGCAGCCCTCGCTCCTCGGCCTGCCGCCAGGCCTGCTCGGTGCCCACCTCAACGCCGGACGAGGCGTCCATCAGAATCACGGCGGCATCGGCTACGCGCAGTGCTGAACGGACCTCGCCGATGAAGTCCGCGTAGCCTGGGGCGTCGATGATGTTGATTTTGGTGTCTTTCCACTCCAGCGGCGCTACGGCGGCGCTCACGGAAATGTGGCGCTTGATTTCGTCGGGATCGTAGTCGGTGACGGTATTGCCTTCTTCGACCTTGCCGAGACGCGTGGTCGCCCTGGAAGTAAACAGGCAAGCTTCCGTCAATGACGTCTTCCCCGCGCCACCATGCGCGAACAATCCGATGTTGCGGATGCGATCGGCGGGGTACTGCTTCACCGTTTCCTCCTCCAGATGACCGATGTCGATCACACGTGGATCGAGCGGCTTGCGCGCAAGGCAAGCCCAGGGAGGGCGGCTCGGACGTGGCCAAGCCGTCCGGATCGCGTGCTGCCTGGCTGTGCCGCCAAGCGATGGAGGTGGCGTGAGCAAACCGTTCGCCGCGAGGACGACGGTGCGCCGGATAGCCAGGGAGCGCTCGCGATGGGGAGAGTATAAAGGGGATGCTAATGGGGAACCACACCGGTTCAGACGACGAGCAGTTCCAGGAATTGCCGGTCCACAGCGAAGACGTCGGTGACGCTCAGGCGGTCCAGGACGGCGAGATGGATCGCGTCGCAGAGCGGGGCAGAGGCCGGCACGCTCCCGATTTCCACCGCCCGGCGTCCTTCCTCCAGATCCTGCGCGGTGATCGGCTCGATGTGGATCGCGCACTGGGCCAGCCACGTGCGCGCCGTGGCTGGCCCAAGCGCGGCCAGGATGAGCTGGTGCGCCGTGGTGAACGCCAGGTCGGTAGTGAACAGCAGGAAGCCGCTCTGAAGGAAGTTCTGGTACTCGTCCGCCGCCGCCCGGTGAGACGCATCGTCGCGGTCCGCGAGGGCCACGAGCGCCGAGGCATCGACGAAGGCAACGCGCGGAGAGGCTGCAGGGTGGCTCATGACAGCTCCGCTGAGATCAGCGCCCGCAGGTAGGCGGCTGCGCCGAGTGCAATGTCGCCGCCACCGCTGCTGCCGACCCCGATCACGGCGCCGAGGGGGTCCCGATCCCCCGTGCCGATGATCTCTGCCAGGCTCTCGCCGCGTTGCCGTGCCGCCAGCATCTGCTCCAGATCGAACTCCTCGATGAACCACTGGTTGCCGATACGCTCGCCGGGCAGTACGCCCTCGCGCAAATAGCGGCGCACCTGCTCGGTTGAGCGGTCCAGGATGCGCGCGGCATCGGCGACCGTCAGTCTGGCGGAACCTGCCATGCGGGCCAAATCCTGTCGATGGTTGACGCGTCTACACGGTGTACACGCCGTCCTTCAGCACGACCTCGCCATCGAGCGTGGCCTGCCCTCCAGCGCGCAGGTCACAGATCATATCCCAGTGAATGGCGGATGTGTTGCTGTTCCCGGTTTCCGGGTAACCGGCTCCGAGCGCCATGTGCATCGTGCCGCCAATCTTCTCATCGAGCAGAATGTTCTTGGTGAAGCGCGTGATGCCAAAGTTCGTGCCGAAGGCGATTTCGCCCAGCCGCCGGGCGCCCTCATCGGTGTCAAGCGTGTCGATCAGGTACTGCTCGTTCTTGCTGGCCGTGGCATCCACTACCTTGCCGTCGTCGAATCGCAAGCGGATATCCGCAATCTCCCGGCCATCGGTGACCACCGGGAATGAGAAATGCACCTTGCCCCGCGCGGAATCCTCGACCGGTCCGGTGAAGACCTCGCCGGAAGGGAAGTTGCGCTTGCCGTCCGAGTTCACCCAGTGGCGGCCGCCGACGTTCATGCGGAGGTCGGTTTCCGGCCCGGTAATGTGCAGCTCGCTGCGCTGCGAGAGCCAGTCGATCAGCCGTTGCTGCCGGCTGGAGAGTTCGCGCCATGAGGCGACCGGGTCAGGCTGATCGAGGTACATGGCCCCGGCCAGGAAACTGGCAAACTCATCGGTGGACATGTCCGCATCCTGCGCGTAGGCCGAAGTCGGGAAGATCGTCAGCGACCAGCGCTGGTTGCCTTCGGCGGCGCGGCGCATGGCGATCTCCCGCAAACCGGCGCGGGCGCGGCTGAAGATCGTCTGGCGCACCCGGTCGACGTTCGTCAGGGCGCGTGTGTTGGTGCTGGCCATGACCGCAATGGAGACGGTCGCCGTCTCGCGAATCCACCGCTCCAGGTCCGAGACATGCGCCAGTTGCGCCTCGCTGGCATTGTGCAGTACGTCCGCCTGTGATTCCGGGAAACTGGGCAGCAGGAGCACCTCCGCGCCCTTCCGCAGCGCGGCCCGGTGGGTAGCGCGGAGCAACGGTTCGGCGGCGACCCCACCGGTGATGGCGACCTTGTCGTCGGCACGGACTCCCGTGCAGTAGTCCACCAGCACGTCCGCCCAACGGTCGTAAATCGAAGGTGTCATGCCAATTCCTTGCAGGATGCGCCGTTACCGAAACCCTCGAACCAGGACAACGCCGCCCAGCAGCATCAGGCAGCCGAGGATGCGCAGGGCATCGACCGGCCGCGTGGCGCCGCCCAGGAAGCCGAACTGGTCGAGGAGCAGCCCACCGGTCAGTTGCCCGGTGATCAGCGCGGCCACGAAAAGCCCGACCCCAATGCGCGGCGCCAGAAAAGACGCCACCAGCAAATAGGGCAGGGCAAGCAGACCGGTGATGAGGAAGCCGCCCGGCAGCCCGCGGAGCGCGAGCAACAGGATGGCGCCAGTGCACACCGAGAGCACGCCCATGACCGCCGGATTGTCGAAGGGCGTTGGCAGGAGCGGACGTTCGCCGCGGGCTCCACGAATTGTCAGCGCTGCCGACAGCCCGACGAAGGTGCCAAGGATCGAGACGAACGCAGCTTCCGAGGGACCACGCACGCGGCCCATGGCGCCGAGCAACGAAACCTGCAGCGCCTGCGTGATACCCAACCCAACGACGACGGCGATCCAGAGCGCGTCATTCATGCAACAGTCCACCAGGCGGTGCTGAACTCACGAACGCGGTCGATGTCCACATCTACCCCCAGGCCTGGCGAGTCCGGCACCGTAACCTGATCCCGGTCGTACCATTTCCGCACCGGGCCAATGTCCTCAGCAAGCATCAGCGGCCCGCCCATCTCGACCGTGCGCACGTTGGTCATGGCGATGGCCGTGTGCAGACCAGCGGCCGAGGCGATGGAGCTTTCGACCATTGTGCCGATCTGCGCCGGAATTCCTGCCGTATCGGCGATGGCGTTCAACTTGAGCGCGTTCAGGATTCCGCCCGTTTTCATCAGCTTGATATTGACGAGGTCAGCAGCGCGCAGGCTGACAATACGCAGCATGTCCCGCGCGTTGTGGCACCCTTCGTCCACCATAATCTGTGCGCCAGTCTGCCGCCGCACCTCGGCCAGTCCCTCCAGGTCCCACCAGGCGACCGGCTGCTCGATATAGGCGGCCTGCGACGACGCCATGGCCCGGATGGCGGCAATGGCTGCGCCGGGACGTTGCCACCCCTGGTTGACGTCAACCTTGACGCCGATGGCTGGCCCTACGGCCTCACGCACGGTGGCCACGCGTTCGACATCCAGCATCGGGTTCTGGCGGTCGCCGACCTTGACCTTGACGGTGCGGAACCCCGCCTCGACGTGACGGCGGGCAGCGGCCGCCATCTCATCCAGCGGACCGATGCTGATGACGCGCGAGATCTCCAGGCTGGGCCGCGCCTTGCCGCCGAGCAACTGCCAGACTGGCATCCCGGTCGCCCGCGCGACGAGGTCGTGCAGCGCGATATCCAGGGCCGCCCTGGCGGCGGGCGCACCTTCCACCCGCGCGTCCATTGCCAGCAGCGCCGTCTCGCGATTGCGCGCGTCGTGCCCGATCAGCGCCGGAGCCAGCATGTGCCGGAGCACTTCGCTGACCCCCTCCCAGGTTTCACCCGAGATATTGGGATCGGGCGTGGCCTCCCCCCAGCCTTCGTGGCCGCTGGCGGTCTGGATGCGCACCAGAACGCTGAGGGTATCCGGGTAGGTGGCGTACGAAATGACGAATGGCTCACGCAGCGGGAGCCGGACGGGAATGATGTCGATCGAGGCAATGTTCATGGCGGTATCGTCGCACAGGTTGCGCGAGCGGGCAGCCTACTCCTGGCGCGTCAGCAGTAGCGCAGGGTTGCTGCCTGGGGTAGTGGAAGGCACGAACCCGGTCACGGCAAATCCATCTGCAAACGCCTGGGGTAGAGCGACGCGCAGGAGCATCCGCCAGTCGCGCGCGGCGGCTGGATCGACCGCCAGCAGGGCGTCGATATCAGCCGGGATCTCGATGGTTCTGGCCGAGCTCAGATCGCGGGGGCCTGCGTCGAATGCCTCGGGGGGATGCGCGGTTCCCGCCTGGCTACGCAGCCGAGCCAGAACGCGTGGCGAGGCAATGTCCCAGGTTACGTGCAGGCGATCTGTCGGCATGCTCCCGTACAGCGCGGCCGCGAACGTCGCTCCGTAGCGGTCATTCTCGTAGTGGTTTGCGGTTGCCCCCAGTTTGCCAAAGTTCAACCGGGCGTTGGCAGCCCGCAGCGGGTCGACGGTCCAGACAATCTCCTGGAACCCTTGCTGAAGCGCGACAGCGGCCTGCAAGCGCTTCAACTGTTCCGCCAGCCCCAGGTTTCGTGCGGGCTCTCGTACCGCCAGGAAATCGGAGACGATGCGCGGCTTGCCAACGAAGCCGCCCCAGCCAACCAGCACGCCGGCAGCAACCTCAGGCTCCTGCGGGAGGAACGCGCCGATCACTGCGCCACCGGTCTCGGCCACCACAATCAACTCGTTGGCCGGGATGAGGTCGCGGTCAGTGACCCCGAAGACCTCCTCCTGCAAGCGTTCGGCCTGGATGAGGTCTTCGAGCGTCGATAGGAGGCGGAACTGCACCTGGCGACCGCGCAGCCCGCGCGTCCATGCCTGGGCGCCATCCTCACGAAAGCCGAGGGTAGCCGGACTCAGTTCAGGCATCTAGTCGTGGTGCACCGGGGTCGCCATGGCCGCCGGAATCGCCACCGGTGTGCCGGCGGCAGGGACGTCAACCGCCGCGACCTCGTTGAACAACGAGTATTCCTGGCGGCCAAGGCTGGTTGTGCCGCTCAGGGTTTCAATGAAACAGGGCAGGTCATCGGTGTCGATCCCGACGACGTAGTCCACGCGTTGACCGGTCGTCAGCTTCGTGTCCGCTGCGCCGTAGGTCTGGCATGTGCGGCCCCCGACTTCTATCGGTCCGAGGTCGCGCACCTCCTGGAGTTCCAGGCGCTCCGCGATGCCAGCAAAGGGCGGCATGGGAACGACCGGCAGGCCGCCAAGCAGATTGGCGATTTGCGAATCTTCCGGCACATCAGAGGCGCGAAGGGTGATCCACTGTTCCGGCCCGGCCGACGCGTCGATGTGCGCGGCCAGCGGGCCTCGCACGTAGATGGTCTCGCCGTCCGAGATCGCCTCGAAGTCGTTTGTTCCCCAGACGGACACCTCCAGACGTTGGATGTCAGGCAGGATCACGTCGCGAGTGGCCACCACCTGGCCCGCTGCTGAAACCGGGGTCGCGCCCGGGGTCGCTCTGGCTGCGCCGATCGGCGTCGCGGCCGGGACCGGTGGCGCGGCGACGATGCTGACGACGCGGTACGACGCAACGTTTGCCCACGCCGCATCCACCCGACCAGCCAACTCGCCCAAGGTGAGCTTCGCCGCTGCGGTTGCCGCAGGCGTAGCCACTCCGGCCGGCGCGGTTTCGACAGCGGGCGGGGCGGGGGTTGGAGTGGCCTCCGGCATGGCGCCACACCCGGCGAGCGCCAGCGGGAGCAAGAGTGTCGCGATGTGAACGAACCGGCGACGTGGCATGGGCAACCTCGAACGTGAGTGAACGTACACCCGGCAAAGGGTAACAGAGTGACCGCCGGGAGGAGTGCGCTTTCTTCCTCGCCGGGTGCTTCGCGAAGCGCGCAAAGCGCTGGCTTCTTGACGAGGCTGTCACGTGTCAGGTTGATCTGACATGTGAGCGATAGACGTGACAGTGATCACCCGGAGGCGCTACCTGGTGACGACCTGCTGCGGATTCTCGCTGCCCTGGTCAACTCGCTCGGCCTCGCAGCGGTCGACCGGTGGCTCACCCGGTGGGGCGCTCCGGGCATCGCCATCGCCCGGCTCATCCCGGGACTCTCGTTCGACCTGATTTCGTACGCGGCCGGCCTGACCGGGATGCGTCGCGGTCCATACCTTCTGGCTACTGCGGTCGGCGGTGCGCCGCAGGCATTCCTCTATGCCTATCTGATTCAATCAGCCCCGCAGTTTGCGGCCGCCCTGGCGGTTGGTACGACGTTGGCAGTCACTCTGGCGATGGCTGCCCTGATACTCTCGAAGCGAAAGATCGGCAACCGGTGAAATCCACGCAGGTGGCGACCCGCGCCTACTCCCCGGGCAGGAGGGCGTTGAGGGCAGCGCGGAGCAGGGTCAGGGGCATGTAGGCGGCCCCGCCAGGAATGAGTTCAGACGGGGGGGTGCGCGCCAGGGTGCGCGCCAGCACCAGGACCTCCCCGCGCAGTCGGTCACCGTCGAAAGGACGTGCTCTGGCGCTGGATGCAGCAGAGGCAAGCACCTGCTGCGCGCCGCGCTCGCCAGCGGCCGCCGCTTCGATGGCGGCCAGGAGTTCAGCGATCTGCGAGAGCGGATCGGCTGGCGCTGGCGGCAGCGCGGCGTCATTGCAGGCCGCCGCGATGAAGCGCGCGGTTTCGGCGGCATCAGGAGGAGGGTCCGCCTGCTTGAGCGCCCGGGCAACGCTCAGCACCTGCCCGGCAGAAAGCTCGCGCTCCAGCATGGCATCGCGCAGGGCCTCCTGCTGGATGGGTGGAAGACCCTGGAGAGCGCGGCTCTGCTTTTCGCTGAGGCGGCCGCTGCGAATATCCTCTTGCACGCTGGCGGGCAGCTTTTCGGTGCCCAGGAGTTGAAAGAGGCGACTGCGGCGTATCCCAACCATTTCCGCCACGTCGTCCCAGGGCGCGTCGTTGAGTTGCTGTTTCAGCGTGCGCAGCGCGGCGGCCCGGTCGACCGCGTTCAGGTCGTCGCGGACGATATTCTCCATGAGCTGTTGCAGCAGGCGGCGCTCCAGCGGCACATCGCGCACGATGGCGGGAATGGTGCTTAGTCCAGCAGCCTGGGCAGCGCGGAAGCGGCGCTCGCCGTGGATGACCACGTAGATGTCGCGCTCGGCGTGATAGCTGACGGCAATGGGCTGCAGGATACCCTCGCGCTGGATGCTGGCCGTCAGTTCCGCCAGGCGCTCGGGGTCGAACGTGCGCCGCGGCTGATCCGGGTCCGCCTCGATCCGGTCGAGACGGATCTCCTTGGCCGTGGGCAATTCCTCGACGCCGGCTGCCTGGGGCCGGTGGTCCGTGAAGAGCGCATCGACCGTAAAGCGCCGTTTGCCGCTGCGCGGGCGGCTCTCGCCTGGTGCTGGCGCCGGACTAGACATGGAGGCGAGCCTCCTCACCCGGCGCGGGGAGTTGCGGGTTGTGCTCCTCCAGCCAGGCGCCAACTGCGCGGTAGGCTTCCGCAATGGGCGAGCGTGGCATGTAATGGAGCACGCTCGTGCGCTCGGCCGCTGATTCCGCGCCGCGCACGGAGAGCGGGATCGCGGGCAACAAGGTGTACTGCGGGAACTCCTCGCCCAGCGCGGCCAACATATCGGCGGCGAGCCGCGATGAGTGGTGGACCTTGGTGGGCAGGAAACCGTGGACAGTCAGTTTCGGGTTCAGCCGTCGCACGCGTGTGATCGTCTCGAAGAGCCGGCGCAGTACCATCAGCGAGAGTGGGTGCGGCTCGATCGGGATCACCAGCTCGTCGGCAGCAACCAGGATGTTGATGGAAAGCACGTTGAGCGCCGGTGGGGCATCGATGAGGACGTAGTCCCAGGCGGACAGCGTTGCGCGGTCGATACGGTTTTCCAGTTGGCGTTCGCGCTCCAGAACGTTCAGCAGTTCCAGTTCTGCCGCCGCCAGGTCCGGGTGCGAAGGCACAAGCATGACGCCGGGTAGGGAAGTCGGCACGATCACTGAACCAATGGGCAGGTCATCTTCAAGCAGCAGGTCGTAGACCGAAGCGTCAAGCCGGGCGATATCCACGCCCGTGGCCATGGTCAGGCTGGCCTGCGGGTCCATGTCGATCGTCAAGACGCGTTTGCCGCGTTCGGCCAGGGCAGCGGCCACGTTGAGGGTGCTGGTGGTCTTGGCCGTCCCGCCCTTCTGATTGAAAAAGGCGATGATGCGGGCCACTGCCGTCTGCCTTCCGTCGTTGACCGTGGGGAACGTATCGCGTGTACGTACGCGACCCGAGGATACCACGAGATTGTGGCCCCGTGAGTTCGAGACACGGAGCGCTTGCGATCGCTCAGAGCGTTTCGCACGTTGTTGGCCCAAGGCGTCCGGGTCAGCGGCGCAAGAAAACGGTCCGGGCGTCGGAAGGACAGCCCGGACCGGTCAGGTTGCGAGGAAGAGGGGCGTGGCGCAAGCCTGCGCCCCTCCGGGGTTGGGATCATGCGGGAGCGAGGCATTAGCTGAGCCGCAGTTCCCAGTTGCCGGCCACCCGACGCTCGGAGGGCCTGGTGTCCGCCGGCATCAGCCAGGCGGCGAAGCTGAACAACGAATGCGCAACACCCGCGCGCATGGTCTTGAAGAGGCTGCGAGGCGCGGGAATGCGGTCAGCGAACGCGCTGCGCAGTTGGTACTGCTGCTCGGCCTCCGCCAGGAACTCCTGGTGGCGGCGAACGGCGTAGACGTGGCTCAGAGAGAGATCCGATGAATGCATGGCAGTGTCTTGCTCCAGCGGACGGTGTCCGCGATAGGTAAAAAGTCAATGGGCTTGGGCCAGCGACTGGCCTTGTGAGCGGCAGATCCTCCCGCTCCGTGCTGGATACCGTTGGTGGGTGACTTCAAGCAGAAATGCATGTCAGAATCCCTCCCTGTTCCCGGGCTGCATCGCCTGTCTGCGACACGCCGGGCAAACAAAAACCCCGGACCTCAGTCGAGGCCCGGGGCGCGCATGCGGCGCAGCGAGAAAGTCAGCCGATGGTGCGGCAAACCCCCGGGCAATCGATACCGTAAGCAGCGTTGTGCGCTGTCAAGAGCATGTGCATGGCGCTGCCTCCTTTCTCGAAAACCATTGCGCGTCGTTCGCGTCCCACTCGTTCGCACCGGGGCCATTCCCCGGGCCAACGGCAAAGAGATTATCACCCGATGCGGTAGCCGTCAATACCCTCGCGCAAAACGCGCCCGGTTTCAAAGGCACAACCGGGCAATAGCTTTACATAATCAGGATGCAGACCTAGACGGCCAGCACCGGGACTGGCAGCGTGCGCCCGACCGCTTCAGCCACGGCGCTGATGCGCGGCGTGAGGTCCGCGAACTGGTCGAAGGTCAGGGACTGCGCGCCATCGGAGAGCGCCTGGTCAGGCTGCGGGTGGACCTCGATCATCAGGCCGTCGGCGCCGGCAGCGACCCCGGCCAGCGAGAGGGAAGGCACCCACGCCCGCTTGCCGGCCGCATGGCTGGGGTCAATGAACACCGGGAGGTGGCTCATGCCCTGGATCACCGGGACCGAGCTGACATCGAGCGTGTTGCGCGTGAGTTGCTCGAAGGTGCGTACGCCGCGCTCGCAGAGGATCACATCCGGGTTGCCCTGGGCCATCACGTACTCAGCCGCCAGCAGCCACTCCTCCATCAGCATCGAGAGCCCGCGCTTGAGCATCACCGGCTTGCGTGCCTTGCCAACTTCCTCCAGCAAGAGGTAATTCTGCGAGTTGCGCGCGCCAATCTGGAAAATGTCCGTGAACTCGTTCACCGTCTCGATATCCGCCGGGGTCATCACCTCGGTGATGATCGGCATTCCGGTGACTTCGCGTGCTGTCGCCAGGATCTCCAGGCCGCGCCGCCCCAGACCCCGGAACTCGTACGGTGACGTGCGTGGCTTGTAGGCCCCGCCGCGCAGGATCGACGCGCCAGCGGCCTTGACGGCCCTGGCGGTGCTGACGGTCTGCTCCTCGTTCTCGACTGAGCAGGGACCGGCAATAATCGTGATCGCCTCGCCGCCAATGGTGACATCGCGCACCTGGATGCGCGTTTTTTGCGGGTGGAAATCCCACCCGGTGAGTTTGTATTTCTTGGTGATGCGCACCACTCGCTCAACACCGGAAAGGTTCTCCAGTTCGTCTTCGAGCGAAGGAGGGAGCGGGGAGCCGACGACCCCGATGATGGTGTGTTCCTCGCCTTCCGACAGGTGCGCGCCCAGATCGAGCGCCTTGATGCGCGCGATGATTCCGTTGACTTGTTCCCGGGTCGAGCCGGGTTGCATAACGACGATCATGTGCGGGGTTCCTCCAGCAGCCTAGGCGGGGACGGGCCGGCCGAGAGTATCAGCCAGTTCTGCGTCGGTGAGCGCCCACTCCGGGCGCAGCGCGCGCGCTTCCCGCAGGTAGATGTGCCGGATCTCGGCAGCCGAGCGCGGGGAGTTAATGTGGAGCAGGATGCGGATCACGCCCTCCAGCGCGCCAGGTACGGCCATTTCGTGCGCACAGAGCAGCGGCACCTCTGTCCACCCCAGTTTGCGCGCGGCCAACGCCGGAAAAGCAGCGGTGAGTTCGGGCGTTGTGGTGAACACGGCGCTGACCACATCTTCCGGTTGAATGTCATTCAACCGGATCAACGCTTCGAGCAGGTCGGTCGTCGCTTCGAGGATATCCTCGGCCGTGTTGGTCTCGATCGTGGTGGCGCCGCGCACGCCCCGGCAAGCGATCGTGACCGGCGCAGACGCGGCCGTGAGGGGCGTCGTCTGGGATGACGCGCTGGCTGATGGAACGTGTTCAGACGCGGAGACCACCGGTGGAAACTCCTCTTCACCCCGCAAGCCGCGCACGTAACGCTCGGCGACCTGCGCCTGCTCATCAATCGGCGCAGTATCCAGGAAGTTGATCATGGCTGAGGCGATCACTGCGCCGTCGGCAAGTTGGCCGATCTGGGCGATGTGGTCCGGGTTGGAAACGCCGAAGCCAACCGCAATCGGCAGACTGGTGTGACTGCGGACACGGTCAATGTACGGCTTGAGGTCGGGGAGGGAGGTCCGCTCACCCGTGACCCCGGTGGTGGAAACGCAGTAGACCCAGCCGCTGCCAACCCGACCGACCTCGGCGATGCGCTCCTCGGTTGACGTTGGGGCGACCAGGAAGATGAGATCGACCCCGTGCCGGCGTAGCGCGGAGGCAATCTCCCCGGCTTCTTCCGCCGGCAGATCTGGCACGATGAAGCCGTCCACGCCGTGCGCGGCGCTGTCTGCCGCCAGCTTCTCGATGCCATAGGCGAGCATCGGGTTGACGTAGCCCATCAGGATCAGCGGAATCTCTACACCCTGATCGCGCAGGCGCCGTGCCATTTCGAGGGACTTGCGCAGGGTGATGCCGTGGGACAGCGCGACCTGGCTGGTGCGTTGCACGGTGGCGCCGTCCGCGAGTGGATCAGAGAAAGGCACTCCGATTTCCAGCAGGTCTGCGCCGCCGCGCACAATGGCGAGCGCGATATCCTCGGAGGCTTGCGGCGTCGGGTAACCGGCAGTGACGAAGGGAATCACGGCGGTGCGCCCCTCAGCGCGCGCCCTGGCAAAGGCCGCGACGGTGCGCTGGGAGCCCGCGTCGGTTGGTGCGAGCGCGTATGTTTCGGCAGCGGTCACAGGTTCATCCCCAGTGCGTTGGCGACGGTCTGCAGGTCCTTGTCGCCACGTCCGGAGAGGCAAACGAGCAGCGTGGCGTCTGGACCCAGCCGTTTCGCCATCGGGATGGCGTGCGAAATGGCGTGGGAGGATTCCAGTGCCGGGATGATCCCCTCCGTGTGGCAGAGCGTCTGGAATGCTGCCAGCGCCTCGGCGTCGGTGACCGCGACGTAGCTGGCGCGCCCGGTGTCCTTGAGATACGAGTGCTCGGGGCCAACGCCGGGGTAGTCCAGCCCGGCCGAGATGGAGTGCGCTTCCTGGACCTGCCCGAACTCGTCCTGCAGCAGGTATGTCCTGGCGCCGTGGATAACACCAACCGTGCCCCTGGTGAGCGTGGCGGCATGTTGCTGGGTGTCCACCCCGTGCCCGGCAGCCTCGACCCCGACCAACTCCACTTCGCGGTCCTGCAGGAACGGGTAAAAGATGCCCATGGCGTTCGAGCCGCCGCCGACGCAGGCGACCACGCCGGTTGGCAGCCGCCCCGTTGCGTCCAGCATCTGGGCCCGCGCCTCCTTGCCGATGATCGACTGGAAGTCGCGCACCATCATCGGGTAGGGGTGCATCCCGACCACGGAGCCAATGATGTAGAACGTGTCCCGAACGTTGGTGACCCAGTCGCGAATAGCCTCGTTTGTGGCGTCCTTAAGCGTTTTCGAGCCGGAACTGACTGGCCGGACCTCCGCGCCCAGGAGTTTCATGCGGAACACGTTCGGCGCCTGGCGGGCGATATCGAGTTCGCCCATGTACACGATGCACTCGAGCCCAAGTAGCGCGCAGACGGTGGCCGTGGCGACACCGTGCTGACCGGCCCCTGTTTCGGCGATGATGCGCTGCTTGCCCATGCGCCGGGCGAGCAGCCCCTGGCCCAGGGCGTTGTTGATCTTGTGCGCGCCGGTGTGGGCGAGGTCCTCGCGCTTGAGGAAGATGCGAGCGCCGCCCGCATGCTCGGTCAGGTTGGCAGCAAAGTAGAGCGGCGTGGGCCGCCCCACGTAGTCGCGGGAGAGCCGGTCAAGCAGATCCTGAAACTTGGGATCGCGCCGCGCTTCGGCGTAGGCGGCTTCCAGTTCCTCAACGGCGGGCATCAGGGTTTCCGGCGCATACTTGCCGCCGAACTGCCCGAAGCGCCCGCGCTGGTCCGGTACGGCTGTGAGCGGCGCGAACGTAGCCGCTCCTCGCTCCTGCTTGAGATCGACTGCCATGGATGTGCTCCCGCAACGAAGCGCCTGCGACCCAGATGGCCGAGGCGCGAAGCATCATTGTGACACGGCCCCGGCGGATATGCCCACGCAGGGCGAAACAGGCAGCAGCGATCCGCTGGCCGGTGGTACGGTAGTGCGTTGCTCCGGCACGTGACCGGGCTTCGTTGATGAGCCGAACGCAGTAGACGCAAGGGTGTTCAGGGTGCAAAAACCCGCAGGAGACGCGAATGGCCGCGCCAGTCTGGTGCGCGCATTGTCTCCCGCTGAACAGCAATATCACGACCACCTCGTCGTGATCGGAGAGCGCCGGCGCGAGTTGGCGATCCTGGAGCAGGATCTGGCCACGCTCCGCTCGGCGGTCACAGATTTCGAGGCCATGGCGCAGTCTCGCCTGGGCGAACTCTTTACGGAGTTGCGCCGCCTGGAGCGCGAAACCGCCGACTACGGGGGGCGGCTGACGCGGCTGCGGGCCGCGCTGGATGCCCGCAACGACGAGGACCTCCTGGAGGGCCTCGAGGAAGAGCAGGAGTTGCTGGAGGAAGCGGCGTTCGCCGCGGCGGGCGCCCGCGCCCGCGGGCGGGGCCCGCATGCGCCGGAAGCCACCCGCCGCTGGCTGGCGACCGAGGCAACCGAGGCCAAGCGCCTGTACATCGACCTCGCCAAGCGGCTGCACCCGGACCTCGCCCGCGACAACGAGGACCGCCAGCGCCGTGAGCGGATCATGCAGCGGGTGAACGAGGCGTTTCGCCTGCGGGATCTGGCGGGCCTGCGCGCCGTCCACCTCGAGTCAATTGCCGACGACCCGAACTGGGAGTCGCGCCCGGTTGCCGACCGCCTGGCCTGGGCCGAGCAGGAGATGCGACGGCTGGAGCTGGCGCTGGGCGAGGCCCGGAACGGGTTGTCCCGCCTGCGCGGCGGAGAGTTGTTCCGGTTGTACACGCGCCACGAAGCGGGAGATCCCGTTTTCGATGACCTGCGCACGCGCATTGAGGGCCGCATCGTGACCGAAACCCGGCGGCTGGAAAAGATGCAGGAATCGTATCGTCGTCTGGTTGATCGCTGGCGTCTGGCCGGGGTGGAGCGATAGGAGGCCCGAAACGCACAGCGAGAGGCGCGTGAAAAGGGTAACTCCCTGCCAGCCAGTCACCCCGCCCCCGTCAGGTTGACACTCCCCGGTGCCGGCCTGACGTCCCCCGCGTTCGTCACACAGTCACCCCTGGAAGAGAAACACATTTAAGGACTACACAGTGAAGGAAGGTACGCACGCTCGAGAATGCGTTGTCACGGCGTTGACGGCGCGTCTGATGCCGACAGCCCCAGGCGCGGCAACGCGTGTGGCTGCGTACCCCGTTTCCCGGCGCTGGAGACCCGTGACCCGGTCGGGGCGGCCCGGGCGGAACGCGCCAGATAGCTCCTCGCACCGACCGGGTGCAATGTCGTTGTCCACTATCCCGTGTCATCCTGGGTGAACTGTTTCGGGGGAGTGGTGCGGTCTGCATCCCTTCTGCTGCCCGTCATTCTGAGCCCGGAGGCGAAGCATCTCCCGGTGCGCGGGCGAACATCAACTGGATCACTCATGAATCACGGCACTGGGCCGGCAGGTGAGGGTGCTCGTTCCTCGGCCACGATGGTTTGAGGCAGCGCTCGCCCACGCGTGGCATTGCGTGCGGCGCCGAGTGAGCTCGGCCCGCGCTACCGTTGGGCGCCGGGGCCCGCAACCGGCATCGCGGCGCCCTCACGCCTGAGCGGACAGGGGCGAGTTCCTTCGACTTTGCTCAGGATGCCACGCGTGAGGGATGACATCGCGATCGTGGCGGCCGGGGGCGCCGAGGACTTTCGCCTCCGCTCAGGACGCGGGGCGTGGGGAGGGCTTTGGCGCGGTCAGGAGTTCCCGGTCTGCTTCGCGTGGACAGCCATCTCCGGCGCCGGCCGGACTGAATCTGGCACTGGCTCTGGTGCGCGCGCGGCCCAACGGTGACCGGGTGCAATGCGGTCGGCCAGCACCTCGGCGATGTGGCGGCTGTGGCGGCCGGTGAAGTGCCCGATCTGCTGACGGCAGGAGACACCGGCCACGCTAATGACCGCAGGTTCCGGCATTGCCTCAATGGCCGGGAAGAGGCGGTCTTCACCGATCTTCTTCGACACGTCGTAGTGCTCGACCTCATAGCCGAAGGAGCCAGCCATGCCGCAGCAACCTGCGCCGCTCTCCTTCGCGGAGCAGCCGGCCTTGCGCAGCATCGCCATCGACGGGCCCATGCCGATCAGCGCCTTCTGGTGGCAGTGGCCGTGGAAAAGCACGTCGGGCCCGGCATCGGACTTCCAGGTGATGCCCAGGTCTCCGGCCTGGTCCAGCCTGGCCAGGAACTCGTCGATCATGTAGGAGCCGTCGGCGACCGCCGTGGCGCCGGGATCCTCCGGCAGCAGATCCCTGTACTCATCGCGCAGGGTCAGAATGCAGCTCGGTTCGGTGCCAACAATGGGGATGCCGTTCTGGGCGTACGGCGCAAGGAGCCGGATATTCGTCTTCGCGAGTGCCCGCGCCTCCTCGATCAGGCCCTTGGAGAGCATCGGGCGGCCGCAACAGGCGCGCCGCTCCTCAACGATCACGTCGAAGCCGGCCGCTTCCAGCAGCTTGACCGCCGCCATCCCGATGTGGGGATAGTTGTATTCCGCGAACGTGTCGTGGAAGTAGACAATCTGTCCGCGGGTCTGGCGCGGGTGCGCTGCAACCTGCCGCTGGTGTTCCTGCCACCGCTGGGAGAAAGTGCGTGAGGCGAAGCGAGAGAGCTTGCGCTGCGGAGCAACGCCGAGCACCTTCTTGACCGGCTTGTCCAGGCCGAGGCGCATCGTCAGGTTGACAAACGGCGCCATTGGCGACGCCAGCTTCGAGATGTCGTGAATGTGCCCGAAGAAGCGGGAGCGGATTGGGGTGCCATGCACGTCGTGGTAGTGCTGCAGGAACTCCGTCTTCAGCTTGGCCATGTCCACGCTGGACGGGCACTCGGTCTTGCACGCCTTGCAGGAGAGGCAGAGATCGAGGGTGTCGTAGACATCCTTCGAGGCCAGGTCCGGGCGGTCCAGCATGTCCCCGGCCAGCGCGTTGCGCAACGCATTGGCGCGGCCACGCGTGGAATCCTTTTCGTCCTTCGTCGCCATGAACGACGGGCACATGGTGCCCGCCTTGAGCTTCCGGCAAACGCCAGCGCCGTTGCACATCTCGACCGCGCGGTCGAAGCCGCCTTCCACCGCGAAGCTCAGGTAGGTCTTCGGCTGGCGGGCGCGGTATGCCGGGCCGTAGCGCAGATTCTCGGTCATGGGCGGCGCATCGACCTTCTTGCCCGGGTTCATGAGCAACTGTGGGTCCCAGATGCGCTTGAATTCGCGCATGGCCTGGTAGAGCTCCGGGCCGAAAATGCGCTCGTTCAGCACGGAGCGTTGCAGGCCGTCGCCGTGTTCGCCCGAGAGGTGACCACCGAAACGGTGGGCCAGTTCAGCAGCCGCATCCGCCATCTCGACCATGGAGACGACGCCCTCGCGCGTCTTCAGGTTGACCAGCGGCCGGATGTGAAGGCACCCGGCAGAGGCGTGCGCGTAGTAGGCGGCTTCGGTGTTCTGGGAGGCCACCAGGTCCTCGATGGCGCCTACGTACTCGGCGAGATGCTCGACTGGCACCGAGACGTCCTCGATGACCGCGATTGGCTTGTGATCGCCCCGGATGCTCATCAGCAGGCCCAGGCCAGCCTTGCGCACGGACCACACATCCGCCTGCTGCTGCGGGTCGAGCACGGTGAGCGGATCAACCGTTGTCTTGATGCCACGGTCGATCAGGTGCTGCTTGAGGCGCTCGGCCTTGAGGGTGAGTTCGTCTTCAGTTTCGCCGTAGTACTCGACGACCAGCACCGCTTCCGGGTCGCCCTGAATCATCGAGATCTGGCGGGCAAAGCCGGGCTGCGAACGGGTGAGGTTGATGAGCAGGCGGCCCATCAATTCCACTGCCGAGGGATCGGTCTCCAGGATAGCCGGTGTTGCGGCCATGGAGGCCACGAGGTTGTCGAACTGCAGCAGCACCAGGCCAGTTTTCGTCGGACGCTTGTAGAGGTTGAACGTGACATCGAGCAGCGTGGCCAGCGTCCCCTCGGAGGAAACGAGCAAACGCGCCAGGTTGAGTTCGTCGTCCGGCTTGATCAACTGGTCGAGCGAGTAGCCAGTGGCGCGCCGCCAGTGGCGAGGGAAGTCGCGCTCGATCAGCCCGGCGTAGCGCTGGCGGAAGGCCAGCAATTCCGAGTAGAGCCGCCCCTGACTGTCGCTGCGCCCGGCCAGGCCTGCCATCTCCTGGGGCGTGGTTGGTCCCAACTCCAGCACCGTGCCATCGGCCAGGGCAGCGCGCGCGCGCTTGACGTTGTCGCCCGTCATGCCATACAGGATCGAATGGGAGCCAGTCGAGTTGTTGCCGACAATGCCGCCGGCCGTGGCGCGCTCGGCAGACGCCGGATCCGGTCCAAACATGAGGCCGGTGGGGCGAAGCTGCATGTTCAGCGCCTGGACGTTGATGCCAGGCTCGACGGTGACGGTTTGCCCCTCGACATCAAGATCCAGGATGCGCGAGACATACTTGGAAAAGTCCATGACCAGCGCTGCGCCGACCGTTTGTCCGGCCAGTGAAGAGCCGCCGCCACGCGGCAGCAGCGGCACGCCGAAGCGGGTTGCGACCTCGATGGCGGCCAGCACATCATCGGTGCTGCGGGGCACCACTACGCCGACTGGCTCAATCTGGTAGTTCGATGCGTCGGTGCTGTAGAGCATGCGCGAGACGGCGTCGAATCGAACCTCACCATCGAGCCGCTTGCTGAGTTCATCCTGCAGGGCCCCGGCGATGTCTGCCGCTGGTCCAGGGCGATGCCCGTTGGCGGAAAAAGAGCCGGCCTGCTGCGGCAGCGTGGCGCTCATGGGGTGACTGGTCCTCTCCAGGAGAAACTGCGGCAGGGCCACCTGGTCTGGTCCCGCGTGGAGGGCCGAGTGTAGCACCGGAGGGTGACGATTCGGCCCGGCTCAGGCGCTGTTGGTGCGTTGCTGGAGAGCCGTCCGCCGCGTACCATCAATGCCCTGAATGAAGTGCATGCAACAGATTCCCAGCCGGGCGCCGGCCCTGGTTGGCCTATGAGAGGAGTCATGGTGCTCGAACCCACCCGTTTCCTGCTGCCCGAGGAAGCGATCCCCACGACCTGGTACAACGTCGTTGCCGACTTGCCGACGCCGCCGCCGCCGGTGCTCCACCCCGGCACCCACCAGCCAATCGGCCCGGATGACCTCGCGCCGCTCTTCCCGATGGCGGTGATCGCCCAGGAGGTTTCGACCGAGCGCCATATCCCGGTGCCGGAGGAAGTGCTCGCTATCTACCGCCTCTGGCGGCCCACGCCGCTGCACCGGGCGCACCAGCTGGAGCGGGCGCTGGACTTGCCCAACGATGTGCGGATTTTCTACAAGTACGAGGGCGTCAGCCCCGCCGGCTCGCACAAGCCGAATACAGCGATTCCGCAGGCGTACTACGCCAAACAGGAGGGCGTGAAGCGCATCGCCACCGAGACCGGGGCAGGGCAGTGGGGCAGCTCCCTGGCACTGGCAGGTTCCCTCTTCGATCTCGAAGTCAAGGTCTACATGGTCAAGATCTCCTTCGCCCAGAAGCCGTACCGGCGCGCGCTGATGGAGACCTGGGGCGCGCAATGCGTTGCATCTCCGAGCATGGACACGCACGCCGGCCGGGCGGTTCTTGAACAGGACCCCGATTCGAATGGCTCCCTGGGCATCGCGATTTCCGAGGCAGTAGAAGACGCCGCGACGCGCGAGGACACCAAGTACGCGCTCGGCTCGGTGCTCAATCACGTCCTGCTGCACCAGACCGTGATCGGGCAGGAGGCGATTCAGCAGATGCAGATGGCCGACGCCTACCCGGATGTCGTCATTGGCTGCGTGGGCGGTGGCTCCAATTTCGCGGGCATCAGCTTCCCGTTCGTTCCGGAGAAGTTGGCGGGCAAGAACATTCGGATCATCGGGGTCGAGCCGGCCGCGTGCCCCACGCTGACGCGGGGCGCGTATGCCTACGACTTCGGCGACACCGGGCGACTGACGCCGCTGGTGAAGATGCACACCCTCGGGCACACGTTCGTGCCCGCCGGTATCCACGCGGGTGGCCTGCGCTATCACGGCGCTGCGCCGCTGGTGAGCCTGCTCAAGGAAGAAGGGCTCATCGAGGCGCAGGCAGTGCACCAGCGCGCGGCGTTCGAGGCCGCCGTGCAGTTTGGCCGGACGGAGGGGATCGTCCCCGCGCCGGAGGCCTCCCACGCTATCCGCGTGGCAATCAATGAAGCCCTGGCGGCACGAGAGGCCGGAGAGGCGAAGACGATCCTCTTCAACCTCTCGGGGCATGGATTCTTTGACCTGTCGGCGTACGACAGCTACCTCTCTGGCAGCATGCAGGACTACGAGCAGCCGCAATCGGAGATTGACGCGGCGCTGGCAGGACTACCCAGTATCGCGGACTGAGGCCCCGGTCTCCCCGCCGCGAGGGCTGCCGGATTGTCCCCGGTTGTGCCATGATCGGTGCAACGGGGTCGCTCCGGCGGCAATCTGGCCGGGCAGCGCCGCGAAGGAGCCAGTATGGAACCAGGCGTCATTGGCCTACTCATCCTGATTGTGTTGATCGCCTCCACTGTAGGGGTGCTGGTCAAGCAGCGTCCGGATTCATGGAATCTGCCGCTCCTCCGGGCGTCTGGCGGCGGCGCGCTTCTGGGCGAGGATTTGCTTGGTCACGAGGCTCCGGCCGGAATCCGCGCGGAGGCGGCCGCCGCAGAACCTGCGCTGCCGCGCGGTGGGCCTTCGCTCACCGTGCTTTCGCGCGAAGAGCCGCCGGAACCGATTCTGCTCGACCTGACGCCGCTCAGTTCCGAGCCTTCCCCACTGGAGGTGCTCGGGGAGCGGCTCGATCATGTCGAGGCGCAGTTGACCTCGCTGCAGCAGGAGCTGCGCGACCAGCGCGCAGCCATTCTGCGGATTGGCGTGGAACTGAAGCTCGCCGGGGAAGCCGAAACCGCGCGTCGCGATATGGCGATCGAGCGGCTGCGTGGCGACGTGCTGGCGATGGTGGGGCAGATTGGCGAAGAGCGCCGGAACGCCGGGCGAGACCGCCGGGCCGAAATCATCAGCGAGCTGTACGCGCGCCTGGCGCGACTGGAGACGGCGCTCGGTGCGGTCACCAACCCGGTGCTGCTGCCCGGCGAGCCCTATTCCCCGCCGTCGGAGTTTCTGACGGAGGCGCTGATCTGGGAGAACTGGAATGAAGTCGGCGAGCGTGCTTTCGCCCTGGCCGATGCCTACAGTGCCCAGCGCGTGTACCTGACCGAGCAGACGCGGGAGGAGCTTGGCGCGTTCGTCACCGCGCTGCGCGTCACGCTCACCCGCTCGATTTACCCGAACCTGCACGCCGATGCCGATGCGAGCCAGCAGGCGGCGCTGCGTGCCGCGCTGGAGCAAGTGGCCCTGGAACTGCCCCGCGCCCGCCGCGCGCTGGACACGGAGTACCACGCGGCAACCAGGGAGTAGGGGCGTCACCGGCCGGTTGCCTGGCCCCGCGCGAATCCGGGGCGTTGCGCGCCCCAGCTACGCCGGCGCCCCTCAGCGAAACCGAAGGATCGGGTTTCGCAACAGCTCGGGAGTGGCGCGGCAATCACCCTTGGTGATGAACCTGCAGGGGAAGGCTCCGCAGACCTTCAGGGACGATGCCCCGAGCGTACTTGCCGGGAGGTGAGGCTCCCTGGCTCTCATCACGCTGGCACGCGCGGGCCGGCGCTCCCTCACCACACGGCGACAGCAGCTTGAGGTTGCGTTCCAGCGGTGAACTACGCGCCCACCTCGGCGGGGGAATCGCCGCCGGACGCGCCGTTCTTGCCCGCATTGCTGTTCCGCTTGCCCTTGTCCCGAGCGCGGTGCTCATCGTTCACAGCTTCGTCCGGCGAGCCACTCTCGCCGTTGGTGGCGTTCCCGTCGTTTTCGCCGTCGCTGCCTGTGGCTCCAGCCTGGTCGCCACGTTCTGCGGAATCCCCGGGCTGCGGCTCCTGACTGCCGGCCGGAGCCTCTTCGACGGGCGCCGGCGTTTCTTCGGCTACTTCCTGGGTCTTGTCCCGTTCGCGGTTCTTCTTGTTCTTGTTCCCACCGCCACTGCTGTTCTTATCGTTACCCCGATTGCGGGCGTCGGTTTGCTCAACCGGATCATTTGCCTTGTCCTTGCGGGACGCGCGTTTGTCGTTCTTCGCGGACGAATGTTTGCCGCCAGAATCCGTCTTCCGGCGCTCCTTGCGAGAGTTCCCGGAAGCATCTTCGCCACTGGCGTTCTTCGATTCCGCGGAGCCGTTTCGATTGCGCTTCCGCTTACGGGTGCGGGATTCTTCGCGTTCAGCCTGCTTGTCGCCTGACGTCGCCGAGCCGTCCTCGCTCGTGGTCCCATCCTTGCCAGTGATGGTGTCGGTGTCCTTCTGGCGGTTGTGCCCGTTCCTCGCGCGCCGTTCCTCGCGCGCCTTTGCCTTCTTGCGCTTGTTGCCCTTCTTGCCCTGGCGATCCGTGGCGGCAGCCGCTGAATCCGGCAGATCCTCCCGGGTTGGCGCGTCTGGGGGGCTGGGGTCGGTGTGTTCCGGCACGCCGGCGGTGGTTCCGGCCGGAAGGCGCATCGCAGCGCGACGCGGTGTGATGCCCCGGTAGCCTTCGGTGCCCGGTTCCCGGGGTAGCCAGCGCGTGGGGTCGATGTGTTCGCCCGTGTCAAGGTCGATCAGCGAGAAGTGGAGGTGCGGACCGGTGGAGTAGCCCACCGAACCGACCTCGCCGATGAGTTGTCCCGCCTCGACATGGTCGCCCACGTCAACGAACGAGGCGATCCAGTGCAGGTACTCAGTCGCGTAGCCGTCGTTGCGGCCCTCGTGCTGGATGATGATTCGGGTGTTCGCGACGCCAACTTCGCGGTCATAGCCCGATTCGGTCACCCAGCCGGACGCCGCCGCGTAGAACGGTGTGCCCTCTGGCGCGGCGAGATCCAGCCCGGTGTGGATGACCGGGCGATCCGCCGGGCAGCCGGAGCCGGGCTGGTAGAAGTGGGCGATCTGTGGCACGCAGCCGAAGGGCTGCGTGAAGGTGTAGCTGTCAGCCGGCAGTGGCCACAGGCGGATATTCGCGTTTCGCGCGTGCCTGGTTGCCTGTTCTTCGCGGGCCGATAGCTGATTCTTGCGCGGCGGCCCATCTCCAGGGTCGGCGCCGACATCTGCCGTAACGACTTCCTCGTCCGCTGCAATCTGGCGCAGATCGACTGGCGCTTCCTGGCCACGCTGCCGCACGCTGGTGGCGCTATCTTGCCCCGGGCTGGTCGTGGGTTGTTCGTCGTTGGCGACCCCGTCAGGGTGATCGACGGCAACCACGTCGAGATCTTCGGACAAGCTGAATGGGGCAGCCAGAGAGATGAGCGAACTGGCCGGGCAGGCAGACAGAACCAGGCTCGCCGCCAGCAGGGAGGCCCCCAACCGGCGCAGCCTTTCGTGCTGCCAGCTCACATCGGGACCCATTCGCCCTGGCCGCAATCCCTTCTCCAACGTCAGACGCAGCGTGCAGTGCGAGGCAGGCTCGGGTGCGGGAACCCGGCGGCGCAGACAATTATGACCACTGAGGTTGGTCTGCGCCACCGTTTCACGGCCCGGGCGCTTGGGGCATCGTGCTACGATTGGCGGGAATCCTGAGCGGCGTCGCGTACCAGAAGCAATGCGCGGCGTTGCTTTTCTCGCAGGCGATGACAGTGACGAGACTGCCTGCATACGCGATGACCAGCGGGAGCGAATGATGACAGGGTCCAACGGCAATTCGCCCGTTTCCGACCAGACTGTCCTGCCAAAACCTGAAGGGCTGGAGGGCGTCGTCGCGGCGTCCACTGCGCTCAGCCACGTTTTCGGCGAGGAAGGCAAACTCGTTTATCGTGGCTACGACATTCATGAACTGGCCGGCAAGGCCTCCTTCGAAGAGGTTGCCTACCTGCTCTGGAATGGCCATCTCCCCAACCGGGCCGAGTTGGATGGGTTGCTTGCCGCCTTCGCCGCAAATCGGGGGCTGCCGGAGCAGGTTGTTGCCGTTATCCGGGCGCTGCCGGTTGACGCAGCGCCGATGGATGTGCTTCGTACGGGGGTATCCGCGCTCGGCGCGACCGGTTCAGGGCTCTTCGATGACGAGCCAGATCTGGACGAAGCCATCGCCCTCACCGCGCGCTTCCCCAGCATTCTGGCGGCGTTTTTCCGCCTGCGGCAGGGCAAGGAACCCATTGCGCCGAAGGCCGGGCACAACACAGCCCAGAGCTACCTCTACCAGCTCTTTGGTCACGAGCCTGAAGAGCGCCATTGGAAGCCGCTCGAGGTCTACCTGACGCTCCTGGCCGACCATGGGATGAACGCGTCGACCTTTACGGCGCGCGTGATCGCCTCGACCGGCTCTGACCTCTGCTCCTCCATTACCGGTGCTGTCGGCGCACTGAAGGGGCCGCTGCATGGCGGCGCGCCCTCCAAGGTGCTCGATATGCTGGAGGATATCGGCACAGCGGACAACGTTGACGCCTGGCTGACAACGGCGCTGGACCGGGGTGACCGCCTGATGGGCTTCGGCCACCGCGTCTACAAGGCGGAGGATCCGCGCGCCGAGATCCTGCGCGGCATGGCCCGCGAGGCCAGCACTCCCGAGTTCTTCGAACTGTCCCGGCGAACGGAGGAGCGCGCGCTGGAGATGTTGCACGAGCGCAAGCCAGGGCGCCGTCTCTACACCAACGTCGAGTTTTACTCGGCGGCAGTGCTCTCGGCGGTGGGGCTGCCGGGGGACATGTTTACCCCAACCTTCGCGGTTTCCCGCGTGGCCGGCTGGACCGCGCACGTACTGGAGCAGGTCGCCAACAATCGCCTGATCCGCCCGCAATCCGAGTTCATTGGCCCGCTCGACAAGAAGTACGCCGCCATCGAAGCCCGCTAGCCGGCGGTACGAAGGTAACGATTTGGTCAACGGCCTGCTTCGGTGGGCCGTTGACGCATCCTTTGGCTGCTTGCAGACGTAAGTAGCAGGAGGGCGGTCGGTAGACCGCACATGGAGGTGCGGTTGCTGCGTCACGTTTGTTGGTCTCTCCTGATAGCCATCCTGTTCGTGGCGGTCAGTCCGCCCGGGGCAGGCGCAAATCCGGCCAATCCCCTGCCGCTCCGGATTTCACTCGCGCAGTCAGACGTTGATCTCGATGCCGCCTCGGAGGCGGTGCGCGAGTTCTCCGTGCTGGAGCGGGCGCGTGACTTCACGGCGCTGTATGCGCGGCTGCATCCCGACGCCCGGGCGGTGGTCCCACGGTCTGCCGTCGTGGGCTGGTACGGCGCGTTCCTGGCCGACCGGCAGGCCGGCGAGGCGACGGTGACCGCTGCGCGTCCGGAGCCCTGGACCTGGGGCGTGACGGGCGTCACCTACGAGAACGCAATCACGGTCTCGTACACCCAACCCTATGTCATTGACGGCGTGGAAACCGAGATCACCGGCGAGGTTCACGTTGTCCCCGATGATGACGGCTGGGGCTGGTTCTTCGGGGCTTCGCGCGAGTTCCTGGACGAGCAGATTGCCGCCTACGGCGACGATGGGACTGCCACGGCGTTCGCCCTGGGTGTTGAAAGCGCAGCCGCGTTTGACCCGGTGGTCCGATTCCCGGACCAACTCGTGCGTCACGTCAACAGCTTCTGGGAGAAACGCTTCGCGGATACCGACCGAACCTACGTGCCGCCGGCGAAAGTGGTGGCATTCGACCGCCCCATGTCCACGCCGTGTGGCCCGGCAAACCCTGACGAGGAAGCTGCGTTCTACTGTGTGATTGACCAGAAGATCTACTACTCGGTTCCGTTCCGGGAACTGATCGAGGGGCAAATCGGAGACTTCGCCTGGATCGTCGTCATCGCGCACGAGTGGGGACACCACATCCAGGCGCAACTCGGGTTTGAACTCGGCGTCTCCCCGGACCGCGGCGGCCAGATTGCCCCGATAGTCTTTGAACAGCAGGCTGATTGCCTGGCGGGGGCCTATGCCGTCGACGCCGAACTCGTCGGGTGGCTTGATCCTGGCGATGTGGACGAGGCGCTACGCATGACCGAGCTCTCCGGGGATCCGCCGGGCACCGCCTGGGACGACCCGCGCGCGCACGGGACCAGCGAGGAGCGGATCGATGCGTTTCTCCAGGGGTACGCCGGCGGTATTGGCGCCTGTGGGCTTGATCTGAGCATGGCCACCCCGGCCAGCGGCTAGGGCTCCGTACACAGCGTTTCGAGCGAGAGTGTGGGGCATCGCTTCTACCTGAACGCTCGCGGCGCGAGATTCCGCGACAACCTCGGGAGCACAGCTTTCGTGGCCAGCGGCAGGCGCACCGGGCGCAGGCGCTCGCAAGTCCCTATGATTAGGGGCGACGTGGAATGACCGAGCCACCGCGCGCCTGCGCCCTGGCGCTGCGGCGGGTCCACTCGCACCATTGGAGGACAAGATGGGTCTCGAAATCTTCGAGCGTGGGGAACTCCCCCGCTGGGCCCCGGTGCGCCAGCAGTTGGACGACCTGGAAATTGGCGATGTCCGTTCCGCCATCGCCGCGCAGTTCGCGCGCGAGGGCGTGGGCGCCCGGCTGAAGCCGGGGCAGCGCGTGGCGATTACGGCGGGGAGCCGGGGGATCGACCGCATCGACGAAGTCCTCAAGGCCGTTGTCGACGAGGTGCGCGCCCTTGGAGCGCAGCCATTCCTGGTGCCAGCTATGGGCAGCCATGGTGGCGCGACGGCTGAAGGGCAACTCGATCTGATCTCCCACTATGGCGTGACCGAGGAGCAGATGGGCTGTCCCATTCTCTCCAGCATGGAAACCGTTGAGTTGGGCTACGTTGAGAACGATGTCCCGGTCTGGATCGACCGGAATGCCTACCAGGCGGACGCCATCATCCCGGTTGGCCGTGTCAAGCCGCACACTGATTTTCGGGGGCCGGTGGAATCTGGCCTGATGAAGATGATTGCCATTGGCCTCGGCAAGCAGCACGGCGCAAACTTCTTCCATCATCAGGGGATGGGCGAGTTCCACCACCTGATCCCGGCGGTCGCCAACTACACCATCTCGCGTGTCAACATCCCGTTTGGCGTCGCGGTCATCGAAAATGGCTACGGCCACCTGGCCCAGGCGGAGGCTGTGCCGGCCGAGCGCATCTTCGAGCGTGAGCAGGAGCTACTGCGCATAGCTCGCGAGCGCATGGGTCGACTACCGGGTGAGCAGGTCGATGTGCTGATCATCGACCGGATCGGAAAAGACATCTCGGGCGACGGCGCTGACCCGAACGTCATCAACCGGGACGTCGCTGGTTCGCTGCCGCCGACCGAGGAGCCTGTCACACCGCGCATTCAGCGTGTCATCATGCGGGACCTGACGGATGACACCAATGGCAACGCGACTGGCATCGGTATGGGCGATGTCGTCCTGCGGCGCCTTGTTGACCGCATGGATCCGGTGCCCACGTACATGAACATGATTACGTCCAAGGCGCCGCAGGGAGCGCGGATTCCGCTCACCGTCGACAATGACCGCCAGGCGATCCAGATTGCGCTGGCCTGCTGCCTGAAGATTCAGCCAGAAACGTCGCGCATCATGCGCATCCAGGACACCAAGCACGTCGAAACCTTCTGGGCGTCGGAGCTCTTGCTGCCGGAAATCCTCGAAGAGGGCCGCGTCACACAGACCGGCGATCTGCGGGAGATCGGCTTCGACGCGGATGGGATGCTCGTCGACTAACGTTCCTCTTCGCAGGCCAACGCGCGATCTCGCACGGCGGCGAGCACGGGGTCTGTGATCTCCGTGCTCGCCTCGGCGCTGAAGGATGCCATCGGGCGGGACGGGTCTTCCTCCAGGTAGGCGCGCGACTGGAGAAATGCCTCCAGGCGGTCGACCTGCTTCACGAACTGCGCTTCGGGCGATGAGCCCTCGGCCAGTTCCTGCCAGAGACTGGCCAGGGTTGTCCCGGCGACCTGTGGCAGGGCGGTCACGAGGCAGTCAATAGCGGCTTGTTCGGCGGCGCGCTTGGCGGCGGTGCGCTCCGGGCTCCGCATCTGGCGCGTGTTGAGGAACGCTGTTTGCTCATCTGCGGTCTCGCGCGCGGCGACGTCGGCGGGGGTGTAGGGTGTCCAGTCGCCAATTTCCGCTTCCGGCAGATCATGCACCAGCGCCAACGCCAGCACGCGCTCCGGGTCGAGATCCACGCCGGTGTTGCGGGCCTCCAGGGCCGCCATCCAGGCCAGGAGCGCGACACCCAGCGTGTGATCCGCCACAGACTCGGCTTCGAGGGGCGGGACTCCCCGGTCCAGCCAGCCCTGCCGGGGCACCCGCTTCAAGCGTTGCGCTTGCCGCGCCAGCAGCAGCAGGGCTGCCGCAGGATCGGCGTTTGTTGGCACGTTATGACTCTCCGGCATCGACAACACCGTCCGTACGCCGCTATCCTACCCCCACCCGGACCCGCAGAGCACGACCCGCGAAGCGTCGTGTCGCGCCGGACGCTCCACGCATGCGTCGTCGTTGCCGCCGACTCACTACATTCGCTGGGAGGGAGCCGACCGTGCCACAAGGAGCCGCTGCGCGGGCGCTCCTGGGCGTCATTGCGCTGATCACGATCATCGCTCTGGCCGTGGCGCCGGTGGTTGACGCACGTCCCAAAAACAAGAAGAACCGCTCGGAAACGACGACCGAGGTGACGACCGAGGCCGATGGCGAGACGGTCAACGGTGACTCCGCGTCGCAGACAACGGGCAATGGTGGCGACGAGCGCACGCTGCTCTCCTCTGACGCGGACGGCGATTACATCCCGGACTCACTTGATAACTGTCCGAACGTGCAGAATCCGGACCAGGCCGATTCTGATGGCGACGGGGTGGGGGATGCCTGTCCCATCTACTATGACACTGATGGCGATGGCGTTCCGGACAAGGAGGATAACTGCCCCGGCGTCGCGACATCTGACTTCCGTGACACGGATGGCGACGGTATCGGCGATCCGTGTGACAAGTCGCCCGACGGAGTCGAGCCGGAGCCGGTCCAGGTTGCGGACTACGTCGACCAGGGCGAGCCCGCACCGGCTGAACCAGAGACGGTGAACGGCGCGAATCAGGACGGCAAAAGTATTGAACGGCAGGGCCGCAACCGATCCCGGCAGCGAACACGCACGGAGACCTCCGAGCCGGTCATCATCACCGGGGCAGATGGCGCCGAAACGGCGGATGGCGTCTCGGCGGGCGATGGCGAGGCGATCGCGGTGGCTGAGGATGGCTACGACGGCGTCGGCAGCGAGGGTGAGATCATCACGGAAGGGCCGAACGCCCAGCCCTACGAACCCTCCGGCCGGGACAATCCTCGCCGCAACGAAGAACTGATTGCTGAAGCCGCCGCCTCGGGCGAGTTGTACGCCGAGCCGCAGCCGCCGCCGGCCGCCCAACGGGCCTGGGACGAGGACACGCTCTCTGGCGAATGGCAAGCCGTGGCCCGTATCGACAGTGGGGCGGGTGTGGGTGATGCCACTCAGAGCACAGCCGCCTCGGAAACGGGCAAGGCAAAGCAATCAAGCAGCAAGGGCAAGAAGAAGGAGCGCGGCAAGAAGAAAAACGCCAGGAATAAAGGCAAGAAGAAGAACCAGACGCGTAACGCCGATGTCGAGCAAGGCGATTCAGCGTTCGCACGCGGCTGGTCGCTCGCTGCCGCGCGCCTCCAGGAGGAGGCCGCTGACCCCGGCGACGGCGACCCCGGCGACGATGGCGGCGTCTCGCCGGTGCCTGTGGAGAACGGCCTCGTTCTGTCGGGCGGAGAATCGAGCCAGACGAGCGACGGCGAAACGACCGAATTGCTGGATGCGGGCAGCACCGAGCAGGTAGCCAGTTCCGAGGCATCCCCGGCTCGAAGCGCAAAGAAGTCTGACAACAGCAAGAAGGATGGCAGCCGCCGCAACGGCTCGTCGCGGGCTGCGGCAGCGCCGGTGTCACAGTCCGGGGCATCGTCAGACGCGAAGGCGAAGAAGGGCAAGTCGTCCCGGAAGGCGAACAAGAAGAATAACAGCAACCGTGCCGGCAAGGCGAAGCAGCGCAAGCACGAGCGCAACGCCCGGGCGAAACAGAAGGCTGAACAGCGCGGCGGAAAGCAGGAGGCCTGGCAGGGGGACCGCTACTTCGACGGTGGATCGGTGGCGGACTACCGGGACGACTTCGAGGTGGCCGGCGCCGATGAGCAAGACCTGTACCTGACGGCCCGAACCGGCGATGGCCCGGGCAAGAAGCGAGGCTTTAGCTACGCCATCCCGGTCAAGCACGAGGGGTCCTACCTCGTGCGCCTCTACTTCGTTGAGCCTGACGCCAACGACGTTGGTGATCGGGTCTTCTCGGTCGCAGCCGAGGGTGACGATCTGCTTGACGGGTTCGACCTCGCAGCCGAGGCAGGAATACACACTGCCCTCGTGAAGCAGGCCGAAGTGCGCATCGATGATGGGACCCTGGATCTGGATTTTGTGGCCAGCGAAGGCGCTCCGATCATCTCGGCCATCGAAGTGCTGGAGCCGGCAAGGTAGGCGTGCTCCGGCGGCTATGGTGTAACCTGTCGCGGCTCTGTGGTGCGGAACTGCCCGCGCCATTCTCTGGAGACGCGACCTGATGACTGATCCTCGCCTCACCGCCTGGGCGCACACCCTGGTCAACTACTCAACGAAGGTGAAACCCGGCGATGTCGTCTCGATCGAGGGCGATGTTCCCGCACGACCGCTGTTGCAGGCCTTGTACCGCGAGGCCCTGAAAGCGGGGGGGCGCCCGGTCGTCATTCCGCGCCTGCCGGAGGTGCAGGCGGATCTGCTGGAGTTGGGGTCGGACGAACAACTCGCCTGGCTGTCGCCAGTTGAACAGTGGTCGCGCGGAACCGCCGATGTCTACATACGGGTCGTCGCCGAGGAGAACACGAAGGCGCTTTCCCGGATCGACCCGGAGCGCCAGATTGCGCGAAAGCGCGCTGCTGCGCCGCTGATGAAGACGATGATGGACCGCGAGGCAGACGGCTCTCTCCGCTGGGTTCTGACCCTGTTCCCGACCGACGCCTACGCCCAGGACGCCGAGATGGCGACCGATGCATTTACGGAGTTCGTTTTCGAAGCGTGCAAGCTGAATATGGCAGACCCCGGGGCAGCCTGGCAGGAACAATCAGCCACCCAGCAGCGTCTTATTGACTGGCTGGCGGGCAAGCAGGTCGTTCATCTCAGGGGACCAGATACGGATCTGCGGGTGACGGTGGGCGGCCGTACCTGGATCAACTGCGACGGGGACAAGAACTTTCCGGACGGCGAGATTTTCACGGGCCCGGTCGAGACCGGCGTCGAAGGTCACGTCCGTTTCTCCTACCCACGTATTGTCGATGGCCGGGAGATTGACGACATCCGCCTCCGCTTCGAGGATGGACGGGTGGTGGATGCTTCGGCGGCGCGCGGCGAGGAGTACCTGCTGGAAACTCTGGATGCTGACGCCGGGGCGCGGCGTCTCGGCGAGTTTGCCTTTGGGACGAACTACAGCATCACCCATTTCACGCGCAACATCCTTTTCGATGAGAAGATCGGCGGCACTGTTCACATGGCGCTGGGCGCGGGCTATCCAGAGTCGGGCAGTGTCAACGAGTCTGCCATTCACTGGGATCTTATCTGCGACCTGCGCGATGGCGGCGAAGTGCTGGTGGACGGCGAACCATTCATGCGCAATGGCGCGTTTCTGGTCTAGTGGCGATCTGTGAACGGCCTGTTTCGCAACGAGACAACGCGGCGCGGGTTTCTTGGCGCGGCGGCTACGGCGCTCGTGTCCGCGCTTACGATTGGCGTGCTCTGGCTCATCTCGCGCCGCGCGCCCAGTGCCGGCGTCGATCCGGCGTATGTCTCGCCCCTGGAGACCCCGGAAACCACGCCATGATGTCGCCATCAGCAGGCACAAGGCATCGTCAATGACCGAACCGGAGCAGGTTGCGCCGTTGCCGCCAGAGGACTCGTCGCCTGTGCCGGCTGAACCGGCGCCACGCCGGCCGGACCAGGTCAACGGTCCATCGTCCACGATCGGCATCGGCACAGGCCTCGGGCTGGGTTGCCTCGTCCTGGTCGTCCTGCTCGTGGTGTTCGGATTTGTGGCGCGGAGCGCAGGCTGGCTCTGAGTGCCAACGCGGCGCCGCACTACACTTGACGCAGCGATGGAACCGGAGTCGAGACCGGGGCGCTCGTGTATTGCTGGCGTGAGGCTGCCAGCGAGAGGCGCAGCCCGGTCCGCCGTCCGGGGCGATGACGCAAGCGGTTTGTGCGGCTTGCGCTCATCATTGCCAGCAGTGCTGCGGCATTGCTGGGCTGGATAGCTGGAACGTTCCGCTGTCCCGCACGCAGAGGCGTGCACATTTCACTCGTTACTGGCCAACGGTTGGTCAGCGTCTGCGTGCAGGCGCCGCCGCCGGGTGGCCAAACCGCAAGCAGAGGGAACCTGAGGTGAGCGCCTGTGTGTTTGCCTCAGGAGAGAGGCATGACATGACTTCAGAACGACAGCCGGGCAATTCGCCTGGCAACAGTAGCAACAAGACCCAGAATCGCCGGCACGCGCGTGGTGGGCAACAACCGAAGCAAACCGCAACCGAAACCACCACCATGCCGCCAACGCCCGGGCAACGTCAATCCAGGCCACGCCCGGGCAGGCGCCCGCAGCGCGACGGCCAGAGCAATCAGCCACGGCCACGAACAGGCCGCACCGGGCCGGGGCCCTCGGCGCCGCAGCAAGCTGGCGGGGGCCGCAGTGGTCGCCCCAACAGCACGAAAGAGCTCGGCGAAGGGCGCTTGCGTGTTGTCCCGCTGGGCGGCATGGGCGAAATCGGCAAGAGCATGATGGCGGTCGAGTACGGCAATGATCTGATCGTGATCGATGCCGGCGGCAAGTTCCCGGAAGAGTGGGAACGCGGCATCGACCTCATCATCCCGGACATCCGGTACGTCAAGGAGCGCCTCTCCAAGTTCCGGGGCATCGTGATCACGCACGGGCACGAAGATCATATCGGCGCGCTGCCCTATGTGGTGCCGCAATTGGCGGAGCGCGGCAAGGCGCCCATTTACGGCTCGCCACTGGCTATGGGTTTCGCCGAGAACAAACTGCGCGAAGGCCGGTTGGATGAGAAGGCCGAAATCACGGCCGTTGAGCCGGGCACGCGGGTGAAGTTTGGTGAACTTGAGGTCGAGTTCATCAACGTCACGCACACGATCCCGGCCTCGTACACCATTGCGGTCCATTCTCCGGCCGGGACGATCGTCAACACAGGCGACTTCAAGTTCGATCCCACGCCGGTGATGGGCGATCCCACCGACGTGCGGCGGCTGCGCCAGCTCGGCGACGAGGGCGTGCTGGCCCTTTTCTCGGATACCACCCGTGTGGAGTCCTCTGGCCGTACGCCGTCCGAGCGTATTGTCATGGACACGTTTGACCGTGTTATCCGCGAGGCGAAGGGGCAGACGATCATCGCGACCTTCGCGTCGAACATCAGCCGGGTGCTCATGGCCCTGAAGGCGGCCGAGAAGTACCACAAGAAGGTGGCGGTTGCCGGGCGCTCCATGGAGCAGAACGTACGCACCGCCCTGGAACTGGGCTATCTGGATCCGCCTGATGGCCTCCTCCTGCCACTGGATCAGGTGCTGAAGCTGCCGGCAGACAAGCGGGTGATTGTGGTGACGGGCAGCCAGGGGGAAGCTTCGGCGGCGCTGGCCCGGATTGCGGCCGACGAGCATCCCAAGATTCACCTGGGCCCCGGCGACACGGCGCTCATCTCCGCAACGCCGGTGCCGGGCAACGAAGAAACGGTCTCGGAGACCATCGACAACCTCTACCGCCGAGGCGCAACCATTATTGCCAGCAACAATGAGCAGCGGGTGCACGTCTCCGGTCATGCCGCGCGGGAAGAGTTGCGCGACATGATCGAGCTCCTGCGCCCCAGGTACGTGGTGCCGATGCACGGTGAGTACCGGCACATGGCGCAGTATCGGGAGCTGGCCAGGGAGGCTGGGATCCCGGCTGATCATGTCCTGATGACGGAGATTGGCAGCCTGATCGAGTTCGAGAACGGCAAGGGCGCTGTGCGCGGCCGCGTCGCGGCGGGCTCGGTCTTTGTCGACCGCCTGGGTGATTACGAGCCGGGCAAGGTCCGGCTTCGCACACGTGAGGATCTCATCTCCGAAGGGATGATCATCATCACGGTTGTAGTCAACAGCGAGAACGGCAAACTGATCGCCGGCCCGGAGTTTGTTTCCAAGGGTTTGAGCATGGAGGCGCTCTCTGGACCGCTGCGGCAGGCCGAACAGGAACTGAAGCGGTGGCTGGAACGACGTCCTGAAGGGGAACCGGAGGTCGGCTACCTCGTGTCGCAGGCCAAGGGGATTACGGCGCGCTCGCTCTTCCGCAAGACAAAGCAGCGCCCCCTGATTCTGCCCATCGTCCTGGAACTCTAGCCAGACCCGATATACTGGCATTCCCCGCGCAACCCCGTTCGTGCACGGCGCGTTCCTGAGACACGCTGCTGACGAGAGGGAGAACGCAACGCATGAACGCCGAACGCTTTGACGACGCCGTGCGCCGCCTGCAGGGAGCCCTGACGCGGCGGGCGGCGCTGGGCGCCTTCCTGGGCATGGCGGCCCCGGCGCTGGTTGCCGAGGAGGGAGAAGCCCGGCGGTGGTCCAGGCCCGGCAAGAAGCGGAGCAAGCGCGGCAAGAAGAAGGCGGATGGCTCCGGGAAGAAGAAGCGCAAGAACAAGGACAAGAAGAAAAAGAACAAGAAGGGCAGCGGTGGCTCGGGGGAGCGCTGCCAGGGTAACTACACCGAGAAGGAGATTCTCGACTTTATCGCCAGCGCCGCCAAAAAGTACGGGCAATCGAAAAATGCGATGGTGCGGGTAGCCCGCTGTGAGTCGAACCTGATCCCTGCGCGGTCAACCGCTCCGGGCCGTACTACGGGCTCTTCCAGTTCCTGAAGTCCACCTGGAACAAAACGCCGTATGGGGATCAGAGTATCTACGACCCCAAGGCGCAGGCGATGGCTGCTGCCTGGATGTGGTGCGAGGGGCGCAAGAACGAGTGGGCCTGCAAGTAGGGGTGATTCTCATGCGGGCTGGGGTCGAACGGCAACGGACAACGCGAGGGCAAGGAGCCCTCGCGTTGTCATTTTCGGTCAGACGTCAGGCCGGCGCCGTTAGTCCTCGTGCTTCTCCAGGTCCAGCGCGCAGCCGTTCATGCAGAAGCGCATGCCGCCAGCCTCACGCGGGCCATCCGGAAAGACGTGGCCCAGGTGGCCATCGCACCGGGCGCAGCGGACTTCTGTGCGCACCATGCCGTGGCTCCGGTCCTCGATCATCCTGACTGAGCCGGGAATCGCCTCGGTGAAGCTGGGCCAACCGGTGCCTGACTCAAACTTGGTGGTGCTTTCGAAGAGTGGATTGCCGCATCCAGCGCAGCGGAAGACGCCGTCTTCCTTGGCGTCCAGGTACGGGTGCGTGAAGGGCCGCTCTGTGCCGTGGCCACGCAGCACCTTGTACTGCTCCGGGGTGAGGCGCTCGCGCCACTCCGCGTCGGAAGCGGGAAGCACCTGGTTGGCGTCTGTCATTGACATACTCTCCTGTTCTGTTTGCCTGGCAGAACAACGCGAAACTTGACGTAAATGTTCCGCCGACAGCTAACGCTTCTGCCCCAGGCGATCATGGCTGACCAACTCCTCCAGCGGGCGCCGGCCCGGCGTTGACGGATTTGGCCGGTGATCCTTGTGCGTGGTGGGGTAGCCGAGCACGACGACAGAGCGAGCAGCCCGGTCAGCCGGAATGCCGAGGATCTCCTTCGCCTGGGCCTGCTGGGCATCGTCGCCGAACCAGGCGGTGCCCCCACCGAGCCCCAGCAGGTGCGCGCCGATCAGCAGGCGCTCGGTCACGCGCCCTTCGTCAAATGCCTCTGAGATGGGGCTGGCGCCGTTGAGAACGATGGCAATGGCGAGCGGCGCGCCCGCCACCCAGTTGATCGGCGTGCGCACCTCGCTGATTTTCCTGAGTTGGTCCTTGTCGGTGATGACGACGAATTCCCAGGGCTGCGTGTTGCGCGAACTCCCGGTCCACCGCGCGATCTGAAGGAGTTCCTGCAGAACATCGTCAGGCACTGGCCTGTCTGCGTACAGGCGAGCCTGGCGGACATGACGCAGCGCGTGGGCTGCGTCCTGCGGAGAAGCAACAGCAGGCATGGAACCTCCGGGTGCGAGCCCGCAGGGACAACGCGCCGCCAGGCGGGCAAGGCAGAATCGCCCCGATGATACGCCAGTCTCCCGTCGCCGGTATGGTGCGTCAGCGCTCGATCAGCGCCAGGTTGACCGTCATGGCCAGCGATTCCGTCGCTCGCCGCGGGTCAGGAGCACCCTGGATCGCGCTGATCACCGCGACGCCATCGACGCCAGCGCGGATAACTGACCCGGCGTTGGCCACGGTAATGCCGCCGATGGCAACCGAGGGGATACCGGCTGCGGCAACCTGCCGGGAAAGCTGGAGCAAGCCAAGCTCCGGCTGCGCGTCGGCCTTGGACTGCGTGCCGAAAACCGGGCCCAGGCCCACGTAGTCGGCGCCACGCGCCCCGGCGCTTGCGGCATCGCTGGCGTCCACCGGCGAGTAGCCGATGATCATGGCATCGCCGGTCAGGGCGCGGGTGGCCGGCAACGGCAGATCCTTCGCGCCAACGTGCACGCCGTCCGCGCCGCAGGCGATGCCGATATCCACCCGGTCGTTGACAAAGAAGAGGACATCTCTCTCCTGGCAGCGGCGCACCATGGCCACCGCCAGGTTGAACATGTCCCGGCCGTCAGTGTGCTTGGTGCGAAGCTGAACCGATGTGGCGCCGCCCGCAATCGCCTCATCGACGATATCCAGAATGTCGCGGTCGGTTTGCTCCGGGTCGGCGACGAAGTAAATAGCCAACTTGCGGCGCAGATCGGCTTCGCTCAGGTGCATAGCGGGCATGATGGTGGGCGCTCCAGGGTCTCAGGCGAAGGCGCGGTCACGCGAGAAGGCGTGGAAGTGATCGACCGGGGACTGGCCCCCGCCAATCGAGTAGCTGGCGCGGATAGCCTCGGTGAGCCAGACCTTGGCGCGCTCGATCGCCTCCAGCGGCGGCACGCCAAGAGCGAGAAACGCGGCGATGGCCGCCGAGTAGGTGCACCCGGTGCCGTGGGTGTTCTGCGTATCGATGCGTTCCGCGGTCAGTTCCGTGAATGCCGTCCCATCAAAAACAATGTCTGTGGCATCACCGGAGAGATGCCCACCCTTGACGACCACGTACCGCGGGCCCGACTCAGCAATGACACGCGCAGCCTCTTTGGCGGTTTCGATGGAATCGACCTTCAACCCGGAGAGGATCTCGGCCTCCGGCACATTGGGCGTGACCACCATCGCCTGCGGCAACAGGACCTCCTTCAAGGCCTTGACCGCACGCTGGTGCAGGAGCGGATGCCCGCCCTTCGCGACCATCACCGGGTCTACAACGAGCGCTGCGACGCCCCAGGCTTCCAGGCGGTCGGCCACCGTGCGCACAATGCTGGCGTCCGAGAGCATGCCGGTCTTGATTGCGTCTGCGCCGATATCCTCCATGACCGAATCGATTTGCAGCGAAATGACTTCGTCAGGCACCTCGGCGACGGCAAAGACGCCTTTGGTGTTCTGGGCCGTGACGGCGGTGAGCACGGAGGTCCCGTAGACCCCCAGGGCAGCAAAGGTTTTCAGGTCGGCCTGGATACCCGCGCCCGCGCCGGAATCGGAACCGGCGATCGTCAGAGCGGTGGGCGGGGCCTGCGGCGGGAGATCGACCGCCATAGAAACCTCCTCGAAAGGTATGTCCAACGGTCTAGCCTAGCACAGCCATTGTGGGATGCCCTGATTTGCCGGTCACGGACGCAGCGGGTACGATGGGCGTACGTACACTCGTGCTGAGGCAGGTGGACGAGGCCATGTGGCAGACAGGTTCCGAACCAGAACTCAAAACTCCTATGCTGGGCTTCGTTCAGGCGGCGGTTGCGGCGGTCCGTGTGGTGGGGCTGCTGGTTGGCGGCGTTGTGCTGGCGTGGAATACCGGCAGCGGCCCGGCCAGCCCCGCGACGCTCGCTCCAGAGGCGCCGCCCACGCCGACGCCGCGGGTCCTGGCCTTCACCCCGCACACGCCAGAACCTGGAGCGCCGCCGGCCAGCGAGCCTGAGACGCCGGCGGCGGATGCCGGAGGGTTGGTGATTGTTTCAACGCCGGCGATGATGTCCCTGAGCGCCGGTGGCGACGGCGACAGCAAACCCGAGGGCAAGATTCTCTTTGCTACCAACGCTGGCGACTTCAGGAAGCTGGCCAACGCCGCCTGGCAGGCAACCAGCGATGGGCTGGAAAACAGCGGCAGTCAGGCCGTGGCCGCCAGGTGGCTGACGTTGGCCAGCGCGCCGGGGCCCGGCTTCGTGGTTGAGGCCGAGATGCGGGTTACCGGCACGCTGGCAGATGTCTGTGACCAATCATTCGGCATAACAGGCGGCAGCGCGTCGGGTAAGCAGGTCTTTGGGGCCGGTGTGATCTTTCCCTGCGAGGGCGATCCTCGCGCCAGGCTCACTGACGCGCTGGACTGGGAAAATGGGTACAACGCGGACAGGGTCTTCGACGAATCGCCGTTTGCGCCGGGCGATGATTGGCGGACCTACCGATTCGAGCTGGATGGCACGACCCTGAGCTTCGCCATTGATGGGACGCAGGTCGCAGCAACCGAACTGGACCCCGGCATCAATCCCGACGCCAGGGACCTCGAAGTGGGGCTCTGGTCGCAGGGGGTCGGCGTCCAGGTGCGGGAGATTGCGGTGACCAGCCCGGCCTGAACGCCACCGCGTCACGAGCGGATGCGTTTCCCCTGTGGGTCCCAGCGCGGTTCGCTCACCACCGTAGCCGGGACATCCTGGCCGAAGTACTCGATGACAACGTGATTTCCAGGTTGCGCCAGGTCCTGCGGGAGCCAGGCGTAGGCGAGGCTTTCGCCTACGGAGTAGCCATAGCCAGCGCTGGTGACATAGCCGGCGATCTCGTTGCCCGCGCGTACAGGCTCCTTGCCCATCACAACCGCGTGGCCGTCATCGAGCCGGAGGCATGCCAGGCAACGCCGGGCGTCCTCTCGCAGCGCGGCCTTCCCACGAAACGCCGCCTTGGCCTTGCTCACCGCAAATCCGACGCCTGCCTCCTGCGGCTGGTGCTCGGCGTGCATGTCCACGCCCCACAGCCGGTACCCTTTCTCCAGCCGCAATGTCTCGAAGGCCGCGCGGCCCGCCGCAATCAGCCCGTCGTCCTGCCCCGCCTGCCAGAGAGTGTCCCACAACCATGCGCCATACTCTGGAGAGACATAAAGTTCCCAACCAAGCTCGCCCACGTAGGAAACACGCAGCGCGAGGACCGGAACTTCGCCCACGCTCAACTCGCGCGCGGTGTAGTAGGGGAAGGCAGCGTGCGACCAGTTGTCCTCGCTGACACGGGTGATGATGTCGCGGGCACGTGGTCCCCACAGGCCCAGGCAGGCGAGTGCGCCGGTAATGTCGCGC
Organism: Thermomicrobiales bacterium; assembly: GCA_041390745.1. GTDB lineage: Bacteria > Chloroflexota > Chloroflexia > Thermomicrobiales > UBA6265 > JACCXM01. Next base: position 83,218 of record JAWKPJ010000001.1, on the reverse strand, counting down.
ACGGCAACGCTCCCATCCTCTGGCAGCGCGTGGCGCAGCCAGGCAAGGTCTGCCAGCCCGTTGGCGCCGATCTGGTAGCGGCCGTCGCTCCGTCGGGTGATTGTGACATCGCTCCGAATGCCGCCGCCCTCATCCAGCAAGAGCCCGTACACCACCCGCCCTGGCCGGCGGGGCGCCTTCACCGTGAGCAGCGAATCGAGCCACTCGGTTGCGCCAGCCCCCGCCACTTCCAGCTTCGGCAGTGGGCTCATGTCGAAGAGTCCGGCGCTGTCACGGGTTGCCTGGTGCTCTGCCCCGGCAATGGGCGACCAGAACTGCCCGTGCCAACCTGAGCGGTCAGCAACCGGGTACCGCCGCAGGAGCGGCGCATTGGCCTCGAACCAGCGCGGGATCTCCCAGCCTCGCGCCTCGAAGAAGCACGCGCCGAGCGCCTGCTCCTGGGCGTAGAAGGGCGTCCGGCGTAGCGGGCGGGGTCGCTCCAGCGGCTGCAGAGGGTGCAGCACGTCGTAGATTTCGCGGTACTGCTGGGCGCCGCGCTCCCGGATGTAGGGCAGCGTGGCTGCGTGGGCCTCGAAGCGGTGGAGGTCGCACTCGTGCAGGTCGAGGTCGGACGTGCCGCTGGTCATGAGTTGGGCCACGGCGCGCGCCGCGCCGGCCGCGTGGGTAATCCAGATGCCCTCGGCAACCCAGAAGCCGCGCAGGCGGTCTGATTCGCCCAGCAAGGGGAAGCCATCCGGGGTAAACGAGAACATCCCGTTGATGGCTTCGGCGATCCCGGCGTTCTTCAGGGCCGGCAACAGCGTGAGTGCTTCCCGCCAGGCTGGTTGGAAGGTGGCCGGATTGAACGGGTTGGACGCCGGAGCGTCATCCGGCGCGCCGTGGGGGCGAATATCCCACGGATCGACCACCACTGGCTCATGGCTGTAGCCGCCGACTGCGTAGTGATCGCGGCGCTGGCGGAAATAGAGGTCCTGGTCCTGGTGGCGCAGGACAGGCTGCGTGATTTCGACCGCCTCAAACCCGCGCAACTCCGCGAGGGGCGTGGTCCAGGCGAGTTGGTGCTCCACCGGGGTGAGCGGAATCGGCGTCCCGGCCATGCGGCCGATGTTCGGGCCCCAAATGCCGCAACAGACCAGCACGCAGTCGGTGGCAATGGTCTCCTTGTCCGTGATAACGCCAGTCACCCGGCCGCCGCTGGACTCGATGCCGATAACCTGTTCGCGTCCCCGGAACGTGGCGCCGGTCGCGGCGCCCGCCAGGGCCTCCGCAGCCCGGACAGGCCTGGCGACACCGTCGCTGGGCACGTAGTACGCGCCCAGGATTGCGTCCTCATTCAGCATGGGCAGATGGGATTTCGCCTGCGCCGGAGTAAGCAGTTCGGCGCGTAGCCCACAACTGCGCGCCCACCCAAGCTTGCGGTGCAGATCGGCCCAGCGGGCGGGAGTGGTGGCGACCTCCAGACTCCCGACGCCGTACCAGCAGGGCTGCCCATCGTGCTCGAGCACCGCGTACTGGGCCACGGTCTCCTGCGCGAAGCGGGTCATGGTGCGTGAGCCGTTCGTCTGGAACACAATGCCCGGTGCGTGCGACGTGGAGCCGCCGGCCGCAAACAGCGGACCCTGCTCGACCACCACCATGTCAGTCCAGCCCAGGTCTGACAGGTATTTGGCCGCAGCGCAACCAACGATTCCCGCGCCAACAATGACGACGGACGCGCGTGTAGCCATGCTGCGCTCTACTCCTCGCAATCTCGGGGTTGTCTGGAAATACTGTACCGCGAGACTGGCGTGGCCGGGCGAAGCGAGGTGGAGATCGATGTGCTGTGACAGCGATGGCCTGGGTGCATAAGGCGCTCTGCGGAAGCGCCGTGATGGCGATCTTCCTGCTCTCGTTCCTGCTCTCGCGAAACAGCGCGCAGCTCCCCAACTTCAATCCTGATGAGAGCCGCTGGATCTCGCGTGCGCACTACCTGGCCGACCTGGCTGATCCCTTCGGTCCGACCTGGGACGACCAGTACATGACCCGTGGCCAACCCCCGTTCGGCTCGTACATGACCGGCGTGGGTTTGCTGCTGCACGGGCGAGACCTCACGACCAATCCGCCGTGGGACTTTGCGCTCACCTGGGAAGAGAACCTGGCCGCGGGTCACAAACCGGTTCCGGCGGACCTGCACGCAGCGCGGAACCTGAGCGCCCTGCTGACGGCAACCACCGCCGTGGCGTTGATCGGTATCGCCAATGTTTACGTGCCGTTCTCGTGGGCGCTCCTCGCGGGAGGCATCTTCGCGCTCCACCCGTTCAGCCGCTACATCGGCGCGCTGGCAACGGCGGATGCCGTCTTTGGCCTGCTGATCGCGCTGACCGCGCTGGCGATCGCCAGGTTCGCGCAGTCGCGCGCCTGGCAGTGGGCGGCAACCACGGGCGTGCTGCTCGGGCTGGGCGGCGCAACGAAACTCTCGCCGCTGGCCGTTGCCGTTGGCCTGATGGGGCTGTCGCTCCTGCCGACGGTGCTCCCCGCCGGGTGGGTGGGCGGAGCGGCCGCCAGGCGGAGACTGGCTGGAATGGGGTTGCTCGTCGTGCTGGCGGCTGGCGTCACGTTCGTTGCCGTGTACCCCTACCTCTGGACGGACCCCATTGGCCGTACCGTGAACCTGTTCACCTTCCGGGTGGTGGAGATGGCAACACAGGCCAGCGATTGGCCGGTTATGGCCGTGCCCAACCGGCTCGAAGCGCTCCGGCGAACAGGCGTGAACTTCAGCGAGCGGTACAGCCTTGTCGGAATGCTGGCCGAGGCGGCGCATTTGCGCGTATCCCGGCCGATCCTCCTGGCAGAGGTCTTGTTGGCCGTCGCGGGCCTTGGGATCATGGGGCGAGAAGCCCTGCGCGCCGGATGGCTCTCCGCGCAGGCCCTGGTTCTGGCGGTGCTGGGTGGCCAGGTGATCGTCACGATTCTCGGGATGCGCTCGGAGTTTGACCGATATCATCTGCCGGCTGCGCTGCTCGGGGCGGTCGCCATTTGCGTCGCGGCCCACGCGTGCATGACTGCGCTGCACCAGGGCTTCAGGGGTTGGCGAGGGCGGCCGGTATCGGCGGTTCACGAGCGAATAACCGCACGAGGGTGAGCAACACATGTGGATCTTGACCAGGAGCGAGTGGCCGGTGCTGATCAATCTGTCCCGTTCTGCCCATATCGGGTACCAGCAACTGACAAAGTTCGATCCGCGCACGCGCCTGATCGCGGGGATGTGGGAGCAGGAGTTCACGGTGGCCGAATGTGCGACCGGCGAGGAGGCGCGCGCCCTGATGGCGCTGATCGCCCGGCATCTTGACGCAGGAACGGCCGTGCTCGACTTGCGTGCGGTCGATGTCACGGGGGCCGGAGAGACGCCGTAGCCCTGGCATAAGTTCAGCTGGTTCTGCGCGGTTCCCGGCCGAAACGTGCGACCGGCAAGACGCGTTGATGGGAGGTGAGAACACAGGGCCCTGGCGTTGAAACAGGCCGGGGCTGTGGTGTGGAGGCAGCGTGCGGCCTCACACCAGGAAGGGGCCGACCGCATGAAGCATCTCCTGGCCGGGGCGCTCAGCCTTGGGCTTGGACTGGCGAGCCTGAGCGGCATCGCCAGCGCCCAGACGCCCGCAACCTTGACCACCAATGCAGACGGCGCCAGTGTCAGCTCCCGCGCCGGGGTCAACCCCACCGCCGACGGTGGCGGCGGAACAGTGATCTACGGCGATATCACCACAGGCTCGGGGACCCACGTCATTGGCGCGCCAGTGATCAACACGTCGCCTGCTCCGGCGGCTGAGACCGTGGATACGGCGCCAGCAGACGTCGATGTCCCGGACGACGCCACGGACGCGGTGGCGAGCGAAACTGATGCCGACGCCGATAACATCGCCGACTCTCTGGAGTTAGGCCTGGGGCTCGATCCCGGCAACGCAGACACTGACGGCGACGGTGTAGCGGACGGCGATGAGATCTCGATCTACTCCACCGATCCCGTAGCCCGGGATAGCGATGGCGACGGCGTTTCCGACGGCGAGGAACTGTTTGGCATTCGCACCGATCCGCTCGTCTGGAACGAGCCTCAGACGCAGCCAGACCAGACACAGGCCCAGGAACCTGCCCAAACGTCCGAAGGCGCTGAACTCGCGCAGGAGGCCCCCGCTGCTCCGGCCGGGGCGGTGACCTTGCCCCAGGGCACAACCCAGAACGTGACCGCCGTGGATGGCGACGCCGCGACCCGAGGCAACGGCGGAGCCTCGGCGTCACCCGGCACGGTGACGCGGAGTGGAGGCACAACGACACCTGGCCCGAATGGCTCGCATGTTGTGTCAGAGGCGCCAGCCGGTGTGACCATTGCGGGCGACACAGACGTAATCGCCCCACGTGACGATGGTTCAGATCCCAACCTTGCGCCGGATGCCGGAGTCGCCTACTCCTGTGGCGCCTACGGCGACTGGTATGAGGCACAGGTTGCGTACGAGAACGCCGGCGCCACAGCCGCTGACCCGGCCATGGTGCAGGCAATGGATCCCGACTACGACGGCATCGCCTGCGAAGAGCGCATGGCGTAGCCGCCGGTACGGAACGTCAGGCGGCGGGTGAGGAGGTGCAAGAGCAACCGGATGTGACGAATATCTCCATTGCGACCCTTGGCAGACGCTCAGAATGGTGTATGATGCTGAAGATCGCGTGGGGGGAGTACGGTCGCCCATAGTTGGCGATGGTTCTCGGGTGCGGGATCGGGGAGGCGCTCCGGGACGGGATGGGGCGCGGGATTACGAAAGGAGCCGGATTCCATGCGTGCAACGCAGTTCGTTCGCCGCGGCCTGATCGCTTTTGCGGCTGTCGCGACGCTTTCCGCGGGGTTTGTGGGCGCTGCGGGCGCTCAGGCGGTCATTGACGGTGACGACGCCATTGTCTGGAACCCGATTCCGGGTTACGACTATGAGGTTGTCCACACCGAGGGCGAGCGCACCGCTGTGCTGGCGGTTGGCGGCCCTGCCGCTTACCACCCGGTGGCGGTTCGCTTCCTGCCTGACTTCGACGGCGCGGCGATCATGAACCTCGTGACGCCGGATGTGATTGCCCAGCGCCCGTAAAGGGTTCTGGCGCTCGCAGGTCGAGTGCAAGCAAGCCCCGTGCCAGACCTGGCACGGGGCTTTTTCGTGTCTACGCAGGAGGAACCCAATCACATGTCACCGCAACAAAGCCACGACAGGCGGCCGCTGGCAGTGCCCACGACGCAGGTTGAGAACGAGCGGTTCATCGTGACGGAGTACCGCTTTTCACCCGGCGCCCACACCGGGTGGCACCGCCACGCGCACGACTACGTCGTTGTGCCGTTGTCAACCGGGACCCTGACGATTGATTTGGGCGGGAGCGAGACCGAAGCGGCACTCACCGCCGGGCAGGCGTACTCGCGCAACGCCGGGGTTGAGCACGACGTCATCAATGCCAACGAGACGGAGTTTGTCTTCATCGAGATCGAGGCGAAGAGCTAACGCGGAAGGCTGTCGCTGTTCGCGTTTGCCGCCTGGCTTCAGGACAAAAGCGCTCCGACAGGTTGGGCTTCTTCGACCGTGAACTCGAACACGTCCGGGCGGTTGGTCAACACCTGGATGCTGTGGACGAGTTCCCAGTTGTCAAAATGCGCAGGCGTGAGGGGCTGCAGCAAGTCGGCGTCCAGCCGCAGCACACCGCCGGCAAACTCTCGCGCCCTGACGCTGGAAACATGCGGCAAGGCAAGGACGTAGCGCTGGAGTGACAGCGCTGAGTGCGCCGACGAGACGCCATGCGCCACGATGGCGGCACGACCAGGTGTCCGGGCTGGATCAGATTCGTCACCCAGCGCGGCATCGACCCGGCGCGAGAGCGCTTCGACGTTGCTCGCAAGAACGGCGAGTTCCCGCGAAATCGACGCGAGTTCGCCGCGCAGGTCGTCACCGGAATGCTCTGCGCTGCGCCGGGCGGCATTGCTTGTGGCCGCGGCTCGCTCCTGGGCCGCCAGCCGGAGCAACTCGCGCGCATGCGTGACGTTGTCATGGATCAGCGCGTCGAAACCCTCGTAGAAGGCGAGGCGCTCCTGCAGTTGCTGGATCTGCTGGCGAAGTTCCGTCTCGTTCGGGGAACTGGCAGGGCGCCGGTCATCTTCCACGGGACATGCTCCAGGGCGCGGCGGGGACACGGCTGGCCAGAGCCAGCAAGACGACCCGGAGTCTAGCAAAGGAACCCCGGCGACACGGCATGGAATTGGCGAGAAACGGAACCAGATGGGCCATTTTTCCGTTATCATGGCGAGCCCCGGACCAGCCAGTTTCCCCGTCCGGGGTCAATCTGGAGGGATCACAACCAATGTTTGAGGCGCTGTTCGGTGGCCGCCAGAAGACCACCATGGTGAGTCCGGATCAGGCGCTGCCGGGCCACGCTGCCCCGTGGTTCCGCATCCCGGAGCGACATGAGGTGCTGGACGCCCCGCTGCAGGGACCGTTCCCGGCGGGCCTGGAGACGGCGATCTTCGGCCTGGGCTGCTTCTGGGGCGCAGAGCAAATCTTCTGGCAGTTGCCAGGGGTCTACTCCACCTCGGTCGGCTACGCTGGCGGCTACACGCCCTACCCGAGTTACGAAGAGGTCTGCTCCGCGAAGACCGGGCACGCGGAAGTGGTGCAGGTCGTTTTCGACCCGCGACAGATCAGCTACGACGATCTGCTGCGGGTCTTCTGGGAATCGCACGATCCCACCCAGGGCATGCGCCAGGGCAATGATGTCGGCACGCAGTATCGCTCGGTGATCTACACCACGACCGAGGCACAGCAGCAGGCGGCTGAAGCCAGCAAGGCCGTCTACGACGCCGAACTGCAGAAGGCGGGCTTCCCGCTGATTTCCACCGAGATCAAGCCTGCGCCGGAGTATTACCTGGCGGAGGACTACCACCAGCAGTATCTGCACAAAGTCCCGAACGGCTACTGCCCGCACCATTCGACCGGCGTCGGCTGCCCGGCCTGGCACGGGACGCTGGAGAAGACTGAGGCCGTGGGCAGCATCGCGGACTAGCGCAATAACGGCAGGGACAGAGTCACGACAACAGGAGGCTGGCGCATGCGCCAACCTCCTGTTGTTCTGCTCGCACTCGGGATCTCGCTAGTACAGCGTCTTGCGATACTCCTCTTGCCGCTTGCCCTGGGATTCGTCCGGGGGCGGGAGGTCCTTTTGTTCGTTCCAGATCGCGGCGAGGGTGGGGATGGTGTCCGGGTCGGGCCAGGTCTCCGGCTGCCACATGCCAGAGCGCAGGAAGGCCCGCGCGCAGTGCATGTAGACCTCGTCGATCTCGACCACAATGCCGAGCTTCGGCGCCTTGCCCTTGATCGCCATCGTCTGCAGCAGCGCCGGGTCGGCGGTGATAAAGGCGCGGCCATTGACGCGCACCGTCTCGTCCACGTTCGGGATGATGAAGATCAACCCGATGTGCGGGTTCTCAAGCACGTTGCGGTGGCCATCCACGCGCCGGTTGCCGGGCCGGTCTGGCACCACGATGGTGCGGCGATCCAGGATGCGCACGGTGCCCGGCGGGTCGCCCTTGGGCGAGACATCGCAGTTCCCCTCGCTGTCCGACGTGGCGACGAGGAAGAAGGGGGCGGCAGTGATGAATTCCTCCAGGAGCGGTGTCAGGTAGCTCGTGTGCTTGTTCACGATGGACTCGTGCGGGATGCCGTTGATCTCGTAGAGTTGGCTCAGTGACGTGACGCGCTCGGCGCGTAGTTGCTCGATCAGGTCCAGGCTGGTCGCCGTCGTCATGAACTCTCCTCCGGGCAACTCGAGTATCGGCGGATTATGCCCGATAGCTAATCAGACTGAAAAGGTCAGGATTGCGCGGCGAGCAACTGCTTCGTGAGTTGAACGTGCGCCAGGTGTTCCCGCGCATGGCCGTAGTTGGTCACCAACCAATGCAAGCCTGTCTCCGGCGGGTTTGTGCGGCGGGGCCGGGAGGTCTCGAGGTCGGCGGCGCTGATCTGCGTGGCCAGGTCATCGATCAGCGCGTCTGCCTCATCCAGCCTGTCCAGCAACTCCGCTTCATTCTGGGCCACGCTGAATTCGGCGTCGCGGTCGCGGTCGGTGGGAACATTGGCGACGATGCGGTAGACCTCGGCCTCGGAGCCGAGTGTGTGCACCACGAGGATGGCGATGGAGTTCGTCTCCGGCGCAGGCTTCCAGTTCAGGCTTTCGGCGTCCATGCCGCGCACTTCCTTACGCAACTCGTCATGAACGGCCTTGAACTGCTCGGTGATCTTGGCGACGACGGGTTCCACGCTGATCCCTCCCATGCGCGGGTCCACCGCGCCTCAGTCGTACTCCGCGTACACTTTACGGTAACCGTCGGCCAACGTGCCGTTGATGGAGCGTCGTTCTCGTGACGGCGTACGTTGCTGTTGATTCGCGGCCCCGGGCCGCGCGTGCTCAGGAGACCCTGCTTGTCCGCACCAGCTGCTGGCCTGATATTGCCTTCCAATGACGAGTATCCGTACCACAAGTCCACGTTGCCGAATGGCGTTCGCGTCGTAACTGGCCCCATGACCGGGGTCAAGAGCGGCACGCTGATCATGTCCTATTCGGTTGGATCCCGCCACGAACCCGAGCCTGTGGCCGGGGTCTCCCACTTTCTGGAGCACATGCTCTTCAAGGGCACCGAGGAACGGCCGGACCCCAGGCAGATCTCCGCCGAGATCGAGGGTGTCGGCGGCGTGCTCAACGCCGCCACCTCGCGCGAAGGGACCAGCTACTGGTTCAAGGCCCCGTCGTCGCACTTTGCTTCGGGCTACGAGGTGTTGGCGGATATTGTCCGCAACTCGGTTATTGATCAGGGCGAACTGGACAAGGAGCGCCTGGTCATCATCGAAGAAATCCGCTCGGTCCAGGATGCGCCCGACGAACTGGTGCACGATGTCATCGACGAGGTGGTCTGGGGCGATGAACCGGTGGGCCGCTCTATCGCCGGGAGCGAGGAGACGGTTAACTCGATCGACCGGGCGGCCATGGTGGACTACTGGCGGCGCAACTACACGCCGGACCGCCTGGTCGTTGCCGCAGGCGGTGACGTGCGGCATGAGGACGTTGTGGCCCTGACGGAGCAATTCTTTGGGGACTTGCAGGGCGCCGGCGCACCTGATGAGATGGCGGAGACCCGGCAAGAGCAGGCGGCATCGCGCGTGCGGCTGGTCGAGCGGGAGACTGAGCAGGCGCACTTGTGCATCGCCATGCCGGCCCTCTCCTACGCGACCGAGCGGCGGTACGTGCAGTCGACCGTAGAGGCCATACTCTCCTCAGGCATGAGTTCCCGCCTGTTCCAGGAGATTCGGGAAAAGCGTGGCCTGGTCTACAGCGTCTATGGCTACTTTCGCCCGTACTTCGATGTCGGGCAGGGCGTGATCTACGCGGGCACTGACCTGGAGCGTATCGAGGAGACGGTGGAGGCGCTGATTGGCGAATTGCGCAAGCTGCGTGATGAACCGGTTCCAGAGGACGAGTTGCGCCGCACCAAGGAGCTGCGCAAGGGGCGGCTACTGATGGGCTTCGAGGACAGCCGCTCCGTGGCAGGCTGGATCGGTTCGCAAGAGGCCACCTACGGCGAGATCAAGACGCCGGAAGAAGTGATGGCGAAGATCGAGGCGGTCACCGCCGCCGAAGTGCAGGAACTGGCAAACGAACTCTTCCAGCCTGAGCGCATGAACCTGGCGCTGATTGGGCCGTACAGCGACGAGAAGCTGTTCTCCGACCTCATTAACGCGCTCTAGTGGCGAGCGAGACGCAGAAACCGGGTTGGGACCGCCTGGCGGATCAGCACCGGGAGCAGGCGGCGGCGATCCTGTCGGCGTGCCCTACACTCGGCAGCGAGGACGTGGCCCTCGCCGCTATCGACCATCTTCGCAGCGAGGAGCGGGGCGGGGTCTACGCGTGGGTGGACGGCAAAGACCTGATTGCTGTCTATGGGCTACGCAAGACCGGGATCAGCTACAGCCTGGAGTGGCTGGCTGTCGCCCCCGCCTGGCGCGGCCAGCGCTACGGCCGCTCGGCGCTAACGGATGCCCTGCGCCGCTGTGGCCGCTCGCCCATGACCGTGCAGGCAGACGATGCGCTTGTCGGGTGGTACCAGCGCGTCGGCTTCAAGATCGTCGGACGCAAGCCATTGCCTGGCGGAGGCTACCACTATCGGTTGGGTTGGTACGCGCCCCGGCGGCCAGGCGAGCCGGGGTACGGGCTGCATTGATGCAGCGAAGGCACGACGTGTCGTCGCGAGTCGTTCGAGAGACCTCGTACACGGGAGGCAAGCGCGTGGGACGTGATGCGGCGAACCTGGAACGGCGAGCCTGGGCGCCCCTGATTGAGTTGGCCCTGGCCGAGGATCTGCTGGGCGGTGATGTTACGACCGCCGCCACTGTCCCGACGGACGCCCAGGCGCAGGCCACGCTGTTGGCGAAGGCGCCCGGTGTCATTTCCGGGCTGGACGCCGCGCAGGAGGTCTTCGCCCAGGTCGATCCCACGCTGGAGTTTGTTCCACTGGTTGCGGATGGCGATGTGACGCCCGCCATGACCCCGATTGCACGCGTGGCTGGCAACGCGCGCGGCATCCTGGCCGGGGAGCGGCTGGCGCTTAATCTCCTGCAGCGCCTCTCCGGCGTAGCCACGGTGACGGCGCAGTACGTCGCGGCCGTGGCCGGAACACTGGCGCGCGTGGTCGATACGCGCAAGACTACGCCCGGGTTGCGCGTACTGGAGAAGGCCGCAGTTCGGCACGGTGGAGGACACAACCACCGCTTCGGGCTGGGAGACGGTGTCCTGATCAAGGACAACCACCTGGCCGCAGTTGGCGGGCAGAACCGCGTGCGGGACGCCATACGCGCCGCGCGGGCAGCGACGCCCCACACGCTGCGCGTCGAAGTCGAGGTCACGACGTTGGAGGAGTTGGCCGAAGCGCTCGAGGCCGGGGCGGATATCGTCATGCTGGACAATATGAGCGTTGCGGACATGCGGGAAGCTGTGGCGCTCACACAGGGGCGTGCGCTCCTGGAGGCCTCGGGCGGCGTCACGCTCGCTACTATTTGCGACATCGCGGAGACGGGTGTGGACCTGATTTCCGTGGGCGCCCTGACGCACTCGGCGCCAGCACTGGATATCAGTCTTGACTTCGATCTTGCCCTGGCAAGATGATACTCTGTGATGCTTTCGTAGCTAAGGACACATTGGGCTATAACGTTAGATACATTTTGTTGATTTCGTGCTTGTACCTCCTGACCAGCGTGTTTATCCGTACGTACTTCCCAAACCTGTTGCAGGTGCAGGTCTGATTCGCTAGACTGCGGGGTAGCACACCGCCCCGCGAAGGTTGGTTCTCCGCCCGCTGAGAGTCGGAAACCTGCACTGGGCGCTGGCGTGCCGGGAGTTGGGCCCGGCAGGCCAGTGATGCTGAATTGCGTGCACGATGAGGGGTACCACGATGAGAGGGCGGAGCCGGGGGAAGGCGCCCCTACGTCTGGCCGTGCTGGCGCTCAGCGCCGCTGCCGTTTTTGGAACCATCGCCGCGCCGGTTCTGGCGCAAGACCAGATTGCCAGCGATACCTGGGTTGATCCGGCGGCTGATCCGCAGTGGACAGAAACCTCGTGGGATGACCAGGGCGACACGACCTGGGTGGATCCTAACGCCGTCGACAACGGCGGGTGGGTGGATCCCAACGCTGCTGCGAATGGTGGGTGGGTCGATCCCAATGCCACCGGGAACACCACCTGGGTCGATCCGAACGCAGTCGATGCGGGAACGTGGACGGATGACGGCTCCTGGAACGCCAGCGCGGCGCCAGACGGCGTAGGAGCCTGGACTGAGCCCGAGCCGACCTACGATGCCAATGGCAATCTGCTCGATCCGGTAACAGGCGCGCCGTTGGCCATCGGCGCCGACGGCAATCCCATTGACACCGGGGCGGGGCTCTACTACGACAGCGCCGGGAATCTGATCAATCCGGCCACGGGCATGGCCGTTTCCTGGGACGAGAATGGGCAGTGGATCGAGACCCCGGTGACGACAGACGGCGCGGCGGCCGCGCCGCAGGATCAGGCTGCCGCGGTTGACGAGCCTGAAGAGGTCTACACCACGCCGTGGCTGGCGCCGCCGCCATCCGGACCGCCGCCGGGCTACCAGAACTGGAGCCCGCCGCGAACGGTTTACATCCCGGACAGCGGCCACAGTGTGGATGGCGTTTTCCTCGATGCCTGGCGCGAATGGGGAGGCGCCGAGACCTGGGGCAACCCGATCACTGCGGAGTTGACCGAAGACGACGTCATTGTCCAGTACTACGACTACGGGAAGTTCGAGTACCACCCCGCTGACCCGGATGGACGCGTTGTCCACTTTGGCGATCTGGGCCGGCAGTTGCAGCCGTTCATGGTTCGCCGGGCCTCGGGGAGCGGCAGCGCCGAGGTGAACGAAGCTGCCCTGGCTGCTCGCGCCTGGGTGCCGATGCCCTCCAGCATCGCCCGCCCGGATTCGCTGTCATGGCAGTACATTCCGGATACTGGCCACGGTGTGGCCGGGGCCTTCAAGGAGATCTGGGACGAAACCGGGGGCTCCAGCTATCTTGGTGACCCGCTAACCGAGCAGTACAAAGTGGATGGCATCACGTACCAGGTTTTCGAGCGCGGCAAGCTCGCGCAGGCTGCGGGTGAACAGCCCGAGGTAATGCCCATCGGCAAGATGGCCGTGGAGCGGCTGGGACTCGACACGAAGGCCACGCCGCAAGGCGATCTCCCGGTCTACAGCGAGGACCTCTTCACACCGCCGCCTGTCACAGCGGTTGATGGCTCCCTGGCTGATCCCAACGGCGAACGCTGGGTGATGATCAACCTCACGTTGCAGTATCTGTGGGCGTACCAGGGCGACACGGTCCTCTGGCAAGGCTACATCAGCAGTGGCCGCGCCGGGTTCCAGACGCCTCCCGGCGAGTTTCACGTGCTCTCGAAGCTCCCGTCACAAACGATGGAGGGAGTGCTTGGCGGGGAGTACTACAACGTGCCAGATGTCCCGGATGTCATGTATTTCACCGAGGGTGGGCATGCTTTGCACGGAACCTACTGGCATAATAACTTTGGCACTCCAATGAGCCACGGTTGCATCAACTTGCCCATGGACGTTGCGGACTGGATGTACCGGTGGGCGCCCATGGGAATGCGAGTCGAGATCACGCAGTAGCGGCAGATTGATTCACGTTCGTGGTAGAACACCACGAGCGCAGGCAGCGCCCATACCGGTGGGTGACGACCCGCAACGATGCCCCCGGACGGGAGGAAAAGTACATGGCCGGACTCGGTTGGCAAGAACTCGTCATTGTCCTCGTTATCATCATGATCATCTTCGGGGCTGGCAAGCTGCCGGAAATCGCCAAGTCGCTGGGCCAGGGCGTGAAGGAATTCCGCGAGGAAGCCTCAGCCCCGGTTGTGCCGGCCACCACGGCCTCCGCATCGCGCGTTGACGATCTCAAGGCGTCTGCCAGTGCTGCCACCGCCGACGCGGCGGAGCATGTTGAAGATGCTGCCGCACACGTCCGCCGCGAGGCCGAGCGCGCCGAAGCGACCGCCCGCGACGCCATTTAGCCAGCGCTTCGCCGCACGAGTTCTGGTACACGGGGCCGGCGCTGCCGGCCCCGTTTTGCGTTGCTGGCGTTCACCGGTGGGCTACGCGAAAACGATCCACCCGGGGCGAAACTGGACCAGGAATGCCCCGGCAGGCAACTGGGCTGGTGGGTCGCCGTGGTCGCCCCAGGCGATTGCGCTTCGCACCGGAACGAGTTCGCCTCGCGTATGGACCGCGAGCGGGCCATGCAGCGGCGCGACGCCCTGAACGAATCGCCAGGCCCAGGCGGCAGGCAGGAGAGGGGAGATGGCCCAGTCGGCCACGCCTGGGGCCGGGTTGTAGGTCGCCGCCAGGTTGTCTTGCGGGACGGCCACGGCGTTGCCCGCGAGGACCTCGGGCGCCAGACCGGCAGCCATGTGCGCACCGCGCGCGAAGAGGTGTTGCTCCAGCGCCACCACGTTGGACGCGGCCGGCACGGCGAGGCGCTGCCAGGCAAGGACCGGACCGGTATCCAGGTCGTCATCCATCAGGTGAAGCGTGACTCCGGTCTCTTGCTCGCCGTGCCGGTACACCCAGAAAACCGGATCAGGACCACGCCCGTGAGGCAGCGGCGACGGATGGATGTTCAGGATTCCGCAGCGTGCGGCGGCGCGGGCCTTGCGAGACAGTCGCCATGGATAGCAGGCTGCAATCACGAGGTCTGGCCGGAGGTCTTGCAGCAGACGGGTAGTGGCGCGCGGTGCTGCGACGCGAAACGTTGGCAGGCTACCGGGCCCGCCCGGGACTTGCGCCGGGGTGTCTTGCTGGTCGGCCAGGACCACCGCCGCGAGATCGATGCCTCGTTGCTGCAAAACTGCCTGCGCGGTAGCCGTGTTGCCACAGCCCCGGCCAAGGAGCACGACCTTGCTGGCGGGTTCGTCAACGCCCGGCGTTGACGCTCCGGGGGTGGTCATCTACGGTTTCCTCTGCAAGAGGTGATAGCCGTTAGGAGAAAGTTTGCCGAAATGGGAATAACGATGCCGAGAATGGTGCACTGCGTCAAGTATGGGAGAGAGTTGCCGGGACTGGAGAAGCCGCCATTTCCGGGAGAACTCGGAGAGCGCATTTTCGAGAATGTCTCCGCAGATGCCTACGCGCTCTGGCAACCACACATGACGATCCTGATCAACCACTACGGGCTGAATCCTGCTGATCCTGAGACACGCCGTATCCTGCGTGACCAGATGGAAGAGTTCTTCTTTGGTGCGGAGGCTCGCCTGCCAGAAGGCTGGACCCCGCCGGGCAGCGCGCCTGCCAAGGGCGCGCCGCGGAAGAAGTAGCGTTCGTCCCCAGCGAAGACGGCGCGCAGCACCGGCGGTGTCCCGAGGTGTTCGCGTCGCGCCTGTGGCGCCAATTCGCCGTGACCCACGTGTCGCGTCGTGCTTGTCGAGAGACCTCGCCGGGAGATTACAGCGGTGTGCAAAGAAGTTGGGCCGCCGGGAATCCCCTCGTGTCTCGAGCGGAGTCGAGAGACCTCGTTCACCGGCACTCGCGACGAGGTCTCTCGACTCCGCTCGAGACACGGGCTTTTGCCTGGCAGGTCAGGTCTCTTGCAATACGCTGTAGGCCCTCGAAGGCACGTTCTCTCAACCACGCACGGCGCGACGCCAGATTGGCAGCTTGCGTCAGTCGACCTTCTGGACTGCCTCCCACTTCTCGCTGCGTGCAGATTTCAGGACGGCGTCGGTGACGTAGTCGGTTGCCAGGGCCTCGCGGAAGGTTGGCGAGATCGGCGGCCCACCGGCCAGACTGTGCAGAAAGTCGGCTGCCTGGTGGACGAACGAGTGCTCGTAGCCGATGGAGAGCCCGGGCACCCACCAGTGCGACATGTAGGGGTGGTCCCCATCCGTGATGTGGATGGAGCGCCAGCCGCGCACATGCCCGTCGTCGCCGTGATCGAAGTAGGCGAGCCGGTTCAGGTCGTGCAGATCCCATGCGATCGACGCGTGCTCGCCGTTGATTTCAAAGGTGTAGAGAGCCTTGTGTCCGCGCGCGTAGCGCGTCGCCTCGAACGTGCCGATGCTGCCATTGTCGAAGCGAGCCAGGAACGCGCTGGCGTCGTCGATCCCCACCGGTTCGGACTTCCCGGTGAGGGTGTGGTGGCGCTCCTTGATGAACGTTTCGGTGGTGGCGGCCACCCGCTCGATGCCGCCGTTCAACCAGAGCGCGGTGTCGATGCAGTGCGCCAGGAGATCGCCGGTCACGCCGCTCCCGGCCACGTTGACATCGAGCCGCCACAGAGCCGCGCCCCCCTGCGGCAGATCCGGAGAGATTGTCCAATCCTGCAGGAACTTGGCGCGGTAGTGAAAGATCTGGCCCAGCCGCCCCTCGTCGATGAGTTGCCTGGCGAGCGTGACAGCCGGAACACGCCGGTAGTTGTACCAGACCATGTTTGGCGCGCCAGCCGCCTCGACCGCGGCCACCATCGCTTCGGACTCTGCTCCGCCCCGCGCCAGGGGCTTCTCCGTCGTCACCATCTTGCCGGCCTGGGCGGCGGCGATGGCAATTTCCGCGTGGGTGTCGTTCGGGCTGGCGATGTCGATGAGGTCGATGTCGTCGCGGGCCACCAGGGCGCGCCAGTCGGTTTCTGTGGACTCGTAGCCCCATTGGTCGGCAAAACCCGCCACGGTGGCGGGATTGCGGGCGCAGACGGCCTTCAGAACCGGCTGAATCTCCAGGTCGAAGAACTGATTGACGTGGCTCCAGGCGTTCGAATGCGTGCGGCCCATGAAGCCGCACCCGACCAACCCGACATTCAGCGTGCGCTTGGCCGCCATTGGCAAGACTCCTTTGTGGCAGGCAGGGGTGCTTCTGCGCGTCCCCACGTGGCGTGAGCGGCTAGTCGTTCCAGCCGTGGGCGTCCTGGACGGCGATCAGCGCCCCGAGGACATCGTTCCAGGTTTGCTGATCGAGCATCGTCTCGTTCGGGAACATACAGCCGTCCCAGCAGATATGCTGAAACGCGCGTGTCGGTTCACCGTCCTCGCCGCGCATCCAGAACCCGGCGTGCGCAACGATGTCGAGCTTGCCGTTGGGATCATGCACCGTGCAGTGACGGCCCGTCTTGTCGTGCGAGCCGGAGCCGAACACCGTGCCATCGTTCTGGGCAACGTGGAAATCGATGGTCCACGGCCGCAGGGCTGCCGTGACCTCGCGCAGTCCGGCGTCGAGTTCGGCGCGGTCCCAGGCGAAATCCTCGCTGACCAGGCGGTGCTCAGGGGCGTTGGCGCCGAGTGTGTAGAGCAGGGTGTGGGACATGTCGGCCTGAAACCCGACTTGTCCAGGCTGGTCGACCTTTTCCAGAAGATCAACCATATCCCGCCAGGAGTGCATACCGCCCCAGCAGATCTCGCCTTCGCACGCCAGGCGTTCGCCGTACTTCGCCGCCGCCGCACTGGCGCGCCGGAACGTCTCGGCGATCGTTTCAGTGTTGGCTTCCGGGTTTTCGGCCCAGGCATCGACGCCTGTGGCTGAATCGATGCGCACTACGCCATACGGACGTACCCCGAGTTCCGTGAGACGGCTGGCGATGCGGGCGGCATTTTCGACCATTTCCACGAAGCGGTCACGTTCTTCCGGTGTGCCCATGGCCGAGCCGCCGCCGACCGGCGGCCAGACCGGCGCCACCACGGAGCCGACCACCAGCCCCCGCGAACGGACGGCCTCAGCCAGAGCGGCGATCTGCTCGTCATCCGCGTCGATGGGCGTGTGAGGTTCGGCGAGGAAGAGATCGACGCCATCGAACGTTTGCCCATTGACCTCGGCGGCGGCGGTGAGATCGAGCATGGTTTCCAGCGGAATGACGGGATTGCCTTCCTCACCCTTCCCAACAATTCCTGGCCACATCGCGTTGTGCAGTTTTGGCCACGCATTGCCCATTGTGTGCAGGTCCCCTTCCTTGCGGACGATACATGGGCAGATTGTCGCACGCGGCGGCGCCTGCGCGACGCCTATGGCAGCTCGTAAAGCGCGGCTCCCGAGAACTCGCAGCGGCCCTGGCCGGCCATGGAGAACTCGGCCTGGACCCGGGATGCGTTCTCTGGCGCGCGTCGCCACAGGAACTGTTCCGAGATCTCCCGCCCCGGCATGGTCCGCTCGGAGTCGGTTGCGATGATGTCGCCGTTGGCATCGAGCCAGCGCAGCGTCAGGATGGCCCGGCCAGCGCTTTCCAGGCACCGGACAGGCCCCTCCAGCAGGTACGCCTTGCCTGCCGTGACTGGCGCCTCCTGCATCAGGGTTGAGCCGCGCTGGAGGGCAATGATGCCCGTGGCTGTGACGCGCTTGCCGGCGATGGTCCAGGGATTCTGCTCGGTGCGAACCTCCTGGAGGTCCGGATCCTGCAGCAGGTTCGTCACGCTCTTCTCACCCCAAATGGTGTTGCCGGCTGGCAGCACCTCGAACAGGTAGGCGTTGTTCTCCCCGGCCAGGATGCGTGTGTACTGCCGGAGAAAGGGTGTGGAGCGGATCGTCGCACTGGAATCCCTGGTCGGTGTTTCTCCTCGGTGCCAGATGATGTACGAGATGCCGTCGTCAGCGAGCGTGTCGAGCACCTCGGGGGCAGTTGCGCCTGCGGTGTTCCCCTTGAGATAGACCAGCCGGGCTTCCGTGTACAACTGTGCGCCGCCAGTTTCAGACCCGAGGTAGGCGACGGGCGTATCCGGAGGCAACAGCATGTCGGAAGCGAGCAGAGGGCCAGCGGCGCGCACGGATCGCCGCACAAATGCGTCATAGGATTCGGTGCCGGCGAGGAAGGCGATCGGCAACTGGGCGCGGAAGCTGGAGACGAAGAAGAGCGAGGTCAGAAAGATGCCGGCAAGAACTGCGGCCGACAGGGCGACGGTGGAGGTGCGGCGCGCCGTGGAGTGACTTGCCTCGACCAGCGTCGCCAGACCACTCCCACCAAGGGCTGCCACGATGGCCAGGCACGGCAACAAGTGCCGAACGATCTGGTAGGGCGAGAGCCACCACGCAACGTAGATGATGGCGGCAACGACCATGAGCATCAGGGTCGGGCGACGACGGATCCCAGCAAGGCTCGCGGGAAGCAGCAAGAGCGGAGCGATCCCGAGTTCACCTTTCCCGATGATCGGATAGGCGAAGTTCTCCCCCTGAAACGTGAGGAGCCAGGGCACGCGAAAGACGTTGGCCAGATCGCGACTGACTGGAGAGCCCAGGTCAGATCTTCCGGTGAAATCAACGTCGTCGGCAGCTTCGCCGGCCAGTTGCAGGGACTCGGCCGAGAGATCGGGCCTGCCCGGAAACCCTCCCGGAAGCCGGGACAGTAATGGCTCCAGCAGGGGCATCGTACCGGCGGCAAAGGTGTTGTAAAGCAACCACGGCAGCAGCGTTGTCGCGCCCAGGCAAAAGGCCACACTGGCGAGCAGGCGTTGTCGGATATTCCACGGGGCACGACCGACCACAAAGATCGCCATTGGGATAGCGATGACCACAGCCAGCATGTTGAGTTTGGCGGAGACGCCGACACCAACTACGGCTCCGGCCGCCACCAGCCACGCGAGGCGGTCTTCTTTTTGCCAGATGAGTACGCAGGCGAGCGCCGTGGTGGTGAACATGACCGGCATCATGTCAATGAACGCATGGCCGAGTTCCCAGAGGACGACGGGAATCGTGCCAAAGACGCCAAGGGCTACCAGGGCCGCGAAGCGCCCGTGACACAGCCACCCGAGTGCGGCGACGCCCCCAATGCTGGCGATACCAATGGCTGCCTGGACCAACCTGGTGGCGGAGATGCCGCCGGCGCCATAGGCGACCGCAAGAACGACATGGTTCCCGAATGCGTGCCGGGTGACGGGCATGGAGTCAAGGACCACCACGCCGTGGGCCTGCCAGAACTCGCGCGCAATTGGAAGGTGCTGCCGCGTGGCATCGCCCGCAGCCTCGGGGACAAACGCCGCCAGGAGCGCGAAAGTGGCAAGGCCAACCGCAAACGAGACCAGCGTCGTCTCGTACCAGGAGGGCGGCGTGGTGTCCCAGGCCCAGGCAGGCTTTCGCCAGCCGCCGGCCGAGTGATGTGCCGACGTAATGAGCCCGGCAAGAATCAGTCCGGTGGCGCCTACGGTCGTTGGCAGGTCAAGCCGGCCAAGGATGGCCAGCACGAGCCATACAAAGCCGAACAGGGCGAGACCGACTCCAAACGCCAGTGGCAGGCGGACGAGGCCCGGCGCTGGACTTCCGGGCATAATGGACAGCAGGAGCTCACCGCCAAGCCAGACAAGGGCGCAGAATACGATTGCCACGCCGAGGGCGAGGAGAGCCCCGGTGATCACGGCGGTGGTGAGAAGAATCACGCCAGACGTGATGAAAAGCGCCGGCCAGGCGAGATTTGGCCGCAAGACACGTGCGATCATCGCGGCGGCCATGCACGCAGCGAGAGTGAGCAAGGCCGCGGCCACGGTGCCTGGCTGTGCGGCATTAGGCGGCGTTGCGGCGCTGACCGGCACGCCCAGGAGGTCGCCAGCTATGCCAGCGGTCTTGATTCCAATGAGGACAATCCACGCCAGGAGGGCAAGGGACAGGGCGGCGTCGATGCGGCCTGGCTGGCTGGTCTGGCGCAAGCTCTGAAACCCGGCAGTTGCCAGGGGCCGGGATTTCACAATGTGCGGCTACTGGCTACGCAGTCGGGAAGGCATCGGGGCAAACGCACGTCGACGAACCAGCATTCTCGCCTTCGCACCTCGAAATCCTCACCCCGGCATCACACCATGCGTGGCCAGCCCACCCGCAGACCTGCGCCCAGTACGCTCGAAATGGTACCGCAACACGCCTTCTGGGCCCGAAACGTCCGCCGGGGCGAGGTCCGAATGAGGTGAACAATCTCCCAGACTGGATCAAGGGCGAGATGAAGGTGAGTCATCTGCATGGTACGGTTGCATGGTTGCGCTGCCTCGTGCGCGCTCTCTGATGTGGCCGCTGTTTCGAATGGGTTTCCATTGAGCTTGTTGAGTACCACCGAACCAGGGACTGTCGCGGTTGTTGGCTGTGGCTACTGGGGTAAGAACCTCGTACGCAATTTCGCTGAGCTTGGTGCGCTTCGGGCCGTCGTAGAGCCAACTGACTCGGGCCGGGCGCTGGCGGCGGACCTGGCGCCCACGGCCAGGATGTGTTCCTCGCTCACGGAAGTTCTGGGAAGTGAGATAGACGGGGTGGTCCTTGCCACGCCCGCTGAAACACACCACGAAATTGCGGTGCAGTGTCTGCGCGCGGGCAAGCATGTGCTGGTTGAGAAGCCGCTGGCACTTACCTACGCGGAGGGCAAGGATCTGGTGGAAGTGGCCGCTGAGGAGCGGCGCATCCTCATGGTTGGACACGTCCTCGAGTATCACCCAGGAATCGTTGCGCTGACGAAACTCGTGCGCGAGGGCGTTCTGGGTAAACTTCAGTATGTCTACTCCAATCGCCTGAGCCTGGGCAAAGTGCGGCGTGAAGAGAATATCCTCTGGAGTTTTGCGCCGCACGACATCGCGGTGATTCTTCGTCTGATCGGGGCCATGCCGATTGAGGTTCTGGCCTGTGGTGGTGCGTACGTACAGCCCAGCATCGCCGACGTGACAGTGACACAGTTGCTGTTTGATGGCGGAGTGCGGGCCCATATTCATGTGTCCTGGTTGCACCCGTTCAAGGAACAGCGGCTTGTGGTCATCGGGTCGCAGAAAATGGCGACGTTCGATGATGTTGCGAAGGAACTCATGCTTCACGATCAACGTGTGGACATGCGCGGCGATATGCCAGTTCCGATCAAGGGCGAAGGAGAGACCGTGCCGTATTGCCGCGACGAACCGCTTCGTCTTGAATGCCTGGCGTTTCTGGAGGCCATGGCCACGGGAGTTCCGCCACTGACAGATGGTGTGAGCGGTCTGCGTGTTCTCGAAGTGCTCAATGCGGCACAACACTCGCTCATGCACAACGGGGAGCTCGTGCGGCTGCCTCCGGCTTCGATCTCCCCGCGGTTGGAGCGACGTAGAGATGGGTGAACACGCATACTTTGCTCACCCATCCGCATTCGTGGATGAACCCAGCAGTATCGGCGTGGGCACCAGGATCTGGCACTTCTGCCACATTTCCGCCGGCGCTACTATTGGTGAGCGCTGCAACCTGGGACAGAACGTCTTTGTGGCGGGTGAAGTCCAGATCGGAAATAACGTCAAGATCCAGAACAATGTCTCCGTCTACGCGGGTGTGGAACTCGAAGACGATGTCTTCTGCGGCCCATCCTGCGTGTTTACGAATGTCATCAATCCAAGGTCCCAGATCGTGCGGCATGGACAGTACCAGCAGACGGTGGTGCGGCGCGGCGCAACCATTGGCGCCAATGCGACGATCGTCTGTGGGGCGGAGATCGGGAGATACGCCTTCATCGGCGCAGGGGCGGTCGTGCGGGGAAATGTTCCAGACTACGCGTTGATGCTGGGGGTCCCTGCCCGACAGCGAGGATGGATGAGCCGGCACGGGCATCGATTGGCGCCGGACGCCAGTGGAATCATGTGTTGCCCGGAGAGCGGATGGCGCTACCAGGAAACTGAGCCAGGGCTGCTCCGATGCCTTGACTGGGACGAGGATGACAGACTACCGGCCGTCTTGACGGCTACCGACGGAGATGCCAGGTGACAATCACCGAGCGAGTTGCCGTGCCGCTGCTGGATCTGAAGGCACAGTACGCCGGAATCCGCGACGAGATACATCAAGCCCTCGACCGGGTTCTGGAATCGCAGCATTTTATTCTCGGGCCAGAAGTTGCGGCGCTTGAAGACGAAGTCGCGGCGTACTCAGGTTGCCAGTATGGTGTCGGTGTGTCGTCTGGCTCGGATGCCCTGCTTGCAGCGCTGATGGCTCTTGAGTTGCAACCGGGCGACGAGGTTATCACCACACCGTACACGTTCTTTGCGACCGCCGGCGCGATCGCGCGTCTTGGAGGGCGTCCAGTTTTTGTGGATATTGACCCGGCGACGTTCAATATGGCGCCCACCTTGCTCGAGGCGGCAGTGACGCCGAGGACCCGCGCGATCATCCCGGTCCACCTCTTTGGTCAGATGGCGGAGATGGATTCGATTATGGAGGTCGCTCGCCGCCACGACCTGCCAGTCATCGAGGATGCCGCTCAGGCGATTGGCGCCGAATACCACGGCATGCGAGCCGGGTCCATCGGCGATATGGCCTGTTTCAGCTTCTTTCCGTCGAAGAATCTCGGCGCCTTCGGCGACGCAGGCATGGTTACCACCAACGATCCGGCGCTCGCGGAACGCCTGAAGCTGGTACGGGGCCACGGTGCGAAACCGAAGTATTACCACCAGATCGTGGGTGGGAATTTCCGCCTGGACGCATTGCAGGCAGCCGTGCTGCGAGCCAAACTCACTCACCTGGATCGATGGACGGCCGGTCGCCAGCGAAACGCACAGATTTACCGCGACTTGTTTGCTGAGGCAGGGATCGCATTGCCGGCCGAAAGTACGCCGGCTGAACTTGCGGAAGGACGGGGCCTGATTCTGCCGACGGCAGCCGAGGGCCGCACCCACATCTATAACCAATTCGTCATTCGCACTGGCCAGCGGGATGCACTGCAGCGGCGCCTGAAAGAGCGCCAGATCGGGACCGAAATCTACTATCCGGTGTCACTCCATGAGCAGGCATGCTTCGCGGACCTGGGGTACGCGCCCGGGGCGTTCCCGGCATCAGAACGAGCCGCGGCAGAGAGCCTGGCGCTGCCTGTTTATCCGGAGCTGACCCCCGAAATGATTGAGGGAGTCGTCGGTGCGGTGGCGGAGTTCTTTCGTCATTGACGAAAGAACTCTAGCATTAGGTGGCGACTTTCGTGTCCAGATAGCTTGCAGTAGAGCAACGTGATCACGCAGATCGGTCGACTGGCCCGGACCACCCTGATCTACGGTGTGGGGCAAGTTCTCCTACGCTTCATCAGTCTGTTGCTCATGCCGCTTTTTACATCATTTCTCACCCCGACCGAGTATGGGATCAGCGCGATGTTGGGCCTGATCTCAATGGTCGTAACGCCGATATTTAGCCTTGGTCTGGGCACGGCCATCGGAGTGTGCTTCTTTGAACACACCGACCGACTTGGTCGATCCACCGTAATCTGGACTTCATTTCTGATGCTAGTTGTAAGCGTTTCTGCGGTATTCTCTTCAATGCTCTTATTCGCGACATCTATCAGTGAACTCGTGTTTCAGACACCTGAATATGCCTACTTCGTACAACTTAACGCCGCTACCATCGCAATCGGGATACTGCTGAATCCGTTTCTCTATTTCTTGCAGTTTGAGGAGCGGGCGATCAGTTATGTTGTCATTACCGTTATCGTTGGAGTTGTTTCGATTCTATTGAGCATTTTCTTTGTCGTTTACCGCCGTCAGGGACTCGAAGGCGTGTTGATCGCGACAGTCGTGGGCCAAATACTTGGGTTCTTTCTCTATTTCGGATGGTCTCTTAGCTTCCTGGAATGGGGGTGCAGGCTGCAATGGCCAGACGCTTGCTCAGAATGGGTGTTCCATTGATACCGTCGTTCTTTTTTCTGTTCGTGATCATGCGGGAAACAGTACTTGTTGCAATCGGCCAGAGGTCTCGACGAACTCGGAGTCTTTAACATCGGGGTGAACATGGGTTCCGTGATGAACTTGTTAGTGGGTGCCTTCACGACCGCGTGGACTCCGTTCTTCCTCTCCTTTTCTCAGCGTCAGGAGGAAGGCCGGACACTCCTGGGACGCTTGACCGGCTACTATGTATTGGGTTTTGGCCTGATTAGTCTGCTGTTCTACGTGGCTGCCCGGCCACTCGTTCTGCTTCTGACTGCGGAGCCGTACCACGGTGCTTTTCTTTCAGTCGGTCCGACAGCGACTGCGCAGTTCCTTACTGGGATATTCAGTATGCTGCTGCCGGCGATGTACTTCGCCAAAGAAGTGAACTACCTCGTGGTGGTGCAAACCGCCGCAGTCCTCGTAGCAATTGCCTTCGGGTTTGCGGCGATCCCTACGCTGGGAGTGCTTGGCGCCGCAGTCACCCCCGTCGTCGGTATGCTCGCGATGGTTGTGGCGCAAGCTGTATGGAACTACTCCCGGCGTGGGCGGTATCTGCAGATCACCTACCCTTGGATGCGAATGATCATCTTTGGGGTGGGCTATGTTCTGATCGCAGGGCTTCTCTTGTGGGACCGTCGGTTTTCGCTAGTTCAGGACGTGGTGTACTGTGGCATTGTTGGCATATTGGCAACGCTGCTCGTTGTCATTCTGATTCCTGCCGAGGATCGTCGTGCCGGCATTGAATTGCTTGATTTGAGAGTCCGAAGTCTGCGTGAGAAACTCCATCCCTCAGTTGACGAGAGCAAACTCCGTGCATGACAACACTGCTTGCGCTCGCAAATGGTCTCTCGGAACAGCGGGAGAGTTTTCCTGGGACTTGAAGTCCTTCAGAGCGCCAGATTGTTGGCATGTGCGCGGAGTGGTGAATGCCCGAAAGAGCTGACGACAGTCTGGATCGTGGCTTCGACAGGGCCAACGCAGAGTTCTGGAATGAGCTTTGCGGCAGTACGCTCGCCAGGGCGCACGGGGTATCTGATCACTCAGTGGCGTCTCTTGCGGCGTTTGATCGGGCGTATCTTGCGTTCTATCCGTACCTGTTGAACCGAATTGGCATCAGGAGCGTCAGAGGGAAGGACGTTCTGGAAGTTGGTTTGGGGTACGGAACGTTGAGTCAACAGCTTGTGCTGGCCGGAGCCCGATACATGGGTCTGGACGTCGCGGCCGGACCTGTGCAGATGGTCAACCACCGCTTGCAGTCGCTGGGTCTGCCGGGGCGCAGCATGCAAGGGAGCATGCTGCAGGCTCCAGTCGCAGATGAAAGCCAGGATGTGGTGATATCAGTAGGTTGCTTTCATCACACAGGAAGCGTGCAGCGCTGTATTGACGAAACGTACCGGGTACTCCGCCCCGGCGGCAGCGCCAGAATCATGGTGTACAACGGGTTGTCATATCGTCAATGGCTCCGCTGGCCACGTCAGACGCTGCGGCTCTTCTGGTCGGGCGGTTCGTCGGCAGCCAATGTCGATGCGGATCGCCGCCGCACATATGACGCAAACCTCGCGGGTGAGGCAGCGCCGGAAACGGTTTTCATTCCGAGCGGCAACTTCGGCAAATGTTCGCCGCCTATACACTCTTCTCATGCCGAAAGGAGAACTGCTCAGACATTGCCGTGTTCTCTCGCCGACTCGTTCCCAGAGAACGGCTGCTGACCACGGTCGGAAGATATGCTGGGCTCGATCTCTACGTCACCGCAACAAAATGATGAGCACTTGCGCCGAAAACCTTCGTGATACTCGCGAGATAGTCCAGAAATGAAAGAAGTTCCTGGTGTTCTTTTACTTTACCATGCCCCGTTTGCTGGCCGGGCATCGACGATTATGGAACACGTCGACGCGTTCGGCGCCTATTCGGCCTTTCCTGTTTCGTACGTAAACACCGATCTTGGGTTCCCGCGGCGCTTGCGCGAGTTTCAGTTTCAGGCCGTCGTCTTGCATTATTCGCTGTTCGCGCCGGTTGGCTATTACCTGGACGAAGCGTTTCTTGATTATCTCGCCTTGCATCGCAATGCCTATCGCATCGCTTTCTTTCAGGATGAACACCACTACTGCCAGCAACGGTTCGCATTTCTGAATGACCATTCGATCGATTGTGTCTTTACCCTGATTGAGCCGCAACACGTCTCGAAGGTCTATGGCCGGTACACTCAGGTTCCGGACGTGGTCTATTCGCTGCCCGGATATGTGACAACAGAACTTGAGGAGATGGCTGCGCGGTCGAGCAAACCCGATCATCTGCGAGAGATCGATATCGGATATCGGGGACGAAAACTGCCGGCCTACATGGGCCGAGGCGGCCAGGAAAAGTTTGAGATCGCCCGGGAGTTCCACCGACGAGCAGCCGGACGTGGTCTGGCACTGGACATAGAGGCAGAAGAGACACGGCGAATATATGGTGATGGGTGGTTTGCCTTCCTTGAGAATTGCCGTGCCGTACTTGGGGTCGAATCCGGCGTCTCAATATTCGACACGGACGACGCTGTGCGACTTGCGTATGAGCGCCTGATTGCTGAACGACCTGATCTGGACTTTGAAGAGGTTTCTGCCCAGATCCTGGAACCCTATGAGAATGTTATTCCCTACCGCACCATCAGCCCGCGGCACTTCGAGGCGGCAGCTCTCGGGACGTGCCAGATATTGTTCGAGGGCAGCTACTCCGGGCTACTCCGTCCGATGGAGCACTATATTCCACTGAAGAAGGACTTCTCGAACTTCGAGGATGTTCTGCTCATGTTCCAGGATCGGGAACTCCGTACGCGTTTGGTGCAACAAGTGCGATACGACCTGATCGAGTCTGGCGCGTATTCCTATCGCGAGTTCATCAAGATGTTTGATCTGCACCTAAAGGCCGCCGGCGTGCATGCTGACTCCACGTCATTCGATCGCTCGATCATCGACACAGCACTTCAGGAAGGACACCGAGGTCGTCAACTCCGCCGCCATCTGCGCCATGCACGTCATCGAGAGTTTCCCGGACGAAGATTGCTCAAGCCGCTCATCAAGCCGCTCATCACGCACTACAGTGATCGTCGTTCAGGGAGGCGACCGGGTTGAGGTTGAACTCCTGCCGGGAAATCCGACGAACGCTCCAACTCCCGGTACCATTCATACCTTCTGGGCGCCTGTTCATCTAGCGGCCGGTTGAGCCAACATGCAATGGGAGCTGTGCCAGGCGAGATGCACATCGACGAGGTCAAATCCTTCTGGGAAGCACATCCCGTTGCTGCGGCAGCAGTGCCCTACCCGCTGGGGACAACGGAGTACTTTGCCCACTACGACGGCCTGCGGGAGGCGAATGAAAGCCAGGCGTTTTCGGCGTGGCTTCACGAGTACGACGCCTTCGCGGGAAAGTCTGTCCTGGATGTTGGCTGCGGCAATGGCTACGTGCTGGCGAACTACGCGCGCGCAGGTGCACGCGTGACGGGAGTCGACCTGACCGAGGCTGCGGTCCGCCTGGCGCGTCAGCGTTTCGTCCAGGCTGGGCTGGTTGGTGCGTTTCAGACGGCAACCGCTGAGGCGCTTCCCTTTTCGGACGACTCTTTTGACTGCGTTTGCTCAATGGGAGTCTTGCATCACACGCCCGATACCGCGCGTGCAGTTGCCGAGATCTGGCGTGTGCTAAGGCCAGGCGGCCGGTTGATCGTGATGTTTTATCACCGTGACTCCGCACTTTACCGCGTCAACTTTCGCCTTCAGCAGCTCTTTGGCGCGAAGTCTTTGCAGCAACTGGTCAATGAAGTGGATGGCATTGGCAATCCCAAGGGAGATGTCTACTCGCGAACAGAGCTTGAGGCCCTACTTGAGAACTTCGTGGACCTGGAAATGTTCGCGGGGGTGTTGAGCGGCTGGATGGTCTTGCCTCGAGGTGGGCGGTTCCTGCCCCAGCGCCTTCTGCAACCGCTGGCAAGCCGTTGGGGGTGGTTTCTCTACGCGAAGGGACGCAAGCAAGCAGCTGCGACGAGTGGCCTGTGAAGATCGTAACGGTTGTTGGCGCGCGTCCACAGTTCATCAAGGCCGCGGCGGTGAGCCATGTACTTCGAGAGCATCATGTCGAGGTTCTTGTCCACACGGGCCAGCACTACGACGCGAACATGTCTGACATCTTCTTCACGGAGTTGCGCCTCCCGGAGCCAGACATTCACCTCGGAATTGGAAGCGGCTCGCACGGCGCACAAACCGGAGCCATGCTGA
Organism: Thermomicrobiales bacterium; assembly: GCA_041390745.1. GTDB lineage: Bacteria > Chloroflexota > Chloroflexia > Thermomicrobiales > UBA6265 > JACCXM01. The sequence goes on along the minus strand of JAWKPJ010000001.1, from coordinate 54,770 downwards.
CCGCAATCGAGGCGGTGCTGATCGAGCAACGACCAGACATCCTGCTCGTCTACGGCGATACGAATTCGACCTTGGCGGGCGCGTTGGCAGCCAGCAAACTCCACATCCCCGTGGCGCACGTGGAAGCAGGCTTGCGGAGTTTCAACCGGGTCATGCCGGAGGAAATCAACCGCGTTGTGGCTGATCACCTGGCGACCTGGTTGTTCGCCCCCACTGCTGAAGCCGAAAAGAACCTGGCTGGGGAAGGCATCACCAACGGGGTGCATGTCGTTGGCGATGTGATGATCGATGCCGTCCGGCAGTATGCGCCAGAGTTATCTCGCGAGCCGCCGGCAGTGGCGGGTCAGGCATTGCAGCCGGGAACGTACTACCTGTGCACGGTGCATCGGGCTGAGAACACCGACTCCCCCACGCGGCTTCGCCAGATTTTCGCTGGGCTTGATTGCCTGGAAATGCCAGTCGTGCTGCCGATGCATCCGCGAACACGCAATCGATTGGCAAGGTTCGCGATTGAGCCGGGCCGCAACGTCCAAATCATCGCTCCGGTTGGCTACCTGGAAATGCTCAGGCTACAGAAGCAGGCCACGTGCGTCATTACGGACTCCGGAGGAATCCAGAAAGAGGCTTACGCGCTAGGTACGCCATGTGTCACACTTCGAACAGAAACGGAGTGGGTCGAGACGATCAATTCCGGGTGGAACCGGCTGTGTTCGCTGGAGCCCGAGGCCATCCTGTGTGCGGTTGCAGCCATGTCCGCGCCGCCGCTGCGCAAGCGGCCTCGACCACCTCACTTTGGGGACGGCCATGCCGCAGAGCGAATTGCCAGCATTTTGACCGATGGAGACTGGTAGTCCGTGTGTGGTGTAGGTGCAATCCTCAACTTGCGTGGTGAGCCGACTCGCATTTTGGCCTCTGGACTTGCCGCGATCAACACGCTTCAAGCTCACCGTGGGCCCGACGGCCATGCAATCTGGATGCACGAGCGGCAGCATGTCGGGCTTGCGCATCGGCGGTTGAGTGTTATTGATCTTGCGACCGGCGATCAACCCATGGCCGATGAAGCTGGCAATTGGATAAGCTTCAACGGCGAGATCTTCAACTACCGGGAGCTTCGGGCAGAACTCGGCGCCGGGTTGTTCCGCACCACTTCGGACACAGAGGTCATTCTCGCCGCGTATCGTCGGTGGGGTGAACAGTGTCTGCTCCATCTTCGCGGCATGTTCGCTTTTGCGCTCTGGGATGAGCAGCGCCAGTTGCTCTTTTGCGCTCGGGATCGCTTTGGCATCAAGCCCTTTTGCTACACAATTGCCCAGGGGATCTTTGCCGGGGCGTCTGAAGCAAAGGCGTTGTTGCCGTTCTTGCCGGGAGTTGAGACGGATCAGGCTGCGTTCCAGGATTACCTGACGTTTCAGTTCACACTTGCTGGCAAGACGTTGTTTCGGCAGATCAACGAGTTGTTGCCGGGTCACTGCATGACGATATCCGGCGATGTAGTTTCGATCCGACGTTATTGGGATGTGCAGTACGACCTCGACTTTGACCACACCGAGCACTATTTCGAGCATCGCCTGCGGGAGTTGATGGAAGACTCTGTCAACATGCACCTGCGCGCAGATGTGCCAGTCGGAGCCTATCTTAGCGGTGGGCTTGATTCGAGCATCGTCGCGTCGCTTGCGTCACATCAGGTGGGGACAGCGTTCCAGGCCTTTACGGGGAAGTTCGCCGGGGGCCCCACATATGATGAAAGCGCCTACGCACGTGCCGTGGCCGACGCACGGGGTTTCACGCTGCACGAGATCGAAATTACGGCCGCGGATTTTGCGGAGCACATCCGCAAGGTCGTCTACCACCTTGATTATCCAGTTGCCGGTCCGGGCTCGTTTCCGCAGTTCATGGTGTCTCGCCTTGCGAGCCAGCACATGAAGGTAGTGCTCGGCGGTCAGGGGGGCGACGAGATTTTCGGAGGATACGCACGCTACCTTGTCGCCTACTTCGAGCAGTGCATTAAGGCTGCGATCGAAGGCACCATGCACAACGGGAACTTTGTCGTGACGTACGAGTCGATCCTGCCGAACTTGACAGCCCTCCGCAATTACAAGCCAATGCTGCGGGAGTTTTGGCGTGAAGGACTCTTTGAGGATCTCGATCAGCGGTACTTTCGCCTGGTCAACCGCTCCCCGTCACCGGGTCGCGAAATTCGCTGGGAAGCGCTTGACCGTACCTATGTACCCTTCGAAACGTTCCAGGCCATCTTTCATGCCCGGAATGTGAGTAAGGAATCGTATTTTGATAGCATGACGCATTTCGATTTCAAGACCCTGCTTCCGGCCTTGCTGCACGTTGAGGATCGCATGAGCATGGCGCATGGGCTCGAATCCCGGGTTCCCTTCGTTGATCATCAGATCGTTGAGTTCGCCGCGACCATGCCTTCAAATGTGAAGTTTAAGGAAGGTCATCTGAAGCACGTACTGAAGTCGGCGCTCGGCCAGGTGTTGCCGCCTGAGGTCGCCAATCGACAGGACAAGATGGGATTCCCGGTGCCGCTTCAAGCGTGGTTGCGGGATCCGCTTCGCGAGCTGGTGCATCAGGTTCTTGACTCACCGGCTGCGCGCCAGCGAGCGTTTACGAACAACCGGGTTGTGTTGGAGAAGATCGACAACGAGCCGCAATTCGGCCGGGCAGTCTGGGGCATGCTCTGTCTGGAGTTGTGGCAGCAGGAGTTCCACGACCAGGCGTCAAGGTTCGCGAGCATGATCGAATCGGAGGCAACAACGTGCGTGTTCTGATCACGGGTGGTGCAGGGTTCATCGGGTCGCATCTGGCAGACCGTCTCCTGGCGCGCGGTGATGACGTGCTTGTCATTGACAACCTGGCGACTGGCCGCGTAGACAATCTGGCTGACAATGCCAACCTACGCTTCATCGAAGGAACAATTGCCGACGCAGTGCTGGTGGATGAAGCGGTTGCTGCCTTCCAACCGGAACACGTGGTGCATGCTGCTGCATCCTACAAGGATCCTGACAACTGGATCGAGGACACGCGCACCAACGTCCAGGGCACGATCAACGTCATTCAGGCCGCGCGCAAGTCGGGCATTAAGCGGCTGATCTACTTTCAAACGGCGTTGTGCTACGGCGGGCAGCCTCTCGAACAGCCAATTACCCTGGACCACCCCATTCGGCCTGAGAGTAGCTACGCCATCAGCAAGACTGCAGGCGAGCAGTACATCGCCATGAGCGGGATAGAGTTCCTGTCGTTTCGTCTTGCCAACGCGTATGGACCAAGGAATGTCAGCGGTCCGCTCCCGACGTTCTACCAAAGGCTCTCGAGCGGCAAGAAGTGCTTCGTCATGAACACACGGCGCGATTTCATCTATGTCGATGACCTCATTGACGTGGTCGAGCGGGCGCTTGATGGCTCGGGGTCGTCGGGCTTCTATCATATTTCCTCCGGATCGGATTTCGCGATTCAGGAACTGTATGATGAAACCACTCGAGCCATGGGCCTTGAGAATCTGGAGCCAGTCGAGGTCCGAGAGCGTGCACCCGACGACGTGTTCTCGATCCTGCTGGATCCCACGAGAACCAATGAGGCCTTTTCCTGGACAGCATCTACGTCGCTTCGGGATGGTGTCGAGCGAACGGTGGCCAGCTACGCACCGTACGGGATCTCTGAAACCTACACGCACCTCAAGATCGCCTCGGAGTGAGGGCCGACATGAACGTTGCGAACGCGGTAGTGTTGGTGACTGGCGGCGCGGGATTTGTGGGTAGCAATCTCGTGCAGCGCCTGCTCGCCGACGGCGCCGCTCGCGTACATGTAGTGGACAATCTCTTGTCAGCGGAGCGCTCAAGCGTTCCGGATGACCCTCGGGTAGAGTTTACGGAGGACTCGATAGCGGCCGACACGGTGCTGGAGTCGCTCCAGGATGTCTACGACGTCGTGTTCCACCTCAGCACATTTCACGGCAATCAGAATTCAATCCACAATCCACTTGCTGACTATGAACACAATCAACTAACAACAATCAAGCTGTTTGACCGGCTTCAACACTTCCGCCGGTTGCAGCGCGTGGTCTACGCCGGTGCAGGCTGTGCTGTTGCAGACAAGACATTTGCTGACGCGCACGCGACTCCGGAAGACGCTCCGATTTCGCTGGAGATGGATAGTCCTTACTCGATTTCGAAGATCATGGGTGAGTTCTATGCGGTGTACTACTACAATCAGCACAACCTCCCAGTTGTACGGGCACGCTTTCAAAACATTTATGGACCGGGTGAAATTCTCGGCGCGGGCCAGTGGCGCGGCACCGCCGCAACGATTTGGCGTAATGTGATCCCTACGTTTGTCTACAAGGCACTCCAAGGTCAGCCGCTGCCAGTAGACAACGGCGGGGTGGCCACGCGCGATTTCATTTTCGTCACGGACATCATCGAGGGATTGCTACGCTGCGCCCAAGCAGGCAATCCAGGTGAGGTTTACAATCTCGCCAGTGGACGGGAAACCACGATCCTGGAACTGGCAAACCTGATCAATGGCTTGACTGGCAATCCAGCACCGCTGGAGTTTCGGCCGCAAAGGACATGGGACCGATCCGGCAAGAGGTTCGGAAGTACGGAGAAGGCACAGCGCGAGCTTGGATTCCGCAGTCAGGTATCGTTGCCGGACGGGCTCGCGCGGACGATTGCCTGGACGCGCGAATCGATACCGATGATTGATCGCGCAATCCAGAAGCACGCCGCGCACCTGGCGCCCTCGGGGTAGCCGTGCCTGATCGGATCAAGACACTCCTGATAACGTCAAACGGACCGGCTACTCGTCGCGCAGTTGTCGCCGATTCCGTACTGCATGGCGTGCTCCAGTTTGACCATTCCGAGTACTGGAAGCGATTTGTCCCTTCGCCAACGCTGCGCACCAGGTTGACGTCTCGGTATGAAACGCTCTCCTACATCCAGGACTGGGAGGAGGGGTTTGCTGCGTCGCCGCGCCTGGACATAGATCGATGCAATTTGCTTAATGTGTTTGAGGTTGCGCAGTCAAAGCGCCATCTCCGTGAGTATGAACTCATCGTCGTGCTTCACTCTGCAATCGGTGACAATCTGCGGGCAGTATCCCGAGTGCGGTCAATGCTCCAGGCGAGGCGTGGCCGTCTGCTGGCCCTGATTGGGAATGAGTATGTCCTGATGCCTGAGAAGATCTCGTTTCTGCGCAGTGTGGGCGCCGATTTCGTGGGAAGCCAGCTACCACTTCTGGCAGCTCAGTGGTTGTATGAGGAATGTCGAGACACACAGGTGCTTCCCGCGCCACATGCGCTGAACGCCAGAGTGTATACCCGCCGGAATACTGGAGAGCGGCCAATCGACATCGGATTCATTGGCGACTTCTATCCCTGGTTCATCGGCGACATTGAACGGACACAGGCAATCGAGCTCTTTCGGCAAAGAGCCGGAGAGTTTGGCCTGCGGAGCGACTTTCGCCGGCAGCGGCTCGCGCGTGAAGATTGGGTCTCGTTCCTGAACCAAACCTATGGAGTTATCGGCGGCGAATCGGGCACGTACTATCTGGAGCGTGACGACCAGTCGCAGCGAGCAGTCTCGGCGTTCTTGAGGGCGAATCCGAGTGCGACATTTGACGATGTATTTGACCGCTTTTTCAAGACGTATCCGGTGACAGTAAGCGGCAAGGCGATTTCCTCGCGCCACTTTGAACCAATTGGTACTGGCGCCTGTCAGATCCTGCTTGAAGGCGACTACAACGGAATATTGAAGGCGGATGAGCACTACATTTCGCTGCGAAAGGACCACGCCAACCTTCACGACGTTGTGGAGCGGTTTACCGATGAGACCTACCGCGAAGAAATGGTGGAGCGCACCAGGGACTACGTGCTGACGGAACATACACATGACGTTCGGGTTGCATCACTTCTGGAAGCAATCTGTTGAGTATCCCAATCTCGATCCTGCACTGAATTACCAGCGCTGTGGCTGTGGTCGTCCCTTGGTTTTCGAGAAAGTGCATCTCAGTAGATCCGTTGATCAGGATGCGCTATACGCATACATGCCAATCTTGCTTATTAAGCACGGAGTACCGGCTGACGTTGAAATGCTAACGTCAACGGTCGTGGCACTGCCCGGCGACTTTCGCATCATTATGGAAGAATTGGATGTGACGCCAAGTTTCATGCTGTCAGCGGTTGTGCCTATGACATTGTCGTGAGCGTCGCGCCAAGTGAGTGATACCTCAGTCTGATCCTTCGTCGAGCCACAGCGCCCATCTACAACCAGCAAGTACTCTTGCCCTGGATCAATAGTCACACGCTGAGTGACCGTCTTCTGACGCCGGGGCCGCAACTCGCCGCTCGCGGCCCGGTCCCTTCTCGTTCCATTCCAGATGTTTTCAGGTTTGCTCAAGTTCTTGAACTCAGGATCCCGGAGCAAATTCTCCTGAGTCGTAGGATCAGGAACTCCGAGTGGATAAAGCTTGTACAGATAGATCCCATCATTTCCGCCGAGAATGGTCGCATGGTGAAGCAGAAATTCGCCTGATAGCAGCGTTGAGTTGACGTCCTGAGAACGGGTGTCCGGACGGTCCCAGATGAGGTAGTTGATTCCCCACGCTGCCAGATAGTTGAATATCGCTTCAGGGGTGTCCCCCACCTGGGTATCCAGGGAATCGCGTTCATCTGAACTGTGGGATCCCAAATATACCAACCGCGCTTCCGTTGAACTTTGGTCTCCTTGCCATTCGCCTATGTAGCCCACGGGCGTATCTGCAGGCAACAGAGCAGTTGCAGCCCGCAGCGCGGGGATTGCTGGGTCAACGCGGGCAAGGTAATCCCCAGAACGTTCCGCGCCAGTGAGGACTGTGAACGGAAAAGCGGTGGAGGCATTGGGCAAGAAGAAGAGCGGTGTCAGGACCAGGCCTGCAATTGCTGAAACCTGGACCAAACGCCCGTATGACTTGCGAGAGGCCGCTGTCTGGTCCTGACTGGCGTGTGCGACCGCAAGCCCAGCCAGGACCGCCAGTAGCGCCAGGCTTGGTAGGAGATGGCGCGGGAGTTGAATGGTAAACACCCACGCGACAAAGGAAACCACTGCGGTCGTGGCCACCAGCATGGCGCGACGGGTACAGAGGTTGACGAAGATCAGCGGGAGAAACATCAGCAAGACGACGCCGAACTCCCCGTATCGGACTATCCGCCAGTTTGCATATGCCCCCTGGAAGGTCAAATCCCAGGGGCCAGTAACGATGCCCGTCAATGAGCGTGTCACTCCGCCGGGAAACGCCGACGCTACTGCTACGGCGGGTCCAGCCGGGGAGGCGCTCGACTCGCCTGACAGACCGCTCCCGCGGGAGTCTGCCAACATCGGAACGTTCTCCAATTGCTCAAGTGCAATGTTCAGCAGGGGAATCGTGTGGGTGAGAACCGCGCTGTGGACTAGCCAGGGAATCGACACGGCAACGCAGGCGCCAGCCAGAGTAAGGGTAGCCTGAATTCGCCCAACGGTTGATGTGCCAGGGCGCGCGAAGATTGCCAAAGCAATCAGCAGCGCCAACACGAAAACTGCGGAAATTTGCTTGGTGACAAGGCTGAATCCGGCCAATGTTCCGGCAAGTAGTAGCCAGATTCTGTGTCCATCCTCTTGCCAGAATATCGCGCACTGAACGGAAGAACAAATGAAGAGTACCGCGAGCAAATCAGGATACGCATGGCCTGTCAACCAGAGAACCAGCGGAATCGCGGAGAAGAACGCTACGGCGGCAATACCGGCAAGCCTACCCCCTAAAGTTGCCCCAAGCCCCGCAATGGCAAGCAAGCAGCAGAGGGAAACGAGTACTTGCAAGATCCGAATAGCTGTAAACCCACCGAAGCCGAACGCAACGGCGTTGACCGATGCGCCAAGCAGGGACGCAGATGGCGTTTGAATCGTCGAGTGAAACCTCACAGCATGATCCTGCCAGATCTCCCGAGCTTGAGGGAGGTGCTGTCGAACAGAATCTGACCCTGTGGAAATGGTTTCAGGAGTAAGTGCTGCCAGTGCAGCAACGATGAAGAAGGCGGCACTTAGCGCAACTAGCAGAGACTCGAACAAGGCAAGGCGAGGACCACCCGTCTTCAATGCCGAAGCCCGACGTAATTGGCGACCAAGCATGTCCCGGCGCCGCGTCACCCACAGGAGTGCGACCAGAAGCCCCAGCGCCAGAACTGGCAGTCTCGAGATGGCGCCGAACCAACCAAGGAGCAACACAGCCAATCCAAGGAGGCCGAGACCCAGCGAAATCCGAAGAGATATCGCCGCACCCAGGTGGGCATGGCTGATCGGAGCTTGTATCACCCCCAAAATGATGTCGCCAGTTATCCAGCTCGTCACAACGATTGCGCACGCAACCAGCACCGAATCGACCTCTCCTGATGCGACGGCCGCCAAAGCGAACATGCAGGAAGGAGCCAAGAGTGCGGCAGGTATTGTCAGGCGCGGCTGAAAATGCTGGATCAGCAGAACAACGAGGAGAATCACGGCGTAGGCCAGGAATGCGGCAGCGGCAAAAGTCTCAGGCGTATCCGCAAATGTCGTGAGGCGTGACGCATCTGGCATCCGCGCACCAAACGTGGCGCCCAGTATGTCAAGGTATGTGCGTATGCTCGCGTAGGCCATCCTGGCGCCGAGCACGAGCACGATGAGGATCCAACCACTAAACAGGAGCATGATGAGCCGGGCGAGGCCCTCTGGCAGGCGGGCAAGCCCGCACGACTTCAAGGTAGGCGGCTGAGACTGGCTCATGAACAAGGCGTCGCAATCAGCACTGCACGGTCACAAGTCGTGCCCTGACAAGGGGCCGCACCTGATCCTGGCATTCTGGAGTTCAATTGCACAAATACGGTTCCGGTCTCACCCCGTGACAGTTCGAATATCACTACCATGGACAATATGATAGCGAAGAACCAGGGAACCGGACCTGCATGGACTGGCCTCTCGTGACTGGTCTGCCGGGAATCGCCACACTCCAATCACGCTTGAGTGCGGTCACATCCTCCAATCTGGCCGTGACCAGGCAAATCGCCGGCGCAACCATTGCTGTCGCTGTGACGACGGCGCTGGTGGCGATTGTCACCATCCCTCGTGAACTCCTGATCGCCGCACGATTCGGCACTGGAGATGTCGCCGACGCGTACCTGGTCGCGCTCGTTGTTCCAACGTTTGTGCTTGGCGTGCTGGGAGGGTCTGTTGCGTCAGCCTTCATCCCGGCCTACTTGCGAGTACGTGAGCAGGATGGACCAGCTGCCGGTGATCGGTTGCTGGGGGAGCTCACACTAGTCCTCCTTGTGTTGCTTGGCGTGGTATCGATTCTCGTCGGCCTGTGTTCACCCTATCTGCTGCGGGTCATGGCTTCGGGGTTCACTGACTCGAAACTGGCGACCACACAACAGGCGTTGTTGGTGCTCCTGACCACCGTACCCGTTGGTGGGGTTTCTGCCTTGTGGGCCGCCGCCCTCAATGCGAAGGGTATGTTCGCATTGCCCTCACTCTCCCAGGGCGCCATACCCGTGGCCGGAATTGGCGCACTTCTTGTATTTCCAGAAGCTGGGCTTGAGGCTTTGACATCAGGAATGGTGGCTGGCTTTGTGGTGCGATTGCTCGTCCTCGCCTGGGCTCTCCGCCGGGCTGGCACACCGCTCCGTCCAGTATGGCGTGGATTCTCTGAGGATTCGCAAAGGGTTGCGCGACAGTACGCACCGATGGCCGTCGCATCTGTTCTGATGGGTGGGACGACGCTTGTAGATCAGGCAGTGGCCGCGTCACTCGGGGCGGGGAGTGTGGCAACACTCGGATACGGGCTCAAGTTCATCACGCTCGGAGCAGGTCTTGGTTCGATTGCTTTGGGAACGGCTGTGCTCCCGTTTCTTTCGCGCATGGTTGCCACAAGCGACTGGCAGCAACTGCGTACGACCGTGAGGACTTTCTCGCTCCTGGCGCTGGCAGCCACACTGCCCGTCGCGGTGGCAACCAGCGTCCTGGCTGTCCCGCTGGTGGCGCTCATTTACGAGCGCGGGGCGTTCTCACCTGCAGACACTATTGCCGTAGCACAGGTTCTGGCGTTGGGCGTGTTGCAGTTGCCATTTCTTGCGGCAGGTGTCGTGTTTGCGAGGTTGGTTTCGTCGCTCGGCGCCAATCAGTTGCTGCTTGTTCAGTCGGCCATCATGTTGGGTCTGAACACAATCCTTGACGTGGTATTGGCGCGTCACATGGGAGCCAGCGGTATTGCACTCGCCACGTCTGTCATGTACGCCTGCTCGCTGTTGATCCTGATGATCGCCGCTCGAATCGCGATGCGCCGCGTGAGCTAGCTCACCGCGGCGGTTCTGCCATGCACATACGATACGGAGTCTGCAGTCCTGGCGTTCACCAAATCGTCAGGCGAGAGGGCGTCCTCTGCTGCGTCGAATGCGCACAGGCACGCAGGTGGAGCGCTGTCAAGGTTGGCCTCAATATGGAGGGAGCAGCCTTTCATATCAACGGTCCAGAAGCTTTTCCCCGTCGTGCCTACATGCCTCATCAACTCTGGTGCTCGTAAGCGCTGAAGGTTGGGTGATATCGTCATCGCGGTCGAGCGAATGATTGCTGAGTAAGGAGAGCAACGCTGTGGTTGTGCGTCCTACGAGAGCCTCGACGCTGTAATGTTCCAGAATGCGTAGTCGCGCTCGTGCCCCCTGCTGCCCGCGTTCATCCGGTGTGAGTTCAAGCAGAGCTTGCCAGGCATCGCGCAATGCCTCCGGATTACCGGGCGGCACGACGATTCCTGTTTCGCCAACGATGGCCGCAGAATCGCCGACATCTGTTACGACGCACGGAACCGCACAGGCCATCGCCTCTCCGATGGCATTGGCAAAGCCTTCGCTTACGGATACGAGTGACGCGACATCAAGTCCGTTCTGTGCCGCCGGCATATCGGCAGTTTCGCCGGCCCAGATTACGGCGTGTTCAATTGACAGGTCCCGGGCGAGTTGCCTGAGTTCGCGCTCGTATTCTGGCGATCCTCCTCCACCAACACACACAAACCGCACCTCCGGTTCTTGCTGCAGGAGGAGTGCCGCTGCGCGCAGGAAGGTTGGATGGTCCTTGATTGGATCGAGTCGCGCCACCAGGCCCACGACAGGCGTGTCATCCGCTATTCCCCAGGACTTCCTCGCCAGTGAGCGTGCCAGCATATCTCGCTCGAACCGGCCCGTCTCAAAGCCGTTCGGTATGGCGATAACCCGATCCGCCGGGTAACCGAGAGCGGTGACATACCGTTGTCCAGCAGTTGAATTGGCGATTACAAGATCGACACGGCTGGACAGGAGCGAACCGAGACGGCAGTACATGCGCGAAACGATATCAAGTTGCGTAGGATCTACGGTTGACGAACGAACGCCCCAGACCACTCTTGTCCGAACGGACTTCCCAATGAAGAGTGCCAAGACATTGGCCGAGTCAAGGTAGCCGTGAACAATGTCAGGGTTGAGTTTGGTAACCAGCCGTCGGAGCCGCAGCAGGGCCGGGATACTATCGCTTCTTCCACCTTTGTGAATGGAGATCACCTCGACATTCTCGATGTCGTCGAGTTCATGTGCGAGCTGGCCACCCCCGTAAATAGTGACGACTGTACAGTGGAATCTGGAATGGTCCAGACCACGAACCAGGAGGGTCAGCTGCTTTTCGGCCCCTCCCCGGTGGAGGGAGCCTATAAGGAAAACAATGCGGATCATGGATGCCGTTCTTCGAATCTCTGGCTGGTCGCGCGACGCAACGCATCGGCTCATGCGATTCAACGGAAAGCCTTTCAGAAGAGGCTTGTCGCCTGCACGCGCCAGCACCTAGTGGTACTCGCGGAGCGCCCTGGCCGACAATACCCAGGGAGCGGATGCCTGGTGGGTCTCGCACCACAGAGCGTCATCGCAGTTCGTTTGAGGTTTTCTCGCACACGACAGAGGTGGAACTACAGGCACTAGCGACGCCGGGCGCGGTGAACGTTCCTGAACAAGTCTTATTGTTTCGCGTTGTAATGGACGCGCGCGGCGAGCGCCAACGCCGAGGCCGTGCGATCCTGAGCACCCATTCGAGTCAATGGTTGATTGGTATGCCTATACTCTCCAGTTAATCTGCAGCGTTACGTGCCAGTTTGACGAAAGGCCAATGAACGAAGTAGGTGGCTTGCATTCCGGGATTTCAGGCGGACAGCGTGCAATTATCCGTCGAAGACGTTGTACCCTGTGCATTTCGTGGGGTGTGCAACTGCTTGCTTCGGTCTGTCCCTTCACCCTGCATACGGGCCTCAGAACTCTGATCCAACCTTGATCACCGTTACCCACCTGATAACGGGTCTTGAGGTTGGGGGTGCTGAAACTATGCTCGCCCGGCTGGTGACCCATTCGGATCGATGCCGATTTCAGCATCGTGTTGTCTCCATGCGTGAGCCGGGAGCAATGGCGTCGGTGATCCGGGCGGCAGGGATTCCCGTCGATACCCTTCACCTGAAGGCGGGGATCCCGGACCCCAGAGCGGCGAGATCGTTACGAAACCTGCTGAGCCAGGAAAAACCCGATGTGCTGCAGGCGTGGATGTACCACGCGAATTTCCTGGCAACCATCGTCGGGCCGGCAATCAGGACGCCAGTGATCTGGAACATGCGAGCCGTACCAGATGTCGACTATGGCCGGCAGGTTGCCTTGATTGATGCAATGCTCTCACGAATGGCGTGGATGCCTGCCGCTGTGGTGGTCAATTCAGCCTATGGGCGAGAGTACATGGCGCGCCGCGGATACCGACGTGCGCGGTGGAAGGTCATTCCGAACGGATTCGACACCGCAAGCCTCAAGCCTGACGCAGCCGCCGGCAATTGCCTACGTGCTGAGTGGGGTATACGTAACGATGAGGTGGTCATCGGATTCGTGGCGCGCATGAATCCCGTGAAAGACCACACTACGTTTCTGAGGGCGGCCCAGATTCTTGCCGAGTCTGACCTCACGGCACGCTTCGTGTGCGTAGGAGGCGGCGACGACGACTACCAGGCCAAACAGCGTGAACTCGCAGCCAGCCTCGGAATAGCAAATCGGGTCCATTGGGCAGGCGCCCGCACGGATATCGCGTCGGTGAACAACGCGTTTGACATTGCGACGTGCTGCTCGGTCAGTGAGAGTTTCCCGAACGTCGTCGGCGAAGCAATGGCGTGCGGCGTACCATGTGTAGTTACCGACGTTGGCGACTCCGCGCGGCTTGTCGGCAATACTGGCGCCGTCGTCCGGCCCCGTACACCGTCTGATCTGGCAGCGGCGTGGCAAACCATGATCTCCGGCGGCTCAGCACATCGACGCGAGTTGGGCGCACGCGCCCGGGAACGTATTGTGAGCAATTTCAGTCTCGACTATGTTGTTTCGGCGTACGAGGATCTGTACACGATGGTGGCGCAGTGAACGCGAGTTGTACGCAGCGGGGTGAAGCAGAATGTGCGGAATAACCGGCTTCTGGGTGAAACCAGAATCAACTGATGCGACTTTGCGTACGCTCATTGCAACCATGACCGAAACGCTGCGACATCGAGGTCCAGATGACGCTGGCGTCTGGACAGATGCGGTGAACGGAGCGGCGCTCGGCTTTCGGCGGCTGGCCATCGTCGATCTGTCCCCCGCAGGTCACCAGCCAATGACCTCCGAGAGCGGGCGATTCGAGATCATCTTCAACGGCGAGGTGTACAACTTCACGGCGCTCAGGCAGGAACTGGTAACGCTTGGCCACCACTTTCGCGGAGGGTCTGACACCGAAGTTATCCTGGCGGCGGTTGAGGAGTGGGGACTGGCGGCCGCTGTCCAGCGGTTTGTCGGCATGTTCGCGATTGCTCTCTGGGATCGAGACCTGCGGCGACTCCACCTCGTGCGAGATCGACTCGGGATCAAACCGCTCTACTATGGCTGGTTCGACGGGACATTCGTCTTCGGCTCAGAGTTGAAAGCGCTCGCTGCCCATCCAGCTTTTCAGGCGGAAGTTGATCGGGATGCGCTGACCCTCTACCTGCGACACGGGTATGTCCCGTCGCCGTACACAATCTACGAAGGTGTCGCCAAACTTCCGCCAGGAAGCATGCTCACACTGCGCAGCCACCATGAGCGGGCCGAGCCGGAGACATACTGGTCGGCGCGTGAGGTGGCGTTGGCAGGCGCTCGGGATCCGTTCACGGGGTCGCGCCAGGATGCCGTGGCGGCTCTGGACGAACTTCTGCGCGAAGCAGTAGCCCTGAGGATGATTGCCGACGTGCCTCTGGGCGCCTTTCTTTCGGGGGGAATTGATTCATCAACGGTTGTGGCGCTGATGCAGGCGCAGTCATCGCGTCCGGTCAGGACCTTTACCATCGGATTCAATGAGGATGGATTTGACGAGGCAACCCATGCGGCATCTGTCTCGGCGCACCTTGGCACAGACCACACGGAGCTTGTCGTAACACCCAGGGAGGCGCGGGATGTCATCCCACGGCTGCCGTGGATGTACGACGAGCCGTTCGCCGATTCGTCGCAGATTCCCACGTTCCTCGTGTCACAACTGGCTCGCAGGCACGTCACGGTCAGCCTCTCTGGTGATGGCGGGGACGAGCTCTTTGGTGGGTACAACCGCTATTTCTGGGGCGACGCGATCTGGCGGCGCATCGGCTGGGCGCCTCGGCCGGCGCGAACCATTGGCGGCCGGGCGCTAACTACACTCTCGGCCGAGACATGGGATCGCGGTTTGTTGCGGCTGCAGCCGGTTCTGCCGGGCAAGCTACGACAGCGCACGCCTGGCGACAAGCTGCACAAGCTGGCCGAGGTTCTGGCCGTTGATTCGAGCGAGGATCTCTACCTTGGCCTGGTGTCGCAGTGGCGCAAGCCCGAGAGTGTCGTCATCGATGGCCGGGAGCCAGCGACGGTCCTTACGGATAAGGCCAGATGGGCGGATCTCCCGGAGTTTGCCAGGCGGATGATGTATCTGGACCTCGTGAGCTATCTCCCGGACGATATCCTGACCAAGGTTGACCGGGCCAGCATGGCCTCAAGTCTGGAAGCGCGCGTGCCTTTGCTGGACCACCGCGTCGTAGAGTTTGCCGCGCGGCTACCCCTCAGTATGAATATTGCCCATGGTGAAGGGAAGGGCCTCCTGCGAGACGTCCTTTACCAATATGTACCGAAAGCGCTCATGGAGCGTCCGAAAATGGGCTTCGGCGTGCCCATTGACGCCTGGCTACGCGGTCCACTTCGCGATTGGGCGGAGGATCTTCTGGATCCCTCGACCATGCGACAGGATGGCCACTTCAACCCGGAACCGATCCAACAGAAGTGGCGCGAGCACCTATCCGGCGCGCGAAACTGGCAGTACCACATCTGGACCGTATTGCAGTTTCAGGCTTGGTGGCGTGTGATTCGAATTGGCGGGAGTTTTTCGCAGCCTGATATGTCTGATATGTATAGAAGCGAAGTCTCACCGGTGGCACTGAGGTGACGGGGTTGAATCCGGCGGCGTCACAAGGTGTGAAAAGCCCCCGAAACATCAAGGTCCTCCACGTCATCACACGGATGATTGTCGGGGGCGCCCAGGAGAATACGCTCTTGACTGCCGCTGGCCTTGGCCAGATGCCCGGCTACGAAGTGCATCTTGCGACCGGAACTGATGACGGAACAGAAGGGGAGATTCCTGCCTCCGCTCCTGGCATCCATCAGGTCAAGGTGATTCCGGAAATGCGTCGCAGTGTCAATCCCGTTGCAGATGCCATCGCGCTATGGAAGCTCTACCAGTTCATGCGTCGGGAGAGATTCGACATCGTGCACACGCACCTTGCCAAGGCAGGCATTCTTGGCCGTGTTGCTGCGCGAATGGCCGGTGTCCCAACGGTGGTGCATGGGCTCCACGGCATGGTGTTCAACGATTATCAGACATGGGTCGTGAACCGCGCATGCTGGGCCGCTCAGCGTCTGGTTGATCCGATCACCGACCATTACGTGACTGTTTCAACGGTGGTGACCGATAAAGCTGTTGAAGCCGGCATTGGCACGCGTCGCAACCACACCACCATTTACAGCGGGATGGAGCTGGATTGGTTCATGGCGCCGGAAATCGGGGTCGAAGCAGCCCGGGCGAAGTGGGGAATTCCTACTTCGGCATTGGTTGTTGGCACCATTGCGCGGATGGTGCCTGTCAAGGGATACGATATTCTCTTTGATGTCATTCCTGAAATTCTGCAGAGCCATCCCAACACGTACTTTCTGCTGGTCGGCGACGGTCCTTTGATGGAAAGCCTTCGTACCCGGGCCAAGGTCCTGGGCGTGGCCGAACGTGTCGTGTTTTGCGGACTCTTGAAGCGCGAAGAAATTCCGGCTGCACTGGCTGCGATGGATGTCATGGCGCATCCTGCACGGTATGAGGGATTGCCGAGGGTGCTCGTCCAGGCGCTGGCAATGGGAAAACCGTGCGTGGCGTTTGATGCCGATGGCACCCGAGAGGTCGTAGTCAGCGGCGAGACGGGCTATCTGATTACCCCGGGTGATGCGCGTGCCTTTGCAGAAGCCGTTCAAAACCTCCTGGCGGACGAGGATCGCCGGCAACGTTTCGGGCGGGCTGGACGGATGAAGGTTGATCCGGCGTTCCGGGTAGAGACCATGGTCTCTGAAACCGACCGTGTGTATCGGGAGTTGCAGCAGCGTCGCGGCGTCTGACCAGGCGCGTTACCCGGGCCCTTCCAGAGGCTGCCCTATTCTGCGCCGAATGCGGGCCACCGGGCGCTGTTCGAGCGGTCGGACAACCTGACCGGTGTCGGAGAGATCAAGGCGTTCCAATGCGGCAACCGCGATGAGCGTCAGTATTGCTACGCCACCGATCACGCCAGCGGCCACAGCCTCTGACGCAACAGTCGTCACGACAATGGCGGCTGCCCCCCCAGCCAGCGCGGCCGCATACAGCAGGCCAACCGCCTGTCGGACAGTGAGTCCCAGCCGCAACAAGCGGTGCGAGATATGATCCCGGCCGCCTGATGAAATGCTCACGCCTCGCCGCAACCGCGATATCGTAACGAGCGTCGTGTCAGCAATTGGAACAATGAGAACCAGGATCGGCGCCATCCAGGCTCGCTCCGGCTCAAGTCCAGGGAAGCGGAGCTTAATTGCAAGGACCGCGAGGAGGAATCCCAGCAACAAGCTCCCGGCATCCCCCATGAAGATGCTGGCGGGATTCCAGTTAAACCAGAGGAATCCCAGAATTGCTCCGAACAAGACCGCAGCGACAACGGAAACCCAGATCTGCCCATTCAGCGTGGCAAGGACTGCGAACGACGCGCAAGCGATAGCAGCTACTCCGCCTGAGAGCCCGTCCATATTGTCCAGGAGATTCATGGCGTTACAAATACCAACAATCCAGGCAATTGTAGCAATTGCATTGAGGGCATTGACTGAGAAGAGGGCGATATGAACTCCACCCAGCACGAGAACAAGCGATGCAGCGACTTGGGCGAGGAGTTTGACGGATGGCCGCATGCCGTGACGGTCATCGATGATGCCGGTGATCAGGAGCAATGTTGCTCCTGTGAGCACGACCGCACCCTCTTCGAGCACAGTTCGGGAGTGAGCCACCGGGACTGCAATAATGAAGGCGGTGTACATGGCAATGCCGCCCATGAGAGGGACAGGATTCGTATGTAGCTTTCGCCGGCTGGGGTGATCGAGCCAATCAAAGCGGCGGGCAGCCAGTCGCACGCAGTAGGTTGCCACAATAGAAACAAGGAATGCCACTACCACTGCGACACCGAGCCAACTGTTCAACGACGTGCCCTCCCTACAGTTGCACCATGACGCAGAACTCGCGGCGCCGAGGCCTGTGGCCAACTGAAACCTGGCGGGATGAGATCTCCTCCCTGGTACAAGCTCATGGGATCATGGTGTCGCCAGCATAGCTACTGGGCCCCGCGAGTCCTGGCGCTGAGCGAAGGTACATGGCTCAGATGTCTTGCGAATACGGTCAAGTGTGGTACAAAGCAGGATTTCCGGCGTCCACCCGACGAGCGCCTTGATGCGCGAGATATCTGGCACTCGGCGCTGCATGTCTTCGAAGCCGGGCGCGTAGGCTTGTTCGTACGGGATCTTGACGATATCGGAGGTGCTGCGGAACTGCTCCCGTACGCGCTCGGCCAGACCAAGGATACTGATCTCCTCAGTGTTCCCGATATTGTAGGTGCGTCCGGGCGCCCCAGGGTGCAATGAAAGCGCAATGATGGCCCGCACGACGTCCTGCACGTCACAGAAGCAGCGGCGCTGGCTGCCATCACCGTAGATGGTGATAGGTTCGTTGCGTACTGCCTGGTTCACGAAGCGAGGCACAACCATTCCGTAGCGGCTGGACTGGCGTGGTCCTGTGGTGTTGAACAAGCGGAATGGCACGACTTCCAGCCCATGTTCATGGTAGTAGGCCATGCCCAGGAACTCATCGACCATCTTGCTGGCGGCGTAGCCCCAGCGGCTCTTGCTGGTGGGCCCGAGCAGAATGTCGTCGTCTTCGCTGAACGGGATACGGCTGCCCTTGCCGTACACCTCCGAGGTGCTGGCGAGGAGCACACGGTTCCCGTAGCGGAGCGCGGCCCGCAGCACGGCCTCCGTGCCCATGACATTGGTTTCAATGGTGTAGGCCGGGCGCTCCACGACAAGCTCGACACCGACGGCCGCAGCAAGATGCACGATGATCGTGGCTTGCGACGCCAGCCGGTCCATCACAATCGCATCCGCCACATCGGCGCGGGCGAAGTGGAAGCGCGGATGACTGAGCAAATGCTGCACGTTCTCGATCCGGCCCGTGGTCAGGTTGTCGAGGCCGAGTACGGTGTCCCCCCGCGCGATCAGGGCGTCGCTCAGGTGCGATCCTATGAACCCTGCTGCGCCGGTCACCAGCCAGGAGATCGGAGGCTGAGGAGTGGCGTCGCTGCCGGTCAGATGGGGGTTGCTTGCCATCGTCAACGTGTCCCCTCGACTGATGTGCCGAGGCGAACGATCTGCGCCCGCGCCTCGCGTTCCACCGGGACCTGTGCTGTCGCGTTTCGCGTGTCCACCACCAGTGACGCCGTCCGGACGACTCGCGCCCAGTCGAACGAGCTGTGGTTGGTCGTGATTACGACACAGTCAGCTGCTGCCAGTGCCGTCTCGTCCAGGGCAATCCCGGCGATGTGCTGACTGCCAAGCTGGAAGGCGGGAACCAGGGGATCATGGTAGGCAACCACCGCGCCCCGGCCTGCAAGAAGTTCCAGGATTTGCATTGGCGGTGAAACCCGCGTATCCGAGACATCTGGTTTGTACGTAATCCCCAGCAACAGCACGCGGGCGCCCGCCAGCGGAATACCGCGCGAAGCCAGAGCGCGCTCCACCAGGGCAACCACATGCGCCGGCATGGCCTCGTTGACTTCGTCCGCCAGGGCGATCATGCGGGGTTCGTAGCCGGCCTGCCGCGACTTCCACGAGAGGTAGTGCGGGACGACCGGAATGCAGGGGCCGCCAAGGCCGGGGCCAGGGTAGAACGGCAGGTACCCGAAGGGTTTGGTTGCGGCCGCCTTGATCGTTTCCCAAACATCAATGCCCAGGTGCTCACACACGATCGCCATTTCGTTGGCGAAGGCGATGTTCACCTGGCGAAACGTGTTCTCCATGAGCTTGGCCATCTCGGCCACACGCGGCGAAGAGACGGTATGGACGTCATTCACAATGGCGCCGTACAGCGTGGCTGCGGCCTCGCTGCACGCCGGCGTGACTCCACCAACAAGCTTTGCGGTGTTTCGCGTGTCGTATTGCGTGTCACCCGGGTTGACGCGTTCCGGGGCGAACGCCACGAAGATTTCCTCACCGACCCGCAAGCCCGATTGCGACACGGCAGGGAGCAGGATTTCCTCGGTTGTCCCGGGGTACGACGTGCTTTCCAGCACGATGACCTGTCCAGGCCGCAGCCACGGCGCAATGCCACGAGCAGCGGCCGCAACGGCACTTGGGTCTGGCCCCTTGTCCGCCGTCAGTGGCGTGGGCACGCAGATCGTGATGGCATCGACATCCGCCAACGCCGCGTAATCTGCGGTGGCGCGAAAGGTGTTCGCCGCCACCAGGGCCGCCACGCGCTCGGAGGGGATATCCCCGATGTATGACTCGCCCCGGTTCAGCGCATCGACGCGCGCGTCCTGTAGATCGATCCCGACGACGTCGAATCCGGCCTCGGCAAACGCCACTGCGAGTGGCAATCCGGCGTACCCGAGCCCGATCAGGCCCACCTTCGCGGTGCGCGAGGCAATACGCATATTCAGGGAGTCGAGTTCCGAGGGCGCCGTCGCGACTAACCGGGATGCTTGCACACTGCCACCTTTGTGGGTGAGGCTTCTGGCGTGAACACCGCATGTCACGCACACGGTCGGGAGAATTGAACTCTCGCCGTCGCCTGAAGATCAAGAATTCGCGCGCTGGGTGCGGGCGTCCTGCAGCCTTCCCTGCCGCTGGACCGGGCGATGGTAGTGTGAGGCAATGAGCGTTGTCAAAGATGAAAGAAGCAGTCGATGTGCCCGACACCACTGAAAGCCGGAACAATCTACACACCATAGTAGTCGCGGTACCAGGCAACGTAACGCGCCACACCGCTTTCGATCGGCGTCGCGGGGGAAAAGGCAATGGCAGCCTCTAGTTCCGCAACGTCAGCGATAGTGTCCTCGACATCGCCCGGTTGCATCGGGAGCAAATGCAACCGGGCCTTGACCCCCAGCTCTTGTTCGAGCAACTGAATCAGGTAAAGAAGCTCGACCGGCTGGCTGTTGCCGATGTTGTACACGCGGTATGGCGCGTTGCTGGACGATGGCCTCGGCTTCTCGCTGCGCCACGCCGGGTCTGGCGTAGCCGGCTGGTCCAGCACCCGGATCACACTCTCCGCGATATCGTCGATGTAGGTAAAGTCGCGGCGGTGCTTGCCGTAGTTGTAGACATCGAGTGGACTGCCCGCCAGCAGGGCTGCGGTGAACCGGTAAAGCGCCGCATCTGGCCGTCCCCAGGGGCCGTAGACATTGAAGAACCGCAAGCCCGTGGTGGGTATCCGGTAGAGGTTTGAGTAGCTGTGCGCCATGAGCTCGTTTGACTTCTTGGTGGCGGCGTAAAGGGAGAGGGGATGATCAACCAGGTCGTCCACCGCAAAGGGCAGCTTCGTGTTGCCGCCGTAAACCGAGCTGCTTGAGGCGTAGACCAGATGCCCGGCGCCGGTGGAGCGGCACCCCTCCAGGACGTTCAGGAATCCCACGAGGTTGGCCTCGGCGTAGGCGTGCGGGTTTGTGAGCGAGTAACGCACTCCGGCCTGGGCCGCCAGGTTGATGACGCCCTGTGGCGCGAACTCAGCAAAGGCGGAGGCAACGGTTGGCGTGTCCGCCAGGTTCGCGCGGACAAACGTAAAGCCGGGCTGTCCGGCCAGTTGGGCCAGCCGTGCTTCCTTCAGGGTGACATCGTAGTATTCGTTGACGCTGTCGAGGCCAAGGACGTCATCGCCGCGGGCCAGCAGCCGCTTCGCCACATGAAATCCGATGAAGCCGGCGGCCCCGGTCACAAGCACGCGTCCCACGATACGATCACTCCCGGGTTCTTCCGTCTCGCTACCTGCCAGACTCCCTAGAGCGTACTGGCAACGCCACTGTGCTGTCTGAGGAGCGGGTCGTGCTCTCTATACTCCGACGTCATGGACGACGCTTCTGTGACGGATGAGATTCTGCTTGAGGGCATGCGCTTCTACGGTTACCACGGGGTGCATCCGGAGGAGCAGCGGCTGGGTCAACGGTTCGTGGTTGATGTCGCACTCGTGATGAATTTGCAGCGGGCTGGCGAGCATGATGAGCTCGATGCAACTGTTTCCTACAGCGTCGCCTACGCCGAGATACGGCGGGTGGTGGAGGGCGAGCCTCGCCGCCTGATCGAGTCTGTCGCCGAGCAGATTGCGCAGGCGTTGTTACGGCTCGACAAGCGGGTGCAGCAGGTGCGGGTTCGCGTGGCGAAGCCGGAAGCACCGGTGAAAGGCGCCATTCTCGACACGGTCGCGGTGCGCATTACCCGATCACGCGCACCCGGGGAGGCGCGAGCGTGAGCAACAGCCACGAGGACGGGGTCGATCAGCCACGCATCGAGCGGGCTGTGCGCGAGATCCTGTTCGCCATCGGGGAGGATCCGGATCGCGAGGGACTGTTGCAGACGCCGGCTCGGGTGGCGCGCGCCTACGCCGAGTTGTTTGCCGGTTTGCACCAGGATCCGCGACTTCATCTCGACGCCACCTTCGATGAAGGGCACAAGGAGATGGTGATCCTGCGTGATATTCCGTTCGCTTCGCTTTGTGAGCACCATCTGTTGCCGTTCACGGGTGTTGCCCACGTCGGGTACATCCCAAAGGGCCGCATTGTGGGCCTGAGCAAGCTGGCGCGGCTGGTTGAAGGCTACGCGCGACGTCCTCAGGTGCAGGAGCGGCTGACCAGCGAGGTGGCAGACGCCATCATGGAGGTGCTGCGTCCGGATGGCTGCGGCGTAGTGGTGGAGGCGGTGCATACCTGCATGTCGATCCGGGGCGTGGAGAAACCAGGCGCGGTCATGATTACCTCGGCGATGCGGGGCGGATTCCGGCAGCGGCCGGAAACGCGCGCCGAGTTCATGTCGTTCGTGCGCGGTGGCACGCGGTGAGCGACGCCGAACGCGCGTGGCAGGGGTTAGCAGCCGGAGCGCCACGGCAGCCAATTCCACCCCTGCAGTGGGACGGTCATGAGCTCCGGTGGGGCGCTGAAACGCACGTGATGGCGGTCCTGAACGTGACGCCGGATTCCTTTTCCGGTGATGGCCTCGCCGGGTACGTCGATCTGGCAATCGCGGCGGGCGTTCAGGCCGCCGAGTTGGGCGCAGCCATCCTCGACCTCGGGGCCGAGTCCACCCGGCCAGGGCACACTCCTGTGCCGGCGGCAGAGCAGATCGCGCGCCTCATGCCGGTCCTGGCAGCGATCCGGCCCCGGACCGCCGTTCTGATCTCGGTGGATACCAGCAAGGCGCGCGTGGCCGCGGCAGCTCTTGCGGCGGGCGCGAACCTGGTAAACGACGTCCGCGGCTTTACCGACGACCCGGAACTGGCGGATGTCGTGGCGAGTGCCGGTGTGCCGGTGGTGTTGATGCACGATGTCAAGCCGGAGCCGGGCGTGGACATGGTCACCAGCATGCTGCGCGAGCTATCCCGCCGGCTGGACTTCGCGGTCTCGCGCGGCGTGCCGTGGGACCATTTGATCATTGACCCTGGATTCGGGTTCGGGAAAGACTGGCGGCAGAACCTGGAACTGCTGCGCCGCCTGGGGGAGTTTCGCGCGCTGGGCCGGCCGATCCTGGCGGGGCTGTCGCGCAAGAGCGTCATCGGGCGCGTGCTGGGACTGCCGGAGCAGCAGCGGCTGGAGGGCACTGCTGCAGTAGTCTCTCTGGCGATCGCCGGTGGGGCCGATATCGTGCGCGTGCATGATGTGGCTGCCATGACCCGGGTGGTGCGTATGGCGGACGCGGTCGTACGCGGGGCGCCCGCCGAGGCCCGGGCGTGGCCCAATGGACCCGCCACATGACCGGCCTCGCTACGGCGTATGTGGGCCTCGGTGCGAACCTGGGAGACCGGCTCGCCACGTTGCGCGCAGCGGTGCGGGAACTGGGCGAACTGGGGAGCGTGACCGGCGTTTCCTCGCTCTACGAGACCGCTCCGGTTGGTTTTCAGGAACAACCACCCTTTCTGAACGCCGTCGTGGCGCTGCGAACCTCGCTGGACGCGACCTCGCTGGTCAGGAGGCTGCTCGATATCGAGGCGGGCCTGGGCCGAATGCGCAGCTTTCGTAACGCGCCGCGCACGATTGATCTTGACCTGCTTCTGCTGGGTGACAGCGTCGTCGCGACAGATGACGTGGAGACACCTCACCCGCGCCTGCACGACCGCGCGTTTGTCCTGGCGCCCCTGGCTGAACTGGCGCCAGACGCCAGGCATCCTGTCCTGCAGCAGTCCGCGCTGCAGTTGTACGAGTCGTTGGAATCGCGAGACGGGGTGGCGCCGATTGCCGGGCCCGAGTGGGTCACTCTGCCAGCAGGTGACGCAAGAAGAGCTGAGGATCGTTCAGGAAATCCCGGGTCAGGCGCACGTGCTCCAGATTTGCCCAGGCGATAGGCTCGGGCGCTCCTCCCCCGAGGTGGTAGATCGTGGCGCCCGGGTACGCCATCAGGATCGGCGAGTGAGAGGCGATGATGAACTGGCTTTCGCCGGTGGTGGTCATTTCCTGGAGCAACGAGAGCATGGCGAACTGGCGCATGGGCGAGAGTGGTGTTTCTGGCTCATCGAGCAGGTAGAGGCCTCGGGGCACGAAGCGGCGCTGAAAGAGGGCCAGAAAGCTCTCGCCGTGTGAAATCTCGTTCATGACGGCGTCCGTGCGGCGCAATTCGCCGATCTCACGTTGGTAGGCGCCGCGCGCCATGCGGCGACCCAGGGATTCCGGCCCCGGCGCGGCGTTGAATGCCGCCAGGTCTTCCTCGAGTGAACTGCGAAGCTGCGTGACGCGGCGGGCAAACCCAAAGAAATCCTCTGCGCGCAGGAAGTAGCCCCGGCGGCTACGCGAGCGCCAGACCAACCGCAGGTGGTGCGCGAGTTGGCGCGCCGGCGCCAGGCTGGCATCGTGCTGGAGGTCGTCGCCCGCCACGGCAATGGCCCCTACGGCACACGCAAGCCCTTCCAGGATGGCGGATTTCCCGGCGCCGTTCTCACCGGCCAGGAACGTTACCGGACTGGTGAATGTCAGGGGGGTGGTTGCCAGGGCCGCCACCGCCGGCACGCTGAACGGGTAAGTGCCACCCTCAGCCTGGCCACCGGGCCGCAACAACTCGACCGACCGCAGATGTATCATGGGGGCAGGATAGGCAATGGGGTCCGATCTGAGTCGAAATCGCCTTCCTGAATCGGGGCAGGCGCCGCTGCCGTAGCCTGACGCATGCCGAGGGCTCTCGCCCGGCCGGTTGATACTGACGGAAGCCAGGGCCGTCTCGTGAACGCATGGGGTGCTGCCATCGTGCGCACAGCAACGCGTTCCCGGGAGCCAACGGGCGCTTGCCGGTTCCGCAGCCGACCGCTATAGTCCGCCCGCAGTCTGCTCGCCGTCTGTGCGATGAGGTTTGCAACCTGCCCATGAGTGACCACCGACCAGATTCCCATTCCTGGCCAGCCAACGCGCTGATCATCAGCGCTGCGACAACGGGCTCGTGGCCCACGAAGGCCCAGAATCCGAACGTTCCCACGACGCCGGAGGAAATTGCCGCTGCGGCAGTTGCCTGCGGTGACGCCGGGGCGGCCATTGTGCATATCCACGTGCGCGACGAGCAGGAGCGCGTCACGTGCGATCCTGGCCTGTACGGGCGCGTCCGGGACCTTGTCGAGGCGGCCGGGTCGAACGTCGTTCTTAACATGTCCACCGGGGGCGGCGCTGGCACGTCATCCGACGAAGACCGCATGGCGCCCGTGGCGCTGCGGCCTGAGGTTGCCTCCTACGACTGTGGGTCGGTGAACTTCGGCGAGCGGGTGTTCATCAACTCGCCAACGTTCCTGCGGGAACTCGCTGTGCGCATGAACGACGCCGGCGTGAAGCCGGAGATTGAGTGTTTTGAGCCGGGGCATGTCTGGAACGCGCTTCGCCTGATTGACGATGGCCTGTTGCAGCCGCCATTCTGGTTCCAGTTTGTGCTCGGCGTGCGGGGAGGCAGTCCGCCTGAAGTCAAGCAGCTTCTGCACATGGTGGAGATGTTGCCGCCAGGCGCTCACTGGTCTGTCTGCGGAATCGGGCGGGCCCAACTGCCGCTCGGTCTGGCTGCGATGGCGATGGGTGGTCACGTGCGGACAGGGTTGGAAGACAACCTCTGGTATCACAAGGGCGAACTGGCGCAGAGCAACGCCCAGCTGGTTGCCCGGTTAGCGCGGATTGCCGGGGAAATGGGGCGGCCACTCGCGACGCCAGACCAGGTGCGCGCGCTGCTCCGGTTGCGTACGGCTCCCGCCGTGGTCAGTGCGGGAGCCTGATCCGGTGGTCCCCCGTGTTGCTGCTGCCCAGATTGCTCATGAGACCAATGTCTTCTCGTCCGTGCCAACCGACTTCAATGCGTTCCTGGCTTCCAGCCTGCACGTCGGCCGCGAGGCAATTGGCGCCAGCGTGGACACGAACAGCGAGTTCGGCGGCTTTATTACGGGCGCACTCGCGCAGGGGTTCACCCTGTTGCCGATCATGGCTGTGTGGGCCACGCCCTCGGGCATGGTTACCCTCGATGCAATTGAGCGCCTCTCTGGCGTGCTGGTCGCCGGGCTCCGGGAGCAGATGCTGGACGGACCGCTTGACGGCGTGTTGCTGGCGCTTCATGGCTCCATGGTCACGGAAGTCGACGACGATGGCGAGGGATATCTGCTCCAGATCGTCCGCGAAACCCTTGGGCGTGGCGTTCCGGTGGTGGCCACGCTTGATCTGCACGCCAATATCTCGCCGCGCATGGTGGACCTGGCCGATGTCCTGATTGGATACGATACCTTCCCGCACGTGGATATGGCCGAACGTGGGGAGGAGGCATGTGCGGTCATGGCGCGCCTGTTGCGAGGGGAGATCATCCCCACCCCAGTGTTGCGGAAGCCACCCCTCTTGCCGACCTCGCAGCGGATGACGACCAGTCGCATGCCCATGCGCTCGATTATGGAGCGTGCGCACGCCATGGAGGAGGATCCGCGCGTCATCAATGTGACGGTCGCGGGCGGCTTCCCACCTGCCGATACCGCCGACGCAGGGTTTGGCATCGTGGTTACCACCAATGATGATCCTGACCTGGCGGCGGAACTGGCTGACGCGCTCGCAGCCGAGGCCTGGGCGTTACGGGATGGTTTCCTGGGCGGCGTTGCCACGTTCGACCACGCGGCAGAACTCATCGCCGCAGTGGATCAGGATGATGATCTCGACCGCGTGGCCAGCGGTCCGCTGGTGCTCGTTGATATCGCAGACAACCCGTGGACCGGCGGCCCTGGAGACAGCGTCGAGCTGGTGAGATTCCTGTTCGCCAACCGCGTGCGGGATGCCGTCGTCGCCCTGGTGCGCGACCCCGACGTTGTGCAGGAGGCGATCAAGGCGGGTCCGGGTGGTCAGCTCGCTATGGATCTTGGCGGCAAAACCGACCACTTGCACGGCGAGCCGTTGCCGGTTCGGGCGCACGTCAAGCTTCTTAGCGACGGGCAATACGTGAACGACGGCCCAATGATGGCGGGCCTGGCGGTGGATCTGGGTCCGAGTGCGCTGCTGCTTTGCCAGCCGCAGGATGATGATGAAACGCCGCCAGTCGAAGTACTCGTCACGACGCGCGCCGAGACACCGATTGATCTCAATGTCTTCCGAAGTCACGGGGTGGATCCCACCCGGCGCCGAGTGCTGGCGCTCAAGGGGAAGGGGCACTTCCGGGCTGCCTTTGAGCCGATTGCGCGACGGGTGGTCCTGGTTGAGGGACCGGGGATAACGGGCGCCGATCTTTCCCGGCTTGCCTTTCGCAAGGTCCGCCGCCCCATCTGGCCGCTCGATCCTGCGGAAGCCATTGCATTTGCCGGCGCCAGCGGATAGCGAGCGCTGCACCCGGTGAGGCAGAACGAGGGCGGCCAACCGGCCGCCCTCGTTGCCTGTCTGTGAAACGACGGCCTACGCCCTGTCCTCGCCGCCGACTTCGCGGAACTCAGCGTCCACCGTCTCTTCGTCGTCGCTGCCGCTGCCCGGCGCAGCGCCGCCGCCCGGCTCGCCACCGGCGTTCGACGCGGCTGCCTGCTCGTACATGGCTGTGCCGGCCTGGGTCAGTACGGAGACCATAGCTTCGTAGGCCGGGCGGAGGCGATCCGCGTTGGTCGGGTCATTCTTCAGGATGTCCTGAACGTCCGCCAGCCTGGCCTCCAGGTCGGTCTTCGTAGCTTGCGGAATCCGGTCGCCGTATTCCTTGAGCGTATTTTCGGCCTGGTGCGACATCGACTCGGCGTCATTGCGCAGAGAGATGGCCTCGCGGCGCTGGCGGTCCTCCTCCGCGTGGGACTCGGCCTCCTGCACCATGCGCTGCACCTCGGACTCGGAGAGGCCAGAGGAGCCGGTGATGGTGATCTTCTGCTCCTTGCCTGTGGCCTGGTCCTTCGCCGTCACGTTCAGGATGCCGTTGGCGTCGATGTCGAACGTCACGTCGATCTTCGGTGTACCGCGCGGGGCCGGCGGCAGGCCATCGAGAATGAACTTGCCGAGGCTCTTGTTGTCGGTCGCCATCGGGCGTTCGCCCTGGAGCACATTAATCTCCACCTGCGGCTGGCTGTCCGACGCAGTGGTGAAGGTCTGGCTCTTGCGTGTCGGGATGGTGGTGTTCCGCTCGATGAGCGGCGTCGCCACGCCACCCAGCGTCTCGATAGAGAGGGTCAGCGGGGTCACGTCGAGGAGGAGGATGTCCTTCACCTCGCCGCCAAGCACGCCGCCCTGGATGGCGGCGCCAAGCGCGACCACCTCGTCCGGGTTAATGCCGCGGTTAGGCTCCTTGCCGAAGAAGCTTTGCACCTTGCGCTGCACCGCCGGCATGCGGGTCTGGCCGCCAACCAGGATCACCTCGTCAATGGCGCCCTTGGTCTGTCCGGCGTCCTTCAGCGCGGCTTCCATCGGGGCCACGGTCGCGTCGATCAGCTTCTGGGTCAACTGCTCCAGCCTGGAGCGGGTGAGCGTAATGTTCAGGTGCTTGGGGCCGCTGGCGTCCGCCGTAATGAACGGCAGGTTGATGTCGGTCTGCTCCACGGAGGAGAGTTCGATCTTCGCCTTCTCGGCGGCTTCCTTGAGGCGCTGCAGGGCCATGCGGTCCTTGCGGAGATCGATGCCTTCCTGCTTCTTGAACTCATCCGCCAGGTAGTCGATCAGGACCTGGTCGAAGTCGTCACCACCAAGGTGGGTATCGCCATTCGTGGCCTGGACCTGGAAGACGCCATCCGCCAGGTTGAGCACGGAGATGTCGTAGGTGCCGCCGCCGAGGTCGTAGACCGCGATCTCCTCGTCGCCCTTGTTCTCGAGGCCGTAGGCGAGTGCGGAGGCGGTTGGCTCGTTGATGATGCGTAGCACGTTCAGGCCGGCAATGCGACCGGCGTCCTTCGTGGCGTCGCGCTGGGCGTTGTCGAAGTAGGCCGGCACCGTGATCACCGCCTGGTCGACTTTTTCGCCCAGGTACGCTTCCGCGTCGGTCCGCAGTTTTTGCAGGATCATCGCGGAAACTTCCTGCGGGCTGTACCACTTGTCGCCCATCTTGACCTCGACATCGCCATTGCTGGCGGCGCGGATCTGGTAGGGAAGCTGCTCCTTGTCCTTCTGCACCTGCGGGTCGTTGAACTTGCGACCCATGAAGCGCTTCACGGAATAGATCGTGTTTTCCGGGTTGGTCACGGCCTGGCGGCGGGCAAAGCGGCCCACCAGGCGCTCGCCGTTCGGCGTCATGGCAACCACCGAGGGGGTCAGCCGTTCGCCTTCGGCATTGGGGATCACCGTCGGCTCGCCACCCTCGATGGTGGACATCACCGAGTTGGTGGTTCCCAGGTCAATTCCGATCGTTCGTCCCATGTTCTGTCTTCTCCTCTTCCGGTACCACTACCTGATTCCTGGTGACGTTTCGGGATCCAGCGTTCATCTATGTCATTCTGTCGGCGCTGGTCCGACCTTGACCATCGCGGGCCGCAAGATGCCGTCGCCGAGCCGGTATCCGGGCTGATAGACCGCGACCACGGTGTCGCCGCCGGCCGGGTCCATCTCGACCGCCTCGTGTACGGCGGGGTCGAATAGCGTGCCCAGCGCCTCGACGGGAACGACGCCGTGTTTACGGAGCGCGTTAAGAAACTTCTGCTCCACCAGGCTTAGCCCCGAGATCATGGAGGCCGTGTCAGCGTTGTCCGGGATCGAGTTCAGCCCGCGTTGAAAGTCGTCCAGCACCGGCACGAACTCGCGCAGAAGTTGTTCGTTGGCTGCGAGGCGCTGCCGTTCGCGTTCCTGCTCGGTACGCCGCCGATAGTTGGCGTACTCGGCGGTGGTCCGCTGTAGTTGATCCAGATACCGGTCGCGCTCGGCGGTGATCGCCTCGAGCTCGGCGGCCGTGGCCGCAGCGTCTGCCGCTGCTGCCTCATCAGCAACCAGGTCCGGAGAGGCCTCCTCCGGGGTGTCAGTCATGGGTTTTCCCTCTGTTCCCCACCAGGGGGAGGGTTGTGGCCTCCCCTGCATGCGCTGTCTGCGCCTGGCCAGGAACTGCTCGTACGGATCGCTCATCAGATCCTTCGCTTCACTCGCCGTTCAGATCGGTCATGAGGTCGCTCATCAGTCTCGCCATGTAGCGCACCGACGAAATTGACCGGCCGTACGCCATTCGCGTGGGACCAACGACGCCCAACACGCCGACCACTTCGCCGTTGATGCCGTACGTGGAGACGACGATGCCCAACCTCCGCAGCTTGTCTTCCGGATTCTCCTTGCCAATGAAGACCTGGACATCCGGCCCTTCGCCCAGGCGCGGGAGCATGGCGCTCAGGAAAAGCTCGCCGCCAAGGAGGCTCAGCAATTCCTGTGCCTCCGCTGCATCACTGAACTCTGGTTGCGCCAGGACATTCTCCAGGCCGGAGTGACGCAGCGCACCCGTCGTCGCCATGCCGCGCATGGCGGTCACGATGTGGGCCAGCGCAATGAGCGCGGCTCCACTCGCGCCAGCAGCGTGGGCTTCGATCTCCTCCGCCGTGAGCCCGCGCAAGGCTGCCGACAGGGAATCTGCCAGCGGTGAGAGGATTTCCTGCCCGGTGTCCTCCGTCCAGTGCGCCATCACCTGACGCACCGCGCCGGTGCTGGTAACAATGATCACCAGGCCGAGGTGCGGCTGGAGCGCGACCAACTCGACATGGCGCAACCGCGGCAACTGCGCGACGGGCGCCGAGACCACTGACACGTTCCCGGCAGCCCGTGCGAGCGTGGCCGCGGCAAGCTCGATCCAGCGGTCAAGCTGCAGCTCGGCCTCGCGGAACTGCTGGAGGATGGTCTGGCGCTCGCTGGAGGGCAACTCGATATCGCCCATGAGATTCGCGACGAAGTAGCGATACCCCTGGTCAGTCGGGATGCGACCTCCGGATGTGTGGAGATGCTGGAGATACCCGAGTTCCTCAAGCGCCGCCATTTCGCTGCGAATGGTGGCCGGCGAGACGCCAAGCCCCGTGCCTGCGGCGAGAGCGCGGGAGCCGATGGGCCGGCCTGAGGCCACATACTCGCGCACCACGAAGCGCAGGATCTGACGCTGCCGCTCAGTCAGCGGCTGAGGCGCCTTTCCTGAACTCTGGTTGGCGCGCAAGGGCGACTCGTTCACGACTCTCTCCGACAGCAGTCTAGCACTCTCATTGCGAGAGTGCTGACGGAAGGGTAGTCTATGACACGATCTGTGTCAACCTTGTGGAGTCGGCGTGATTTCGGTGAGGCGAGAGCCCCAGACCACAAGGGCTCGGGGCCCTCCCGTACAGCCGCCTGCTCAGGATGCCGGGGCGTCGTCCCCGGTCAGCCACGACGTGCAGGCCGGGCAGCGCCTGGCGCCGGCTGGCACCGGGGAGAGGCAATCCGGGCACAGGGTTGGCTCGGGCTCCGCTGCCTTGGGCACGACACGGGCCATGAGAGCATTCATTGGCCGGACGATCAGGAAGTAGAGGACAGCGGCGATGATCAGGAATGAAATGACAGCGTTGATGAACAGGCCGTAGCGGAACACGCTCCCGTTAATCGTGAAGGTGAGGCCCGAAAAGTCCGGCTGACCACCGAAGGCGCCAATGATTGGCGTAATGATGTCCGCAACGAGAGAGTTCACCAGGGCGGTGAAAGCAGCGCCGATCACGACGGCGATTGCCAGGTCGAGCACATTTCCGCGGAGGATGAATTCCTTGAATCCGTTCACGATATCCTTCATCGGTACGGCTCCCTTCCGCTCAGTCTTCCTGGCCAACAGGCCACGGGTGACATCGTGCCATGACCGCGCCGACAAAGAAAGAGGGGCAAGGCGACAATCTGCGATTTCGGCTGGCGTTGTACCTGCGCTCGCCGGGCGAGCGTACGTAACCGCCGCCCGTGCGCCAATGCCTAGTCGCCCCGGTTCAGGATGCGCTCCGGCAGGGCCAGGAGCCCGCGCAGCGCCTCAGCGACACGGTCCACCGGGGTGGGCGGTTGAGCCGTTTCCGCGAAATCCTCGGCGGCTGAGACTGGGCCCACGTCGTGCCCCAGATCGCGTTCGATCTCCCAGCGGTGGCGCATGACCCAGAGGTAGACATCGGCTTCGGTGTGATTGGGGAAGCGGTCCGTCAGCCCCTGAGCGCGTGCGACGTCGATGATGGGGCAGTAGATATGCGTGTACCAGTCGGCAACTGCCTCGCGGTCGGATACCGGCTCGTGCCGGATCGCTGCCAGCCAGTCACGGTGCCCCAGGATATGCTCCCAGATTTCGTCGTACCGGCCGAGTGCTGATGGCCGGATGTCGTGGTCGGGCGCAAGGTGGTCGAGATCCGTGCGGCGCAGGAACTCGGCGTACTCCGCCTGCAGCAGCATCTCGTTCGGTTCCATCTCGGCGTAAAACGGGGCACGAATGTGCCCTTCGATGACCTCGGCGTCGATGTACTCCTGCCCGCGTTCGCGCGCCACACTGACGCGGTGGTTGCCATCCTTGACGAAGTAGACCTCCCCGACCTTGTAGAGTTGGATGGGCGGCAGATAGACATCCTGGTAGTAGGCCCGGTCGACGTTCTGCCAACGGCCAGCGGTGAAGCGCTGGCGCGGAAAGAACGTCCGGTTGAAATCCTGGAAGCGGTCCATGCTGCCAACGATCTGATCGAGCCGGACGGTCTGCAGGCCACGGTAGCTCTCGCCGTCTGGCGAGACCCGCTGTCTCACCTCGTGGTAGGGGATCAGGTCGCGGGAGCGGCGGGCAATGACGGCGCGCACGTCTTCCAGGAACGCCCGGTGCCGTGCCCGATCAAAATCCTGCCGGACCTCAGCCTCAAACGGTCTGCTCATGGGCTGCCTCGCGCGGAATGCGCGCTGCTGACTGCGCCTGCTCGATTTCCAGCAGCTTGTACGGAAAGACGTTGATCACCCTGGTGTCGTGAAACCGTTGCTGGTGCGGCTGCGAGCGGTCGTACAAATGGATGTGCCCGTGAAGGTGGTACGCCGGCGTCCACCTGGTGAGGAAGCCGCGCAGGGTCTCAAACCCGCGATGGGCGGGATCCTGACGGTCGTTAATATCGCGCGGTGGGGCGTGCGTAACCAGGATATCGAGGGCGCGACCGTAGCGGGCGCGGTTGTACCGGAGCCTGGGCGCCATCTTGCAGGCCATGAGCCCGACTTGCCACTCAGCATACTGGCCTGTCTGGCCGTCTTCGTAGCGCAGGCAACCTGGGATGCCGGCCAGGATCAGGCCGGTGCCGGGATCGGTGACGACCTTGCCGCTGATATCGATGGCGCCTCCCGGCTCGCAGATGCGGCTCTCTCCACACCGGTTCTCGTGGTTGCCGTGGACGTAGTACAGGGGCCGGTTCAGGGAATCGGCAATGAATTCCAGGTAGCTCACCGGCAGGTCTCCGCAACTGATCACGAACGCCACGTGGCCCATGCGTTCACGCAGGGTCTCGCTGTGGATACGGGGATCAGCTTCATCGGTGACCGCAAGAATCGGAATCGTCATGGACACTACGCGGGCTCAGGCTCGGATCAGCACGGCGGTGGGCACAGGCGCGCTTCACGACGCGCGCCTGTGCGCATGGTACTCCACCGCTGGCAGTTATCTCCGGGACTCGGCTCGCGCAGTCTGGATAAGGGCGCGCAACTCCGCCGGAGAAAGCCCGGCCACGGGCTGCCCAATCACCGCCTCGATCTCTTTCGGGCCGTTCAGGCCCCGCTCGCGCGCCCAGGGCCAGAAGGCGCTCCACGAGTATTCCGCCAGGTCCGCATCGGGCGCTGCCGAGGCCGGCGCTGGCTCGGGCGCCGTCCGCGCCGGGCGCTCCCGTATCGGCGCTGGCGCTGAGGCGGCGTCTCGCGCAGGTCCAGTCGCTGGAACCTCTGGCCGCGCCGGGGGACGGCCGGCATGCTGCGCACGGTTAAGCGGCACAGGGGCTGGCGGCGCCACGGGCCGGGCCGCCGCGCGCTCGGGCATGGGGCGACCCGGAGGCACGGCAGCGGTGTCATCGCCGCGTTCTCCGAACTGCGCGCCAAACCCAAGCGCGTTCAACGCCCGCCCGATAGCCTTGGTTTCGGCCTTTTCAATGAAGTCAGGAAAGTCATTCGCCGTCTCGCTGCCGTAGCCAGTCGCCTTGCCCCCCGTTGGCAGCGTGACGGTGGCCTTGAAGATCGCCATCTGCTGGTCGTGTTCGACCATTTCGGTGAGCAACTCGGCGTCAGGATGCTCCTTGCGCAACCAGAGCAGACGCCACTTGACGTCAAGGTAATCCCCACCGCCACGGCCCCGCAGTTGGCGCAGGTAGGGTGTCGGATCAAAGCCACTGCCGCCGCGCGCTGGTGATTCCTCCTGGATGGCGCGGGACGGCTGTTCACTGAACTCGTATTCGGGGGTATCTGCAAGCGTATCATCTGGCTCGTCGCCAGCCGGCCGTGGCAGATCCCGCTCACTTCTTTCCTGTGACATGTCCCGGCTCCCGAACTATGGCTGCGCGGACTGGCCCGACAAGCGACGGCTGCGGGGGAGGCATTCGTGTCTTTCAGTATACGAAGCGAACGCATGTTCGCAAGATGTGACTGGCTGGCACAGTTGTAGCGTGGGGAGCGCACGATGAAGCATGATCCGATTGCAGCAGAGCCACGCAACCCGGCAAACCGCCCCGCCGTGCGGCCTGCCGCGCCCTTCGTCGAGATTCTGGATATGGTCTGGCCCGAGACCGGGTTGCAAACCAGTTCGCGGGTTTCGCAACGCCCACGCGATACGTTGGGTGAGGACGATGTCGTGGAACTGGAGATCGACTTTGTCCGCCTGGCCCTGACGCCGCTGGAATTCATCCAGCTTGCCTCATTTCTGCGGATGACTGTGGATGGGCTGCTGGAACAGCACCCTGGTCTGCAACGCGCGGTGGTCAACGCCTTCGACATTCGCGACTAGCAGGCGAGCCGCACACCCGATACGATGCCCGGCATCTGTCGCAGATTTGACCAGGAGTGGCCCGGTGTACCTCGCGAAACTGCCGAAGTTCCCGCTCGCTGTCTTGCCGACGCCGTTGCAGCGCCTTCGTAACCTGGAGGCCGCGCTGGGGCCAGGAACGCCGCGTATCCTGATGAAGCGAGACGACCTCACCGGTCTGGCGTTTGGGGGAAACAAGGCCCGCAAACTCGAGTATCTGGTGGAGGATGCACGGCGGCACGGAGCGACCGTGCTGGTCAGCGAGGGCGCGGTGCAGTCGAATCACGCCCGGATGACGGCGGCTGCGGCGCGGGTGGCAGGGATGCGCTGTGTCCTGGTGCTTAGCGCCGAGCACGGCGACGATGTCGCCGGTAACCTCCTGCTGGATCGGCTACTGGCCGCTGATGTCAGAGTCACGCAGACCCGCGAGGAGCGGAACGCGCTGATGGCGACGGTTGGTGACGAACTGCGCGCTGCCGGGGAGATTCCCTACGTCATCCCGACGGGCGGCAGTGTGCCGCTCGGCGCGGCGTCCTACGTGGCGGCTGTCGCAGAGACGCTGGAGCAATTGCGGGCCGTGGGCGAGGCGCCGGTCAGTCTCTTCTTTGCATCCGGCTCGCTGGGAACGCAGGCCGGGCTCGTGGCCGGTGCGCGAGCGTACTCCGCGCCGTTTACGGTCGAAGGCATCGCCGTGCTGCACCCAGTGGAGCACCTGGTTGCGCGTTGCGCGGTGCTCGCCACGCAGACTGCCGAACTCATTGGCCTGGATGCCCGGTTCAGGCCGGACGACATCCGGCTGGATGGCGGTCATGTCGGCGAGGCGTATGGCGTCGCGACTCCGGAAGGGCTGGCGGCGATCCGGCTGCTGGCGCAGACGGAGGCCATCCTGCTGGACCCGGTCTACTCCGGGAAGGCGATGGCCGCGCTGCTGGCTGCCATCAGGGGAGGCCGGTTTGCGGCGGACGATTCCGTGCTCTTTCTCCATACTGGCGGTGGGCCCTCGCTCTTCGCGTTTGGCGAGGCGCTGTTGGCGTCGTAACGCGGTGGAACGGAATCGCTGATTTCCATGGAGAACGACATTTTTGACGTTCGTGGCCTGCATATCGTTGTCACGGGCGGGGCAAGCGGCATTGGCCTGGCCGCCGCGCGGGAGTTGGCCAGTCGCGGCGCTGTGCTGGACATCTGGGACATCAAGCCCGAATCACTGTCGGCGGCCCTGGATGGGCCGCTGCAGGCCTTTCAGGGGCGAGTGACCACCCGGTTGGTCGACGTGTCGGATGCGGACGCCGTCGAGGCCGCGTCAGAGGCTGCCTGGCAGGCCGCGCCGGTTGATGTGCTGATCAACTGCGCGGGGATGACCTCGCACCGGCGGCCGGTGCTGGAGATTCCGCTGGGCGACTGGGACCGCATGCTCGGGGTAAACCTGTACGGCACGCTGCATACGTGCCGTTCGTTTGGGCGCAGGATGATTGAGCGGGGCTCGGGTTCAATCATCAATGTTTCCTCCGTAGATGCCGTGGATCCCAGTTGGGGGAATCTCCACTACGGCGTCTCGAAGGCCGGTGTGGCGATGCTGACCACCGGGCTGGCGCGGGAATGGGGAAAAACCGGGGTGCGAGTGAATGCGGTTGGGCCTGGCCCGATTCGCACGCCTCTCACCGAGCCGCTCTTCGCGGCGCACGACTGGCTGGAGCCGAAGTGGGTGGAGAGCGTGCCGCTGGGGCGCATCGGCGAACCAGAGGACCTGACCGGTATTTTCGTGTACCTCGCCAGCCCGGCGTCGCGCTGGGTGACCGGGCGTTCGTTCTACATCGACGGCGGTTGGTTGCTCTGACGTGGCAAGATGCCGCAGGCAGTTGGCCAGGAGTTCGCAAGACGAGGATACGTGGGCATGACGATCAAGGTCACGATCTGGAACGAGTACCGGCACGAGAAGGAAGAGCCCGCAATCGCGGCAATCTATCCGGATGGCCTGCACGTTGCTATCGGCAACGGGCTGAAGGGCGACGATTTCCAGGTGCGGTTTGCCACACTCGATGAGCCGGAGCACGGGCTGACCGACGAGGTGCTGGCTGACACGGATGTGCTGATCTGGTGGGGGCACAAGGCGCACCGGGAGGTCGATGACGCGATTGTGGCGCGGGTGCAGCGGCGTGTGCTGGACGGAATGGGACTGGTGGTCCTGCACTCCGGGCACCATTCCAAGATCTTCAGGACCCTGATGGGGACCACCTGCAACCTCAAATGGCGGGAGGCGAACGACAAGGAGCGCCTCTGGGTGGTGAACCCCGGGCACCCGATTGTGGATGGCATCGGCGAGTACATCGAGCTGCCGCAGGAAGAGATGTACGGCGAGTTCTTTGACATTCCGCAGCCCGACGACCTGATCTTCGTCAGTTGGTTCACCGGGGGCGAGGTCTTCCGCAGCGGATGCTGCTACCAGCGTGGCCAGGGCAAGATCTTCTACTTCCGGCCGGGGCATGAGTCGTACCCCACCTACCACAATGCGGAAGTACTACGAGTCATTGCGAACGGCGTGCGCTGGGCTGCCCCGGTCGCCGGGCCAACGCCGACCTTCGGCCTGAACGGCCCGAACGCACCGCTGGAGCCGCTGCCAGCGCGGTAGCGGGCCGTAGCCCTCCTCCCGCGCATCTGGAGACGGTCCGGGGCGAGAGCGACGGTGGCGTGCGCCGGTCAGGTTGTTTCTCGGCCAGCCCGAGACGACCCGACCGGCGCGCCGCCGTAGAACCGCCTAGTGGTCCCGCTTCGTCCTGAAGCGGGGGGCTTCGCGGTCGCCGCCCCGGTCGTGTCGCTCGTACCGCCGCTGCTGCGAGCGGTCGTCGCGGTGGCCGCCCCGGTTGCCCGCCACGAATGGCGGACGTTGTCCCCGGTTGTCGCGCGGCGGCGCGCCATCGACACGCGCAACCTCAACGTTGACCGGCCGCCCCTTGATCTTGGAGCCACGCATGGCCCCAACCACGCGGTCCACCATTTCGCGCGGGATATCGACAAAGGCGTAGTCATCGAAGATATCAATGGCGCCAATGGCGCGCCCGGGGATGCCAGACTCGTTGGCGATGGCCCCGACAAAGTCCTGCGGGCGAGCGCCCTGATTGCGTCCGACGTTGATGAACAGGCGGACCATGCCGGCCTCGCCCCGAGGGCCCCGCGCGGATGGCGCGGCAGCCGCAAAGGTCGCGATGTCATCGACCTGCTGCTCTGGCGTTGTCGTGCGGCCGGTTTCCTCGGCGTACAGCTTCAGGATGGCGGCCGCGATTTCGGCGGAATCGTGCTCATCGGCCAGGTCGTTGATGGTGTCGAGGTAATTGGCGTAGCCGTCGTCCCCGGCATCGAGCACCGCCAGGATCTGCTGCTTCAGCGCGTCGCGGCGGCGCTCGGCCACATCCGCCAAAGTTGGCAGCCGGCGCGGCTCGATGCGGGCGCGGGTGATGCGCTCGATCTGGCGTAGCCAGCGCACTTCGCGCGGCGTGATCAGCGTTATCGCTTCACCCTTGCGCCCGGCGCGCCCGGTGCGGCCGATGCGGTGGACGTAGGCTTCTGCGCTCTCCGGAATGTCGTAGTTAATGACGTGCGAAACATCCGGGATGTCCAGGCCGCGCGCCGCGACATCGGTCGCAATGAGCATATCTGCCTGCCCGGAGCGGAAGCGGCGCATGACGCGGTCGCGCTGGGCCTGTGAGAGATCACCGTGCAAGGTCTCAACCGCGTAGCCACGCGCCATCAGCGCCTCACCCAGCTCGTCGACGCCCACCTTGGTGCGACAGAAAATCATGGCTGACTGCGGGGTTTCGGCATCCAGAATGCGGGTCAGGGCGTCGATGCGCCGCGCACGCGGCACTTCGTACGATGACTGGTGCACCTGCGGCACGGTCATCTGCTTGCCGGCTACGGAGACATGCTTCGGTTCGCGCAAGTAGCGCGCCGAGAGCTGCGCGATGCGCGGCGGCATGGTGGCGGAGAAGAGCGCGGTCTGCCGTGTTTCCGGAGCCTGCGAGAGAATCCACTCGATGTCTTCGATGAAGCCCATGTCGAGCATCTCGTCTGCCTCGTCCAGGACGAAGAAGCGGACGTGATCCAGGCTGAGCGTGCCGCGCCGCATGTGGTCCATCACACGGCCCGGCGTCCCCACCACGACCTGTGCACCTCGTTGGAGCCCCCGGAACTGCCGTTCGTACGGTTGGCCGCCGTAGATTGGCAGGGTTTCGACTTCCTTGTGGCGGCCAAGCTTGTGCAACGCCTCCGAGACCTGGATCGCCAACTCTCGGGTCGGCGCCAGCACCAGGGCCTGGACCGCCTTCACCTTCGGGTCAATGGCTTCGATGATGGGCAGACCAAAGGCAGCCGTCTTGCCGGACCCCGTCTGGGCCTGGCCGATCAGGTCGTTGCCGCCGAGGAGGAGAGGGACGGTTTCCACCTGGA
The DNA here is from genome assembly GCA_041390745.1 of Thermomicrobiales bacterium. Taxonomy (GTDB): domain Bacteria; phylum Chloroflexota; class Chloroflexia; order Thermomicrobiales; family UBA6265; genus JACCXM01. The sequence goes on along the minus strand of JAWKPJ010000001.1, from coordinate 15,091 downwards.
TCGGTGTCGGTTCCTCGAACCCGACTTCCTTGAGGGACTTCAGCAGAGCGGGACTCAGGCCCAGGGCCTCGAACGTTGGGCCAGCGGGTGTAGCCACAACTGGTTCAGGCGTGGACTCGGTTGCGGTGAGATCGGTCACGTGGGCTCCTCGGTCGGGGGATTGCATATGAGGACCGCCCGGAATCCACCAGCACCGAAGCAGTCACAACTACGGTACTCTACTCTGAATGCGGATCAGAGTAGGTTTCTCGCCTGGTTACGCACTGGCAATGCCAGGTGCTGCGCCAGGCGCACCCGTCTGGTGAGAGGGTTACGTATGATCAGGACGATTTCCGACGCCGAAGCAGCCGACATGGAACTCAATGAACTCGGTCCACTGAAGCCGCCGGTGGGGCAACCGCTGGACGGCGAAATGCTGACCTGGGGACGCAACTTCTTCGCGAGTGAAGATTCGCGCATTCACACCGGGGTCTGGGAGTGCGCCGCAGGCCGCCTGCGCGCGGACTTTGGCACGGACGGTGAGATGGTTCACGTCGTCAAGGGCTCCATCCGCGCTGTGAGTGACGACGGTGAGGAACTGGTGGTCGGACCGGGCCAAAGCGCCACGTTTCCACCAGGCTGGACTGGCGTCTGGGAGTTGGAGACGCCAATGCGTAAGCTGTACTGCACGTTCGAGTTGGGCGAGAAGTAGGCCGCGCGGCTCCCGGGCGTGATGCTCCCGGGAGCCGCATCCCGGATCGTGCTACTCGTTGAAGCGGATGCTGTCCCGCCAGGCGAGAAGTTGCTCGACCGGCTCGAAGTTGAACTCTGGCGCCGCGACCCCGAAGATGAGGTGCGTGATGCCGTTCTCCATGTAGGCATCCGCCAGGGAAACCATGTGGGGATCGCTCGTCAGGACGCTGCGCTCGATCGTTGCGGGGTTACGGCCGAGTCTCGCGCACCAATCGTCCAGCACGCGGCTCTTGCGGCCCGCCTCCTCCGGGTCTCCGAAGCCGTTCCACATGTCTGCGTAGTGAGCGACCAGGCGGAGGGTGACTTTCTCACCCCCGCCACCGATGAGCAGCGGCAGCTTCCCGTGCACCGGACCGGGGTTGAGTTTGCCCAGGCGTTCCGTCATCACAGGCAGGGCCTCGGCCAGGTCCCTGAGCCGGGCCGGGGCATCCTTGAAATCGTACCCGTACTCGTCATAATCACGCTGTGACCAGCCGCTGCCGACGCCAAGGATGAACCGTCCGCCTGAGATGTGATCGATGGTGCGTGCGATATCTGCCGTCAGGTTAGGGTTGCGGTAGGAATTGCAGATCACCAGCGGTCCGATTGTGGCGTGCTCCGTTGATTCCGCCATGGCTGCCAGCAGGCTGAACCCCTCAAAGTGTTCGCCATCCGGCTCTCCAGAGAGTGGAAAGAAGTGGTCCCACGTCCAGATGCTGTCCACGCCCATGGCGTCGGCGCGCTTCCAGGCGGCGCGGAGGTCAGCCAGCGGGGCGTGCTGCGGCTTCAACTGCACCCCGACCTTGACGTCCGGCATGGCTACGCCTTCCCTTCCTGCGGCCGAGTTGCCACCGTCTGTTGCATGGCGGAGAGCAGGGTAGCTGGCGGCTGGGCGCCGCTCAGCGCGTAGGTGTCGTCAAAGACGAAGAACGGCACGCCGGTGACGCCGAGGCGGAGGGCGTGCTCGATGTTGGCAGCCGTCTCTGCCTTGCCCTCATCGCTCTGCAGGCGGGCGAGGGTCTCGGCGCGGTCCATGCCGGCGGTGGCCGCGATGTCCGCGAGGGTCTCCAGGTCGGCGATATTCTGGCCGTCATTGAAGTACGCGCGGTGGAGCCCGTCCAGCACCGCCTGCTTCGCGGCGTCAGGGGCCAGCCAGATCAGGCGGTGGGCGTCCTGCGACGGGGCGCGGATACCCGTCTCGAAGTTGAAATCGACCCCGGCGTTGCGGCCAACGGCCTTGACCCGGTCAAACATGCTGTTCAGGTTTTCCGCGCCGAACCTGGCCTTGTAGAACTCCGGGACGGATACGCCGTTGTTCGGAACATCGCGGTCAAGCAGGAACGGCTGAAAGCGCACGGTCACTGGTTCACCCGTCCACTCCGCCAGCGCGGTGGCCAGGTGCGCCTTCCCAATGCGGCACCAGGGGCAGGCAATATCGTGATACACGTCAATCATCACAGAACCTCCAGGGTGGAGCTGATACTTCCTGAATGGAAGTATTGGTTGAGACCCGCCCGCTGTCGAGATCAGGACGCGGCGGCCGTGATTTCCGCCAGAGGGACCACCCGGCCTTCTGCTGCTGATCTGTAGGCAGCGAAGACGGTTTGCAGGGTGCCAAGGTTGTCTCGTCCTGAGGTGAGCGGCTCCCCACCGGTCTGGACTGCTGTCATCAGCGACGCCATCGGCCCCACGAACGCGTCGGGGATCCACCACGTAGAAAGCGCTGCCTCATGCCACACCGATGGCGCCGTGCGCGAGGCGTAGCGCAGCGTATCCACGCGGCCAGTCGGGTAGTCGTAGAGGAGGCCGAGGGTGCCTTCGATGATGCCCTCGTTCCCCAGCAGTCGGAAGCGCGCGTAAGCGTCTTCACTCCAGTTGTGGTGGTTGACGTCAATGGCGACGCGGCGGTCGTCGTCGTAGATGAACGTGGTCAGGGTGCGCGTTTCGCCCGCCTCAGGCTGACCGGGCCAGCGGGCATGCAGCGAGGAGACGGCCACAGGATCGCCACAGAGATAGCGCAGGGCGTCCTGATAGTGGATGCTGTGATACATGATTTCGAGGCGGGGCGAGTTCGCCATCCAGGGCCACATGTGCCAGGGTGTGCGGATGCTGGTTTCGATGCGGCTGTCGGCCGGAATACCGACGGCGCCCTGATCGATCAGTTGCTTGGCGACGGCGATACCGGCGTCCCAGCGCATCTGCTGGTTGACTGCTAACTTCAGATTGCGCGCGTGGGCGAGTTCCACGAGATGTACGGCGCTGGCGTAGGTATCTGCGAGGGGTTTCTGGCAGAGCACATGCTTGCCAGCGGCAAGCGCGTCACGCGCAATCGCTGCCTGCGCCCAGGGCGTGACGGCGATATCAACGATATCCACCTCCGGATTGTCAAGCACTTCCGCGATGGACGTTGCAACCTGGGGGATGCCGTGCTCTTTGGCGGTTCGTTGCGCGGCGTCAGGATGCTGGTCGTAGCACGCAACAACCCGGAACCCGGCGCGCCGGTAGGCTGGAAGGTGCGCGGTAGTTCACGATGCCGCCGCACCCAATCACCCCGATGCCGTAGTCGGTGCGCTCTGGCAGGGCGATGGCGTCAGAGACGGCGTAGCCAGCAAGGTTCATCGTGAGGATCTCCCGCTAGTCCGCAAGCGTCAGATCTGCTGCCGCTGCCTGAGCGCGGCGCAGGATGTCGGCGGCCGGCGTATTCAGCTGATCGCCCCCTGCACTGCCGCGTCGATAATGTGCGAGAGCGCCGGAACTGCCTGGAGCGAGGCAACGTGCGGGCGCCGGCGCAGAGGCCCGGTAGTTCCGCGTAGAACGGGATCAGGGCGTTGACCTCGGGGTCTGTCCAGGTCGAGAGGCGGCAACCGATGCCGCCCGCGAGCGTGGTGACCTTATCCATGGGCGCGGTAGCGCAATGCCGGGCAAAGGCGTAGGCCGTTTCCGCGTGGGGGCTTCCCGCGCCGACGGCCAGGAGCCAGTACACGATGAGGGAGGCCGGTTCTGCGCCGGGCGCGCTCGGCAGGGTGGTGACCGCAGTCTTGCCCTTGACCGGGCAGCCAGGCTGCTCACAGACTGCGGCAAAGCCGAACCAGTTCACCATCATCGCGACGGCCCCGCTGGCGAACAACTCGCCACTCCTGACGGAGTCTATCTCTTCTGGTCGCGGAGGCGTGTGCGCCCGGCTGCGGACGAGAAAACGGTAGAAGTCGAGCGCAGCCGCCGCTTCTGGCGTGTCAAGAGTGGGGCGGCCAGCCGCATCCAGCAGATCGCCGCCCCGGCTCCAGAGCTGCAGACAGAAGTCATACACGGTATTGTGGCCATCCGGGAACCCGGCCAGCACCGTCCCGTAGAGACCCGCCTCTGGCCTGGTGAAGAACTCGGCGACATCGGCGAAGGCGTCCCAGGTGCGCGGCACGGCGAGAGGGTATCCATACCGGCGCTCGAAGGCGTCCTGTTCGGCGGCGTCGGCAAAGAGATCGGTGCGGTAAATCAGGCACTCGGGGCCGTCGTGGTAGGGCAAGCCATAGATGGCGTCGCCAAACTGCTGAACCCGGGTGAGAGCAACTGCCCAGCCTTCGGGGTAATCCGGCGCCGGCAGCCTCGCAAGGTCGGGGGCAATGTCGCGCAGCGCGCCCTCGGCGACGGCGCCGGCCAACCAGTCGGTGACGACGAACGCGATGTCCCAGTCGCCATTTCTCAATCCGCCACTCGTGAAAAGGGCATCGACCAGGGGGTTGAGATCGAGCGATTCGGCCTCGAGTCGCAGGCCCGTTTGATGCGTTGCCTCGAACGCTGCCCACTGCCGGGAGATGGCGTCTGCAAACGGCGGGAAGCGGCGAATGGCAACGCGAAAGGCGCTGGCGCGGTCAGGCATGGCTGGCCTCCTGGTCTGCGAGGAAGGCATCAATGGCGGCGTTGTCCTCGCCGACGGCGGGCGCGCCGCGTGACGATGTCAGGATGCTGCCGTCAATGCGGATGGGACAGCGCGTGGTTGCCAGCGCCGCGCCATTGCGGCGCTGGACCGTCTGGACCATACCCAGTGCCTGAAACGCCGGATGTGCGATCAGGCGCGGCCAGTCCAGGACATCCGCGCACCAGACATCGGCGGGCTCCAGCACGGCGAGCCAGTCGCCGGTTGTCCGTTGCCGCAGTTGGGCGGCCAGAACAGCCTTTATCTCGTCTCGCTGCTCGAACCAGCTCTGTGGGGTCTCGAATTGCGCCAGCGCGGGACAGTCGAGCAGTTCGCCCAGGCGCGGGACAGGCATCATGGCCAGGGCAAGAAAGCCATCCTGTGTCGCATAGATGCCATAGGGCGCGGCGAGGTACGCGTGGGCATTGTTCACCGCGCTTCGCTGCGGGGCGAGACCGCCATCGTTGAGGTGAGTCGTGAGCACTTCGAACTGGACATCCAGCACGCTTTCCAGCAGGCTCACTTCGACGAGCCCGCCTCGCCCGCTGATGCCGCGGCGCACGAGGCAGGCGAGAATCCCCTGGGCAAGATGACTACCGGCCATCAGATCGGCGATGGCAAGGCCCATCGGCACGGGGCCCTGTGCGGCATCGCCGCTGAGCCAGGTTAGCCCGGAAAGCGACTGCGCCAGGAGATCCTGGCCCGGCTTGTCACGCCAGGGGCCGCGGTCGCCGTAGCCAGTGACCGACCCATATACGAGCCGTGGGTTGAGCGCGCTGACCGACGGATAGTCGAGCCCCAGGCGCTCGATGACGCCGGGCCGGAAGTTCTGGATGAGGACATCGGCGTGGGCGGCGAGCTCCTTGACGGCGGCGAGGTCCGCCGGCTGCTTCAGATCCGCTGCATAACTCTCCTTGTTGCGGTTGATGGAGTGGAAGAGCGTGCTGTCCCCGTCCAGCGCCAGGTTGGAGATGTAGAGTTGGCGGCACAGATCGCCGGTTCCGGGGCGCTCGATCTTGATGACGCGCGCCCCGAGGTCGGCCAGACGCATGGCAGCGCTGGGACCGGCCAGGAACTGGCTGAGATCGAGCGCCAGCAAGCCAGCAAGTGGGCGATCTGCTTCTGGCAATACCGCTGGCGGACACACCAATTCCGTCATGGAGCCTCTGCCTCCGGTCTGCGTGGCATCGCGGTACCTGGAATCGCATGATCGCCGTGGCGGTTGCACCTGTCAATCGGAAGGAGGGCGCCGTGCAGTTCCAGGAGCGTTTCTTTGAGGACTACGAGGTAGGTGAGGAACGGGCTACTCTGGGCCGCACGATAACAGAGGCGGATATCGTGCTGCACGCCGGACAAACGGGGGACTTCTATCCTCACCACATGGACGCCGAATGGTGCGCGACGCAGCCGTTTGGCCAGCGCATTGCCCACGGCACACTCATCTTCAGCGTGGGGGTAGGGATGACAGCGGGCGACATTAACCCGCGAGCGTTCTCCTACGGCTATGACCGCCTGCGCTTCATCAAGCCGGTCCACATCGGCGACACCATTGCCTGCCACGTGACCATTGCCGAGAAGCGCGACCACAAGCGGGCAGATCTGGGATTCGTGGTCGAACGCCTGGAGGTGCGCAACCAGCGGCAGGAAACTGTGCTGGCGTGCGACCATCTGCTGCTGGTGGAACGGCGGGAAGTCGTCGCCCCGATGCCTGCCTGACCAACGCCTCGCCGCAGCATTAGGCCACGCGACATGTCAACTCCTGGCGAAACCGGGGTAGCCGCGCGCTGCGATATCTGCGCAGAGGTTGCGGTAGTGCCCGACCCCGCCGGCGTAAGGCATGAAGATCTGCGGCTTGCCCGGGATGTTCGCGCCCATGTACCAGGAGTTGGCCTGCGGCATCAGTGTCCCGGCTGCGACGTCGTTGACGTGCGCAACCCACTCGTCTTGCGCGGCGAGTTCAGGCTCGAACGCGCTGAATCCCTCAGCCTGTTGTGCAGCAAGGAATCCGGTAATCCACTCAACGTGCTGCTCGATGGAGACCATCATGTTGCTGAGCACGGAGGGACTGCCGGGACCGGTGATGGTGAACAGGTTGGGGTACCCGGCCACCGCAACGCCGAGGTAGGAACGTGGTCCCGCAGCCCACTGGTCACGCAATGCCACGCCGCCGCGCCCGCGAATGTCGATGCGGTTGAGCGCGCCGGTCATTGCGTCGAACCCGGTCGCAAAGACCAGGATATCGAGCGGAAACTCCTCGAGCGCTGTCCGCAGACCATGCGGAGCGACTTGCTGGATCGGTTCCTGGCGCAGATCCACGAGGCGGACGTGCGGCAGGTTGAACGTCGCGTAGTAGCCAGTATCGACGCAGATGCGCTTCGTGCCGACAGGGTAGGTGCGAGGCGTGAGCATTTCCGCCGTTGCGGCGTCTGCCACGATGCCGCGAATCTTCGCGCGCAGGAACTCAGCGGCTGTTTCGTTCGCCTCGCGGCTGGTCAGCAGGTCGACGTAGGCCCCGGAGAAACCCAGCCCGCCACGCTGCCAGCGCTCTTCGTAGACCGCCTCGCGCTCCTCAGGCGTGGCCTGGAGGGCTGAGTACGGGCAGGCAGGGACAACATAGCCCACGCGAGATTCCGCATTTCGCTGCCGCAACATGGCGTAGTTGGCTTTCACCTCACGTTCCCGCTCTGGTGTGATCGGCCCGTTTCGGGCGGGCACGCTGTAGCTGGGGGTGCGTTGAAAGACTGTCAGGCGCCGTGCCTGCTGCGCGATGACGGGGATCGACTGAATGCCGGAGGATCCAGTGCCCACGACACCGACATTCTGATCAGTGAAATCGATCCGCTCATGGGGCCAGCTTCCGGTGGAGTAGACCGCGCCCTCAAATGTTTCCAGGCCGGGGAGGTTTGGCGTCTGAGGGACGGAAAGACACCCCGTCGCCATGATGAGGTATTGCGTATCGAACCGCGCTCCCTGTGCGGTCGTCACGAGCCAGCGCCGGGCGTCCTCATCAAAGTAGGCGGCGGTGACCCGCGTGTTGAACTGGATGTCCCGGCGCAAGTCAAACCGGTCCAGTACGTGCTCGACGTACTCCAGGATCTCGGGTTGTGCCGCGTATCGCTCTGTCCAACGCCATTCCTGCTGCAGGTCATCGCAGAAAGAGTAGGAGTAATCGACGCTCTCAACGTCGCAGCGTGCGCCGGGGTAGCGATTCCAGTACCAGGTGCCCCCCGCGCCCGCGCCGGCCTCAAGCACGCGCGCGGAAAAGCCCAACTCCCGCAGCCGGTGAAGCATGTACAGACCGGCGAACCCTGCGCCGACAACCAGGGCGTCGAGGGAAACGGGCTTTTCGTGTTCGATGAACATCGCATCTTCCTGAGTACGAGTTGGCCGTGCCGGTGCTTCAACCATCGGTTTGCCGCAACGAGAGGAAGCATATCGCTCGGTGCGCGCTTGCCACGAGGGGGCGGTCGAACAAGACAGAGGTATACCGTATGATCGTGGCATCTTCGAAACGGGCGATTGAGGGAGCATGCTATGCGGACAATGCGCGCCGTGTTGGGGATGATGATCTGCTGGGCGCTGCTTGGCTCGGCCAGCGCAGTGCCAGCCCTGGCGCAGATCGACCGCGCCACGCGGGATCGGGTCGTGCCAGCCGCTGTTGAGGTGGCCGCCGCCGCGCTCTGGGAGGATGAGGATTTTTCCTTCACCTTTCCCGTGCCGATGGGCAGCGGCACCATTGTGACGCAAGACGGCCTGATCCTCACCAATCACCATGTTGTTGCAGACGACACCCTCGGCGACGTCATCGAGACCTGGAACGTGGAAGCGGAGAAGCAGTTTCCGGGAGTCGAGATATCCCTGGTTCCAGATCAATTCCTGATTCTGACCTCGGACGGCGTGAACACTCCGGTTGAGTCGTACACCGCAGTCGTCGTGGCGGAGGATGTGCGCCTTGACCTCGCGGTCCTGCGCATCACCGCTGATGCCACCGGCGATGCGAGCGCTATCGCCGGTGTTGATTTTCCGTTCGTTCCACCCGGCGATTCGGGGACGTTGGGGCTGGGGGACCGCGTGCACGTCTTCTCGTACCCGAGCATCGGCGGCGACACGCTGACGTACACCCCCGGCGTGGTCAGCGGTTTCCAGCACGAAGAGGGTATCTCCGGCGTAGCCTGGATTACCACGGACGCGGTGATGTCCGGCGGCAGCAGCGGCGGCACGGCCATCAACGACGCCGGAGAACTCGTTGGTGTCCCGACGCAGGGATCCGAACTGGATTGCCGTCCCGGCGACACCAACCGGGATGGTGTTGTTGATGTCAACGACATTGGTTGCATTCCCACGGGCGGCTCGCTTGGGCAGTTGCGGCCGATCAATCAGGCGCTGCCCTTGCTGAAGAAGGCCGCCTCAGCTTCACCAGGGAGCAACGTTCTCCAGACGCCGGCCGTCACGCCCACCGCTTCGGTTGCTCCGACTACGCTGACACAGACCGGTGATCCGGACCTGCCGCGGCTCGCGCTTTCTCCCGCCGATGTTGAACGCGAGGGGATGGCTGACTTCGTGATCGACTGGAGCCAGATGGTCGACCAGCGGGGCGTACCGGCCCAGATTGGCCTCGACGAGTCGTGGACAGATCGGCTGGGGGAAACGAACCTCGAGAAGGTGTACCTGCTCGCCCTGACAACCCAGGACGATGCTGGCCCGCCCACCACCATTACCAGCACGCTTTGGCAATACCCGACAGTCGCGGATGCCGAAAACGGATTTGCTTTCACTGAAGAGGAACTGGAGGAGTCCTACCGAATCGCTGACCTTCCTGCGGAGCCATACGGAGATGAGTCTGAACTGAGCACCTGGACCTACGTCGATTCCGGCAGCGGAGAAGACATGGTCTCCTACGAGGCTACGGCGCGCGTCGGCGCCCTGGTCGGCACGGTGCGTGTCGGTGGGCCTGTCACCAATGGTCAGGTGTTGCAGGCAGAGGCAGTCAACCTGGGGAAGGTCCTGGCAGACCGGCTGATGGCGCCAGCGGCGGGCGACGACGCGCTCTCGGCACGTGTGGCGCGAGTCACTGCAGACGGCAAAGGCGGCTTCGCTGACTTCTACCTCATGCAGGATGGGCAGGCGGCGCCAACGCGATGGTACGCCAGGCCCGACGGCGCGGCGGAATGGACCGGCTACTGGCAGAGCATTGGCGTAGTCGACGGCTACGAGACCGAAATCTACCTGCCGGACGGGGTGTTCCCCGCGCCCGGGCGCGTTGGTGTTCGCCTGTACGAGTTCGACAGCGTCGGCAACGCGCAGGCGTTTTTGGAGACAGAACAGCAAAGCCTCGGCGACGTCGTGACCGATCTCCGGGAAGTGACGAATGCGCCCACCTATGGCGATCAGTCCCGGATGCTGGCATACCAGACGGATTGGTGGGCCGACGTTGATCCGGAGTATCGGGTGCTGACGCTCATGCGCGCCGGAACAACCGTGGCGTCGGTCGAGGTCGCCGCGACCCAGCCGATTCCGGCCGGAGTGGTGCGGGGCATCTCGGCCGCGCAGGCGGATTGCCTGACGACCGGGTGCGCGGCGTTGACGATCAATGCCCCGGCGTGGCTCCAGGGGTTGCCAGCGCCCGTGTCGAGTGCTCAGGACGCTGGAGCGCAGGCGACGGTTTCGCAGGCCGCCACGGAGACCGTGCCGCCTGCGGGTTCGATTACCCTCCAGCCACGGGCAACCGCCACCCCTGAACCAACCGCGACCGCCACGCCCGAACCGACCGCAACCGCTACGCCCGAACCGACGGCAACACCCGTTCCCACACCAACGTTTACTCCCACGCCGGAGCCTGTTGCTGATCTCTGGGGCCTCTACGAGGAATTCGACGACCCGAATGTGCTTGACACGTCGGACACCGACTTCAGCACCTGGGATATCGCCGATGGCGCTTTCCGCCTCGCGATCACGAAACCCGGCAACCTCGATGGAATCACCGTCTCGAACTTGCCGACGGAGGGGCGGAACGCCGCGCTGGTGGCGGACATCGGGGAAACACGGGGCTGGGGCGAAATCATGCTCTGGATGATTGCTGAGGATGGCGTCACCGAGTGGCACTTTGCCGTCGATCCAGTCGCAAGGAAGTGGAGCCTCTACCGGGCCAGCGCCACCGACAGCGATCTCTTCTACTGGGTTGAGCCACGCCCGCTGCCAGCCGGAGTTGGCGACGGGATTCAGCAACTTGAGGTAGACATTATCGACGGCGTGCCTGTCCTTTACGTCAACGGGGTGGATGTTGTGACGCCGAGCGGCGTGGAAATGCCCGAGGTTCCTGGCAGCCTGAAGCTGGGCTTCGGCGCTGGTGTCAACCCCGGCAGCCTCTCTGGCGCGGGCGACTATTTCAGTGTGGACTTCGAATCCATCACGATTTTCGAGATCCCGTCCTGATGTGACAGCGATACGGCCGGCGGTTCCGGTGCGTTGAAATCAACGATGGCACGACGGGGTAGGGACAGACAGCGCGGGAACGGGTTCGGAGGTGCGCTGCGCGTAGCGGTCACCCTGACGTGCGTGCTGGCGCTACTCGCGAGCGCTGCCCGACCCGCAGCAGCCCAGTTGGATCCGGTCGTCCTGGGCAACGCGGTCGAGGCTGCCGTGCAACTCTCGATCGTCGTGCGCGGCGAAGTCGACGACCGTGAGCAGGTGATCTGGTATGCGGTTGGCAGCGGCACCATTGTGTCGCCAGATGGCCTGATCCTGACGAACAACCACCTCATCGCTCCGGCTGGCGTGAGCGACAAGCTGGCGGAGCTTGAGCAGCAGCTTGCCGCCGAAGGCAAGGTGGCGCACCTTGAGGTCGAGCCAGATCGCTTCATGGTGGCCGCTTCAGACGGCCGGCACTTGCCGGAACCTCGCTACCTCGCCTGGGTGGCAGCCACCGATCCCGACCTCGACCTCGCGATCCTGAGGATCGACGCCGACCGCGACGGCACGCCGCTTGATGAGGCCGGCCTCGCCCTGGCTCCCGTGCCTCTCGGGGATTCCGACGCCATGAACCTGGGTGATCCCGTCCACATTTTCGGGTTCCCGGCTATTGGCAGTGGTTCGCTGACCTACACCACAGGCGTCGTGAGCGGGTTCCTTTTCGAAGAGGGTGTTGACGGCACGGCGTGGATGAACAGCGACGCGGTCACCTCAGGCGGGAACTCCGGAGGCGCTGCGCTCAACGCGGCTGGTCAGCTTGTCGGCATCCCGACTTCGGGATCAGCACTCGATTGCCGGATCGGCGACACGAACCGGGACGGGACTATCGGCCCGGAAGATGTCGGATGTCTGCCGACTGGCGGCTCGCTGACGCAGTTGCGACCCATCAACCTGGCGCGGCCGCTACTGGAACGTGTGGACGCCGCAGTGGTGGGAGAGATTGGGACGAGTGCGGCGGCGACGCTGACTCCTGAGAGCGATCCACTCGCGGCCAGTCTGGCTGCCGCTCAAGGGTGTGCAGCGCGCGGGGACTGGCGCTGTGCGACGAACTTTTACCGTGACGCTCTGGCCAGCGCCCCGGGCGACAACAGCTTGCTGGCGGCCCTCTACGATGCCTACCTCGCGCTGGGCCGCCAGGAGGCGGCGGCGGGCAGGCTCGATTCCGCGCGTGTGGCGTTCCACGATGCGCAGCGGATCGACCCCGGCCGCATGGAGGCGGAAGCTGAGTTGTCGCGTATTGCGTTGTACCGCAGTGCAATTTCGCAGGATGGCTTTGACGGCGACAGGCATTTCCTGGAGGCGGTGAACGAGGGCGCGGCCAGCTTGTACGAGGACGGCGCGTTCGTCATCGAAATCACCCAGGCGGGGCGCATCTCCAGTTTCCCGCTGACGACATCATCGTTGACGGGACAGAATTATGCGGCAGTGCTGGACCTGCGCGGCGCCAGCGGGGATGGCATGGTCACGTTCGAGACCCACACGGACCCGGATGGCGGGCAATGGGTGTTCGCGGTGGATCCGGGCAACCGGACCTGGGAGGTGCTGGAGTATTCCGGCGACGATGCCCAGTTTGTCCCATGGGCCGGCGCCTTTCCGTTTCCTGACACCGTTGTGGGGGAGGTGACGACTATCGAACTCCGCGTGACCGAAGGTTTTCCTCTGCTCCTGGTCAACGGGGTGGACCTTGCCGCTGCCGCAGCTACTCCGCTGCCCGAGATCGGCGCGGCCGGAGAACTCCGGTTCGGCGCGCTCATGACCTCCGAGGGCACGGAGCCATTCACCGCCGAGTTCGAAGCCATCGGTCTGTACGAGCTTGCGTAGCCTCTCCTGCGTCTGACCGGCGTTGCACTTTACGGTACGACAACCAAAATCCGGAGTTTCCCTGCATACTGTCGCTGAAACAACACGAGCCGCGCCAGACAGAAGGGAGCCCGCCCGATGCGCCGACCGCGACTTCGTCCACTGCTCGTAGCCGCTCTTCTCATCTCGGCCCAACTCGCGCCACCGGTACTTGCCTCGCAGGACGCAGCAACGCCGGTGGCCTCGTCCGGCGCGCCGCTCATTCTGGCGGCGGTGACAGGCTGGAATGACGCTGCCGCCGATGCCTTGCTGCAGGCAGGCGAGTTGCCCACGTTGGCCGGGATCGTCCAGGAGGGCAGCCGGGGCGGCTTGCTCGCCCCTGGCGGCGCCGGTCCGGCGCTCACAACGCTGCTGACCGGTGCGTGGCCATCAGAGAGCGGCGTCGTAAGCGACACCTTCTTCCGCACGGGCTCCCCCGATTTCTCGGACGTGACCGTGTGGACCGATCCGGGCAGCGTGCAGGCCGACACCTTGCCGCTGGCGGCCGAGCGCGCGGGCAAGCTTGTCGCCGCTGTTGGCTGGCCGGGGTTGGGCGGCGAAGACGCCGTCCTGCAAGGGCCAGTCATCGGAACTGCTGAATCTTTCTCCCTGGCAACGGTTGCACGCACGGGAGCCACGGAAGATGAGATTGCGGCGGCAAGCGACCGCGGAGCTGGCCTGGCCGCGCTGAATCTGGCGCCTGCTGCGGGGTGGGCGAGCGTGCCGGCGTCATTCAGTGATCCCCAGGAGGCCGCGTTCACGGTGGAATCCACCGATGAAGCCGCCAACCCGGAGCGAACCCTCAATCTCCTGGTGATCGATACGACAGACGACGGTGAGACGAACTACGATCAGGCCTTCGTGAGCACTGACAAGGACGCCAGCCTGACTGCCCCGGTGGCGCCTGGCGGCTGGGGCGAGGCGGCGGTCACCCTCCAGGGAGACCTGGCTGGCGCGACCGCTGGTCTCGCGTTCAAGGTGCTGGCGCTTGCGCCCGATCTCAGCCAGGTCAGTCTCTACGTTACGCCGGTCAGCCGGCTCCATGCGTCCTGGAGTGGTTGCGAGGGCCTGGACGCATGTGTCCGCGAAGGCGGCTTCGCGGAAAGCGTGAACCAGCAACTCGGCGCGGCGATCTCACAAGACGACGCAGCCCTGCGCGCTGGCCTGATCGATGAGCAGACCTTCGCGGAGCAGCGTGCGGCAAGTCTCGCCCAGACCCGGGAGGCGCTAGCCTTTCTCACCGGCGACCTCGGCGTGCACCCTGACCTGCTGCTGCTCGGCGCCGACATTACGACTTCTGCCGCCGTGGACGCCGGTGCGGCGACCCCGGTTGCCGGCGCGACCACTGCAGCCGGCGAGGCAGGGTACGTGGCGGTGGACAACCTCCTTGGCGCGGCCGAGTCAGCACTGGGCGGCGAGGCCAACCTGATGCTTGCGGCACTGGGGAGCGGGGTCGCAACCACCCAGGTGGTCGATGCCGGGGCAGTGTTGGCGGCAGCCGGCCTGACTGAGGGTCTACAGCCGGGGAACTGCCTGCCGGCGCCAGTCTCGATGCCAGAAGGCACGCCTGATCCGGAGAGCCTGCCCGTTGGACCCCAGCTCAAGGCGTGTTGGGATGGGCAGTTCGCCCAGATCTACGTCAACCTTGATGGCCGCGAAGCTGCGGGAAGTGTTGCCGAGGATGCGCTGGAGGTGCTCCAGGACGAGATTGCCGCAGCCTTCACGGCTGTGCGGGCCTCTGATGCGCCGGACTCAGCCGTGGTAGCTGATGTCTACCGGCGGGACGAGGCACGCAACGTCGAAGGGCTCGATCTGCTGCACCCGAGCCGCACCGGTGATGTTGTCGTGGTGCTGAACTCTCCGTACCGCTTCGGCAGCAACCTGGGTGGCGACATCGTTGCCGGGGCTGACGTTGCGTGGGCCGCGCCGGTAACCCGGAACGGGACGCTCTACGTTGCCGGCCCGTCCCTGGCAGCCGGCCGTGACGTCAGTGCCGCGGCGACCGATGTCGCGCCGACGGGTGCGATGCTGCTCGGGGCGCCCGGGCCGCAAAACGCCAGCGGGAACTTGCTCCTGAACGCGGTGCAAAACGGCTCGGCGCTGCGAGATGTCACCATCCTGGATATCAGCGACTTTCACGGACAGTTGCCGCCGCTCTCTGCC